>NZ_SISB01000029.1 GCF_004310295.1 Pseudomonas sp. BGI-2 | reverse complement strand
ACTGAGAATCCAGGCTCAGCACTTCATACTGCCAGCCAGACGAGAGCGAAGTTACCCAAGAGTGGTCAAGCCTAGACCAGTCAAATACCCCAAAAAGAGGGCTGGAGGGCTTAACTGACTGGCATTAAGGCTTGCCCGCGAAGGCGGTGTATCAGGCAACATCTATGTCGACTGACACGGCCCCTTCGCGGGCAAGTCGGATCGCCGCACCGCACGCTCCTACCGGGCGCAGTGCAATCAGTGCTTGGTGAGTTTGTCCAGGTAACCCATGGCAAACGCCGACACCACGAACGTCATGTGAATAATCACGTACCACTTCAAATGCTCGGGATCGACGTTCTTGGCGTCCATGAAAACCCGCAGCAGGTGGATGGACGAAATCGCCACGATGGAGGCCGCCACTTTCATCTTCAGCGAAGACGAATCCATAGTCCCCAGCCAGTTGAGCTTTTCCTTGCCGTCGTCGATGTCCAGTTGGGAAACGAAGTTCTCGTAACCGGAAATCATCACCATCACCAGCAAACCACCCACCAGCGCCATGTCGATCAGCGACAACAGCACCAGGATCAGGTCCGACTCGGCCATCGAGAATACGTTGGGAATGACGTGGAACACTTCCTGGAAGAATTTCAGCGCCAGCGCCAGTAGCCCGAGGGACAGACCGAAGTAGATCGGCGCCAGCAGCCAGCGGGATGCGTACATTGCATTTTCGATAAAGCGTTCCATTGAATCTCACACGTGGGCTGGAAATGGCGGCGAGTATAACAGCCCCCCGTTACAGCCAGAAACCGTCGGGAAATCCGCCACCTGCGCGTGTGTCACAAAGTTTTTCTGCTAGTGTCCAGACTATTGACAGCTCAGCGACATCGGGAAGGAAGACGGGAAATGGATGTGCGATTGCCAATAACGAGTGCCGGCATTTGCCTGGCTCTGCTGCTGAGCGGCTGCTCACCCAGCGATGAGAAGCGCCAGACCAGCCTTGAAGAAAAGACCGCGCAGTTCGAGAAATCTCTGGATGCGATTCAAGATCCGAAACTCAAGGATGCCGTCGCCGAACTCGGCGGTTCGCTGTTGTTGCTTGAGCGCGCGCAACTCAAGCTCGACAGTAAACCCGTGGAAACCGTATACGGCGAAGACGTTCTTGCCGTGCTCAAGCACTACCCCACGCCACAGGCCCTGGTGGATACCTACATCAATGGTTTGTTCGTGCTGCACAAAGACTCCAGCTCCGACTACCTGACCGATCTGCAACCGGTGTTCCCCTTCAACTTCAACATTCCGGCCGCGTTTCTCTTTCCCCATGGCCTGGAATGGCAATCGGTGACCCTGAGCAACAAGCGCGTCATCACGTTCCAGCCGGAATGGTCGGAAACCGATCCCGGCATTCAGCTGAGCCCGTCGAGTTCCAACCTGACCAACCCGGATGATCTGACGGTGACCTATCCGTTCATCGACGGCCTGGACGTGGACAACAAAAGCCAGCCCCAACCGGTAAGCCTGCAAGGCAAGGTCGAGGTCATTGCCCCGCGCAAGCGTTATACCTTCGACCTGACGAAAAAAGACGTTGGCCAGACCCGCACCAACGACAATCTCAGCGTCACCCTGCTGAAACTGGGCAACAACTACGCCGAAATCGAATTCAACAACAGCGCGCCGTTGGCCCCGGAAGTCAGCGAAACACCGTTGAACCCGCTGATCGTCCAGGCCAAGGACGCCACCGGGCAATTCCTCTCGCGCTCGGGCTCGATCAATGAAACCGCCGCGCAAATTGCCTTCTATCAAAAACAACTGGCGAAATTGCAGCAACAGAAGGTCTGGAGCGAGACGTTCGGACAACAGATCGAAGAAGAACAGCGGTCCTTCGAGGAGGAGCAGAAGAATCATTACAGCAAAGTGTATTTCAACGGACCGGTCGAAACCGTTGAGGTCAGCGTGCTGGACTTCTCGGCCGCCACGGTGACCCGCAAGGACCTGAACCTGCCAGTGCGCCGCTTCGACTCACACACCACGGAAAAAACCATCCAGCCACTGACCTTGCCCGTGGTGGTGTATGACGATCAGGCCCCGAGCTGGCTCAAGGGCGCGACATTGAGTGAGGAACAACTGAAGAAGGGCATCATCGTCAGTCAGTCGGTGGATGACCCCAGCGCCGCGCGCATCGAGTTCGATCACCCCAGAAGCTTCAATGATGAACTGCTCGGCACATCGTTCAGCCCCGGCGATAGCCCGGTCACTTTCTTCACAGAGGATGGCAGCGGCAGGCGCGACGAGCCGATCGAGCTGCCACCAGAGGCTTACGAGCTCGACCCGCTACGTGGCGCCATCACCTATGACTTGAACTTGTTTCCGGAAACGCCGGCCTATGCAGTGGGCTCCATGCCGCTGTTCCTGGCGACGGTCGCCAAACAATCGCTCGACGCCCACTCATTACCAAAAGGCCTGGAGCTCAAAGGCAATGCGTTGGTGGTCGATTTGAAGCTGTTTCCTGCCCAGGACTGGCGATTTTTCGCCAAGGACGACTCTGGAAACTATCTGAAAGAAATTCTTTCGGTCAGTCACGACGCAAGCGCAGAAGGCCCGGCGTTATTTGCCGTGCATTACTTCTATGGCCAGCCAACACGTCTGGAAAGTTATCAGCGAACAGACCTCACCACGGTCCAATATGGATTCGAGGTCAAGCTAGCCAAGGCGGACCTGACCCACCTTGATCAATAGCCGGTTCAGTGCTCCGGCCGAAACTCAGCCACCGAGGTTGCGGCAACGGCCGCCGTTGATTTCCCGAAGTTGGGCTTGCAGGTGCAGGCACCAGATTTGCGGGTCATCGGCCAGCTCGTAGCCATGCAGGGTCAGGCTTTCAACAATCGTGTCGAGGATTGATTCCGCCACGAAAGGGCCATGAAACGGGCCCTGCGCCTTGATGGCGGAAGGTTGTTCGCCGGCCATTCCGGCGGCAAAGAGCAAGGTCCACATGCCCGTATCCCCCGCCAATGGGCGGATGGCACACTCGATACGGGTCACAAGGCCCAAACATTGACGGGTGAGGCAGAGGTTGCGCGACATGGCGGCGACCCTCGGTAGATCCGGTATTCAGCCCCCACGGGAAGGCTGTCTCGATCCAGTGATTACTGTCGATATCCTTGAGCTGAGAATAGAAGAAAAGTTTGACTAGCACGTCAAGTAAGACCAGAAGGCGCCGAATGGTCATTGTGCGAACATTGACGTCAGACTGATGGCACTAATGGCGGCTGGATGTCGGTTTCGACAGCCCCCCAAAAACTGTAGGAGCGAAGCTCGCTCGCGAAGGCGGCGTGTCAGGCGATGATAACGTCGACTGACACTACGTCTTCGCGGGCAAGCCTCGCTCCTACAGGGGCTCTATGTCAGGCCGGTTTGGCTTCGACCAGGGCTTCCAGCGCCGCTTCTTTCTCGGCTTCCTTGAGGTCTTCTTCGCTGATCATTTCCGCGATCACACGCAAGCGTTCCACCACCCGCGCGTTGACGCTGCCTTCAGGGAACTGGCCATCGGCATCCGGTGCACCGGCCGGTTCGCCGACCAACAGGCTCAGCGCCTCATCGGCCTGCCGTACGGCGTAGACATGGAACTGCCCCGCACGCACCGCCGACAACACCTTCTCGTCGAGCATCAACGTGGCCACGTTGGCCTGCGGAATGATCGCCCCCTGTTCACCGGTCAGCCCGCGGGCCTCGCAGAGACGGAAGAAACCTTCGATCTTCTCGTTGACCCCACCCACCGCCTGCACTTCACCGAACTGGTTAATCGAGCCGGTGATTGCAAAGCATTGCTTGAGCGGTGTTTTCGACAGGGCCGATATCAGCGTACACGCCTCGCCCAGCGACGCACTGTCACCATCGACGTAACCGTAGGATTGCTCCAGGGCGATACTCGCGGAAATCGCCAGCGGGAATTCCTGGGCGTAACGGCTGCCCAGATACCCGGTGAGGATCATCACGCCTTTGGAGTGAATCGGCTGGCCGAGGTTGACCTCGCGCTCGATGTCGACGATGCCGCTGCCGCCCGGGTAGACCGTGGCGGAAATCCGCGCCGGCACACCGAACGCCGAGTCGCCGACTTCCAGCACGGTCAGCCCGTTGCACTTGCCGACGGCGGCGCCGTCCGTGTCGATCAGGATGATCCCGGCCAGCATGTCATCGAGAATCCGCGCCGAGACGCGTCCGGTGCGGGTGGCCTTGGCCTTGAGCGCACGTTCGATGTGCCCGGCATCGGTCATCTCGTCACCCGCCAGGTGACGAATGAAATCCGCCTCGCTGACCAGTTGGAACAGGTCACCGATGCGTGCCGACAAACGCCCTTGGTGTTCAGCCAGACGCGCGCTGTAAGTTGCCAAACGGGCCACCGCGTCGGCGGTCAGCGGTGCCATGCCTTCTTCCGAGGTGCGGGTTTTGAGCAACTGGGCGAACTGCTCCAGGCTCTCGTCGACCATCGGGATGTCTTCGTCGAAGTCCACCAGGACGCGGAACATCTCCTGGAAGTCCGGATCGAGGTCTTGCAGCGTGTAATACAGCTGACGCGCACCGATGATGACGACTTTGACCTGCAACGGAATGTGTTGCGGCGTCAGGGTCACCGTGGCCAGACGGCCCAGCTCACCCAGCGGCGACTCCATTTTCAGTTTGCGCGATTGCAGGGCGCGCTTGAGCGCATCCCACACGAACGGCTCGCTGAGCATTTTTTCCGCTTCAAGGATCAGGAAACCGCCGTTGGCGCGGTGCAATGCACCCGGACGCAGCTGACGATAGGTGGTGTAGAGCGCGCCCTGGTCGGTGCTGTATTCAATGCGGCCAAACAGGTTTTCGTAAGTCGGGTGCGGCTCGAAGACCACCGGCGCACCGCCGCTGGACGAATGCCCCACCACCAGACTAGGGGCGTATTGTTCTTCCAGCAGCTTGCGGGCGATGGCGTCGGTCTTGCTGTCATCCACCAGTTGCTCGACCACGGTCTTGAGCAGGTAGACCTGTATGGCTTGCAGGTAACCGCAAACGGCCGCGTTCTCTGCGTATTTCTCCGACAACGGAGACAGCAACGGCTGCAAGGCCAGGGTGATGGTTTCTTCGTTGAGGTGGCGCAGTTGATTGCTCGACTCGCGCTTCCATTGCGGCAGGCTGGCGAGCTCTTCGTTCAGTCGCTCCTCCAGACCGGAAATATCGTCGTGGAAACGTTCACGATCGGCTTCCGGCAGCTGGGCGAATTCCGCTTCGTCCAGGGCCTTGCCTTCGCTCATCGGCGTGAACGCGATGTTGCTGGCGTCGCGATACAGCGCGACTTCTTTATCCAGCGCCAGGCGCTCGATCACGTCCAGTGCCTTGTCGTAGCGCTGGTTGAAGGCGCGGTCGATGGCGCTTTTCTTCTGCTGGTAGGACGGGTGCTCAAACACCGCCGGAAAGGTCGCCAACAGGTTGTCGATCAAACCGTTGATGTCACCGATGAAGGCACCGGCCGTGCCCGATGGCAGTTCCAGCGCGCGAGGCTCGCGAGGCTCATCGTAATTATTGACGTAGACCCAGTCCGCCGGGGTTTGCAGGCGTTTGGCTTCGGCCTTCAGGTAGCGTTTGACGAACGAAAACCGGCCGGTGCCGGGCTCGCCCATGACGAATACGTTGTAACCGGGGCGTGGCATGGCCACGCCAAACTGCAAGGCTTCGACAGCACGCTCCTGGCCAAGCACACCGCGGAAGGGCTCCAGATCATTGGTGGTAGAGAAGCTGAACTGTTCAGCGGAAAACGGACGGGTCAGCGCTTCAGGCGCTAGACGCAAGCTGGCAGCAACAGGATCAGGCATCGGGCTTCCTTACATCAGGCGGGGCAGATAGCGGCATTCTGGCGCTGCCCATACCTCACTTGCAAGGCGCGCCTCTAGCCAAAGCATAGACAAAGCGGTATCGCCAAGCGGGCCGGGGCTAAATCAATGCTTTCAACGAATGTTATGCAAAAAATAACGGAACCTCAGGAACGTGCCTAAACTCCAAACTGCGCGGCTGGAACAATAACCGGCCCACTGGCGCCAGATCGGGCCAGACCCTTGTCCATTGGTATGCACATAAAGAGAACAAAGCTATGAAACGGATTCTTCTCGGTACTCTCTTCACCGCTGTATCCCTCAATGCCATGGCTCAGGCGCCAGGCGGCCCGGATTGCGGTTGGGGCAACATGCTGTTCGAAGGTCAGCGTGGCACTCCGGCTCACTTCCTGGCATCCACCACCAACGGCACTTCCGGCAACGCAACGTTCGGTATGACCTCCGGTACTAACGGTTGCTCGACTAACGCGTCGCTGACCTATGGCGGCAAATCCTGGATTGCCATGAATGGCATGATGAACGAGCTGTCCGAAGACATGGCCAAAGGTAACGGCGAAGCGCTGACGACCTACGCTGTGGTACTGGGCGTGGCGCCGGAAGACCGTGCGCACTTCGCTGCCGTGACTCACGAGCACTTCCAGCAGATCTTCAGCAAGGCTGACGTGACCGCTGACGATGTGCATACCAACACCCTGGCCGTTCTGAAGAGCGATCCGCGTCTGGCCAAGTACGCTACTCAAGCTTAAGCTCGACCCGCCCGCTCCTTTTGGGGGAGCGGGTTTTGTTTTTTTGGCCCTACCCCCTCTTTGGGTCTTTGTTTCTTTCGACTTAAGTTGCCCACTATGTTCAAACGCCTTGCCTGGCTGGCGCTCTGTGTCTGCGCCCCGCTGTCCGCCGCGCCTCACATAGACAATCAACGCTTGCAGCAACTGGCCAACGACCCCTTCTGGATTTCCCTGGGCCACTATGAAACCGCCAAGCTGGGCGGATGGCGCAGCTATGTCAGCGACAGGAAGTTCTTTCTCGCACCCGATGGAAACGAACACCCCGACCGCGAACTGGCGGCCACCGTTCAGGCGCTGTATGCCCCGGCCAGTGCTGGCGAAAAACATGCGCAATGCGTCTATCCGGCCCGTACCCGCTGGCTGAAAGCGCAACTCAACCTGACAGATTTGCCGGAGCTCGATTGCACGGAGTTCAAGCAATGGTTCAAGGATGTCTCGCCCCATAGCGCGGTGATGATTTTCCCGGCGGCTTATCTGAACAGTCCGTCATCGATGTTCGGCCATACCTTGCTGCGCATCGACCAGGCCAATGTGCAGAGCGATCAAACCGCCCTGCTCAGTTATGCGATCAACTTCGGCGCGTACATCGAAGGCTCGGACAACAGCATCCTCTACGCCTGGAAAGGCTTGATGGGCGGCTATCCGGGTCTGTTTGCGCTGGTGCCATATCAGGAAAAACTCTCGGAATACCGCAGCCTCGAGAACCGGGACCTGTGGGAATACCGGCTGAACCTGACGCAGGCAGAAACCGAGCGCATGGTCGAGCACGTCTGGGAGTTGAAGCAGATCCAGTTCGACTATTTCTTTTTCGACGAAAACTGCTCCTATCGCCTGCTTGAGCTGCTGCAAGTGGCGCGGCCAGGCTTGCGCCTGACCGAACAGTTCCCGCTGACCGCGATTCCGACCGACACCGTCAAAGCGGTGAAAGAAGCCGGGTTGGTGGAATCCATTCAGTATCGTCCATCTCGTGAGCGTGAACTGCTGAGCCGCGCCGAGCCTTTAACCGGCGACGAGCAGGACTGGGTGCTGAAAGTCAGCGCCGACCAGAAGCAATTGCAAACGCCAGCGTTCAAGGCCCAGCCCCGCGAGCGCCAGGCGCTGATCATCGATGCGGCCTATCGACTGGAGCGTTACCGCGCCAACGGTCAGGAACGCGATCCAGAGCAGGCGCAACGCAGTTTCGAACTGCTGCGGGCGATCAACCAGAACCCACCGCCTGAGCTGGACATTGCGCAACCCGGCCTACCCGAGGACGGACACGAATCCCGCACCTGGCAGGCCGGTATCGGCACCCGGGGCGACAAGGCGTTCGGTGAATACGGCCTGCGCATGGCTTATCACGATCTCAACGATAACGCCGAGAGCTTCCCGCTCGGCGCGCAGATCGAAATTCTGCAGATGAAACTGCGCCAGTACGAAGGCAATCACTGGCAGTTCCAGCAACTGGACCTGGCGACCATTCGCTCCCTGACGCCGCGCAATGACCTGTTGCAGCCGTTGTCGTGGCAGGTCACGGGCGGTCTGGAACGCGTGCCGGGCAAGCATGACGACGAAACGTTGGTCAGCCACGTCAACGGTGGCGGCGGCGGCACCTGGCAACTGAGCGAAGACATGCTCGGCTTTGCCCTGGGCACCGTGCGTGTGGAGCACAACAACGACTTTGCGGGCTTTATCGCACCGGCGGCAGGCTTCAACAGTGGCCTGCTGTGGAAAAACCCGCTGGGCAATTTCAGCCTGGAAACCAAGGGCGACTTCTTCACCAATGGCGAAGTGCGCCGCAGTGTGAGCCTGAACCAGCAGTGGGAAGTGTCGCGCAACCTGGGTCTGCGCCTGAGCGCCCAGCGCGAATTCAGCCACCTCGCCTCGCCCGAGAACGAAGTGATGCTTGAGGTGAAGTGGTATCACTACTGACGCCAATCCCCTGTGGGAGCGGGCTTGCTCGCGAATGCGGCAGGGCAGTCGACATCATCATTGACTGACCCACCGCATTCGCGAGCAAGCCCGCTCCCACATGGGTATGTGGCGTTCAATAGATTTTTCACAGCCCTTGCACATCCCCCTCACGAATCCGGTCCTAGACTTTCTCTATAGGCCGTTTAACGGCCCGGGAGTCCAAGATGTGGCGTTGCGCAGGTGTGTTGGGGTTGTTGATGTTGATCGCGGGTTGCCAGACGACCCACGAAGAGTTGATCGCCAAAGGTTATCCACCGGCGTTCGCCGATGGTTTCGATGACGGTTGCAGCAGTGGCCGGCAAGCCGCCGGGGCAATCAGCGGGGAGTTTCGCAAGAACGTCCCGCGTTATCTCAAGGACCAGCAATACGCCGAAGGTTGGAGCGACGGTTTTCGCCAGTGCCAGGCCATGCGTGAAAGCGAGGATCGCCAGGACTATCGCAGCCACCATTGGGACGACCGGGATAAGGCCTGGCAGCAACAGAAGGACCAGGACGCCGCCCGAGCCTATCGCTCGCCATGAGTCGCTGACAGACATCCGTCGAAACTAAAAGCCTGCAACCATGGCCCAAACCCTATAACGGGAGAAAACCATGAGTCGCGCTTTCGTCAATGAAGATAATGCCGCCGCGCAAGCCGATCAGCCAGTCGAACGGCAGGTCAGCGCGCAGCCCAATTACGTCACGCCCGCCGGGCTTGCGCAGCTTCAGGCGAAAGTCGCCCAGGTACAAAACCTGCTCAATGAACAGAGTGCGGAGGGTGAACTGGCGGACAAACAGCGCCAGGCCGACCTTGAGCGTGACTGGCGGTATTTCAATCAACGCCTGCAAAGTGCTCAGCTAGTCGTACCGGCTTCCTCGACTAATAAAGTGCAGATGGGCGCCTGGGTGACCTTTGCCGATGAACAGGGCAATGAACAACGCGTGCAGTTGGTGGGCGAGGATCAGGCGGATGCCGCGAGCGGGCTGATCAATTGGGGTTCGCCGCTGGGGCGGGCGTTGCTTGGCGCGCAGGTCGGTGATGAAGTTGTGTGGAAGCGGCCGGTGGGGGATTTGGTGATTGAGGTTCTGAGCATAGAGATCGGGTGATCAGGAGGACGCCTTCGCGGGCAAGCCTCGCTCCTACAATTTGGAATGCATTCCCCTGTAGGAGCGAGGCTTGCCCGCGAAAGCTACGCCGCGGTTTATCTGAATAACACCCATAAAAAAACGGAGCCCGAATGCTCCGTTTTTTTTATGCAACCAACCCGATATCAGGCCAGTTTCTTGTGCCGTACGCGATGCGGCTGGGAAGCCGCTTCGCCGAGGCGTTTCTTGCGATCAGCTTCGTACTCGGTGTAGTTGCCTTCGAAGAACACCGCTTGCGAGTCGTCTTCGTACGCCAGGATATGAGTCGCGACGCGGTCAAGGAACCACCGATCGTGAGAGATCACAATGGCGGCGCCAGGGAAGTCCAGCAGGGCTTCTTCCAGGGAACGCAGGGTTTCAACGTCGAGGTCGTTGGACGGTTCGTCGAGCAGCAGGACGTTGCCGCCCTCTTTCAGGGTCAGGGCCAGGTGCAAGCGACCGCGCTCACCACCGGACAGGTCCTTGACGAACTTCTGCTGATCGCCACCCTTGAAGTTGAAGCGACCGACGTAGGTACGCGACGGAATCTCGTAGTTGCCGATGCGGATCTGGTCGGAACCGTCGGAGATTTGCTGGAACACAGTCTTGCTGCCATCCAGGTCTTCGCGGCTCTGATCGACGCACGCCAGTTGCACGGTTTCGCCGACTTCGATGCTGCCCGAATCCGGTGTTTCCTTGCCCATCAGCATGCGGAACAGGGTCGATTTACCGGCACCGTTACCGCCGATCACGCCAACGATGGCGCCTTTAGGCATGGAGAACGACAGGTTGTCGATCAACACGCGATCGCCATAGCCTTTGGAGACGTTCTTGAACTCGATGACCTTGTCACCCAGGCGCGGACCGGCCGGGATGTAGATCTCGTTGGTTTCGCTGCGCTTCTGGAATTCCTGCGATTGCATTTCTTCGAAGCGTTGCAGACGCGCCTTGGATTTGGACTGGCGGGCCTTGGCGCCTTTGCGCACCCACTCCAGTTCTTCCTTCATGGCTTTTTCGTGAGCCGACTGCGACTTGGATTCAGCCGCCAGACGATCGGACTTGGCTTCAAGCCAGCCCGAATAGTTGCCCTCGTACGGGATACCGGCGCCGCGGTCGAGCTCGAGAATCCAACCGGCAACGTTGTCCAGGAAGTACCGGTCGTGCGTGATCGCTACCACAGTACCCGGGAAATCGTGCAGGAAGTGCTCCAGCCAGGCGACGGAATCGGCGTCCAGGTGGTTGGTCGGTTCGTCGAGCAGCAGCATGTCAGGGGCGGACAGCAGTAGACGGCACAGGGCCACACGACGCTTTTCACCACCGGACAGGAATTCGACCTTGGCATCCCACGCTGGCAGACGCAGCGCATCGGCGGCGACTTCCAGTTGGCGATCCAGGTTGTGACCGTCGCTGGCCTGCAGGATGGCTTCGAGTTTGGCTTGTTCAGCGGCCAGTTTGTCGAAGTCGGCATCCTCGTCAGCGTAAGCCGCGTAGACCTCGTCCAGGCGCGCCTGGGCGTTCTTGATCACGCTGACCGCTTCCTCGACCACTTCACGCACAGTCTTGGTCGGGTCCAGGATCGGTTCTTGCGGCAGGTAGCCGATGTTCAGGTCCGGCATCGGACGGGCTTCGCCGTCGAACTCGGTGTCGACGCCAGCCATGATTTTCAACAGCGTGGATTTACCCGAACCGTTAAGGCCGAGTACGCCGATCTTGGCGCCGGGGAAGAACGACAGAGAAATGTTTTTCAGGATTTCCCGCTTCGGAGGAACAACTTTGCCCAGCCGATGCATGGTGAATACGTATTGAGCCATGGAGAACCTTGGGTCAGTGACAGATGAATGATTGGAGCGCAGGCGAAGCCCGGCCAGACTGTGCGCGTCGTCCGCTTGATGGTTATCAATACGTGCGCGCTGAAAAAGTCTGAGTCTAGGAGCTGGAACGCTCCCGCGTAACCGGCAAAGCTACCTTAATGACAGATGGCAGTCCAGCCGCGAGGGGCTGGCACTTCGCCACAACTCAAGGCATGCTAGCCGCCCTCCGGGCGTCCGGCTTATAGTGCACGTCGCGCCAGTCCAGCCAAACCGCAGGATTACAGTTTGTCTAATGTCCCTCCGCCATCGTCCGTGAGCGCACCCCGTCCTGCGACCGGCTCGCCCCTGCGCGGATCCTTGAAGGGTGCGTTGGCGACACTCGTGCTGTTACTGCTCGCGCTGCTGTTCTGGCAGCTGCTGGATCAACTTCGCGAAACGCAGAAACACCAGCGTCAATACACCATCGACTACACCGCCGACCTGGCCGCGCAAGTCAGCCTGAACATGGCGCTCAACGCCCAGATTGCCCTCAACCTGCTACCAATCGTCGAACAACCGCAAACTGCCGACGAACAGCAGGCGTTGCTGCGCAAGCTGCAACAGTCGCTGCCCGAACTGCGCAGCCTGGCGTTGCTCAGTCCTTCCGGCAAAGTCCTCAGCGACAGCGCCGCCGACAGCCAGGACGCCGACTACCTCAGCGATCTGGTCCGGCGCAGCCGCGCCCAGGCCCACTATTTCAGCAATGCCGATGACGGCTCAGTGGTGCACCTGCTGTTGCATCAGGCCAGCGGCAGCAGCCGTGGTTACTGGGCCCTGCGCCTGACGCCGACCTTTTTCTCGTCACTGAGCAAACAAAACGAAGCCGGCATCCGTCCGCTGTGGCTGGTGGAAAACCGGGTCAATCACCAGATCATCAGCCGCGATGAAGCGTCGCCGTCGGTCAAACCGAGCGCGTTGTCCCCGGATGATCTGGCCAACAGCGTGCTGACGGTGCCCTTGAGCAGCAGCGATTGGCAGCTGCGCGGGCTGTTCGATCGCCAGCAAGTGCTCGAACAACTGTTGCCGGCGTTCATCGGCAAATGCCTGTTGGGCCTGGCCTTCTCCCTGCTGCCGTTCATCGCGCTGCTGAGTATTCGCCGCCGTCAACGTCAGCTGCATGAAGGCCGGCGACGTTATCACGATATTTTCGAAGGCACCGGCGTTGCCCTTTGCGTCCTTGACGTCTCCGGGCTCAAGACTTTCTTCGACAGGGCCCACCTGCACAACAGCGAGCAACTCAAGGCCTGGCTCGAAGTACCGGAGCAGCGCCGCCAGCTGCTGTCGGAACTGCGCATCACCGAGGTCAACCAGGTCGCCCTGCAACTGCTGAACGTCAACTCCTGCGCTCAGGCCTGGAAACTGTTGATTGATGGCTCCCCGCTGAACGGCACTGCCATTGGCCACCAAGTGCTCGAAACCGTGCTCAACCAGCAGAAACAGCTTGAGCTGGAAATCCAACTCCAGGATGCCACTGGCCGCGACCAGCACCTGTGGCTGGTGCTGGTGCTGCGCCTGCCGGAAGACCAAAACGATTGTAAAGCGGTGATCCTGAGCATCACCGACATCACCAGCCGCAAACTCATCGAGCTGTCGCTGCTCGAACGTGAAAGCTTCTGGTCCGATGTGGTGCGCACCGTGCCGGATCACCTGTACGTGCAGGACGTGATCAGCCAGCGGATGATCTTCAGCAACCATCACCTGGGCCAGACCCTCGGTTACAACCGCACCGAGCTGCACCAGATGGGCGAGTACTTCTGGGAAATCCTCCTGCACCCCGAAGACGCCGATTACTACCACCGCTCGCGCCAGACCCAGCGCCACGCGGGTTACACCCAATTATTGCAATGCCAGCTGCGTTTCCGTCATCGCGACGGCAAGTGGCGGCGTTTCGACATTCGCGAACAGGCGTTGGCGCGGGACAAACACGATCAAGTCACGCGGATCATCGGCGTGGCCAAGGACATCACCGATCAGATCGAAGCCAGCGAATCCCTGCGTGACAGCGAGCAGCGTTACCGGATGCTCGCCGAAAGCATCAGCGACGTGATTTTCT
This sequence comes from Pseudomonas sp. BGI-2, assembly GCF_004310295.1. GTDB lineage: Bacteria > Pseudomonadota > Gammaproteobacteria > Pseudomonadales > Pseudomonadaceae > Aquipseudomonas. The sequence goes on along the minus strand of NZ_SISB01000029.1, from coordinate 76,220 downwards.
CCACCGACAGCAAAATGTCGCTCAACTATGTCAGCCCGTCGGTGCAAGCCGTGCTGGGCTACGACGCCGAGTGGATCTTCCAGAACGGCTGGCAATCGACCATCGCCAACCCGCAGCAACTGACCGGCATTTACAGCCTGATGGACCGGGTCAGCAAAGCGCTGGATAAACCCGAGCAGCTGGCGTTGTTGCGCAGCCAGGTGCAGACCCAACTATTCCTGTTCGATTGCCTACGGGCCGACGGGCGCAAGATCCCGATCGAGCTGCGACTGGTGCTGGTCTGGGATGAACACGGCGCCTTCGAAGGCGTGCTGGGCGTCGGTCGCGACATCAGTCAGCAACGCCGGGCCGAGAAAGACCTGCGCATGGCGGCCACGGTATTCGAACACTCCACGTCGGCGATCTTGATCACCGACCCGGCCGGCTACATTGTCCAGGCCAACGAAGCATTCAGTCGCGTCAGCGGTTACGCCGTGGAGCAGGTGCTGGACCAGTTGCCGAACATGCTGACCGTCGACGAGCAGCAGGAAGCCCACCTGCGTTATGTGCTCAAGCAATTGCATCAGAACAGCACCTGGGAAGGCGAAGTCTGGCTCAAGCGGCGCAACGGCGAGCATTACCCGGCCTGGGTCGGCATCACGGCGGTACTCGACGATGAAGGTGATCTGGCCAGTTACGTGTGCTTCTTCAGCGACATCAGCGAGCGCAAGGCCAGTGAGCAGCGGATTCACCGCCTCGCCTACTACGACGCCCTGACCCACCTGCCCAACCGCACGTTGTTCCAGGACCGTTTGCACACCGCGCTGCAATCGGCCGATCGGCAGAAGTCCTGGGTGGTACTGATGTTCCTCGACCTCGACCGTTTCAAACCGATCAACGACTCCCTTGGCCACGCCGCCGGCGACCGCATGCTCAAGGAAATGGCCACGCGCCTGCTCGGTTGCGTCGACGATGACGACACCGTGGCGCGCATGGGCGGCGATGAGTTCACCTTGCTGCTGCAACCGAGGGTCAACCGTGAAGTAGCCTTGAACCGGGCGATTCATGTGGCGGAACAGATCCTCGCCAGCCTGGTGAAACCCTTCGTGCTGGAAGGCCGCGAATTCTTCGTCACCGCCAGTATCGGCATCGCCCTGAGCCCGCAGGATGGCAACGAGCTCAGTCAGTTGATGAAGAACGCCGACACCGCGATGTACCACGCCAAGGAGCGCGGCAAGAATAACTTCCAGTTCTATCAGGCGGACATGAACGCCAGCGCCCTGGAGCGCCTGGAACTGGAAAGCGACTTGCGGCATGCCCTGGAACAAAACGAATTCGTTCTGTACTACCAGCCGCAGTTCAGCGGCGACGGCAAACGCCTGACCGGCGCCGAAGCGCTGCTGCGCTGGCGTCATCCACGTCGCGGCCTGGTGCCGCCCGGGGATTTCATTCCGGTGCTCGAAGAGCTCGGGCTGGTGGTGGATGTCGGCGACTGGGTGATCAGCGAAGCCTGCCGTCAGCTCAAGACCTGGCATCAGACCAAGGTGCGCGTACCGAAGGTGTCGGTGAACATCTCGGCCCGGCAATTCTCCGACGGCCAGCTCGGCACACGGATCGCTAACATCCTCAAGGAAACCGGCCTGCCGCCGGCGTGCCTGGAACTGGAGCTGACCGAAAGTATCCTGATGCGTGAAGTCAGCGAAGCGATGCAGATCCTCGCCGGGCTGAAAAACCTCGGCCTGAGCATTGCAGTCGATGACTTCGGCACCGGTTATTCATCGCTCAACTACCTCAAGCAATTCCCGATCGACGTGCTGAAAATCGACCGCACCTTCGTTGATGGTCTGCCGTCGGGTGAACAGGATGCGCAGATTGCCCGGGCGATCATCGCCATGGCCCATAGCCTGAACCTGGCAGTGATTGCAGAGGGCGTGGAAACCCACGAGCAGCTCGACTTCCTGCGTGAGCATGGGTGCGATGAGGTTCAGGGGTATCTGTTCGGGCGGCCGATGCCGGCGAGCCGGTTTGAGGCGCAGTTCAGCAATGATCCGCTGTTCATGTTCGACTGAGATTGTGTGGCGCCTGTCCTGACGCCTTCGCGGGCAAGCCTCGCTCCTACAGGATTTTTCAGGTGCACGCCAAAATTGTGAACGCTGGAGATCCTGTAGGAGCGAGGCTTGCCCGCGAAGAGGTCAGCATGATCACCGCTGATCCCGTCATGAAGCCCACTTGTCTGCGACATGATGTCCTTTCATATGCCATCTAAAACCCATTGGGTTAGAATGCCCCCCTTTCTGCCCCGATCCTTGAGGACCGCCATGTTCAGCCGTGATTTGACTATTGCCAAGTACGACGCCGATCTTTTTGCCGCCATGGAGCAAGAAGCTCAGCGCCAGGAAGAACACATCGAGCTGATCGCTTCGGAAAACTACACCAGCCCAGCGGTGATGGAAGCTCAAGGCTCGGTACTGACCAACAAGTACGCCGAAGGCTACCCGGGCAAGCGCTACTACGGTGGTTGCGAGTTCGTCGACATCGTTGAGCAGCTTGCCATCGACCGCGCCAAGGAACTGTTCGGCGCCGATTACGCCAACGTTCAGCCGCACGCCGGTTCCCAAGCCAACAGCGCCGTTTACCTGGCCCTGCTGCAAGCGGGCGACACCCTCCTGGGCATGAGCCTGGCCCACGGCGGTCACTTGACCCACGGCGCCAGCGTTTCCTCCTCCGGCAAGCTGTACAACGCCGTTCAGTACGGCATCGACGCCAATGGCCTGATCGACTACGACGAAGTCGAGCGCCTGGCGGTTGAACACAAGCCGAAAATGATCGTGGCCGGTTTCTCCGCCTACTCGCAGATCCTCGACTTCCCGCGTTTCCGCGAAATCGCCGACAAGGTTGGCGCCTACCTGTTCGTCGACATGGCGCACGTGGCCGGTCTGGTCGCCGCTGGCGTCTACCCGAACCCGGTTCCATTCGCTGACGTCGTGACCACCACCACGCACAAGACCCTGCGCGGTCCACGTGGCGGTTTGATCCTGGCTCGCGCCAACGCCGACATCGAGAAGAAGCTGAACTCCGCCGTATTCCCGGGCGCCCAGGGTGGCCCGCTGGAGCACGTGATCGCCGCCAAAGCGATCTGCTTCAAAGAAGCGTTGCAGCCTGAGTTCAAGACTTACCAGCAACAAGTGGTGAAGAACGCCAAGGCCATGGCCGGCGTGTTCATCGAGCGCGGTTTCGACGTGGTATCGGGCGGTACTGAAAACCACCTGTTCCTGCTGTCGCTGATCAAGCAGGAGATCTCCGGTAAAGACGCCGACGCCGCTCTGGGCAAAGCGTTCATCACCGTGAACAAGAACTCCGTGCCAAACGATCCACGCTCCCCGTTCGTCACCTCCGGCCTGCGCTTCGGTACTCCGGCTGTGACCACTCGCGGCTTCAAGGAAGCAGAGTGCAAAGAACTGGCCGGCTGGATCTGCGACATCCTGGCTGACCTGAACAACGAAGCGGTGATCGACGCCGTTCGTGAGAAGGTCAAGGCCATCTGCAAGAAGCTGCCGGTGTACGGCGCTTAATTGCACTGCTGAACCGCAGCACTGAAAAACCGGCCACGTGATGGCCGGTTTTTTTTCGTCTGGATTATTTTCAAAGGGCGAAAAGGCTCAAGGTCGGGCTATTGCGCTCAACTGGTAAGACCGGTCATGCCAATTGCACAATTTCCGCTTGCGATCACCCAAAAACAGCGCCTAGACTGCGTCTGCACTGGACATACCGGTAAGACCACAATAATTAAGTCCTTAATCTGATGCGCCCACTCAAGCGCACGGCAGCCAGGACACCGACCAGGATTCCCCCATGCTCAGATGGTGCTCGCGTTCAATCTTCCTCCAAGTGGTTCTCGGACTGGTGCTCGGCATCGTCTGCGGGCTGACCCTTCCTGAATACTCTGCCCAGCTCAAACCGCTCGGCGACGGTTTCATCAAACTGATCAAGATGCTCATCGGTCTGATCGTGTTCTGCGTAGTGGTCAGCGGCATCAGCGGTGCCGGCGACCTGAAGAAAGTCGGCCGCATCGGCCTGAAATCGGTGATTTACTTCGAAATCCTGACCACCATTGCCCTGGTAATTGGCCTGGTGCTCGCCTTCACCACTGGGATCGGCAGCGGTGCGAACATTCATCTGGATCAGCTTTCCGCTGCCGACATGGGCGACATCGCCCAGCGTGGTCAGCACATGCAAACCACCTCCCAGTTCCTGATGAACCTGATCCCGACCTCGGTGATCGGCGCCTTCGCGGAGAACAATATTCTGCAAGTGCTGCTGTTTTCGGTACTGTTCGGCAGCGCACTGAACCTGGTGGGCGAAGCGGCCTCCGGCATTTCCCGGCTGATCAATGAGCTGAGCCACGTGATCTTCCGCATCATGGGCATGATCGTGCGCCTCGCGCCGATCGGCGTGTTCGGCGCCATCGCCTTCACCACCAGCAAATATGGCCTGGATTCGCTGCAGCACTTGGGCAACCTGGTTGGCCTGTTTTATCTGACCTGTGTGGCGTTTGTGACATTGATTCTCGGCCTGGTGATGCGCCTTTCGGGCCTGAAGATGTGGCCGTTGCTCAAGTACCTGCGTGAAGAACTGCTGATCGTCATGGGCACCGCTTCTTCCGACGCCGTGCTGCCACAAATCATGCGCAAGCTTGAGCATCTGGGCATCGGCAGTTCGACGGTCGGATTGGTGATTCCTACCGGCTACTCGTTCAACCTCGACGGTTTCTCGATCTACCTGACCCTCGCCATCGTCTTCATCGCCAACGCCACCGGCACGCCGCTGGCCATGACTGATTTGCTGACGATTCTGTTGGTCTCGCTGATCACCTCCAAAGGTGCCCACGGGATTCCCGGTTCGGCACTGGTGATTCTGGCGGCGACACTCACGGCGATCCCGGCGATTCCGGTGGTGGGCTTGGTGTTGGTGCTGGCGGTGGACTGGTTCATGGGCATCGGCCGGGCGCTGACCAACCTGATCGGCAACTGCGTCGCTACCGTGGCCATCGCCCGCTGGGAGAAGGACATCGATATTCAACGGGCGAACAAAGTGCTTTCCGGCCAAGTGGGTTATACCTTCCAGCCAAGAAAACCGGTTGCCCCGGCGCATCAGCAGGAATTTTGAACAATCGCCGTGCCTGCCTGCAGGCAGGCACGGTCATCAACCGTTTTGGATGCTCATGGAGCGAACAGTGATTACCTCGTCGACCGTTGTGAACTCAGTCGTAGAAAAACTCCGGGCCGCTTTGGCCCGTGGTCAGTGGCGCTCCGGCGAAATGCTGCCGGGGCAACGTGAACTGGCCGAACAACTGGGCATCAGCCGCCCGAGCCTGCGTGAAGCGGTGATCGTGCTGGAAACCCTTGGCCTGGTGCGCTCGATGCCCGGCAAAGGCGTGGTGGTGCTGGACGCCCATCTCAGCGACAGCCAAAGCCACGACAGCGCGGTGGCCGGCGCCAGCCTGGAAGACGTGCTGCAACTGCGCTACACCCTCGAGCCGTTTATCGTCGGCCTGGTCGCGCAATCGATCAGCAGCAAGGAAGTCGGGCAACTGCGCCTGACCCTGATGGACATGCGCGAAGCGCTGGAGGCCAGCGACAGCGAGGCCGGGGTGAACGCCTACATCGCCTTCCACGAAGAGTTGTTCACGCTGACCTCGAACCCGATTTTCCAGAGCGTGGTGCAGCAGACCAGTAACGCCCTGAAGCAAAGCGCCGAAGTGCTGCGCAATTCGCCAGAGCATCTGGCCGAACGCCTTGAGGAGAACGAAGCCGTGGTGCGGGCGATACGCAGCAAAAACAGCGCCCAGGCCAGCGCCGAGATGCGTCGGCACATCCTTCGGGAAGGCCAGCGGATGGGCATCGAATTGAATATCCCGGACGACAACCTCGGCAGTTAAACAGCTTCGAATTGGAGACAGGCCATGAATAGCTTCGCCTCACCGCAAACACTCACTGCCCTGCCCTTTCCATCGCGGGCGGATGATCTCTATTCGCGGATCTTCGACGCCATTCTCGAACAGCGCATTGATGCAGCCAGTCGCTTTACGGAAGAGAGCCTGGCGCAAATGTTCAGCGTTCGACGCAGTGAGATTCGTGGCGTGCTGACGCGCCTGTCCCATCAGCAGATCATCGTCCTTCGGGCGAACCATCGGCCCCGCGTTGCCACGCTCGATGCCGAGCAGACCCGGCAGACGTTGCATGCCCGGCGGCTGACCGAGATCACCCTGGTGCGACTGACCTGCCGACAACCTCGTACGCAAGACTTGAATCGCCTGCATGCCCTGATCGAAAGCGAGCGCCACTGCACAGCGCGTGGCCCGGCGATTCGGTTGTCGGGGGAGTTTCATTTACAGTTGGCGGAAATGGCGGGGAATGCCCCGTTGGCGCATTTTCTCGGCAGTCTGGTGCCGCTGACATCGCTGGCGATTGCGCAGTTTGATGCGCAGGTGGAGGGATATTGCGGGTGGCAAAGGCATGAGGACATTGTGAATGCGGTGGAGGGTGGGGATGCAGGGACTGCCGAGGCATTGTTGAGCCGGCATCTGGATCATTTGGAGGCGGTATTGCTGAACTCACAATCGATATCGCGCCAGAATCGTGTTGCTGTTTAGATCGCTTTCGCGGGCAAGCCTCGCTCCTACAGGTACTGCGCAGCCCTTGTAGGAGCGAGCGGTGCGGCGATCCGACTTGCCCGCGAAGGCATCATTACGGACAAACACATCTTTCAATCCGCCGCCACCCGCGCAAACCCCTCACGAATTTTCTCTTCCGGTAAATCATCGGCAATAAACACGATCACGCTTTCCCGCGTTTCATCGTCCGCCCACTCTGTATCCCAGTCGAATCCGTAAAGCTTCAGCACCCCCTGAAACACCATCCGCCGCGGCTCACCAAGGATGTTCAAAACGCCTTTATAGCGCAGCAGTTGCTTGCCATGGTCTTCCAGCAGTTCGTTCATGAACTCGCTGAGTTTGTCGATATCCAGTGGCTTGTCGGTGCGCAGCACCAGGCTGGAAATACGGTCGATGGACGGCGCTTTGCTCACCGGGCGCAGGCTGACGCCGCCACCAAGGTCGGCATTGAGATTGAAACCGCGCACGTCGAGCAATTCGGCCAGATCGATCTTGCCGTGCTCGACCACGCGAATCGGTGCGCGACGGTTGATGCGGGTCAGGCGCTCGCTCAACGCGGTAAAAGTCGAGTCGTCCACCAGATCGCGTTTGCTCACCAGCAAGCGGTCGGCAAAACCGATCTGCGCCTGGGCGATGGTTTGGGTCAGGTGAGTGTCGGCGTGCGCCGCGTCGACCAGGGTGATGATGCCGTCGAGGATATAACGCTCGCGCAGCTCTTCATCGATGAAAAAGGTTTGCGCCACCGGTGCCGGGTCGGCCAGGCCAGTGCATTCGATCACCAGACGGTCAAAGGCGATTTCGCCGCTGTCCAGGCGCTCGAGCAGCAGGTACAACGCCTTGGTCAGGTCGGTGTGGATGGTGCAGCAGACGCAGCCGTTGGACAGCGTCATCACTTGCACGGGTTCGTCGCCCAACAGCTGGGTGTCGATACCGGCATCACTGAATTCGTTCTCGATCACGGCGATTTTCAGGCCGTGCTCGGTTTTGAGCAGGTGGCGCAGCAGCGTGGTCTTGCCCGCGCCGAGAAAGCCGCTGAGGATCGTGACGGGGATGGGAGAGGACAACTGGAATCTCCTGTTTCACAAAATGAGAATTCAATACAAAAACAAATGTGGGAGCTAGCCTGCTAGCGATGGCGGACTGTCAATCAACAGTGATGTTGAATGTTCAGCCGTCATCGCTAGCAGGCTAGCTCCCACAGGAACTGCTGTTAACCCGACAACCGGGTCAACAACACTTCGGCCCACCCTTGCCACCGTAACGAGCCTCTTGGCGTTCCCGGAAGAACATCTCGTAGCTCATCACCGGTTTATCCGGGTGTTTGGTTTGCATATGCTCGACGTAGTTGTCGTAGTCGGGCATGCCGACCATCAGGCGCGCGGCCTGACCGAGGTATTTACCGAGGCGACTCAGGTCATTGAACATCGTGCATTCCTCGATTACGCATCCGGCAACACCTGGAACGGTGCTTCTTTATCCGTACGTTCTTTGCTGCCCCAGGCGGCAATACCGACCTTGAGCGCATAGAACAGAATACTGAAGACCACGAACAGGAACAGCGCGGTGAGCGTTGCGTTGGTGTAGGCGTTGTAGATCACGTGCTGCATCTGAGTGATGTCCTTGGCCGGGGCGAGGATCTGACCGTTGGCCAGGGCATCGCTGTATTTCTTCGCCAGCGACAGGAAGCCGATCGCCGGGTTGGCATCGAACAGCTTGATGAAGCCTGCGGTGGTGGTGCAGATCAGCAGCCAAGCCGCTGGCAGCATGGTCACCCAGACGTAGCGCTGGCGTTTCATTTTGATCAGCACAACGGTGCCGAGCATCAGCGCGATACCGGCCAGCATCTGGTTGGAGATACCGAACAACGGCCACAAGGTGTTGATGCCGCCCAGTGGATCGATCACGCCCTGGTACAGCAACCAACCCCACATCGCCACGCAACCGGCGGTTGCGATCAGGTTGGCGGTCCAGGATTCGGTGCGTTTCAGCGCCGGCACGAAGGAACCGAGCAAGTCCTGCAGCATGAATCGGCCGGCACGGGTACCGGCGTCGACTGCGGTCAGGATGAACAGCGCTTCAAACAGAATCGCGAAGTGGTACCAGAACGCCATGGTGTTTTCACCTGGCAGCACACTGTGCAGGATCTGCGCGATACCGACTGCCAGGGTCGGCGCACCGCCGGCACGGGCCAGGACGGTGGTTTCACCAATATCCTTGGCCACGGCTTGCAGCGCTTCCGGGGTAATTGCAAAACCCCAGCTGCTGACGGTTTGTGCCACAGTCACCACGTCACTGCCGACGATGGCCGCCGGACTGTTCATGGCGAAATACACGCCTGGCTCGATTACCGACGCGGCAACCATGGCCATGATGGCGACGAAGGATTCCATCAGCATGCCGCCGTAACCGATGTAACGGGCGTTGACTTCGTTATCCAACATTTTCGGTGTGGTGCCCGAAGCAATCAGCGAGTGAAAACCCGAGACCGCGCCACAGGCAATGGTGATGAACAGGAACGGGAACAGACCGCCCTTCCACACCGGCCCGGTGCCGTCGATGAACTGGGTCAGCGCCGGCATTTTCAAGTCAGGCATGGTGATCAGGATGCCGATCGCCAACGCCACGATGGTACCGATTTTGAGAAACGTGGACAGGTAATCACGCGGTGCCAGAATCAGCCAGATCGGCAACACAGCGGCAACAAAACCGTAACCGATCAGCATCCAGGTTATTTGTACGCCGGTGAAGGTGAACGCTTTGGCCCACACCGGATCGGCAGCCACTTGCCCGCCCAGCCAGATCGAACCCAGCAACAGCAATACGCCAATCACCGAGATTTCACCGATGCGGCCCGGACGGATGTAGCGCATGTAGATGCCCATGAACATCGCGATCGGGATGGTCGCCATGACCGTGAAAATCCCCCAAGGACTTTCAGCCAGGGCTTTCACGACGATCAGCGCCAGCACCGCGAGGATGATGACCATGATCAGGAAGCAGCCAAACAGCGCGATGGTGCCGGGGATGCGGCCCATTTCTTCACGAACCATGTCGCCGAGGGAACGGCCGTTGCGGCGGGTGGACATGAAAAGGACCATGAAGTCCTGAACGGCACCGGCCAGCACCACGCCGGCAATCAGCCACAGCGTGCCGGGCAAATAGCCCATCTGCGCCGCCAGGACCGGACCGACCAGCGGCCCCGCGCCAGCGATGGCGGCGAAGTGGTGACCGAAGAGAATGTGTTTATTGGTGGGGACGTAGTCCAGACCATCATTGTTGAGCACGGCGGGGGTGGCCCGTCGCGGGTCGAGTTGCATCACATTGTTAGCGATGAACAGACTGTAGTAACGATAGGCAACCAGATAAATGGCCACGGCAGCGACCACAATCCACAAGGCGTTGATCGCCTCACCTCGGCGCAATGCCACTACACCAAGGGCGCACGCCCCTACGACTGCCAGCAGCAGCCAGGGTAAGTGGCGTAGCAGGCTATTATTGTTTTTCATTTTATGATTCCAGCCAGGGTGGACAAGAAAGACAGCCGTTCGGAGTTTAGCGCTAACGGCCGCAAAGGCCATACCCCGACATTGGTTGAGCCTTCACTTTGCTGGCAGCCTTTGACAATGCGGGTCTATAGTCAGCGAACATCTAGAGGATTGCGCCATGAGCGAACACCCTGCCGATCGCCGCCGCTTCAAACGTATTGCGTTCGATGCCCGAACCGAGCTAAGCCAGGGGGAATTCATCTGGCCGGTGAAGCTGATCGACCTGTCACTCAAGGGGCTGCTGATCGAAAAGCCCGAGCCGTGGCTGGGCAATCCAGATTGGCATTTCCTGGTCGATATTCATCTCAACGAAGAGGTCGAGATCAAGATGGATGTGATGTTGACCCACGATGATCATGGCCAGCTCGGTTTTGTCTGCAAACACATCAGCCTGGAATCTATCGAGCGCCTGAGGCGGTTGATCGAATTCAACCTGGGCGATCCCGAGGAGCTGGAGCGCGAATTGGGCGCTTTGATCGAAATCTAAAGACCCAACGCTAATCCAGCGTGGGAGCGGCGGTGCTCGCGAAGGCGGTGTGTCAGACCACATCATTAATGAATGTCAGTCCGCCTTCGCGAGCAAGCCCGCTCCCACAGGGTTTTGTGTTCTATCTGGAAGGTTATTCGAACAATGCGTCGAGGGCCTGCTCCAGCCGGGTGACAGCAATAATCTGCAACCCCGGCGGCGCTTCTTTAGGCGCATTGCCCTTGGGCACGATGGCGCGTTTGAAGCCATGTTTTGCCGCTTCCTTTAAGCGTTCCTGGCCACTCGGCACCGGGCGCACTTCGCCCGACAGCCCGACTTCACCGAACACCAGCAAATCATGCGGCAACGGCCGGTTGCGCAAACTGGACATGACCGCTGCCATCAACGCCAGGTCGGAGGCCGTTTCCAGAACCTTCACCCCGCCGACCACGTTGAGGAAGACGTCCTGATCGTGAGTCGGAATGCCGCCGTGACGATGCAGCACCGCCAGCAACATCGCCAAGCGATTCTGATCCAGACCCAGCGTGACCCGACGCGGGTTCGCCAAGTGGCTGTCATCCACCAGCGCCTGGACCTCCACCAGCATCGGTCGCGTCCCTTCCCACGTCGCCATGACCACGCTGCCCGGCACTTCCTCCTGCGCCCGGGTCAGAAAAATCGCCGACGGGTTGGAGACTTCTTTCAGGCCCTTGTCGGTCATGCCGAAAACGCCCAATTCATTGACGGCGCCGAAACGGTTTTTCACCGCGCGTAGCAGACGCAGGCGCCCATCGGATTCACCTTCGAAATACAGCACCGTATCGACCATGTGTTCCAGCACTCGCGGGCCGGCCAATGCGCCTTCTTTCGTTACGTGGCCGACCAGGAAAATCGCGGTGCCGCTCTGTTTGGCATAACGCACCAGCAACGCCGCACTTTCCCGAACCTGCGACACGCCGCCCGGTGCCGACTGCAGTTGTTCGGTGAAGATCGTCTGAATGGAGTCGATCACCATGACCTTGGGCTTTTCGACCCGGGCGGTGGCAATGATGGTTTCGATGCAGGTTTCAGTCATCACCCGCAGCTGATCCTGAGGCAAGCCGAGACGGCGGGCGCGCATGGCCACTTGCTGCTGGGATTCTTCGCCGGTCACGTACAGCGCCGGCATGACTTTGGCGAGGTTGCACAAGGTTTGCAGGAGAATGGTCGACTTGCCGATGCCCGGATCACCGCCGATCAGCACCACCGAACCATCCACCAGGCCGCCACCCAACACCCGATCGAGTTCGCTGGACGCGGTGGAGAAGCGCGGAATTTCTTCGACGCTGACTTCGGCCAGGGTCCTGATCTGTGCCTGCTGGCCAGTCCAACCGGTGCGACCGCTGGGTGCTGCGGCACCGCCACTCTCGACCATGGTTTCGGTCAGCGTGTTCCAGGCGCCGCACTCGCCGCACTGGCCGGCCCACTTGGGGAAGGTTGAGCCGCACTCGGTGCAGCCGTACATGCGCTTGGCCTTGGCCATCTGAACTCCCGGCAAAAACCGCGATGATAGCTCAGCTGGGTTGCCTCAGCGCAGTGAAGTTACCAGCGGACCTTCGGTAGTAACCAGGTCGTCCCTGCATTGATTAACGAATAATAACTTATGGGAAAATGTACAACTTCACCTAGATAGATATCGATCTTTAGCCAATCATTAAATATCAAATCTGTACAAGCCTTTTATATTTTAATACCCAATGTACAACTCACCCATAATTTCAATGCACCAACAGCAATACTCATGTAAAAATCCTATTCACTCAAAGCGCTTACTTTGACAGCTCTCCATTCCTTTCAGATTGAGTTTTCACATCGCCCAACTTTCAAGCAATCATTCACGACTTCATCTTGTCTACCCCCTACACAGCAAAGGTCGCTTACCAACAAATCAAAGAAGGAACAGCACCGCGCACCGCTCAGATAAAAAATTCGAGATCTGTACCGGTGCCTGCACACCGATGATGGCATTTTATAAACTTTTCCCCAGCGATCGGGTCGATGGTAGCGCCCCCCCCCGCAAACGGTTGTTTCGAGCAAAATGAGTTTTGCTGAATTACACTGCGCTCACCAACCTCATCTGTAACAAGGAAATAACCTATGGGCGTGATAAGTGAGTTCAAGGCCTTCGCGGTCAAAGGTAATGTGGTCGACATGGCCGTCGGTATCATCATCGGCGCTGCGTTCGGCAAGATCGTTTCATCGTTTGTCGGCGACGTGGTGATGCCGCCAATCGGCCTGTTGATCGGTGGGGTGGACTTCAGTGACCTGGCCGTTACGCTCAAGGCAGCCAACGGGGATGTCCCGGCGGTGCTGCTGGCCTACGGTAAGTTCATCCAGAGCCTGATCGACTTCATCATCGTCGCCTTCGCGATCTTCATGGCCGTCAAAGCCATCAACCGTCTGAAACGCGAAGAGGCCGTTGCGCCAACCCTGCCGCCGGTTCCAACCAAGGAAGAAGAGCTGTTGAGCGAGATCCGTGACCTGCTCAAAGCACAGAACAATCGGCCTTGAAGGCTGATTGCATGCAGAAACGGCGCCTTCGGGGCGCCGTTTTTTTTACCAGAAGTTTTCCACCGCCACCTGGCCGGGTCGTCGACTGAGGCTCAAGTGCATGTCGCGTTGTTTGAGCAATTTGCGCGTGTCATCAATCATCTGTGGGTTGCCGCAGAGCATGACCCGCGAGTGTTCGGCCCTCAGCGCCACCCCTGCCACCCGCTCCAATTCACCATTTTCTATCAGCGTAGTGATTCGCCCGTTCAGGGCACCGGGGTGCTGCTCGCGCGTAACGGTAGCGATGAACTGCAATTTGTGCGCGTAATCGGCCAGATAGTCGCGCTGTGCCAACCCCGCGATCAGCTCCAGATAAGCCAGCTCACGGGCCTCGCGTACGCTGTAGACCAGTATGATCCGCTCGAATTTCTCCCATACCTCGAAGTCCTGCAGGATGGACAGGAACGGTGCTACGCCCGTGCCTGTGGATAACAACCAGAGATCTCGACCATCGACAAAACGATCCAGGGTCAGGTAACCAAAGGCCTGACGGTCAATCAGCAGCGTATCGCCGACCTCCAGCCGGCTCAGCTCACTGGTGAACTCCCCGCCAGGCACGACGATGGAAAAGAACTCGAGAAACTCGTCATAGGGCGAGGAGACCATTGAATAGGCGCGCCACACCGTGCTGCCGTCGGACCGGGTCACGCCAAGCCGGGCGAATTGCCCCGCGCGAAAACGAAAGCCGGGGTCTCTGGTGACCCGCAACGTGAACAGGTTGGGGGTCATCGGCTGAACGTCGGTCAGGGTCTGGCGAGTGAATTTTTCTGCACTGGCGGTCATGGGGTACTCCATTCAACGGATGCCCCAGTGTCCCGCAAAGTGAAGGATGTAAACACCTGCGATTTGTAGTGGCTTTGGACAACATACCTTTTTGCCGTCATTACTGCGTTTTGAATCTGGCGTCGCCTAACATTAACCAGAAGGTACAAAACGAGTGCAAATAATTGAATGGTGTGGCACATGCAACTAGTCGCTCCGGGCTAAGAACCAGTTTTGTATTTTTAAGTCTTTTCAAGAGCGAAAAAATTGCAACACAGGCGTAGGAATAATCCTACACTCGTGGCGTGGTGGATTTCGGATCCAATCAGCACCCCAAGATACCTGCATGGAGTTGCATCGATGGAAATGTGGATGGAGTCACAATTAAGACAGATATCTAACGCGAGGGATATTGAGTCTGCATACCGGATGTCACTTGATCTGGTCCAAGACCTTGGCTTTAATTTTTGCGCTTTTTCAATAACTTCGCATGCACGTGGCCCGCACTTCGAGAGAGTGAATCTTAATAACTACCCACGCGACTGGAACTTGAAATATGAAAAGGACCACTACGTCGATATAGACCCAATACTAGCTCATTGCAATCACTCAACACTGCCCATTTTGTGGGGAGAAGAAGCCTACTCAAAGACCCCAACGCTGTGGCAAGCACAGAAACAACTCGGGTTGCAGTATGGCTGGTCGCAATCGCTTCATGGCGACCGCGGGCTCTGCAGCATGCTCAGTCTGGCCAGAAGCAACGATCCCATCACCCCCTATGAGTTGTATGAAAAACTGGGTTACACGATCTTCATCAGCCACCAGCTGCATGGGCTCGTCGCAAAAAAACTGCCTTTACGCGTGAATGATCCCTGCAAACCTCATTTATCAGCACGCGAAATCGAGATTCTCAGGCTGTCGGCCGATGGCAAAACCGCATGTGAAGTAGGCATGATCCTCAACATTACTGAACGCACCACAAATTTTCATATCTGCAGCGCCATCAAAAAACTGGGCGTCAACAACAAGATCGCCGCCGTCATCGCAGCGGCAAGGGCCTGCATGATCTGAGCAGTGCGCGCAAATACCCGAGGTCGAAAAACCCGCGAGTATTCCAAAAGAAAAAAACGTACCATTTGCGGTTCCTCCAGAGTGATGACGAGTGAAACATCACGTCGCAGTCCACTCGGACGGCCCCGCCCGCTTCACGCTTCAGGCAGCGGGACACACACCCGTTGACTACCCAGAGCCCCCGCCTCATGCCCCTGCTCGAAACACCCTTCGCCCAACTCGATCTGATCCGTCAGCCAGAACAGCAGAACGAACCGCTGCAAGCTTTCGATGCTGCAGACGAATACCTGCTCAATCATCTGGCCGAGCAGCAACCGGCCGCGGACACCCGAGTACTGGTGCTCAACGATAGCTTCGGCGCATTGGCAGCGAGCCTGGCGGGAAAAGTCCTGGTGACCAGCAGCGGCGACTCTTTCCTGGCCTTTCAGGGCCTGGAAAAGAATCTGATCCGCAACGGCCAGGCATTTGATGCGGTGCCGGTTGTTCCGGCGAACGAAGTGTTCACCGGCCCGTTTGACCGTGTGTTGATCCGGGTGCCGAAAACCCTGGCCTTGCTGGAAGAGCAACTGATTCGCCTGCAAAGCCAACTGGCTCCCGGCGCTCAGGTGATTGCAGCAGCGATGGTCAAGCACCTGCCTCGCGCCGCGGGTGATCTGCTGGAACGTTACATCGGCCCGGTGCAAGCCTCGTTGGCGGTGAAAAAAGCCCGGCTGCTGATTGCAACACCTGAAGCCAAGACCCCAGCCGTGTCCCCCTACCCTTCACGCTATCAACTCGACACCCCGGCGATCGAACTGCTGAACCACGCCAATGTGTTCTGCCGCGAGGGGCTGGACATCGGCACACGAGCCTTTCTCCCACACTTGCCGCAGAACCTCGGCACAGCGCGCGTCGCCGACCTCGGTTGCGGAAACGGCGTATTGGCAATTGCCAGCGCTCTGCAAAACCCTGATGCCCATTACACGCTGGTGGACGAGTCGTTCATGGCAGTGCAATCAGCGGCTGAAAACTGGCGCGCTGCGTTGGGTGATCGTGACGTGATCGTGCGCACTGGCGATGGCCTGGCCGGACAAGAGGCACAATCGCTGGACCTGGTGCTGTGCAATCCACCGTTTCACCAGCAACAGGTCGTCGGCGACTTTCTCGCCTGGCGGATGTTCCAGCAGGCGCGCGAAGCCTTGGTGACCGGAGGTGCGCTGTACATCGTCGGCAACCGCCACCTGGGTTACCACAGCAAGCTCGCGCGGCTGTTCCGTGGCGTTGAGCAAGTGGCAGCCACGCCGAAATTCGTCATTCTTAAAGCCCGCAAATAATCACACATAAAAAAAACCCTCCGTGGCAGGAGGGTTTGAATCCGTGCCGCAAGGCAACGGGATGGCAATGTCGTGTGTTTCAGTGCGTGGACAGACCTGCGGCGTTCATGAACATGCGCATCAGGCTGGCCACGATAAACAGGGCCCCCACGCTACCGACCCAGATCAAGGCCAGCCAACCGAGCCGCTGCCAAAGCGGTTTTTTCTCTGCTGCCTTGATTTCCTCCAGGGAATGTTTGCCAGCCATCATCGTGACCTCCTTTGAAACGGCGCAGGAATCGACCCTGCGCCATGGTCGTGCGTTCTAGTGATAACCATCTTCGTGAGTCACCTTGCCGCGGAACACGTAGTAGCTCCAGAAGGTGTAACCCAGGATGAACGGGATGATGAACAGCGTACCGACCAGCATGAAACCCTGGCTTTGCGGTGGTGCAGCGGCGTCCCAGATCGAGATCGAGGGCGGCACGATGTTGGGCCACAGGCTGATGCCCAGGCCGCTGTAGCCCAGGAAGATCAGCACCAGTGTCAGCAGGAATGGCGTGTAGTTCGCATTGCGAGCCACGGCGCGGATCAGACCGTACATGGTCACCAGTACCAGAATCGGCACCGGCAGGAACCAGAACAGGTTCGGCAGGGTAAACCAGCGAGCCGCGATCTCGGCATGGGCCAGAGGGGTCCAGATACTGACGATACCGATCACCGCCAACACCACGAATGCCAACGGCCGCGCCAGATTATGCATCTGCTCCTGCAACTTGCCTTCGGTCTTCATGATCAGCCAGGTGCAGCCCAGCAGCGCATAAGCCACCACCAACGCCAAGCCGCAGAACAGGGTGAACGGTGTCAGCCAGTCCAGTGAGCCGCCTGCAAACTGGCGATTGACCACCGGCATGCCATCGATGAAGGCCCCCAGCGCCACACCCTGGAAGAAGGTGGCGGCAATCGATCCACCGATGAACGCCTTGTCCCACAGATGGCGCTTGTCGTCCTTGGCCTTGAAGCGGAACTCGAACGCCACACCACGGAAAATCAGCCCGATCAGCATGAAAATCAGCGGCAGGTACAGCGCCGAGAGCACCACCGAATAGGCCAGCGGAAACGCGCCGAACAACGCCGCGCCGCCTAGTACCAGCCAGGTTTCGTTGCCATCCCAGACCGGGGCGACGGTGTTCATCATAACGTCACGGTCGGTCTTGCCCGGGATGAACGGAAAGAGAATCCCGATCCCCAGGTCGAAGCCGTCCATGACCACATACATCATGATGCCGAAGATGATGATCACGGCCCAGATCAGCGGAAGATCAATACCCATGACTCAAATCTCCTTGGTCAGGCTGGGGCTGTGGTCAGCGTCTGCGCCATCGTCGTCGGCCGCGGAAAGCGGACGGGCCGGGGTGCGTTTCTGGCCAGGGCCACCGTCGTTGGTTTCCTTGCCTTCGTCGATCTTCGGCCCTTTGCGCACCAGGCGCATCATGTAGCCCAGACCGGCACCGAACAGCGCGAAATACACCACCACGAACAGGATCAGCGTGATGCTCATCTGCATGAAGCTGTGATTGGAGGACGCGTCCGCCGTGCGCATCAGGCCATAGATCACCCACGGCTGACGGCCGATTTCAGTGGTAAACCAACCGGCGAGGATCGCGATCAGGCCGGACGGCCCCATCCACAACGCCAGGTAGAGGAACGGTCGCGAGGTATACAGCTTGTCGCTTTTTCGCAGCCACAGGCTCCACAGACCGGTGAAGATCATCAGCATGCCCAGGCCGACCATGATCCGGAACGACCAGAAAACGATGGTCGAATTCGGCCGGTCTTCAGGTGGAAAGTCCTTGAGCGCCGGCACTTGCTTGTCCAGGGAATGCGTCAGAATCAGGCTGCCCAAGTACGGAATTTCCACCGCGAATTTGGTCCGTTCTTCTTTCATGTCCGGCCAGCCGAACAGGATCAGCGGGGTCGGCTCATCGCCGTGATTTTCCCAATGACCTTCGATCGCGGCGATTTTCGCCGGCTGATGCTTGAGCGTGTTGAGACCGTGAAAGTCACCGATGACGGCCTGAATCGGCGCCACGATCAAGGCCATCCACATGGCCATCGAGAGCATGGTGCGGATCGCCGGGTTGTCCTTGCCGCGCAGCAAGTGCCAGGCCGCCGAAGAGCCGACGAAGAAGGCGGTCGCGACGAACGCGGCCGTTGCCATGTGCATCAGGCGGTAGGGGAATGACGGGTTGAAAATCACTGCAAACCAGTCGGTTGGAATGACCTGGCCATTGATGATTTCGAACCCCTGTGGGGTTTGCATCCAGCTGTTGGAGGCGAGAATCCAGAAGGTCGAGATCAGCGTGCCGATGGCGACCATGACCGTGGCGAAGAAGTGCAGGTTGCGCCCGACCTTGTTCCAGCCGAACAGCATGACACCGAGGAAACCGGCCTCAAGGAAGAACGCTGTCAGGACTTCGTACGTCAGCAAGGGCCCGGTCACGGACCCGGCGAAGTCCGAGAAACGGCTCCAGTTGGTGCCGAACTGATAGGCCATGACCAACCCGGAAACCACGCCCATGCCGAAGTTGACGGCAAAGATCTTCGACCAGAAATGGTACAGATCGCGGTAAGTGTCGTTGTTCGTCTTCAGCCACAGGCCTTCGAGCACCGCCAGGTAACTCGCCAGGCCAATGGTGATGGCCGGGAACAGGATGTGGAACGAGATGGTGAATGCGAACTGAATTCGGGCGAGATCAAGCGCCTCCAAACCGAACATAAGTCTTCCTCTGTCAGGTAATACCGGCTGAAGGCTTGCGGCCTACACCCACTGCCCCCACGGATATGGAGTGTGGCGAATTTGAATTCGTTCTTTTTTTACTAGCATCACAACGTAGGGAGTCTGGCCATCTGGCCGCCGGATCATTTCCAATAGGGTCTTGATCTGGATCAAGCAATGGATAAAAGAGTAGTCCCATTTTCAACGATGGACGGTGTGGTCTTTTGACGCGTGACAGGTTGCCTCACAGGTCTGGTAATCAGTAGCAACACATTACCTGTGGGAGCAGGCTCGCTCCTACGGGGGATGTCGGTGTTTTCAAGATCGGTGTCTAGCTAACTAAATCTTCCCGACCTGCAACTTCTGGTTACAGGCTGGTGATAATCTCGGGCCTCCCCTCGTTCAAGACCAGCCCTCAGATGCCCAGCCAAGCGCCCTTGCTATTACGTCATCACCGCCCTTTTATCGCGTTCTGGTTGGCTCGGGTGTTTACCGCCAGCGGTTTTCAGATGCTCACCGTGGCCATCGGCTGGAATCTGTATCAACTGACCGGCAATGTGCTCGACCTGGGTTTGGTAGGTCTGGTGGAGTTTGCCCCGCGGGTGCTGTTCATGCTGCACACCGGGCACGTCGCGGACCGCTATGACCGGCGCAAGGTCGCGGCGATCTGCCAGTCCCTGCAAGCGTTGATCGCCCTGTCCCTGGCCATCGGCAGCGCGACCGATCATGTCACCCGGGAGATGATCTTCATCCTCGCGTTCCTCCTCGGCGCCGCGCGCTCGTTCGAGATGCCGACCACCCAGGCCTTGCTGCCGAGCATCGTGCCCAGCGCGCTGTTCCCCCGCGCCGTCGCCGCCGCGCAGTCGGCTCAACAATCAGCCACCATCGTCGCCCCTGCCGTTGGTGGTTTGCTCTATGCCTTCGGCAGTGTCTGGGTGTATGGCCCGACGGTGATTCTCTACATCATTGCCTGCTTGCTGATGCTCAACCTACCGGCCCGGCAAACGCCGCTGAACAAGGGCAAGGCGACCCTGGATTCGTTGCTCGCAGGTATCCGCTTCATTCGCAGTCGCCCGGACATTCTCGGGGCGATTTCCCTGGATCTGTTTGCGGTATTGCTCGGCGGTGCGACGGCGTTGCTGCCGGTGTTCGCCAAGGACATCCTGTTGACCGGCCCATGGGGCCTGGGCCTGTTGCGTTCAGCCCCGGCAGTTGGTGCGTTGCTGATGTCGCTGTACCTCGCGCGATTTGCCGTGGAGCGCAAGGTAGGGCGAGTGATGTTCACGGCCGTCGGTGTGTTCGGCGTCGCGACCATCGCATTCGGCCTCTCGACTTCGTTCTGGTTTTCACTGGCCGTGCTGGTGGTGTTGGGTGCAGCGGACATGATCAGCATGGTGATCCGCGCCTCCTTCGTGCAACTGGAAACCCCGGACGAAATGCGCGGCCGCGTCAGCGCCGTGAACGGTTTGTTCATTGGCGCTTCGAACCAGTTGGGCGAGTTTGAATCTGGCCTCACCGCCCATTGGTTCGGCACCGTGCCGGCGGTGGTCATGGGTGGGATTGGCACGCTGGTGGTGACTGGGGCGTGGATCAAACTGTTCCCGACCCTGGCCAACCGAGACCGCATGCATGTGCCGGTGGAAGAAGTGAAGGCCTGAAGCAGTTTTCGATCACAGTTTTGCCGATCAGGTGCACTACATAAATAGTGCATTAAGTGTAATGTATCGCCTTACACTTTCTCCATGATCAAATCCTTTCAACACAAAGGCCTTCGTGGCTTCTATGAAACAGGTTCGACTCGCGGGATTCGCGCAGACCATGCAAAGCGTCTGTCTCGGATGCTTCAGTTCATGGACCGTGCAGCGTTGCCTGGCGACCTCGACCTGCCGGGATGGCGATTGCACCCACTACGGGGTGAGTGGCCGAATACTGGTCATTGAGCGTTTCGGGGGAACTGGCGAGTTACTTTTTGGTTTTATCGGCTCGGATATCGAACTGGTCGATTATCTGGATTACCACTGACAGGAGGCAGGACATGCCCATGCACAACCCGCCGCACCCCGGTGAAACGCTTTTGACGGATGTATTACCCGAGCTAGGCATCAGTGTCACTGAGCTGGCCCGCCACTTGGGGTTCGCTCGTCCGCATCTTTCGCGCGTATTGCATGGCCACGCGCCGATTAGTCCGGATCTGGCGGTGCGTCTCGAACGAGCCGGAATTGGCAAGGCGCGGATGTGGTTAGGGGTTCAGGCCGACTACGACCTCTGGCAAGCGGAACATCGCGAGCAACCGTTTATCGAACCCATTGCCATTCACGCCTGACACTTTTCAAATCACCAACTCCCCCGCCACAGCCGTCCGCGTGGCTTTACCGCAGAGTTGCTCCACCAGCGTCAGGGCAAACTGCAGGGCCGCACCCGATCCCTGCGCGGTGATGCAGTTGCCATCCACCACCACCGGCTGGTCAACAAAGTTGCAGCCCGACAATTGATGGCTGGCCGATGGCAGGCAGGTCATGCGCCGCTGACGTAATACGCCAAAGGTTTGCAACGCCAGTGCCGGGGATTCACCGATGCCGGCGAACAGACGCCCGGCGGCGGCCTGGTCCTTGATCAACTGTTGTAGGGGTTGATGGGCGGCGAGGTGTTGCGAGCCTACCTCTCCGCCGGGCAGCGCGATAAGGTCGAACGGCTGGGCCAGCAAATCCACCAGCATCGCATCGGCGGTCAGGCGGGTACCGCGGGCACACGTGAGCATGCGCCGCCCTTCGATGCTCGCCACCACCACTTCAACCTTGGCGCGGCGCAGCACATCGATCAGGGTCACGGTTTGCAGGTCATCGATGCCCTCGGCGAGGGTAATCAAAGCTCTAAAGGTCATGGGCACGGTCCACAGGATGATCTTTAAAGCGTAGTCAGCTTTCCTGCCCCTTGTTCGAGCGCAGGCGTTACTTGATGTAAAGCTGGGTCGACATCTTATCGCCCGGTGCATTGATCGAGGTGTTGCTGAACGTGAAGATCCCGTCCTGCTTGCCCGCAAGATTGAAGATATACAGATAGCCGACGGTTTTTTCTCCAGGCGTGCACTCGGTCAGGTTGCCGGTTTGAAAGGCACACACCGGCGTCCGGGTGCCGTTCACTTCAAAACCATCCAGCGCGACATGCGGACTGGGACTACCGTAGCCGACTTCCAGTACATAGACCTTGATGCTCGGACCGCTGTGGTTGCAACTCGTCTCGGTCTGCCCTTCGGCAATGTTTTCATAACTACAGCCCGGCGATTCGACCTTGACCACTTTCAACTGGCTCAATCGCGGCGCCATCGCCGCCGAGGCAGTTTGCGCCCCCAGCAACAACGCCATCGCGACGCCAATAACCGCAACCCCACACTTTTTAATGCAATCCATAACGCCCCCCAAAACCAGCGCGCAGTATGGCTCACTTCGCTTTACGGCAAAACATCGACGACGATCACAGCCATAAGCAGCCACAACCCCACGCTGCTGGTATGATGCGCGGCTTTTTCCGACCCACAGAAAATTACCAGGCGCCTTCAACGGTCTGTGCTTTGCTGTTGAGGTCGATACATTCACGGCGCCGGGCGCGCCACGGGGAGCAGACATGCTGGAAAGGCTGTTTCAACTCAAGGCACACAACACCAACGTGCGGACCGAGATTCTGGCGGGCGTCACGACCTTCTTGGCCATGGCCTACATTCTGTTCGTCAACCCGAGCATTCTCGGCGAGACCGGCATGGACAAGGGCGCGGTGTTTGTCGCGACCTGTCTGGCGGCGGCAATCGGTTCCGCGGTGATGGGCCTGATCGCCAACTACCCGATCGCGCTCGCGCCGGGCATGGGCCTGAACGCCTTCTTCACCTACACCGTGGTCCTGCACATGGGCCACACCTGGCAAGTCGCGCTGGGGGCGGTGTTTATCTCGGCGGTGCTGTTCTTCCTGCTGTCGATCTTCCGCATCCGCGAATGGATCATCAATAGCATCCCGCTGCCGCTGCGCTCGGCGATTGCGGCCGGTATCGGTCTGTTCCTGGCGCTGATCGCCCTGCATAACGCCGGCATCGTGGTCAGCAACCCGGCCACCATGGTGGGCCTCGGTGACTTGAAGCAACCTGCTCCGATCCTCGCGACCCTTGGCTTCGCCCTGATCGTCGCCCTCGAAGCGCTCGCCATACGCGGCGCGGTGCTGATCGGCATTCTGGTTGTGACCATCGCGTCCATCGCATTGGGCTTCACCCCGTTCGGCGGCGTGATGTCGATGCCACCGTCCCTGGCGCCGACCTTCCTGCAACTGGACATCAAAGGTGCGCTGGATATCGGTCTGGTCAGCGTGATTTTCGCCTTCCTGTTCGTCGACCTGTTTGATAACTCCGGCACCCTGATCGGCGTCGCCAAACGCGCCGGCCTGATGGGCAAGGACGGCCACATGCCAAAAATGGGCCGCGCCCTGATCGCCGACAGCACCGCGGCCATGGCCGGTTCGCTGCTCGGCACCTCGACCACCACCAGCTACATCGAATCCGCCGCCGGCGTGAGTGCCGGTGGCCGCACCGGCCTGACTGCCATCGTGGTGGCGATTCTGTTCCTGCTGGCGCTGTTCTTCTCGCCATTGGCCGCCAGCGTCCCGGCGTTCGCCACTGCACCGGCGCTGCTGTTCGTCGCGGTGTTGATGACATCCGGACTGGCCGAAATAGACTGGGATGACATCACCGTTGCCGCACCAGTCGTGATCACCGCGCTGGCCATGCCATTCACGTACTCCATCGCCAACGGCATCGCCTTCGGTTTCATCTCTTGGACCGCGATTAAACTGCTGTCCGGTCGTGGCCGTGAGCTGAACCCGGCGCTGGTGATTCTGTCGATTTTGTTTGTGATCAAGTTGGGTTGGTTCAACGCATGACTTTCGATTCCCAGGCCTACGCCGTTCAGCTCGAAGAAAAGGTCACGCGCCTGCGCGACCTGCTGGCCCCGTTCGATGCGCCAGAACCTGCGGTGTTTGACTCGCCGCTGAAAAATTTCCGCCTGCGTGCCGAATTCCGCCTGTGGCGCGAAGGCGGCGAGCGTCACTACGCGATGTTTTCCCAAGAAGATAAACGCACGCCGATCCTGATCGAGGAGTTCCCGATTGCCAGCCTGCGCATCAATGAGTTGATGCCGCAGCTCAAGGCGGCATGGAAGGCGAGCGCGGCGCTAAGCCACAAGCTGTTTCAGGTGGAGTTTCTGACCACCCTGGCCGGCGACGCGATGATCACCCTCTGCTATCACCGCCCGCTGGACGAACACTGGCACACGGCGGCATCGAAACTGGCCGCCGACCTGAACGTCAGCGTTATCGGTCGCTCGAAAGGCAAACGCGAAGTGATTGGCCATGATTACGTGGTCGAAAAACTGGAAGTCGGTGGCCGCACGTTCAGCTACCGCCAGCCCGAAGGCGCCTTCACCCAGCCTAACGGTACCGTGAACCAGAAAATGCTCAACTGGGCTTACGACGCCCTCGGCGATCGCCCGGACGATTTGCTGGAGCTGTATTGCGGCAACGGCAACTTCACCCTGCCGCTGGCGACCCGCGTGCGCAAAGTGCTGGCCACCGAAATCAGCAAGACTTCGGTTAATGCCGCACTGAGCAACCTCAGCGAAAACGCTGTGGATAACGTCACCCTGGTGCGTTTGTCCGCCGAAGAGCTGACCGAAGCCTTGAACGAAGTCCGCCCGTTCCGGCGCCTGCACGGCATCGACCTGAAGAGTTACGAGTTCGGTAGCGTCTTCGTCGACCCGCCTCGCGCCGGCATGGACCCGGACACCTGCGAGCTGACCCGGCGCTTCGACAACATCCTCTACATTTCCTGCAACCCGCAAACCCTGGCGGCCAACATCGCCCAGTTGCACGACACCCATCGCATCACTCAGTGCGCGATGTTCGACCAGTTTCCGTGGACGCATCACATGGAATCCGGGGTGTTGTTGACGCGTCGTTGAGTGGCAGCCGTCCATACAAATCAGCCGTCATCACGACGGCTTTTTTGTGGGCGGTCAAAGAGCCGTATCAACCTTGCGTGGGCGGCCGCCCTTTTTACCATTGGCACGCGCAGCTTCGGCTTTGGCGGCGCTGCTTTGACGGCCATTTCGCGAGGCGATGACCGAGGACGCCATGTCCATCAGCGGCTTGCTCGCCGAAATCATTCCGGCGATAGAAACGTGCAGGTCCTTGCCTTCATGACACAGAGCGGTTCCGGAGAAGCCAACCTTCAAATCATTGAAATCGCCTGCGTCAAAACTATCAAATTCCGAGTAGTTCCCCACTGGCAGGAACACACCGCTGCCATCTTCAAAACTGACTGCCAGACAAGGCCCTGACAAGGTGACCGCCGTCGCGTTCAACCCGCTACGGCGACTTGCCTCGCCTCGCTCGATGGCCTGGCTCAATGCTTCTTCGGTGACAGGCCGATCCGTCTGCTCTCTTGCCTGTATCGTTTTCATAATTCGATCTCCACTCCCTCCGGTGCCCCCATCAGGGCCAGCAGAGTCTTGTTCGCTTCAGGCTCGTAGCTAGCCGAGCCAATCATGCACGTCGTACTGGCTATCCTCTTCATAACGACTACTTCATTGCCCTCCCAATCCCACAACTGATTGTCGAGACAGGCTGTGCGCAATTTGCTCCACCAGAGACCTCGGGCTCGCCGTAAATGGGCAGGTTGCCGGAGCGCCTGTCTTAATCCCTCCAGAACCGCCGAGGGCGGTCGCTGCGAATGAGGAACGACATCCCAGAGCTCGACGCCGTTGTGCCAGAAACTGAACTTGAACCGTGCGCCCCACGTCCCTGCGTCGACATGGACATGGGGTGGACAATGTTCATCACGCAGCATGATGACCAATGAAAAGCCTCTGTAGCGGCATACATTCATGCTAACCCATCCGTTAGGTTATAGATTGCGAAGATTCTCCGTTCCCTGAAGAAACTGATAACTGGTGCTGATTGCTGGATGATCAATCCGTATTTGAGATTAGCGCTTGAGAGCTTTTCGACTTGCTCATCTCAACGCCAAATAGTAAGCATTCCTTTCACCACGCCCACAAAAAAGCCGTCACAAGGACGGCTGCCTAGAATTGCACCCCATCATCCAGGCTGCTTCCGATACTCGGTGGTGGTGATGCCCGCATAGCCCCAGTTATCGGTATCGACTTCCTCGATCACGATGTGGGTCAGTTCCGGTGGCTTGCCGAGAACGCGTTTCAAGGTGTCGGTGATTTCGGCGATGACCTGGGCTTTCTGCTCTCGGGTGACGCCGTCACGGGTGATTCGTACGCTGACGAAAGGCATGATGCTGCTCCTGTCCGAGTTCAAGTTAGATGCCAGTCAAGTAAAGCACTGCTTCGGCGATTTCATCTACAGTGGCGCAGTCCCTCATTTGATCCCCGGTGTCATCAATCATGCAGCGAGTATTCGACGATCTTCAGTTGGGCAGCATCGAACTGTTTTGCCTGGCGGCCGAGGCCGGCAGCTTTACCGCGGCCGCATTGGTGGCCGGCGTAACACCGGCAGCGGTGAGTCGTTCGGTGTCGCGCATGGAAGAACGTCTGGGCGTGCGTTTGTTTGCGCGTACTACCCGCAGTGTCAAGCTGACCGACAGTGGCCGCCGCTATTACGAGGAATGTCGTCAGGCACTGGCGCAACTGGTCGAGGCTCAGCGCGAGGTCATGGGCCAGCAACAGCAACCGTCCGGCACGCTGCGCATCAGTATTCCCACGACGTATGCGCACCACCGGATCTTGCCGTTGTTGCCCGCGTTTCGGGCGCGCTTTCCCGACGTGAAAGTCGAGTCACACATCAGCAATCGCAACATTGATTTCGTGGGTGAAGGTTATGACATGGCGATCCGCGTGCGGGCGATTCCGGATTCCGGCCTTATCGCCCGGCACCTTGAGGACGCCGCGCTGGTGATAATTGCCAGCCCCGATTACCTGAAGCGCGCGGCTGTACCGCAAAGCCTCGACGACCTTGCGCAGCACGAATGCATTCAGTACGAACTGCCCAGCAGCGGTCGACGGATTGCCTGGCTTTTTAACGACAACGGCGCACCGCGGGAGATTCTTGCCGAGGGCAGTCTCAGTTGTTCTGACGATGTGCTCGGTGGCGTGACCTTGGCCAAACACGGGGCGGGATTGTTTCAGACTTACCGGTTTATTGTCGAAAACGAACTGGCCGATGGCTCGTTGGTGGAAGTGCTCAAACGTTATGGCGGGCGCTCCCGACCGTTCACCCTGCTCTATCCACAGAGCCGTCATATGCCGCTGAGACTGCGGGCATTTATCGATTTTCTGGTCGAACATCTGCCACGCTGAGCATCTCGACTGTCCGATCACCGCACACATAACCTCAATGAAAGCGCTCTTCAATTGACCGAACTAACCAGCTGGTACAATTTATCTCCACAGGCTGAACACCACAGCCCATTCCAAAAATAATATGTGGAGAGACTTCGATGTCCCCTATCGTTCTGGTGCTCAACGGCCCGAATCTGAACCTGCTCGGCACTCGCGAACCGGCGACTTACGGTCGCGAAACCCTGGCAGACATCTCGGCGCTGTGCGCACGCGCCGCCGAAGAATTCGGCCTGGCGGTGGAATTTCGCCAGACCAACCACGAAGGCGAATTGCTCGACTGGATTCACGCGGCCCGTGGCCGTTGCGCCGGGATCGTCATCAACCCGGCGGCCTGGACACACACTTCAGTCGCGATCCGTGATGCCTTGATCGCCAGCGAATTGCCGGTGATCGAAGTCCACCTGTCCAACGTTCACGCCCGCGAGCCCTTCCGACATCACTCCTTCGTTTCAGCCATTGCCACCGCTGTGATGGCGGGTTTCGGCAGCCATGGTTATCGCCTGGCGCTGGATTATTTCAGCCAACGTTTAAAGGGGTGAACGCCGTGACTCAGAACAACGTGGTACTGGCCGGGCTGATCGGCGCCGGCATCCAGGCTTCCCGCACCCCGGCGCTGCATGAGCATGAAGGTGATGCCCAGGGCTTGCGCTATCTCTATCGCTTGATCGACCTCGATCAGTTGAAGCTCGACAGCAGCGCCCTGCCCGATCTGTTGATGGCCGCCGAGCGCATGAACTTCACCGGCCTGAATATCACCTTCCCGTGCAAGCAGGCGATCATCCCGCTGCTTGACGAATTGTCGGCGGAAGCTCGCGGGATCGGGGCGGTGAACACGGTGGTGCTGAAGGACGGTAAACGCATCGGCCACAACACCGACTGCCTGGGTTTTGCCGAAAGTTTTCGTCGGGGATTGAAGGATGTTACCCGTGAGCGTGTAGTCCAGATGGGCGCTGGCGGCGCGGGTGCGGCAGTGGCCCACGCGCTGTTGAGCGAAGGCGTACAACTGTTGAGTATTTTCGACGTGGAGATCAGCCGCGCGCAGGCGCTGGCGGACAATCTCAATCAACACTTCGGCGCTGGCCGGGCCGTCGCCGCGCATGATTTGCCGAGCACGTTGGGTCAGGCGGATGGATTAGTGAACACCACGCCCATGGGCATGAAAAAACTCCCGGGCATGCCGGTGCCGGTGGATTTGCTTCGGGCTGAATTGTGGGTGGCGGAGATTGTTTATTTTCCGCTGGAAACCGAACTGCTACGCAACGCCCGCGCGCTGGGTTGCCGGACGCTGGATGGCGGCAACATGGCGGTGTTTCAGGCGGTGAAGGCGTTTGAATTGTTCAGCGGCGTGGTGCCGGATGTGCAGCGGATGTTGGCGCATTTTCAGAGCATGAATGGCTAAGGTAGAAAGTACGAGGGCTGCTTCGCAGCCCAACGGAGCGAGCTCCCTCGCCACAGGTCAGGCCTGCAGGTATCGCAAAACCGACTCGCAGATCATCTCCCGATGACGCTGCTTGATGCTTTCGTCCGGCAAGTCGATCTGAAAGATCTCACCGAAGGTATGGCGGTTCGACACTCGATAAAAGCAAAACGAGCTGATCAGCAAATGAACATCCAGCGGTTCAAGCTCTGAACGGAACACACCTTCTTCAGCGCCGCGACGCAAAATCACGCCCAGTGAGTCGAGGATGGTGTTGTTCATCGCCTTGATCGCATCGGAGCGCTTCACGTATTCAGCGTTGTGAATATTCTCGATGCTGACGATGCGCACGAAATCGACGTTGCGATCGTGGTGATCGAAAGTGAACTCCACCAGCCGCCGAATCGCCTCCACCGGTGTCAGTTCGGCCAGGTGCAGGTGGTTTTCCGTGTTGCGGATATCGCCGTAGAGTTTCTCCAGCACCTCGACGTAGAGCTGTTCCTTACTGCCGAAGTAGTAATAGATCATGCGTTTGGAGGTGTGGATGCGCTCGGCGATCGCATCGACGCGAGCACCGGAAAGCCCCTGCTGGACGAACTCGAAAATCGCCTCTTGAAGGATGTTCTCGCGGGTCTTTTCCGGGTTGTTCTTGCGACTCTTGCGCGGCCCGGCAATCGGTTCGGCGGGCGCTGCGGAGAGTTCTGAAGTTATCGTCATTGCGGGCTCACGGCCATCACTGCACAGGCTGGCGATTATGGGCCGCGCCGCACAGTGAAGGAAGCCGCGCGGCAGCGGTTTGTACCCCGTGTTTACGATTTCCCTACAACTTTGTCTGACGTACGGCACCACTGCGGGATTTTGCCATGGCCGCCAGTCGCACCGCGACGTTGGCTGCGCCGTAACCCGCGTAACCGTTCTTGCGCTGGATAATTTCAAAGAAGAACCGCCCTTCGAACGGCTCGGTGTAGACATGGAACAGCTCGCCACCCTGGGCATCGCGGTCGTGGAGCACGTTGTAATAGGCCAGTTCGCTGAGGAACTCGTCGTCGAAATCGAACCGCGCGGCGAGGTCATCGTAGTAATTGAGCGGGATATCCAGCAGCGGCACGCCCGCCTCCTTGGCCCGGCTGACTTCGGCAAAGATGTCGTCGCAATCGAAGGCGATGTGATGCACGCCAGAGCCGCGATAACTCGACAGTGCATGTGAGATTGCGGTGTTGCGGTTCTCGGAAATGTTCAGCGGCAAGCGGATCGAACTGTCCCGGCTGCGCAGCGCCCGACTCTTTACCAGACCGTACGGGTCAGGCAGCACCACTTCATCGTCGGCTTCGAAATCCAGCAGGCTTTTATAGAAGAGCACCCAACTGTCGAGGCTGTCGGCCGGCAGCGCCATGGCCATATGGTCGATGCGCTTGAGGCCGCCGCTGGCCACGGCGGTGGGTTGCAGATTGAAGTCGGTGCCATAGACATCGGCGTCCTGGTCCACCAGATAAATCAGGCTGCCATCCGGCGCGCGTACCGCAGCGAGTTCCAGCTCGTTGGGGCCCACCAGCCCGCGATACGGCTGACCTTTATAGGCCACGGCCCGGGCCAGCGCACTGGCGCTGTCCTTGACCCGCACGGCAGTGGCGCACAGTGAAGGACCGTGAGCTTCGAAAAAACTGTGGGCAAACGAGTAAGGCTCGGAATTGAGGATCAGGTTGATATCGCCCTGGCGCAGCAGGCTCACGCTCTTGGAGCGATGTTGCCCGGCCTTGACGAAACCCAGTCGCTCCAGCCAATGGGAGAGTTTGGCGCCAAGGCTTTCGTCCACTGCGAATTCGAGGAACTCGATGCCGTTGTATTCGCTGGCCTTGGGCGTCTCGAACAGAATGTCGAGGCTGGCTGCCGGTGTCGCTTCCTGCGCCAGACGCTGGCGGGTTTTTTCCTCGAGATACAGCAACGAACGAAAACCGTCGGCGGCGTTGGCCCGAGGCGGTGCGGCGCGGAAACCGTCGTTGAAGATTTCCAGCGACAGCGGCCCGGTGTAACCACTCTTGATGATCGGTGCCAGGAAGCCCGGCAAGTCGAATTCGCCCTGGCCCGGGAAGCAGCGGAAATGCCGACTCCACTCCAGCACGTCCATCGCCAGAATCGGCGCGTCAGCCATTTGTACGAAGAAGATCTTGTCACCGGGAATATGGGCGATCGCACTCGGATCACCCTTGAGCGACAGCGTGTGAAAGCTGTCCAGCAACACACCGAGGCTTGGGTGATCGGCCTGACGAACGATGTTCCACACCTGTTGCCAAGTGTTCACATGCCGGCCCCAGGCCAATGCTTCGTAGCCGATTCGCAACCCGCGTGCGCCGGCGTGTTCGGCCAGCAGGCGCAAGTCGTCGACTAAAATCTGTTCATCACCGATGGAGTCAGCCGAGGCGTTGCTGCACACCAGCACCAGGTCGGTGCCCAGTTCCTGCATCAGGTCGAACTTGCGCTCGGCCCGCTCCAGATTGCGCGGCAGTCGATCGCGACGGCAGCCTTCGAAGTCGCGGAACGGTTGAAACAGTGTGATCGCTATCCCGAGATCGGCGCACATCTGTTTGATTTCCCGCGGGCTGCCGTCGTAGTAGAGAAGGTCGTTTTCGAAAATCTCCACCCCGTCGAAACCGGCGGCGGCAATGGCTTCGAGTTTTTCCGGTAGGGTACCGCTCAAGGAAACGGTGGCAATGGAACGCTGCATGTTTCGACTCCCGGTGGTGGGGACAATCTTGTTAGAGGCATCGCACCCTTTTTGTAGGAGCGAAGCTTGCTCGCGAAGGCGATCTTGAGGACGCCATCGCCGGCAAGCCTGGCTCCTACAGGGATCGCGTTTATCGAGGGGGAAATTATTGGCCTGACGAACTCACACAGCAATTCAAAGTGTACTACCCAGTTAGTTTTGCGTGCGATTATCGAACACAATGCCCCTTGGCGAATTGACGATTTTTCGTCCACTGCCCACCATCGACGACACATTGAGTCCGGTCGCAGACATCGGTCTCGGTGACCAAAGACCCAGAACACCACATAAAAATAATCGGTGGCCTACATGACTCCTTCTCAAAGCTCTCCCGTGGAGCGTTCCTCCATGACTCCTGCCTCCGGGGGCATCGGCGACAAGATTCGCGGCGCCATGGCGGTCGGCAAAACCCGCTGGGGCATGTTGGCGCTGGTGTTTTTCGCCACCACGCTCAACTACATCGACCGCGCCGCACTGGGCGTCATGCAGCCCATCCTCGCCAAGGAAATGAGCTGGACGGCGATGGACTACGCCAACATCAACTTCTGGTTTCAGGTCGGCTACGCCATCGGATTCGTGCTGCAAGGCCGGCTGATCGATCGGGTCGGCGTGAAGCGCGTGTTCTTCTGCGCGGTGTTGCTCTGGAGCCTGGCGACCGGCGCCCACGGCCTGGCCCCCGTTCGGCTGCGCAGCAGTCGTAAAAACGTTGCTTACGGTGGACCTGATCCAACATGACTGGCGGTTTTGGGGGGCGCTTCACAGCGCAACGGGGATAAATCCCCTCACCACAGGCTCGCCCACAATGGATTGGTGCTGAATGAATTAACTGAACAACTCCGACGCCAGACTCGCCGCCGACAATTCTTCGGCATACCTCGACAACAGCGGCGCCAACTCATGCAACCGCGCGCCCGGCATCCGCGCACTCGGCCCGGCGATGCTCAGCACACCAATCACCCGCCCCTCGCTCGGGTGCCGCACCACCGCCGCGATCGCCGAGGTGCCCACCGCCGAGCTCTCCTCGACCCAGGCATAGCCCTGCTCCCGCGCCAGACGCAGGCGCTCCAGCAATTCAATGTTGGAACGCGGTGCATTCGGCCCAAGGTCCTTAGGTCGCTCGCCGCCCTGGCGCTCCACCAGCGACAACGCCTCGGCATCGCTCATGCACGCCAGCCATGCATGGCCCGACGCGGTATAGAACAACGGCGCATCGCGGCCCATTTCCGGGTCGTAACGCAGGCCGGAACGAGCTCCCTGGGACTTGGCAATCCAGACCTGCCGCTCGCCTTCAATCACCCCGAGACGCACCAGTTCCCCGGTTTCCTGAGCCAGCCGATCCAGCACGGGTTGAACAATATCGGCGCCGCTGCCCGACAGGTAACGAAAACCCATCGCCACCAATTTTGTGGACAAGTGATACCGCAAGTTCTCCGGATTCTGCCGCACGTAACCCAGCCGAATCAGCTCCGCGAGCAGACGGTGGGTTGCGCTTTTAGGGATGTCCAGTTGCTCCGCGAGCCTCTGCATCGGCAGACCGCGAGGGTCACTGGTGAGGCTTTCCAGCACGCTGAAGACTCGTTCGATCTGACTGCCGGCCATGGGAGGTTCCACATACAATTTGCCTGATTCTAGAAGATGAACCGAGTAATGCGAAATCTGGAACCCGATGCTCAATTGGCCTACTCGATAAAAACCCACCCGCTTACGGAATTCGATGGGTTATCCATGTTCCTACAGTCTGCAAGTCTACCGACCAGTGCGAAAAGCCGGACAGCCGGACTGGCGCCGCCCCCACACACCAGCAACACTCATCACCACGGACAATCAGAGGATTCCCACATGCTATGGAAAAAAGGCCGACGCAGCGACAACGTGGTCGACGCCCGTGGTGATGGCGGCGGTGGCGGCGGGATGCGCTTTGGTGGCGGCAAAGGCCTGAGCCTGACCGCGATCATCCTGATTGTCGGGATCGGCTGGATCACCGGCCAGGACCCGATGCAAATCCTCGGACAACTGACCGGGCAAATGACCGAGCAATCGGCTCCGGCCACCAACCAGAGCCGCAAGGCCCCGCCGGCCAATGATGAAGGCGCCGAATTCGTGCGCTCGATCCTCGGCGATACCGAGGATACGTGGGGCCAGATTTTCCAGCAGGCGGGTCGACAGTATAAGAACCCGACGCTGGTGCTGTTCAGCAACCGGGTGAACTCGGCGTGCGGCATGGCGACATCGGCGACCGGGCCGTTCTATTGCCCCGCCGACCAGAAGGTCTACCTGGACACGGCTTTTTTCCAGGAAATGTCGCAACGCTTTTCCGCTGCAGGTGACTTCGCTCAGGCCTACGTCATCGCGCACGAAGTCGGACATCACGTTCAGACGTTGCTCGGCGTTTCCGCAAAAATTCAGGCAGCCCGCCAGCAAGGCCGGCAGATGGAAGGCGATGGCGGACTGTTGGTGCGCCAGGAGTTGCAGGCCGATTGCCTGGCCGGTGTCTGGGCCAACAATGCGCAGCAGCGTCTGAACTGGCTGGAACCGGGTGACATCGAAGAAGCCTTGAATGCGGCCAACGCTATCGGCGACGACCGTTTGCAACAAAAAGGTCAGGGCCGCGTGGTACCGGACTCGTTTACCCATGGCACATCGGCGCAAAGGGTGCGCTGGTTTAAAACCGGATTTGCGCAAGGCCAGGTGGGCCAGTGCGATACCTTTGCGGCGAAAACTCTGTAAATGAAAAATTGGCTGTTGATTGTGTTGTTCACGTGCGCAAGCACCCAGGCCGCGGAGCATGGCGTCAAGGAGCTCAGCCCCGGGCGATTGTTGTTGAAAGAAGGCGAGATGGCGGTGAGCCTTGGCCCGGCGCCAGCGAAAATCGAACGCGTGCTGATCATCATCCATGGTCGTTTACGCAATGCTGAAACCTATCGCCAGAGCGCCGAGCGCGCGGCGGAACTGGCCGGGCAAAGTGCAAGCACCCTGGTGATCGCCCCGCAATTCCTCAACGAAACCGACATCGCGCTTCATCCGGTGGCGGACACAGTGTTGCGCTGGCAGGGCAATGACTGGATGGCAGGAGGTTTATCCACCGCTCCTTTTGCGCTGAGTTCCTATGCAGCCCTCGATCAAATCATCGAGAGAGTCAGTGACCGCCGGCAATTTCCGGATGTGAAGCAAATCATCATCGCCGGGCACTCCGGTGGTGCTCAGGTGGTTCAGCGCTATGCGCTGCTGGCGCGTGAGCAACCGGCCCTGACGGCCGCCGGCGTGAAGCTTCGCTACGTCGTCGCCAACCCTTCGTCCTACGCGTACTTCAATGAGCAGCGGCCGGTGGCGTTCAACCATGCGGCGTGTCCCGGGTTCAATCGCTGGAAGTACGGGCTGACGGATTTACCCGTTTATGCCAGTGGGCAAACGGCACCGCAAATTGAAGGCAATTACGTCAAACGGGACGTGACTTATCTGCACGGGCAGCAAGATACCGACCCGCAACATCCGGCGCTCGACAAAGGTTGCGAGGCCAAAGCCCAGGGTGCTTATCGTTTGGTTCGCGGGCAGAATTTTTTCAGTTACCTGCTGCGTCGGAATCCGAAAGGGGTCAATCAGCGGCTGGTTGAAGTGCCGGGGGTTGGGCATAACGGGGATGGAATGTTGACGTCGCCGGAGGGGCAGAAGGTGTTGTTTGGTCAGTGAGTTCTGTATTGCCTGATCTGACGCCTTCGCGGGCAAGTCGGATCGCCGCACCGCTCGCTCCTACAAGGGCAGCGCGTCACTTTGTAGGAGCGAGGCTTGCCCGCGAAAGGGCCCTCAAGCAGACAACATCTCCCGCAACACCCCACAATCCGCCGCATGCCAATCCGTCAGCTCCGGCCAAGGGTTATCCGGCAAATTCACCAACACCGTCCGCGCTCCCGCCGCTCGACCGCAATCCAGATCAAAGCGGTAATCACCGACCATCACCATCTCGCTCGCCGGCACGTTCCAGGCCTCGGCCAACTTCAGCAAACCACCGGGATGCGGTTTAGGCGGCGCTTCATCACGGCCCAGCACATCCTCCACGGCAAAGCAGTCAGCCAGGCCGATCGCCTCCAGTGTCACGTGCGCCAGCTCCCGGGCATTGCGCGTGAGAATGCCCAGGTGATAACCGCGCCCGGCCAACTCCCGCACCAGCTCCACTGCGCCCGGCGCCGCTTTCGAACCCAACGCCAGGTCCCGTTCGTGCTCCAACAGCCACGCATGTTTGGCTGCGGCTTCATCGGCCGGCAGCGCTGCGAGGTGGGTCAATATGTCGTCTTCCGCCGGAATCGCCAACGCCACGCGAATCGCCGCGAAGTCATGCACGGCCACCGTCAGGGTGCCGTCCATGTCGAACACCCAATGCCGCACCTCGGCCAGGCTCATGCCCAATCCTTGCGATGGCGGATCAAGCCTTCCTGAGTGACCGAAGCCACCAATTGCCCGCCACGATTGAACACGCTGCCACGGGTGAACCCGCGAGAATTGCCGGCCCACGGGCTGTCCATCGCGTACAGCAACCAGTCATCGGCGCGAAGATCCGCATGGAACCACAGCGCGTGATCGAGGCTGGCGACCTGCATGTCTTTCTGCCAGACCGATTTGCCGTGGGGCTGCATCGAGGTGGTCAGCAGACCGAAGTCCGACGCATAGGCCAGCAGGTATTTGTGCAACGCCGGAGAATCGGCCAAGGCACCGTCGGCACGAAACCAGACGTACTTGACCGGATCGGACGGTTGCGGGTTGTAGGGATCTTTCTCGGTGATCGGTCGGAATTCGATCGGTTTGGGGCACAGAAATTTTTCGCGCATGTGCTCGGGAATCAGGTGCGCACGCTGTTGGGTGAGCTCAAGTTCCGAAGGCAGGTTTTCCGGGCCGACCACGGTCGGCATCTCGGCCTGGTGCTCGAAGCCTTTTTCGTCGTACTGAAACGACGCACTGCAAGTGAAGATCGGGTTGCCCTTCTGGATCGCCGTCACCCGACGCGTGCTGAAACTGCCGCCATCACGCACCCGGTCAACCTGATACACCACGGGCAACGCGGAATCGCCCGGGCGCAGGAAATAGCCGTGCATCGAATGCACATGGCGCGCTTCTTCGACCGTCTGACTGGCCGCCGACAAGGACTGACCGATCACCTGACCGCCGAACAACTGACGAAAACCCAGGTCCTGACTGCGGCCACGGAACAGGTTTTCTTCGATCGGTTCCAGGGTCAGCAGGTCGACCAGATCATCCAACACTTGGCTCATTCAGACTCTCCTCACACAAAGCATGCCGCGCAGTCTGGGCTGCGACGGTCGATTCAGTTTATGGCCAGGGCCCATGGGGGCCATTGTAAACGTCCGTGCCTGCTTATCCATGCAAGGTTTGCAGCCATTGTTCACGGGTGATGCGATACAACACATGGTGGCGCAGGGGATGATCGGCCGCGAGCCTGGGATGTTCAAAATCATCGGCTGAATCATGGTGCATGCCGATTGCCTGCATGACTTTCTGCGACAGCATGTTGGTTTCGGTGGTGAACGACACGACTTCTTTCAGCGGCATCCGGTCAAACCCGCATCGCAGAGCGGTCCACGCCGCTTCACTGGCATAACCCAGCCCCCAATGCTCGCGCGCCAGGCGCCAGCCGATTTCTGTAGCCGGGGTAAACGGTGCATCGAAACCGACCACGCCGAGGCCGGTGAAACCGATGAATGCCCCGGTGTCCTTGCGCTCCAGCGCCCAGAGGCCGAAGCCATGTTCGGCAAAATGCCCACGAATCCGTCCGATCAGCGAAGCACTTTCGAGACGACTCAAGGGTGCCGGAAAATAGCGCATGACCTGTGGATCGGCGCACATCGCCGCGAACTCCGGCAAATCCTCATCGCGCCACTGCCGCAACAGCAGTCGCGCGCTCTCGAGTTTCAGTATCGGCTCCATCGTGCCCTCCCCTTTCCATGCCGCAAGTCTACAACGCTGGTAGGATCCTTCACTCATTCCTACCTGAATTCGTTATGCCGCTGCCGCTGATCTACCACGAAGACTACAGCCCCGAGTTCCCGGCGGATCACCGCTTCCCGATGGACAAGTTTCGCCTGCTGCGCGATCACTTGGTGGACAGCGGCCTGACCCGGGACGCCGACCTGCTGCGCCCTGAACTCTGTCCCCCGGAGATTCTTGCCCTCGCGCATGACGCTGCCTATATCGAACGCTACATGAGTGGCGAGTTGTCCCGCGAAGACCAGCGGCGCCTAGGCCTGCCCTGGAGTGAAGCACTGGCCCGGCGCACGGTGCGGGCGGTCGGCGGTTCGTTGCTGGCGGCGGAACAGGCGCTGCAACACGGCCTGGCCTGTCATCTGGCCGGTGGCACGCATCACGCGCATTACGACTATCCGGCGGGTTTCTGCATCTTCAATGACCTGGCGGTGATCAGCCATTTCCTACTGGAAAGCGGCCGTGTGAATCGGGTGCTGATCTTCGATTGCGACGTGCATCAGGGCGACG
Source organism: Pseudomonas sp. BGI-2 (assembly GCF_004310295.1). Lineage (GTDB taxonomy): Bacteria > Pseudomonadota > Gammaproteobacteria > Pseudomonadales > Pseudomonadaceae > Aquipseudomonas. The sequence continues at coordinate 37,989 of NZ_SISB01000029.1, read as the reverse complement.
GGACTGCACGAATACTGCACAACACCCCGGACGCGATAACCGTTTCCCTTCACTGCGAAAAGAATTTTCCTGCACGCAAGGCTGAAAGTGATTGGGACATCCCGCTGCCCAAAGGCATGGGCGATGCCGATTATTTGAAGGTAGTGGACGATGCGCTGAATTATTTGCTGCCACTCTACCAACCGGATCTGGTGTTGTACGACGCCGGGGTCGATGTGCATAAGGACGACGCACTCGGCTACCTGAAGCTGACAGACGAAGGCGTTGCCGCTCGCGATGAAAGCGTGATGCGTCATTGCCTGGGGCGGGATATTCCGGTGGTCGGGGTGATTGGCGGCGGCTACAGCAAGGACCGCAAGGCCTTGGCGCGCCGCCACGGAATCCTGCACCACAGCGCGCAGCGGGTCTGGCAGTCATCAGGTTGTCATTGAGTTGTGGATGCTTTACCCACAATGTCTGTGGAACTGCCTGTGGATAACCTGAGTGAAAGGTCCTGCAGGCCATGCTGCCTATAGCCGGCAAAATGGTGGTTGTTTTTTGATCAGTCATCTGAAAACACCGCTGATCAAATGTGGGAGCGGGCTTGCTCGCGAAAGCGGTGTATCAGTCGACATCAATGTTGAATGTTAAATCGCTTTCGCGAGCAAGCCCGCTCCCACAATGCTTCGTGCTGGTAGAATGCGCGGCTTATTCCGCCACGCCGCAGCTCTAGCCATGACCCAGCCCTCGCCTTCCTCCACTTCTCACGTCGCAATCATCGGCGGCGGCCCCGCCGGTTTGATGGCGGCTGAAGTGCTGAGCCAGGCCGGGATCAAGGTCGACCTGTACGACGGCATGCCTTCAGTTGGGCGAAAATTCCTGCTGGCCGGTGTGGGTGGCATGAACATCACCCATTCCGAAGCCTACCCGGCATTTCTCTCGCGCTACGCCGAACGCGCGCCGCAGATTGCGCCGTTGCTACGTTCCTTCGGCGCCGATGCGCTATGCCAATGGATTCATGACCTGGGCATTGAAACCTTTGTCGGCAGCTCCGGCCGAGTTTTTCCTACAGACATGAAAGCCGCCCCGCTGTTACGCGCCTGGCTCAAACGACTGCGAGACGCTGGCGTCGTTATCCACACCCGCCACCGCTGGCTTGGTTGGGATGACAGCGGTGGTTTGCGCATTGATAGCCCCGACGGTGAAAAAACCGTTCGACCCGACGCAACCCTGCTGGCCCTCGGCGGCGGCAGCTGGTCGCGCCTCGGCTCGGATGGCGCCTGGATGCTGGCACTGGAACAACGCGGCGTAGGACTGATGCCGCTGCAACCGAGTAATTGCGGCTTCGAGGTGCAGGCCTGGAGCGAGTTGATGGTCAGCAAATTCGCCGGCGCACCGCTGAAAAACATCGCCATTGGCCTCAATGACGACGTCCCACGGCTCGGCGAATGTGTGATCACGGCGACCGGGATTGAAGGCAGTTTGATCTACGCCTTGTCGGCGCCGATCCGTGAAGCCATCAATCAGCACGGCTCGGCGACCCTTCACCTCGACCTGTTACCGGGCAGGCCTGTGGATAAAGTGCAGGCTGCGCTGAGCAAACCGCGCGGGTCTCGTTCCATGTCGAAACATTTGCACAGCCAGCTCGGGATCGAGGGTGTGAAAGCGGCGTTGCTGCGCGAACTCACTCCGGCCGAATGCTTCGCTGATCCGGCGCTGCTGGCCAAAGCGATCAAGGCATTGCCACTGACGTTGGTGAAAACCCGTCCGCTGGATGAAGCCATCAGCAGCGCCGGTGGCGTGATGTTCGAATCGATGGATGAACGATTGATGCTCAAGCAACTGCCTGGCGTGTTCTGCGCGGGTGAAATGCTCGATTGGGAAGCGCCGACTGGCGGCTATCTGCTGACCGCGTGTTTCGCCAGTGGGCGAGCGGCGGGGTTGGGGATTGTGGAATGGTTGAAGCGCAAGGGCTGAAGACCGAGGCGCACCCTTCGCGGGCAAGCCTCGCTCCTACGGATTGGTGGTGCTCTTGTAGGAGCGAGGCTTGCCCGCGAAGGCGTCCTGACAGACGCCGAAGCTTTTTAAGGCTTACGCTTACGGGGCCCGGTATTGAACACCGGGACCTTGCGCACAGGCTTGATCGAAGGCTCCGGCACCGAAGCATCCCCGCTCTCAACCCACTTACCCAAGTTGCGCTTACCGCCACCGGAGGTCTTCGGCTTCTTCGGTTTTTTCGGCTTCTTCACCACCTGACCGCTGGCATCGGTATCCGGTACCCGGTGCTCAGGCTCGAAGTCATGTTCCATCTGCCGAGGCAACGTCTGACGCGTCAACGTCTCGATGGCCGACAGCAAATTCACTTCATCGGCGCACACCAGCGAAATAGCCTGCCCGGTGGCACCTGCACGACCGGTACGACCGATCCGGTGGATGTAGTCCTCTGCCACGATTGGCAGGTCGAAGTTGACCACCAATGGCAAATCTTCGATATCCAGACCACGGGCGGCAACGTCAGTGGCCACAAGGATCTGCACTTCACTGGCCTTGAACCGGTCCAGCGCACGCTGGCGGGTTGCCTGCGGTTTGTCGCCGTGGATGCCGTCGGCGTTGATGCCCAGGCCCTGGAGCTTTTCCACCAGCGCGTCCACACCATTGCGGGTCTTGGCGAACACCAGCACCTGCTTCCACTTGCCCTTGCGCATCAAATGAATGAACAGCTCCGGCTTGCGCTTCTTGTCCACCACCACAACCCATTGCTTGACGGTGTTGGCAGCGACGTTGCGCGGGCTGACTTCGATGCTCAACGGATCGTTGAGCATTTGTCCGGCCAGCAAACGGATCGCGTCGGAGAAGGTCGCGGAAAACAACAACGTCTGACGTTGCTTCGGCAGCACGCGGTAAATATTCCCCAGCTCCTCGGAAAAACCCAGATCGAGCATGCGGTCGGCTTCGTCAAGAATCAGGGTTTGCAGCTGATTGAACTTGAGGGCCTTCTGGCGATACAAGTCGAGCAAACGTCCCGGGGTCGCCACCAGCACGTCGACACCTTTGCGCAGCTTCATCATTTGCGGGTTGATGCTGACGCCGCCGTACACCGCGTAAGTGCTCAACGGCAGGTTTTCGGCGTACTGACGCACGGCTTCGTGAACCTGTTCCGCCAGTTCGCGGGTCGGCACCAGGATCAGCGCGCGCACCGAATTGGAGGCAACTTTCGGCCCTTCCATGGTCAGCAACTGCAGCAGCGGCAGCGCGAAACCGGCGGTCTTGCCGGTGCCGGTCTGGGCCGCAGCCATCAGGTCGCGACCGGCCAGCACCGCCGGAATGGCTTGCGCCTGAACCGGCGTAGGAGTCTGGTAGCCGAGCGTCTCGAGAGAGCGCAGCAAGGGTTCGATCAGGCCAAGGGAGGCGAAAGTCATGGGATTACCGTAGGAAAATTCAGCGCGGGTGTGCAATGGCGCGCAGTTTACCCTAATTCACGCTCGATTCTGTCTGCACCACGGCAGCCGGTCGAACCGGCGCCCGTCGCCATTGCGGCAACCCGATCAACACCACTGCACTGATGATCACCAACATCGCCAACCCTTCTTCGATCCCGATGGTCTCGCCGACAAACACAATCCCCAGCAACACCGCGACCGCCGGGTTGACGTAGGCATAACTGGTCGCCGCCGCTGGACGCACGTTTTTCAACAGGTACATGTAGGCGTTGAAGGCGATGATCGAACCGAAGACAGTCAGGTAGGCCAAGGCTGCCCAGCCTTCAATCGGCGGCATGCTTTCCAGATGCTCACCACTCACGGCGCTGCCGATCAACAACGCCACGCCGCCCACCAGCATTTGCACGGCACTGGCCATCGCGCCCTGGGGCAACGGCAAGTGTTTGCTCCAGACTGAACCGAAGGCCCAGGAAGCTGCCGCGGATATCAGCAAAGCGGCGCCCAGCGGGCTCGATTGCAAGTTGGAGCCGAGGTTGAGCATGGCAATGCCGATCAGCCCGAGCACAATCCCAGCCCATTCGAGACGGGTATTACGCGCGCCCCAGAAATAGCCGCAGAGCAAGGTAAACAGCGGCACTGTCGCCACCGCCAGCGCGGCAACGCCGGAAGCGACACCCGTGTGCTCGGCGACACTGACCGCACCGTTACCGCAGGTCAGCAGCAAGATCCCGATGATCCCGGCGGCCTTCCACTGCGCCCAGGTCGGGGCCGGCGCCCCGCGCCAGCGCAGGAAGGCGTACATCAAGGTCCCGGCGATCACGAAACGAATACCGGCGAGCAGCAACGGCGGCCAGTACTCCACGCCGATGCGAATCACCAGGTAGGTCGAACCCCAAATCACGTACAACGCGAAAAAGGCAGCGATCAACGGTAAGGGAAAACGACGTAAGCCAGGCATGGGCAACTCGATGACGGGACAATGTGAACAGCTATTCTAGAAAGGCCAGCGGCGTAAAATAAGTTACAAAACCTGTTTATAGCGCCGGTACACTTTTCAAAACACGGAGATTGCCGTTATAACCCGTGCTTTCGAAAGCCAGTCATTTTTCAGGATTACCACGATTGATAAATACGACCGCATGCTCCTCAGCGCCCTGCTGGAAAACGGTCGTGCGTCCTACGCCGACCTGGCGCGCAAGGTCAACCTGTCCGCCCCGGCCGTGGCCGAGCGCGTGGCCAAACTCGAAGCCTGCGGGGTGATTACCGGTTACCAGGCGAAAGTCGATATGGCCAAGCTTGGGTTGCCGATCCAGTGCGTGATCGAACTGCGCCTGAACCAGCACGGCAACCAGAAGGCCTACGACGACCTGATCAAAATCCCACAACTGACCGAGTGCCACCGGGTGACGGGTGATCCGTGCGTGATCATGCAAGCGGCGGTGGGGTCGATGCCGGAGCTGGAAGAGTTGATCAATCGCATCGCCAAGTTCGGATTCAGCAAGACGTCGATTGTGCTGTCGAGCGCCATCGAGAAGCGCGTGCCGTTGGGGCAATTGGAAGGTAATGGTAAGTAGCGATGCGGATGACGCCTTCGCGGGCAAGCCTCGCTCCTACAGGGTTTACGCCGGCCGAATGAACACTGCAAAAACTGTAGGAGCGAGGCTTGCCCGCGAAGAGGCCCGCCAGAACACCACAAATCCTAGAACCCGCGATGACGCTTGAGATGCTCATTGATCTTCGCCGCCGGCACTTTCTGCAGGCTGACCAGCAGATCGTGCGACAACTCGCGCAACCCATGCTTCTGCCGCAACTCCTGCGCCAGATGCGCCGTCAGGTTGGCCGCCATCTCGGCATCAGCCATGGCCCGGTGAGCCTTGCCGGTGTTGGGCAGCCTGGCGAAAGTGGTGAGGGTGCCGAGCTTGTGGTTCGGCGCGGCGGGCATCAGGCGGCGGGCGAGCAGCAGCGAGCAGGCGAAGTTCTGCAAGCGGGTGCGTTTGATGCGGCTGAGTTCGAAGTCCCAGAACTTCTGGTCGAACGCGGCGTTGTGCGCCAGCAGCGGCGTGATGCCGACGAATTCGTTGACTTCGTTCATCACCTGCTCGGCCGATGGCGCGGTGCGCAGCATGGCGTTGCTGATGCCGGTGAGTTGTTCGATGAAGGCCGGGACGCGCACGCCGGCGTTCATCAAACTCTGGTAACGCTCGACGATGCGCCCCTGTTCAAGGATCACCACGGCAATTTCTGTGGCCCGGCAACTGCTGTTCGGGGAGATCCCGGTGGTTTCAAAGTCGATGACTGCTATGCGTTCCAAACCTGTTTCAACTCCGTAAAAATCAATTCTTGAGCAGCAACGCGCCTTCGATCGGCACGTAGCGGCTGGCCGCGCGAATCAGCGAGTTGGCCGTCAGGCCCGGCACGCCGTAGGCCACGGCTTGCACGCCGTGCTTGGTGATGATGCGCTCCAGCAGCATGTCGAAGTCTCCGTCGCCGGAGGCCAGCACCACTTCGTCGACATGATCGGCGGCGTCCATGATATCGAGGGTGATGCCCACGTCCCAGTCGCCCTTGGCCGAGCCGTCGCTGCGCTGGATGTAGGGTTTGAGCTTCACGATGAAGCCGAGGTTGCGCAGGATCTGCTGGAATTGCTGCTGCTTGCTGTCGCCGCGATCGATCGCGTAGGCATAAGCCTCGACGATCTCGCCCTGTTTGCTGATATCAGCCCACAGCGCGGCGTAGTTGAAGTGACAACCATAGGCCTGACGCACGGTGTAATAGAGGTTCTGGACATCGGCGAACACCGCGATTTTTTTCACCGTGCATCCTCTTTGGCGCTGTCGCGCGCAAGCTGGGTCAGGCACCAGGCCCGAAAAGTGGCCCAGTATGCCAGCCTGAAGGATTGTTCCGCGAATAATCGGCCATGCGGCGAGGGAGCAAGTCCCTCGCCATCGGTGAATCAGACGAAGGAGTCGTCGTCGCCGCCAAAGAACGATGAACTGTCATCGCTATAGTCGGCGTCGGTGAAGCCGCCCTGATCGTTGGCGTTGTTGTCCGCCACGCGCTGGTCATCGCCCCAGCCGTTGCCGCTGTCGCTCTGATCGTTGACCTGAGCTGGCTCTTCTTTGATGACTTCCGCCACTTCCGGTTGCTGATTGTGTTGGAACAGGCTGCTGATGCCTTGCGCCAGCATCACGCCACCGGCCACGCCAGCCGCCGTTTTCAGCGCACCGCCGAGGAAGCCGTTGCCAACAGGTTGTTGCGGCGCGTAGTTCTGCTGAGGCGGCGCTGCACCGAAATTTTGCTGTGGTGGCTGCGAATTGAACGACAGCCGCCCCGGCTCACGCCATCCGCCACTGGAGGGCGGCGCGCTTTGCGTGGGTGCTGGTTGTGGATCACGGGAACCGCCACCGAAGATGCTCGATAAAAAGCCACCACTGGCGGGCGCCTGAGTCTTGGCCGATTGCAGTTCGGCCTGCAATTGCTGCACTTGCTGGGCGAGTTGCTTGTTCTGTTCGTCGAGGCTTTTGATGGCGGCTTCTTGCACCAGAATCGCCTGGGCCATGAAATAGCCTGCCGCAGGTTGGCGAGTCAGGTGTTCCTTGATCCGCGCCTCAGCCTGGGCGTCGCGTGGGGCTGAATCCGTTTCGGCCTGTTGCAGCCGGGAAAACAGTCCATCGATCAGGGTTTGTTCTTCGCTGTTCATGGCGACCTCGTAGATTGCCGGGAATATCGTCGTCCTCCTCCACTGTGGATGAGGTACACCTCCCTAATGGAGGTTGATGCAGGATGTTTCAATGGTCTTTACCGAACGTTTACGTTTGCGCCCCAAAGGGCTTCATCGGTTAAAGTGGGCCACTGCTTTCAACCTGCGATATCGACTGATGAATTCGTTAGATGTACTGCGTGACTCTCTGTATTTCTTCAAACGCAATCTGGGCCAGATTGTGCGGCTGTGCCTGCCGCTGGTGATCTTCGAAGCGCTACTGCAACAAGTCGTCGATCGCTCCACCGAGCCGGACAGTTTCCCCGGTATCAGCGTGATGGTCGGCTTGTTGGTTTATCCGCTGTACACCGCCGCATTGATCCTGTTTCTCGATGCCCGCAGCCGTGGCGAATCGCCGAGCAACCGCGAATTGTTGTCCAGGTCGGCCTACCTGTGGCCGCGCTTCGCCCTGCTCACAGCCCTCAACACCTTGCTGATCCTGATCGGGTTGTCGCTGTACTTCCTGCCGGGCATCTGGCTGATGGTGACCCTGGCATTCGGGGAGTACTTGCTGGTGCTGCGCGGCCTGGCCCCGCTGGCGGCGATGAAGGAAAGCCTGCGCCTGACCCGCGGCCATTTCCTGCGCATCCTGGTGTGCATCCTGTGCGTGATGGGGCCGCTATGGGTACTCAAGGGCGCGACCCTCGCGATTTACCCGGAGCCGCAGAATCCGGCGATTTCGCTGCTGATCGACAGCGCGCACAGCTTTTTGCAACTGTTCACCAGCGTGGTGTTGTTCCGGTTGTTCATGCTGATCTGCGATGTGCCTGAAAAAATTGATGGCCCACTATGACCCATGGGCTTAAGCCCGACGCTCGGTTATGCTCAGGCTCATCTTTTGTAACGCTATAAGCCGAGCCATGACCCGTCTACTGCGCTACACCCTGCTGGGCCTGCTGATCGCGGCAGGCCTGATTGCCTTGCTGATCTACAACCTGACCTGGCGTCCCGAAGCCGAGGAAGCATTACCGGTCAGTTGCAGCACTCAGGCGCCCACACTGGTACCCGGCCAGGCGTTGAAAGTGATGACCTGGAACGTTCAGTACCTGGCGGGTAAACGCTACGTGTTCTGGAATGACCAGGCCGAAGGCGACGACGACAGCCCCACCCCCGAAGACATGGCCTTCAGCCTCGATGAAGTGGCGCGGGTGATTCGCGACGAGCAACCGGACATTGTGTTGTTGCAGGAACTGGATGACGGCGCCAAGGCCAGCGATTACCAGAACCAGTTCAAGTTGCTCCAGGAACGGGTCGCCGACCTTTATCCGTGCAGCGCTCACGCCTTCGACTGGAAAGCCGATTTCGTGCCGCTGCCGCACATCCTCGGCAGCGTCGGCCGGCAACTGGCCACCCTCAGCCGTTTCCAGATCGAACACGCCGAACGCCTGCAACTGCCGGTCGCGTCGGCCAACCTCATCAGCCGTCAGTTCAAACCGAAAAACGCTTTGCTGGTGACTTACCTGCCGTTGAGTGACGGTGGGCAGATCGCCGTGCTCAATACCCATCTGGACCGCGTCATCCAGCCCGACGAGACCCTGCAAGCCCAAGTGACCGCCGTGACCAAGGTGCTCGACAAGTTTGAAAGCCGTGGCACCCCGTGGTTGATCGGTGGCGACTTCAACCTGTTGCCGCTGGGCCAGTATCGACGCCTGCCCGACGAACAGCGCACGCCCTACTCCGTCGACAGCGCATTGCATGTGCTGTGGGATAAATACCCGATGATCCCGACCCACAACGAAGCCAGCGGTGTCGATCGGTCACGGTGGCTGACCCACTACCCGAATGATCCGGGCTTGAACGGCCCGGACCGGACGGTTGATTACCTCTTCTACAGCCCGCGGATCAAACGGGTCGAGGCCATGGTGAGGCAGGACGATACCTTGCGGATCTCCGATCATTTGCCGGTGATTGCGCGGTTCCTTTTGCCCGCCAACTGATGATGCACAACCTGTGGGAGCGGGCTTGCTCGCGAAGGCGATTTATCATTCAACATTGATGTCGACTGACCCACCGCTTTCGCGAGCAAGCCCGCTCCCACAGGGATCTCAATGCGCCTCTTCCAACTCATCATGCAGTAACCCGAAAATCCTGCGTTTCATGTCGATGAACGATCGCTCCATGACCATGTCCAGGGTTCGTGGGCGTTCGATCGGCACATCCAGAATCTGCTTGATCCGCCCAGGCCTGGCGCCCATCACGTAAACCCGATCCCCCAACAGAATCGCCTCGTCGATATCGTGGGTCACGAACAACACAGTCTTCTTGCTGTTGCCCCAGACCCGCAACAACAGCTGCTGCATTTGCAGGCGCGTCTGGCTGTCGAGTGCACCGAAGGGCTCGTCCATCAGCAAGATCTGCGGGTCGTTGGCCAGCGCCCGAGCAATGGCGACGCGTTGCATCATGCCGCCGGACAGCTGCTTGGCGTAGTTGTCGGCGAACCCGGTGAGGCCCACTTCATTGACGTAGTAATCGACGATTTCCTTGCGCTGTGGAGCCGCCATGCCACGCCGCTTGAGGCCGAACTCAACGTTCTGGCGCACGGTCAGCCAGGGGAACAGCGTATAGCTCTGGAACACCATGCCGCGATCCGCGCCCGGTCCTTGCACTTGTTGGCCGCCGACGTAGATTTCGCCTTCCGTGGGCTCATTCAGGCCGGCCGTGAGATACAGCAGACTCGACTTGCCGCAGCCCGAAGGCCCGACCAGCACGGCGAATTGTTGATCCGGCACTTCGAACGTCACCTGCTCCAGCGCTGTGAACATGCCGCCGTCAGGTTTCTGATAGCGCAGGCTGACCTTGTCCACTTGCAGCCGTGGCGCGGCCTGCACCGGGGCGGCCGTGGGTGTGACGAAACGCGGGGTGACGGCGCTTACTGAGCCCATGCGGCGATCCTCAGACGTAGGAAACGGAACAGTTGATCGGTGACCAGGCCCAGCAGGCCGATGATCGCGATTGCCAGGAAAATCACATCCACTTGAAAGCCGCGCATGGCTTTAAGGCTCAAGTAACCCAGGCCGCTGGATGCGGCGACCAGCTCGGCGACTACGAGGTACGTCCATGCCCAGCCCATGGTCACGCGCAGCGTGTCGAGCACACCCGGTAACGACGCCGGGGCGATCACATGCAGCACCGCATCGCGGCGGGTCGAACCCAGGGTGTAGGACGCGTTGATCAGGTCCTTGGAGATGCCTTTGGACACGTCCGCAATCATCACCAATTGCTGAAAAAACACGCCGAAGACAATCACCGACACTCGCTGCTCCAGACCGATGCCGATCCACAGAATGAACAATGGCACGAACGAAGTGACCGGCAGGTAGCGGATGAAATTCACCATCGGCTCAAGGAACGCCTGGACGATGCGAAAGCTGCCCATCAGCAACCCCAGCGGCACCGCCACCAGCGACGAGACGATGAAACCGACCATCACCACTTCGAGGCTGGCCCACACGTGCAAACCGAGTGTGCCGTCGCGGCTCAGGCGCACGGCGGCCTCGACCACCGCGCCCGGTGTCGGCAAGAACATGCCCGGCACCACGCCGCCGTAAGACAATCCGGCCCACAGGCCGATCAATAACACCCAGGCCAGACCGCTCGCGCTCCAAATCACCGAAACCGGCAGGCCGGTCTTTGGCGTGATGCAGCGGCTCAGCCATGAATTGCGCTTGAACATGCAAACCTCCTAGAGCGGGCTGACGAAGCGGTTGTCGATCAAGTCGTCATTGCTGACGTTGTAGGGTTTGCCCTGCAATTCACTGGCGGTCTCGTTGGCCAGTTTGATCAGCGGCTCGCTGTCACCCGGTTTACCCGGCGAACCGAAGAGCTTTTCGCTCATGGCCTGATCGTAGAAGCGCACGCCTTGCGCGGCAGCGGCCAGTTCCTTCGGATCGGCGAGGTACCCGCCAACGCCTTTGGCCATGATTTTGTAGGCCTCTTCCGGATGGTCCTTGGTGTACTGCACCGCTTTGTAGAGACCGGCGACCAATGCCTTGACGTCTTCCGGCTGCTTCTCGATGACCGTGCAGTTGAGCGCAACCACGTCGACAATCACCCCCGGTGTGCTGCTGCTGTCGATCAGCACTTTGCCTTGCTGCTTGTTGCGAACCATCGACAGATGCGGTTCCCAGGTCACAGCGGCCGGCACGCGACCGGCGATGAACGCGGTGGCGGCATCGTCGGCGGTCATGTTCTGCACGGTGATGTCGCTCATTTTCATGCCGTGTTTTTTCAGCAAGTACGACAGCCAGAACTGCGAGGTCGAACCTTCGTTCACCGCCACGGCTTTGCCCTTCAGCTCCTGCAGACTTTTGACCTCCTTGCCCACCAGCACGCCGTCGCCACCGTGGCTGTCATCGAGTGCAGCCACCGCCTTGAAACAGAATTGCGGGCGGTACTTGAGCACTTCGTCGATTGTCGACGCCGAGCCCGATAACTCTCCCGAGGCTTGCGCAGCCATGTACATCGAAGCCTCTTCGACGACAGGCAATTCGACGGTCAAACCGTTTTCCTTGAAGTAGCCCAGATCCCGGGCCAGGTAGAGCGTGCCATATCCGACCCACGTGGTGTGGCCGATGGACAGGGTGCCGGCCTGGGCGCTGGTAGCGACCGTGGCGGCGATGGCGGTGACCGCCAGTGGATGAGCGACGCGGGTAAGCAAGGACTTGATCATGGAGCACTCCCAAAGCTGTTGATTTAGTTTTGTCATGGGCAGTACGGCCAGTGGCCTTGGAGCAGAAGCAACCTGAGGTCTCTGATGGACCTTTCGGTGGTCAGCGTTTGGCTGACTGGCGAGGTCGATGTTGGACCAGGGCCGGGAATAGGAAAATTAGGAAATATGTCGATGGGAGTGATGAAAAAACTGGGTAGCTCGCACTGCGAAAGGGCGCTGCGGGCGGGGATGCCCGGGGTGGGTGCAAAAGTTGAGAGGTGTGTTGAATCGGCTATCGCATTCGCGAGCAAGCCCGCTCCCACAGGGGGCCTATGTCGCCCCCTTTACCGAGATCGACACAATCCCACTGTGGGAGCGGGCTTGCTCGCGAAGAGGCCCGCAAGAGCGCTACAAGTTCAGAGCCGGCCGAATTCCTGCGCCGTACGATCCACCGCTTTCAGGGTTTTGCCGACCAACTCATCAACCTCTTCGCGACTGGCAATCAACGCCGGTGCCATGATCATCCGCCCCAACGTCGAGCGAATAATCACCCCTTCTTCGAAGCCGATCGTGCGGCAACGCCAGGCAATGTCGTTCTCATTGGCAAAGCGCTTGCGACTGGTTTTGTCCTCCGCCAATTGCAGCGCCGCGACCATGCCGACACCCTGAATATCGCCCACCAACGGGTGATTGCCGAACACCTCGCGCAAGCACTGTTGCAGGTACGGGCCGATGTCATCCTTGACCCGCGTCACCACCCCTTCATCACGCAATGCCTTGAGGTTGGCGATGGCCACCGCCGCGGCCACCGGGTGCCCGGAGTAGGTCAAGCCGTGGGCAAACACCCCGCCCTGCTCCACCAGCACCTGAGCCATTTTCTTCGACAGAATCAATCCGCCCATGGGGATGTAACCGGAGGTCAAACCCTTGGCGATCGACAACGTGTCCGGCTCGAAACCGAAGTGCTCGTGGGCGAACCATTCACCGGTACGACCAAAGCCACCGATCACTTCATCGGCGCACAACAGCACGTCGTACTGACGGCAGATTCGTTGAATCTCCGGCCAGTAACTCTCTGGCGGAAAGATCATCCCACCAGCGCCCTGGAACGGTTCGGCGATAAACCCGGCAACCTTGTCCGCACCCAGTTCGAGAATCTTCGCTTCCAGTTGCTGCGCCGCCCGCAGGCCGAATTCAGCCGGGGTCAGGTTGCCCTCGTGGGCGAAGAAGTACGGCTCATCGATGTGTTCGACGTCGGGAATCATGCCGCCCATTTCGTGCATGAACTTCATGCCACCGAGCGCCGTCGCCGCTAGGGTCGAGCCGTGGTAACCGTTCCAGCGACCGATCATGATTTTCTTCTCGGGCTTGCCGAGGATCGTCCAGTAACGGCGCACGGTGCGGATCAGCACCTCGTTGGCTTCGGAGCCGGAGTTGGTGTAGATCGCGTGGCTGTAGTGCCCCGGCAACAGGCTGAACAGCAGCTCTGAGAGCTCGATCACCTGCGGGTGGGTGGTGTGGAAAAACATGTTGTAGTACGGCAATTGCTCAAGCTGTCGGGTCGCTGCAACCGCCAGGTCCTTGCGGCCGTACCCGAGGTTGGTGCACCACAGCCCGGACATGCCGTCGAGGTAACGCCGACCATCGTTGTCCCACAGGTGCAGGCGCTCACCACGGACCATCACCCGGGGTCCTTCGTCGTTGAGTGCTTTTTGATCGACGAATGCGTGGATGTGGTGCGCAGCGTCGGCGGCCTGGTAGTCGCGGGTTTCACGTGGTGTGGTCATCGCCAGTTCTCCGTTTTGTTATTAGCGGCTGTTATGAGCGCAGCTGAAACCAGGTGGTTTTCAACTGGGTGTATTTATCGAATGAGTGCAGCGACAAGTCGCGGCCGAAACCGGACTGTTTGCCGCCGCCGAAAGGCACGGTCACGTCCAGTGCATCGACGCTGTTGACCGACACCGTGCCTGCTCGCAATTGCCGCGCCACGCGGTGGGCGCGATTGAGGTCGTCAGTCCACAGCGAGGCCGCCAATCCGTAGACGCTGTCGTTGGCCAGTTGCAAGGCGTGGGCCTCGTCATCGAACGCCGTGACCGCCAGCACCGGGCCGAAGACTTCATCGCGAAACAGCGGCATGTCCGGGCTCACGCCGGTGAAAATCGTCGGCTGAATGAAGTTGTCGGAACCGTTGAAGATCGACTGCCGACCACCACACACCTTATTCGCGCCCAGGCGCTCGGCCTGCTGGATGAACTTCATGATCCGCGCGGTCTGACGGCTGTCGACAATCGCCCCGGCGCTGCTCGACGGGTCCAGCGGATCCCCCGGTTGCCAGCGCTCGGCCTGCTCTTTGAGGCGCTCGACGAATTCGTCATGAATCGAACGCTGCACCAGCAACCGTGAGTTCGCCGAGCACACTTCGCCCTGATTGAAGAAGATCCCGAACGCCGCTTTCTCGGCGGCCAGATCGAGGTCCTGGCAGTCGGCGAACACCAGATTGGCGCTCTTGCCGCCGCACTCCAGCCACACCTGTTTCAGGTTCGATTGCGCCGAATACTGCATGAAATATTTGCCGACTTCGGTAGAGCCGGTGAACACCAGGCAATCGACGTCCGGGTGCAAACCGAGGGCTTTGCCGGTCTGCTCGCCGAGGCCCGGCAGCACATTCAGCACGCCTGGCGGCAACCCGGCCTCCAGCGCCAGTTCGCCCAGACGCAACGCGGAGAACGGTGATTGCTCGGCGGGTTTGAGAATCACCGAATTGCCCGCCGCCAACGCTGGCGCGAGTTTCCATGCAGCCATGTCCAGCGGGAAATTCCACGGCACCACGGCGGCGACCACGCCCAGTGCTTCGCGGGTAATGGTCGCCAGCACGTTTTGCGCGCTGGGGGCGATCTGGTCGTAGAGTTTGTCGAGGCTTTCGGCGTACCAGCGAAACACCCCGGCGGCGCCCGGCACGTCGACGGTGTAGGCATCCATGACCGGTTTGCCCATGTTCAGCGAATCGAGCAGCGCCAGTTCTTCGCGGTGGGTCATGATCAGATCCGCCAGACGCAGCAACACTTGCTTACGCTCACTCGGCGAACGCGCTGACCAGGTTCCGGCCTCGAACACCTGCCGCGCATTGTGTACCGCCGCGTCCACGTCTTCATCACCGCAAGCGGTCACGTTAGCCAGGCGCTGGCCGGTGGCGGGGTTGATCGCCGTGAAAGTCTGCCCCGACTGCGCCGAACGGGGGTTGCCGTCGATCACAGCCTGATCGGGAAACCGCAGTGCGGCGGCTTTGTTTTGCCAATATGCAAGCTCGAACACGTTCAGATGCTCCATGGACTTTTCTTGTGTTTGGATGGTGGCCCAGGCCCGTGTCCAGGAAAAATAGTAAAAATATCTTCGCAGACCATGAAAAAACTGGGCAGCCAATCTCCCCGGTGGCGCGGGATGTGGTTATTGTTCAAACACAACAACACCGTCGAACGAACGGATGCGGGCGGGCGGCTCGCAATTTGCCTGGATGTCGACATCATCCAACCCGAGGTTTGCCGTGGCTGCCTACAACCTGCGTCAATTGAAGTACTTCATCACCACCGTCGAATGCGGCAGCGTCGCCGAGGCTTCGCGCAAGCTGTACATCGCCCAACCAGCGATCTCTACGGCGATCAAAGGCCTGGAAGACAGCTTCGGCGTGCAACTGCTTATCCGTCATCACGCCCAGGGCGTGTCCCTGACACCGAGCGGCGCGCGCTTCTATCGCAAGGCCCAGGAACTGCTGCGCATGGCCAAGGAGTTCGAACAGAACGCCCTGGCCGACAACGACGTGGTGGCCGGGCAAATCGATATCGGCTGCTTCGAAACGGTCGCGCCGCTGTACCTGCCGCAGTTGATTGCCGGGTTCTCGGCATTGTACCCGGGGGTGAAAATCCGCATCCGCGACGGCGAGCAGCAAGAGCTGGTGCAAGGCCTGACGTCGGGCACCTTCGACCTGGCGATCCTGTACGAACACGACCTCGACGCCACCATCCAGACCGAACCGCTGATGCCGGCGCAGCGCCCTTATGCGTTGTTGCCGGCGGATCATCGCTTTGCTCAGCTCAAGCAAGTGTCGCTGCGCGATCTGTGCCTGGAGCCGATGATTCTGCTGGACGTGCAACCGAGCCGGACCTACTTCGTCAGCTTGTTCGAAGAGTTGGGTCTGACGCCGAACATTGCCTTCAGCTCACCGTCGATCGAGATGGTGCGGGGGATGGTCGGGCAAGGGTTCGGATTCTCGATCCTGGTCACCCGGCCGCATTCGGAATGCACCTATGACGGCCAGAAAGTGGTGTGCGTGGACATCGTCGAAGACGTCACCGGCTCAGGGCTGGTGGCGGCGTGGCTCAAGCGCGGGCAGTTGACCAAACCGGCGCAGTTGTTTGCTGATTATTGTCGGGAGCAACTCACCGCCAAGGCCGGGGCCAGGCCTTAGGGAAACTCTGAAAAAGACTTCCAGATTCGGTGAAATACGCACCTCACATGAACAGAACGTTTGAGCCCCGAAAACAGATGTCCTTCGCCGATGCCGAGTATGCCGGAAAGCGTAAGCAGACCCGCCGCGAGCGCTTCCTGATCGAGATGGATCAGATCGTGCCCTGGAAGGGTTTGATTGCCTTGATCGAGCCGTATTATCCGAAGGGCGAAGGTGGTCGTCCGGCGTATCCGCTGATGGCGATGTTGCGGGTTCATCTGATGCAGAACTGGTTCGGTTACAGCGATCCGGCGATGGAAGAAGCACTTTACGAGACCACGATCCTGCGCCAGTTCTCGGGGCTGCATCTGGATCGGATTCCCGATGAAACCACGATCCTCAACTTCCGGCGCCTACTGGAGAAACATGAGTTGGCGGGCGGGATTTTGCAGGTCATCAACGGTTATGTGGGTGATCGTGGTTTGCTGCTGCGTCACGGCACGGTGGTCGATGCGACGATCATTCATGCGCCGAGTTCGACCAAGAACAAGGACGGTAAACGCGCCCCTGAAATGCATCAGACGAAGAAAGGAAACCAATATTTCTTCGGGATGAAAGCGCACATCGGCGTCGATGCCGAATCCGGCTTGGTGCATAGCCTGGTGGGCACCGCGGCGAATGTAGCGGACGTGACACAGGTCGATCAGTTACTGCACGGCGAGGAAACTTACGTGTGCGGGGATGCGGGTTACACCGGAGTGGACAAACGCCCAGAGCATCAGGACCGCAAGATGATCCGGTCGATAGCCGCCCGGCCCAGCAGCTTCGAATTTGTAGCTGGTGCGAAAACGATTGATGGGTATGGGCGAGGTGCCTCTGTAATGCGGGCCAATTGCCCTGAAACAGTGCAATTAGAGGAAAGAACCGTGGATTAAGGACAAGAAAGGCCTGATTTTCGCCGACTTATGATTTTTTGAGCCTCAAGTAGTGAGGGCATCAAAAATCGGTGGGTACTTCAGTACCTTCCCTAAAGCCGGATAACGATGCATCAAAAAGACTAAGGCGCGCTCAACTGGTCGGAGCAACAAGACGTTGGGGCTTTTACAATACACTTCGACACCAATATTTCGTCACTCGCTCCCCGGTGTCAAGAGCGTTTCGAGATCCGCATCATGCAGAAGCTCGCCCATGATGGCTGCGTGGTTGATGTTGGAGGGATTGGCAACATTCGAGACAACTTCTTAAGCTTGCATGACATAACCCTGATGGTATTGGAAAGCTTGCACCTCGCTGAAGCTAGCCGCAATGTCGACAGCATTTGGAGGATAGGAAAAATATAAGATGACGGCCCTCTCTAATTCAGCGATTTGCCGTTCAGAAAGTCAATCTGCCTAATCAAGAAACGATCAATTTTATGTTGTTGATTCTGAGCCTCATCCATAGTCGCCTTGCTCTGTATTTTCGCTGTAACTCTATTGCACGTACATTGACTGTTTACTTGCACATCGACTGTGATTTTATTCCGTGGACTGCCAGCTAGAGGGAGGATAAAACTATCTCGGGTGGTTGTCATTGGACCTAACCTTTAACACGCTGAGAGGGTAAATATTAAGTTTACAACTAGGTGAGCATCGCTACTGAATCGGTACCCAAGAAGCCTGATATGCGCCAACCACTTGAAGTCAGACTTTCGATGCATTCCAATAATTGAGTGCAGCTCTCAAGAACATCGAGCGCCTTATGTAGATGGGAGTTTCGCAAGCCTCGCAGCACGCTCTTGAGCGATTAAATGCTCTGCTAGCTTCAACATCCCTTGTGGACCACCCGCGCTCAGGTCGAAGCGATATTTGCCGTCAATCACCAAAGCTGGCACCCCGGAAACCTGATAAGCCGCGATTCTTTTCTTGGCATCCATCACTTTGGCCTGAACGGCAAACGAGCGGTAAGTGCTCAGAAATATGTCCTTGTGTATCCCTTCACCTGCCAGAAACTCAGCTATTTCATCAGGCGTCGTCAGTTTTATGCGATTGCGAATGGCCTCAAAAACCGCTGCATGTACACTCTGGCGAGCCCCCATGGCCTGCAGAGTCAAAAACGCCTGACCCTGCACATCCCAGACGCCGCCGAACATGGCCGGCACCCGCACAAAGTTAACGTCCGTCGGTAGCTTTTCGATCCAAGGATTGAGGGTTGACTCCAGATCGTAACAATGCCGGCAACCATACGAGAACAACTCCACTACTTCGATCTTGCCCTGCTGCACAAGCCCACCGCTTTGAGGCAACTCAACGTACTGGCTGATTGCCTGAGAGGCCATACTGAACGAACTACCGGTGACAAAAATGGCGCTCAAAATCAAATGACGCATAGTGGCTCCTGAGAGAATTAAACTAACGATTAACCTTGCCGTAGAAACGGTTGCTGCGGTTTACCCTCAAGGAGAACTTTCAGCAGAGAAGCACCATCCATTGGCTTGTGAAATAGATAACCCTGGGCAGAGTCGACACCCAGTTTTTGAAGATGAGCTCTTTGTTTCTCGGTCTCGACCCCCTCAGCTACCACTTCCAGATCAAGCGACCTGGCCAGGTCGGTGACACACTTAATAATCCTGCTTTGTTTAAAACCCAATGAATGGGCGACAAATCGGGAATCCAACTTTATCTGGTTAAAGGGAATTTCCGACAACCGCATGATCGACGAAAACCCCGTGCCAAAATCATCCAGCGACAAGTTTATTTTGTTTCTTGTCAAGGACTCAATGTTCTCTATTGATACCGTGTCGAGCGCAAGATCACTGTTTTCGGTCATTTCCAAGGTGATCAAATGCAAAGGAATACCGGCCTTTTTTACTTTACCGATAAACTGTTCAGCAAAGCACTTATCCAGCAACTGAGTCACTTCTATGTTGTACGAAAAAACAATGGACTGCCCGGCGGAGACTAGACATTTATGCAGTTTTAGACCTTGTTCAAGCAGGCATGAAAATAGCCTTGGATAAAGTTCGCCTTCCTCAATCAAAGACAAAAATAAACCCGGAAACAAAATCCCCTTTTCTGGGTGAGCCCAGCGTGCCAGCACCTCCACTCCCAAGGTTCTATCGGTTTCCAGACACATCTTGGGCTGGAAATAGGGGACTATTTGCTTATTATCAAGCGCTCGTACTACCTCCAGCTCATTCAACCATCGGGTATTCATTGAAGGCATGATTGTTTGACTGACTGAAGAGCGCATATATACGAGCCTCGCCTTGAACACAAAAGAGGGTGTTACCTTAGCAAATATTCAACCAAGATATTTCTTGGTTTTCCGGGGATAATTCTTGAGTTGATCGTTGGTGTTAAAATCTGATTTAGTATTCCATATCTGTATGCAGAGCTTTTAGAATTCCCCCTACCCCAAAGAGCTTCTACACGCTCGTGACACCATACTCGCGTAGGATTTCATTTTGAAAAAAGGCAGGTTCTCAACACAATGCATTTGACTATACTGGCCACTGACGGTGTCGTCTGAATGCTCTCCTGACACCTACACTCCAGAGGAATCCATGAAAAAACGCGTGCTCATAGTGGATGACCACCCGATTATCTGTGCCGCTATCAAAGCCGTCCTCGAGGAGAACGGTTACGAAGCGGTGGCAGAATCTTCGGATGGCTTCGATGCTTTGACAAAAATCCGCTCTCTCAGTCCCGAGTACATGCTGCTGGATATAGGAATTGACAGTCTGGACGGTCTGTCCGTGCTGCAGCGATTGGCGACGGAAGATATCGAGATAAAAACGCTGGTGTTCACCTCTCACCTTGCCAGCACTTACGCGGTGAGATGTATGCAAGCAGGCGCGCAGGGCTATATAAACAAAAGTGCCGACTTGAGCGAGTTGGTGAAAGGTCTGAACGCCCTGTCCGACGGTTATTTGTATTTTCCGAAAGAGGTGCTGTCCCTATACAGAAACTCGGAGAAACACCCAGACAA
Organism: Pseudomonas sp. BGI-2; assembly: GCF_004310295.1. Taxonomy (GTDB): domain Bacteria; phylum Pseudomonadota; class Gammaproteobacteria; order Pseudomonadales; family Pseudomonadaceae; genus Aquipseudomonas. The sequence continues at coordinate 17,752 of NZ_SISB01000029.1, read as the reverse complement.
TGGGTTGCGGGGTCTAACTAACAAAGAAGTCATCATTCTCCAGTTACTGGCGAAAGGTTTTACCAACCTGGAAATTGCAACCAAACTGAACCTGAGCAACAAGACTGTCAGCGGACATAAAGTCAACATACTCAGGAAACTCGGCGCTCGCACGACCATCGAGTTGGCCAGTGTTGCAAAAGAGCTAAATTTGATTTGAGTGTTTCTTCATGATCCTACGAGCAGAACATCTATTGTTATCCATCCTATTAATGATGATGGGTGTCTGCCATGCAGAATCTTTTAGCGGCGTCTCCCTTAGGGTGTCTGACGTGAACCGCTCCATTGATCTTTCCTCCCCGATGGATGAACAGACAACACGCTGGCTGAAGGTAAAAGGCACACTGAAAGTGGGTGTCACCTCTCCTGACTATCCTCCCTTCACCATCACAGACTCCAATAGTGAACTTCAGGGTATAACGGCCGAATACCTCAAGGGTTTGCAAAGTGCTTTGAAGGTTAACATTGAACTCCAACGATATTCGAGCAGGGCACAAGCCTTTCAAGCCTTGGCTCAAGGCGAGATTGATCTGATTGATACCAGTACAGAAGCCGAAGCCCGTAAGTATGGCGCCGACCTTACTGACGAATATACCTTTACCCGAGTTGCGCTCTACTCAAAGACCGGCTCGTTGCTCAATATCGATCTCAGTGATCCGCGCTCCAAGATATCCACGACCGAAAACGGTCTGATAAGTGATGACATCCTTCATGGTTTCCGCAGTACCACTATCGAGATCTATAACTCACCGCTCAATGCCATTTCCTCCGTTCTACATGGCAACTCGCAGGCCTATCTGGGCGATACTGTCAGCACTAGCTATCTGGTCAACCAAAGCTTCAACAACCAGCTCACCACCAACACCACGGTGGCAAGTGCTGACGAAAAAATCGGATTTGCACTCAGATCTTCCGACTCGGTGCTGAAAAACATACTAAACGAACACCTGAGCACCCGCAGTAAATGCAAAAAAATAGAATCGATCAGTTGGTGGGTCTCGACCCTAAAATGCAATGCAGGTGACTTCCTGCAACAGCTGACCGGTCAGGAGAAAAGTCTACTCAATAGCAACAGAACCTTCAAAATAGCCATCAGCGAAGACCTAGCCCCTTATGCTTTTTTCGACAGCCTCGGCCAGTTCAGCGGCTCGACGTCCGATATTCTAGAATTGATCAGACTTGAGTCTGGCCTGAAGTTTAGTGTAGTAAGAACGCACTCTGTGCATTCCGCGATCCAACAACTTAACGCCCATGCCGTCGACCTGAGTTTGATAGCCGAGACCAATGATCGTAAGCGCCAATACCTCTTCACCAACCCCATTTCCAGCACACCCTATACCCTCATCACTCGCAAGGCTGAACCGGATAATTTCTCTCTCTCGGCCTCCGACGTTAAAACCATCGCCCTGCCCAAGTCGGATGCCCTTGAGACCTATATAAAAAATCACTACCCCTCGCTCACGATCCTCAGTACTGACAACATTGCCGATGCACTGAATTTGGTCAGAGACGGTGAAGCCGACTTCACTATCGCCTCGACCAATCAAGCCCGTTATTACTTGGCTTATAAGTATGAGAGCACACTGAAAATCTCAAGTATGTTCATGGGTACCTCAGCTAACATTGCAATAGCAGCGAACCCGAACAACCGCGAGCTCATCTCTATCATTCAAAAAGCCCTGCTAAAAATCTCGCCGAGCGAGATTGCAGTCATAACAGGGCGCTGGCGTGCCAACGCCGCCACTGACAATTTGTACTGGGAAGGCCTCAGTCTACTGATCTATCAAGTACTCAGCGCCCTGTTCGTTCTGCTATTGGCCACTTGCATCTGGATCGCCTTCCTCAAAAAACGTATCTTCAAGAAAACCATCGTGAGAAAGAACCTGCAGACGCAACTGAGCCTGATGCAGAACATGGTCAACAGTATTCCTCACCCCATTTATGTGAGAGATCGTGACGGTGTCCTGATATTGTTTAATAACTCTTACGCCCGCACCTTTAACCCGTCAGCCGACTCAAAGACCAGCAACCTTTCCCTCGACAAACTGATCAGCCAACCGATCTATGCACAATGGGAAAAATCCTATGCCGAGGTCATACGCAACGGCGTGGCCATTTCAAGTGATCAGACATTATCCCTCGATGCCAAGAATCTGGAAATTTACCATTGGATCCAGCCGCTGAGAGACGACGATGCACGGATTATCGGCGTGGTCTGTGGATGGCTGGACATCGGCGACCGCTTGCAGATTCTCGAAGAACTTCGCCAAGCCAAGGAAACCGCGGACAACGCCAATAACAGCAAGTCTATTTTCCTGGCGACCATGAGCCATGAAATCAGAACGCCGATGAACGCCATCATCGGTATGCTCGAACTGACGTTGGTCAGGGACAAAAGCACCACACGAAACCGCGAAGCCATTCAGGCCGCCCATGAGTCGGCGCTGAGTCTTCTTGAACTGTTGGGCGGCATTCTGGATGTTTCCAGCATTGAGTCAGGGCAAACCAGATTGCAGTTGGAGACCACCACGCTGCGGCAGGTGATCGAGCCCGTTGTTATGATTTTCGAGGGCGCGGCAAAGCACAAAGACCTTTGGATCAAGACGACGTTCGATTCGTATTCCGACGCTTATGTTTCCATCGATAAATTCAAGATCAAGCAAGTGCTCTCAAATTTATTAAGCAACGCCATCAAGTTCACGCAAACCGGTGGTGTCAGCGTCACTGTTACTGGTCAAGTCGACGAAGCCGCTGCCATAGGGTTCAGCATCACCGTACAAGACAGCGGCCAGGGCATTCCTGAAGCAGAAAAGGCGACACTCTTCACACCCTTCACCCGAACCAAAATCACCCATAACAGCGGCGCCGGGCTGGGGCTTTCAATCTGTCACTCCCTGAGCAAAATCATGGGCGGTGATCTGAAGATCACCAGCGCTGAAGGCCAGGGTACATCGGTCACCTTGCGTATGTCGGCAGTCATCTCTGCGACGTCTGACACATCCGATTCAAACACCGCGATGATTGCATCCCCCACTACCTCAACCCGGCTCAATGTCCTTATTGCCGAGGATCATGCCCCCAGCCTCAAATTGCTCAAAGCGCAGATTGAGTTGTTGGGGCACACGCCGATCCTGGCTCAAAACGGTCTGGATGCATTGTTCCAATGGGAGGACGCCGAGATCGACATCGTCATCACCGACTACAACATGCCTGAATTGGACGGGATAGCGCTGACCAAAGAAATACGCAAGCTGGAACAGCGATTACAAGCCAGACCCTGCACAATTATCGGCGTGACCGCTAGCATGCTGGAAGTCATAGTGGGTGATTGCCTCGATGCGGGCATGAACAACTGCCTGCTGAAACCCGTCAGCATTTCAACACTCGCTCACTATGTGCCGACGCGGCTCGAACCCGCGCAAGAGCAAGGGTTTGACCAAGCGACGACAGGTTTTCTTTCTGCCTTGCCTGAGCAAAAACGCCAGGAGCTCATGCGTGATCTGGTGACCAGCAATGAAGCCGATTACCAAGCACTTGAAGCCGCTATTGTGAGTGCAGATTTAACCAGCATCAAAAGCACCGTCCATAGACTAAAAAGCTCTGCCCGAATCATTCATTCAGACCGACTGCTAAAACTCAGTGAGTCCATTGAGCAAGAACTAGAAAGAGACGCCGACAGGATCCGCATTGAGCAAATGATATTGGAAGTTGGCGCTGCGCTGGAAGAGATAAAATTGGCCCTTAGCGTTGCCTAAGAAAACTTCGCAGGGCATAAGCAAATTAACATCACCGAGTATTTGAATGCTCATAATGGAAGAGCGTTTTCTCATTCGTCCTCCGCCTCACCCAAGAGCTACCAGACCAAGATCGCTCTTACCACAATTCAAGACCCATCCCGCCAAGAATGCGCGCGCAACGCGTTATAATGTGGGATCAGATAGCTCTCTACGTCTTACAGCGCGTCTAATCTCGACACCTTGATCTCACCGTATTCCGTTAGGGATAAAGATGTTTTATTCATAATTATGGGGAATCGACAATCTGCTAAAGCGCTATATCTAGCAGGAGACGAAAGTTGATGACAACCTTGAGAAACCTAAGCACTACCAAATATTTATATTATTATTTAGCCGCCACGATTAATTACACAGGATTTAAATTAAGAATGTCAAATTCTAGAAAAAAACTACTACTAGCCCTCACGGTAAATATTTTTACATTATTTAGCAATCCCTCTTTTGCAACATGCACCAGTAGTAGTAATGCATGGCCGACATTCGACGTGGGGGCAAACTACGTTCCGCGCAACGCTCCTGTTGGTTCTGTAATTGGAGTTTACCACCGGTCTTTTCATCACTCCCAAGACTTATATTGTAAAAAGAATGACACTTTTGAAGTGCTTATCAACGGGTCCGTAGTGAGTGGTATAACCATGCCGTCAGTCGACGACGGAGATTACAACATAAAAGCAACTATTGTTAAAACAAATATTCCAGGCGTTGGAATAATCGTCAGATCCCAAGGTCTTTTGGGCGCTGCATCTGTTTTTGAAACCATTCCTAGTAACTTTCCTTACCCTCCTTTCAACCTAAAAGCCAAAGGAGCGTTTGGCATACCCCCCGGTTGGTGGACAGAGTTTACACTAGTCAAAATCAGCAATGATATCCCTATGGGTGCATCTAACTTAACAAGCCCTTATTCCATAGTAAAGTACATGAGTAACGGGGAGAACGTCACCTCTATTTTCGTAACGGGCTCAGTAGTGCGTTCAGAATGCTCACTTCCTGCAAGCGCAAGAATTATAAAAGTCCCAATGGGCAACATAGAGCGCCGGCAATTTAAAGGTAAGGGCAGTAAAACCGAAACCAATGAATTCCAAATCCCCCTTACAGATTGCACTGCCGGTACTTACCCGAATCAGTCTTGGAACTTTTATCAAAACTCCAATGCCACCCTATTATTGGAAAGTGCAAAAGGGTCCACCATGATTGACCCTGCGAACGGCATTTTAGGTTTAACTTCCGACTCCACGGCCAAAGGTGTTGCGGTGCAGGTTCTTCACAAGGACGGCATTACACCAATGCCGTTAGGCATTCCAACCCCCATTACCAAGGTCAAGGATGGTAGTATGAGTCTAATCCTCAAAGCCCGGTACATTCAGACCAGCGACTCTGCAACGGGGCCTGAACCAGGTATCGCGAATGCAAGTGCTAACTTTACACTTACTTATAAATAAGTGACGCCGCCATCCAAACAGCTGTGACGTGAAGATATAATCCCGATCTGCGTTCAGGTTAGCCCTGGCCATTCGGTCTCTTTTGCCGTGGGATGTTCTGCGTTTTTCGGTCATGGAAAATTCCTCGATAGACGCATTTCCCACCTATCGGGGTGTCCTGTCTTTCATGGGGCTCGCTCATTTAGCACTACAGCCTCATCATCCAAGAATGTGACAGCCGTCATACACACAAACTTTTCTTGGGGCTATGCTTCTTCATAGTCCCCTCAAAGCTTGGAGTGTTGGCATGCGTATAGAAATCGTGGCGTTAAACCTGCTGATTGGCTTCTCCTCCTTAAGCATCGCCGCCCCCCCCACAATTCAAGGGGTGATTCATTTCCATGGAAATATTGTCGAAACACCGTGTACACAATCCATTGTGAACAACGAAGAACCCCGTACAGCACAGCTCTCCCTGGAGCACTGCCCAGCCGCGGTTGCGGCCCGGTCAACGGGCACTCCATGGATCGCTCCTCAGCAAAAGGTTGAAGCAATAAGCCGATCAGGTGCGCAGATACAATTGGTCGCCAACCGTAAAAACAACAGCGATGACAACAAACAATTGTTTACACTAATAGATAGTACAGGGCGACCAGCAAACTTTGGGAAATACCGAGTGACGTTGACTTATCCATAGACCCTCGCGTTGACTATCGTTACAAGAGCCCGGCATATAGTCGGGCTTTTAGTATTAGATCATTTCAACAAGCCAAGTTAATTCTGCTGAAATACTCGACACTCTGGTTCCTCCCTACGACCCTGTGTCGTGCCTCTTTGGCTACTGCGGTAGAACGCAGTTAAAAGGAACGAACTCGTAGGCAGTCTACTCATTACCTGAAGTGCTCGATGATCAGCCAGGTGCGGCTTTACCTTGGAAAACGTCATCAGCCTGTCACTGGGCAGCCGCGCACTGCCATCCGATATCCGTCGGTCTGATCTCATCGCGCAGGGCCTCGTGCATAACTGATGCCGCCACTCAATAATCCTTCGTGCAACACCGACGAACTCAATGACTTCCAACCTCGAAGGTGAAATGAGCTTCCAGTGTTTTGGCATCTGGGATGCGCATTTCGGAAACGGGAATCAGCGGATGAATCTCCACACGCAGAGACCAGACAGAACCTCGGGCGGGCGGCCCACCACTGATCGGAAGAATGAAGTCACCCGGCGCCACCTTTATTGATGAACCATAAGAGTCCGCGCTCGCCTCGATAGATCCGCCCCGCGCAAGCTCTACACTATGACCGTCGAGTGTGGCATCGCTAATACTAACTATCACCTGCCCCTGATTGGCGAACTTGAAATGTTGTCCAAAGGACTCACCTCGTAGTAACAGCATAAGCTCCGATGCCGTAGGACAAAAGACGTTCAGACTGATGACTCGATTACATCAAGAAAGCCGCCGGACCTCTAACATCGACATCACACCAGAGCTCCTTAGTTACAGTAAGCGTTTACTACCTTAAAATCACCATCATCTTCGGTTTCCTCAAAGGAAATATCAAGACTGCAGTGTTGCGCCTGACTCGCTCCCCACTCCACCTGAAACTTATGACTATCGGCAACCGCAAGAAGCACTTGCCCGCCCAGCCCGATAACGTTGATCTTCCGTCCTTTTTCATCCAGCACTGCCGCACCAAAGGGTACAAATACCCCATTTTTCAAGCGCACCGTGGCCAGCACCTTTTGGGAGTGGCTGGCATCGAATCGGGCAAGTACGACCGCACCACGGCGCGGAATAACGGTCGTCACGCCATTATCGATATCTGTATTGGTATCGAGTTGGCTGGTATCCAGGCTAATGCGGTTCTTGCGATACGGCTGTACGTAAGGCACGAGGCTATAACCCTTGCTGTTGGTCAGTGAGCCTGGGGCATTGTTGACCCCTACGTTCGGGGTGTCTTTAACTTCTACCAACGCCATGGTTTCACCCATGCTCTGGCCCAACTCAATACCGCCGGCATGGGCCAGCACCGATCCGGACATCCCGATGTTAGCACTTTTGTAATAACTGCTATTGCTGGCACCAGCACTCAGCTGGGCCCATGGGGCTCGATAGCCAACGGAGGCAGATCCGGTATTGGCCGAAGTCTCACTGCGCAGCATGTCAACGTTGTAGTTCACATCGTTGTACTGGCCCGCCATGCCACTCATGCCCAGACGCTGATCGTTAGAGCCGTCGGTGTTACGGTTAAGGCTCACGCTCGCGCTTTGCTGGCCCAGTGGAAAGGTGAATGTTAATCCTATCTGCGCCCCTTGGTAGTCGCTGTCACTCAAGCTTTTACTGGCATACAAGCCGACGTTCACCTTGGATATCTGGGTGTTTACGCCAAACTGCAGCTGACGCTCTTGGCGGGACGAGCCCCAATAGTCCTGCTGGGTCAGGTTCAAATAAATCGAAGCTCGACTGTCGAGACTTTGTGAAATGTTGGCCTCCAGGCGGCTGCGACGGCTGATGCCTTGATAGGCATCTAGAGCGTCATAATTGGCGCTTCTCTGAAAAACTGCTTCGCCAAAGTCGCGGTAGCCTTGCGTCGAATAGCGATAGCCCGCAAAACGAATGCTGGTGCCGCTATCAAACGCCTTACCGTAGCGGATACCGTAACTTTGACCGCTTAAGGTGCCGCGCGCCGTATCGGTTGTGGCTTGGGTGGCATCCAGAGAGATCGCCCCCAGGCTGCCGAGGCCTTTACCCACACCCATCTGCCAGGCTCGATAGTCATCACTGAACAGCCCACCGACCGAAAGCGTGTAATCGCTCGGCAAACCGTAGGCGAACGACGCTTGGGTAAAGGTTGGGCGGTCACTGTTCTCGTTGTTTTCATTGTATTGCCCGGCCGTGACGCTGTAGCGCCAGGTCCCCTGACGCAACAGGTTACCCAGGGTCGCATAAGGTTGTATGAAACGCCGTTCAGTGCCGTCGGCTTCGGTGATGATCACTTCGAGGTCACCACTACCGGTTGCGGCGTTCAAGTCCCTGATTTCGAAAGGGCCCGGTGCCACGTACGTGGTGTATAGCGAGTAACCGTGCTGACGGATCTCGACCTTGGCCTGCGTCTGAGCGATGCCATGAATAATCGGCGCATAGCCCTGCAGGGAATCAGGCAACATGTCGACGTCAGTCGATAGTTGAACACCGCGAAACGGAATACTCTGAAACATGTCACCTGGGGTTACACTTTCACCCAGGGACAAGGTACCGGCGGTGCCAGGCAAGTCGCGTTGCACATAAGTGGTGGCATGCTCCCACTGCCCGTTTTTTCGGTAAGACGAACTGGAGCGCAAGCGCCAATCACCAAGATTCATCCCGCCGTTCAAGTACAGATTGTAACCCGTCGCAGTTTGTTGTTGGTTTTTGCTTTGCGACCCCGATAGTTGATAGTTCAAAAAGCTCGCATTGATGCCACTGTCCCATTCTTTGGGCGAGACGTAGCCACGGGCATCGCGCTCCATGGCGATCTGCGGCACGCTAATGTCTAGCAAAAGTTTTTGACTGTTGAAACGGATCGAAGATTCTTTGACCAGAGACTGCAGATCAACGCATGTCACGCTTTGCTGAGTGGCATCAAGCAAAACAGCAGTCTTCACTCCCATCTCAGTGAGCAGGGTTGGCGAGAGACATGGCATCAAGTCCTGACGTAGTCGGGTAAAGGTTATTTCTCGCTGCCCGAAGTACTCCTGGTTGATGGTAATGCCCACCACATACCTGCCAGGACCGATGTCGCGTTCTTTAAGCATGGCCGCTATATCGACATTCGAGGTTCCACTTGAATGGTCAAAGTCCCTGACAAAGCCAGAGTCGAACTCAAGCTCTTGCGCATTTACGCGTGCAAAAATAGCAATCAGTAGCAAACCAACTGCGACTTTCCTTAATCTCAAACAAATGCGCACAGAAACCTCTAGGTATCTAAACTCTCACTCAGCCGATGAGCTAACGCTCAGAGAACCAAAACTGAAAGGGTCAAAATGACGCTATTGATTTGCTCGGAGCGCTATATCCGCCGTAGTCATTGATGACCGAAAATTCGACATCGACCTTTTGCGCCCCGACCTTATGCTCCAACGGGTACTCCTGGCTCGACTTGGGCGCCACCATCGCTACGTCGCTCAACTCGATAGCGTTATTACCGTCCATCGCTTTAATGCCGATAAACGTAATGTGGTATGGGCTAGGATTGGTTACGCGAAGGCTACTTCCGGAGGCGGTATTGACTAACTTCCACTGCAGTTGGCCAGGAGCGTCGGCAGGCTTTGTGGCTAACTTTTCCGGTCTGTAAAAAAACTTCACCCGCGTGCGAATCGCGACTTTTAATGCGTTTTCGTCATTTTTACTAGCGATCGGGATTTCCTGTGCATTGAAATAGAACACCGACTCACGATCCAAAGGCAGTGTACCCGGAGTTTTGATAATCCGGACTACTTGCTCTTCCCCAGCCCTGACCCGAAATAACGCCGGCATTGCAATAAATGGCGACAGTGCATTATTGTTGTCTTCTTGACCGTTGACCCACACTTGTACGGCGTAGTCTTTATCCGTTACATTACTAACGACAGTCGAAACATTACGTTCATCCGCATTCAAAATGATACGGGTACCACTTAACATCACGCCGGAGAAGGCGACCGGCGAATAACAAGCGCTAGCCACTAAAACGCCGAGCCCAAAAATACAATAAAAAGTGTAAATCTTAAACTTTAAAAACATATTTCCCCCAACATGCGGGATAGCCTCTCACGTAAAAAACCAACATGCCGGCCAATAAAACAGACTGTTGAAGCCTGCTTTATTTAGCGCTCCGCAGAGAGATGGTGTTCAGCTGAACACTTCACGCACAACGCGTCACTACCTAACAGCCATTAGCAGGTTAGGTAGCGACAGATCTCCAGAGGAATACTCTCCAGATTCTCGACTTATTTGTAATCGATACTGAACGCTGCTTTGGCGTTGGCCGTACCTGCCTCTGCTACACCGGTAGCGATGTAGTTGGCGGTAAAACGCAGCGGCTTGGTCAAATCAGCGTATTCACTGGAGGCTTGGCCAAGTTGCACGTCAGCACCGGTAGCGTCTTTGATTTGAACGGCAACGTTCTTGGCGGCACCGGCTCCACCGGCAATACCGATCCATTCACCCTTGCTCCCGGAAGCACCGTTCAGACTGATAAAACGTACCGTCGCGGATTTGCCTGCAAGAACGCAGTTTGCATCAGCCGAACTCAGCGTCAACTGGAATGCGCCACCACCCGCCACATCGCCGGCTTTTTTCAGTGCAGTGCTCGGCACGTTACCCAGCGAAACATTACCACCCGCTCCACCGTTCACGTCGCTAACGACAACAGAACAGGTATTGGAAGTCACGCTTCCGGTAAAGTTAATCTCACCATCTGCCGCCATGGCCTGAGCAGCAAAACAGCAGATTCCAACAGCAATAGCAGACTTAACGAGTTTCATATATCCACACCTACCTAAAGCGATATTGGTTAATTTTTTCCGTATCACTGGCAAGCCACATATTAAAGGGGGCGGCATAGAAACAAGATAAGCAGGCTCTTGATACAGGCCAAGAAAATTCTTGATTTTGATCGGGTTAGTTCTTGGTGCTTATCACTGCCTGCTTAGTGGGCACTCTGTTAATTGTTAGATCTTATGCTGACACACATCGACTTGGGGCTAGCATGTTTTTTATCAAAGTATACTTTTCGGTCTTGACTATGCTTCCCCTGTCATTTGGCGCCGGGGGACCACAAAAAATTCGCCTCCTCCAAAAGACAGTAGTGGTCTGATTTCAACGGACATCCCGACAGGTGGAAAATATATCTATCGCGGAGCTTTTCATGACCAAAAAACGCAGAACATTCCACGGCAAAAGAGTCCAAATTAGCGGGGCGGGGCTGGCCTGAGCGCAGATCGGGGTTATATATTCATGTCAAACCTGTTTGGGTGGCTACTGTCCTGAGCGGTTAATTCAATAACTTATTCTTTATCGCTCCCAGCTTTGCTTTGTTTACAGAACTGATGATTGATTCAGCCGTCTTTTTCCACTTGAAAGGCTTAGCCGAAAGTCATTGTGGGCCTCGATAAATTGACGAATAGCCGCTTTCAGTTCGGCCACGCTGGTGAAGACACCACGATACAGTGCCCGCCTTTCCAGCTGCGCGAACCAGCCTTCCACTGCGTTCAGCCACGAAGCACTGGTCGGCATGAAGTGCAGTTTGAAACGCGGGTGCTTCTCCAACCATTGCTTGATGGCCGGCGTTTTGTGAGTCGAGCTGTTGTCCAGGATGATATGCAGGTCAAGTTCTGCGGGCGTAGCTCGGTCGATCTGCCGCAGGAAGGCCAGAAAGTCGCCTAGTCATGCACGTAACCTGGAGATGATTCAGTCGTTTGTTCACGGGGATCTTGTTGGCTTCGGGATGTAACCCATTGTGGATTCTCATACCTCCATACCAGCTAGCTTGAGGTGAGCTTTCGACCTCTCGGAACATCTCGCGGATGCGGTTTTCCATGTCAATCCACATCATTCACCTGATGACAGCTACCTCCGCGTCCTTCTGAAGCCTTTTAGCGTATTTCTCCAGCGCCTTTTTCATCGCGAACACCACTCCTAGAATCTGTCGCCCAGCCCTTCCATCATGACAAGCGAATAAACCCGCTCAAATCCAGAAACCAAACCTCGTGCGGCAAGTAGGCTCAAGTGCCTCTAGGCTTGGTTCGTGCGGTAGCCTCAGCCACCAATGGGTCTTCAGGCCAAAAATGCTTCGGGTATCTACCCTTAAGATCCTTCTTCACTTCCGCATAGGTGCTCCGCCAAAAATTGGCTAGATCCTGGGTCACCTGCACAGGCCTGCGGGCCGGCGATAAAAGATGTAGAACCAGAGGTTGCTTGCCGTGGGCTATGCGAGGCGTTTCTGCCAGCCCAAACAGCTCCTGCAGACGTACGGCCAGAATAGGTGGCTGTTCGCTGTAGTCGATGCGAATGTTCGACCCTGACGGCACCTGAATCGTCTGCGGTGCTTGAACCTCTAACTCCTTTGGAAGCGGCCAAGGCAGGAGATTTCTGACTATCGAAGACAGATCCAGCTGGCTGAAGTGGCTGAGCCTCGTGACTTTGCCCAGGTACGGCGTGAGCCACTCTTCCAGCGTGTCCACCAGGTTGGTATCGCTGAGATCAGGCCACTTGCTTTCTGCCTGGCCATTTTGGATATCAAGCTGACGCAGCAGATCTACCCGCGCTTGCCACTGCCGCAACTCAGGGTTCCAAGGCAGGAGTTCGATGCCCTTGCGTCTCACCAGGTTGACCAAGGCGAGCGAACGGGCTTGCTCGTCAAGACTTGGCAGAGGCGCTGTGGATAGCACCAACTGCCCCACCTTCAGCTGCCGTTCAGCCTTGATCACACCTTCCCTTTCGTCCCACTCGACCTCATCGACAGACCTCACGAGGTCAGCCAGCTCTTCATCGAACAGGGCCGGATCGAGGTCACTCGCCAGGTAGATCCGCTCCTCACGCTGACCTTGTCGGCTACCCAGGTCTGCCACAACCAGCCACTCATGCTTGGTCAGGGCATCGGGCTCTGAGAAAACTGCGGCCCGCCCGTTGGAGAGACGGTACTCAGATGCACTCGCACGCCTCTGGAGACCGATTCGGTCAGGGTAGGCGAATGCCAGTAGGCACCCTACCCATCTTGGGTGATCGGGCTCGCTAACGGGGCTGGAAGCCCTTCCACGTAGTAGGGATCGATACTGCCGAGCAGACTGCTTCACTCGCTGGAAAGAGCCACCGCCTCGGCGTGAATGTTGCTCGCCTGACAATGCACTCAGCCTAGTGTGAAGGTCGGCACCTGCTCCGCGCAGGATGTCTTTCTCACCCAGCAACGCAGCGATGTTGCAAGCCAGGTCATCCAGTCCCATCGCGTTGCCTTTGATGAGCAGGTGAGCGATCCGTGGATGCGCTGGAAGCTCGCTCATGGCCGATCCATGTGGTGTGAGCTGCCCAGCATCATCAAGTGCGCCTAAGCGCTTCAGCAGGTCTCTGGCTTGGGCGAAGGGAGCTGATGGAGGTTGGTCGAGCCAGATCATCTCCTCTGGCTTCATTCCCCACCGGGCCAACTGGAGTGCCAGGGCTGCAAGATCCGCCTGCAGGATTTCAGGGGTACTGTAGCCGGCCATTTGCTCGTGCTGCGATTCAGACCATAGGCGATAGCAGACACCTGGCTCCAATCGCCCTGCCCGCCCCGCACGCTGAGTAGCGCTGGCCTTCGAAATACGCTGCGTGTCGAGTCGAGTCATTCCACTGCGAGGATCGAACTTCGGCACTCGCTCGAGGCCACTGTCCACCACCACTCTGACGCCTTCGATGGTCAAGCTGGTCTCGGCGATGTTCGTGGCCAGTACGATCTTACGGGAGCCTTTGGGTGCCGGGTCTATCGCAGCACGCTGTGCGTTGAGATCAAGGTCACCATACAGCGGGCATATGATCACGTCTGGACGGTTGCTCAACTGCTCTTTGAGGGTCTCTGCCACCCGCCGAATCTCTGCCTGCCCAGGAAGGAAAACCAGAACGCTTCCTGACTGTTCGTTGATGGCGGACAAGCAGGTGTCTGTGACTCGCGCATCGATACGCTCGCCCGACTGATATGGGCTACCCCAAACCGTTGAGACCGGATACATCCGCCCTTCGCTGGTGATCACTGGCGCGTCATTCAGAAGCTTTGAAAGCCGAGCGCCTTCCAGTGTTGCAGACATCAGCAGCAACTTGAGTGGCGGCTCATCACGCAATAGCTCACGAGCACTCACGCACAGGGCCAGTGCAAGATCTGAGTCCAGATTTCGCAGGTGGTACTCATCGAAGATGACCACACCCACACCGTCCAAAGCAGGATCATCCTGAAGGCGGCGAGCCAGAATACCTTCGGTGACTACCTCGATCTGAGTGCGCGGGCCTACCTTGCTTTCAAGTCGAATGCGGTAGCCTACAGTCTCTCCCACCTTCTCACCGAGTTCGCCTGCCAAACGCTCTGCCGCCGCCCGAGCAGCTAGCCGCCGAGGCTCGAGCATCAGGATCTTCTGGTCACCAAGCCAAGGCTCGTTCAACAGTGCGAGAGGAACCCTAGTAGTTTTACCCGCACCAGGAGGCGCTTCAAGGATGACTTCGTTGCGGCCAGCCAGAGCGGCTTGTAAGGCTGGCAATACGGCGTCAATAGGTAGAGAAATCATCGATGCTCCTAAATCAGGGGAGCAGTATACGACGGGGGACTGGAGGAGGAGATCAAGCCCTCAGGCTGAGACCGCGTTGCTTGAAAGTTTTTGACAAAATAATGATGATTTCGGTGCATTCAGCAAATCGTGGAATTCGTCGAAGATCAGCAGACCAACGCCTTCCAGCGCCGGGTCATCCTGCAAACGCCGGGTGAGGATGCCTTCGGTGACCACTTCGATACGGGTGTTGGGGCCGACTTTGCTGTCGAGACGAATGCGATAGCCGACGGTTTCACCGACCTTCTCGCCCAGCTCACTGGCCAAGCGCTCCGCCGCCGCCCGTGCCGCCAGCCGGCGCGGTTCGAGCATCAGAATGGTCTGCCCGGCCAACCAAGGCTCGTTGAGCAGGGCCAACGGCACGCGGGTGGTTTTACCGGCACCGGGCGGTGCTTCGAGCACGGCTTCGTGGCGTGTAGCCAAGGCTTCACGCAGGGCGGGTAAAACTTCATCAATCGGCAAAGAAATCATGCTGGCTCCAAAACAGAGCGGCGAGTATAACGGCGAACTGCTCGGCGTTAATGACGGTCCTAATTCATACAGGCGTCCTTTCGTTTTGAAATTACCCAGGAGATTTCATATGCGTATTCCCTTTCGCTTGATTGGCGGTGTATTGGTCGCGACGCTGCTGACGCAAGTGACCGCTTGCGGATCGATTTTCTACCCTGACCGTCGTGGTCAGATCGACGGCAAGATCGACCCGGCCATCGCCGCGCTCGATGCCGTGGGTCTGCTGTTCTACATCATCCCCGGCCTGATCGCGTTTGCCGTGGACTTCGCCACTGGCGCGATTTACTTCGAGCCCGGCAAGACCACCCAAGTGGCCCCGGAAAAACTCAAGGAAGCCATCGGCGCCGACGGCAAGGTCGATAACCACAAGTTGCAGACTATTCTCGAAACCGAACTGGGACGTAGCTTCCCGCTGGACGACCCGCGTCTGATTCAGCACAAGGGCAGCACCCAGCAACTGGCCATGCTTGGCCTGCAACCTGCCGCATAGTCCGTGCCTGTGAAGGATCACTCAAAGGAAACGCCGTCCCTATGATCGCAAGCTCCGAACACGCCCGCCTGTTGCGGCTGGCGACCCGTGCCTCGGTGGCGGTGGCGTGTACGCTGATCGTCGCCAAAGCCATCGCCTGGTGGTTGAGCGGTTCGGTGAGCATGCTCGCCGGGCTGACCGACTCAGCCCTCGACGGCGTCACGTCGCTGCTCAACCTGCTCGCGGTGCATTACGCCTTGCGCCCGGCCGACGATGATCATCGGTACGGGCACGGCAAGGCCGAGTCGCTGGCGGGCATGGCTCAGGCGTTGTTCATTGGTGGCAGTGCGGTGCTGATTGGCTGGCAGGCGATCGATCGACTCAAACACCCGGAACCGGTGGGGGCGCCATGGATCAGTATCGGCGTGATCGTGTTTTCCCTGGTGCTGACGCTGGCCCTGCTGATGTTGCAACATCGGGTCGTCAAGGCAACCGGCTCCAATGCAGTGCGCGCCGACTCTCTGCATTACCGCTCGGACATGTTGCTCAACGGCAGCATTCTGCTGGCGCTGGTGCTCGCTGGGTTTGGCTGGCATCAGGTCGACCCTTGGTTTGGATTGGCGATCGCCGTCTACATTCTCTGGAGCGCGATTCAGATCGCCCGGGAAAGTTTTACCGTGTTGATGGATGAAGAACTGCCGTCGGACGTCAGCCAGCACATGCTCGAACTGGCCTGCGGCGTACCGGGAGTATTGGGGGCGCACGACTTGCGTACACGGATTTCCGGCAGCCAGTGGTTCGTGCAGTTGCACCTGGAATTGCCGGGGGACTTGACCCTGTCAGTCGCTCACGGCATCAGCGATCAAGCCGCCGATGCTATTCATGCCGCCTACCCGCGAGCCGAAGTGCTGGTGCACGCCGACCCGCAGGAAGTGGTGCAGGCCAGCAGGGCTCAGTAACTCACCTGATAGCCGCGACTGCTCAGGCAGTTGCCCTGGGCCTGACGGTAGGCTTGTACCACCGACGGGGCTGGCTGGTAGGTGGCCGTCCGCGGATTGAAGCCACTCTGCTGCACCGCGTATTGATAGCACTCGTAACCGTCCTGCTTGATCTGTTCCGGCGACTGACCGTTCGCCGGATAGGCCTCCACGTCATAACTGTTGCTGACCGGCTGCGGCTGCGCTTGCACCGGCGGCTCGACTACCACGTAATCCTGCGTGTTTTGCTGATAGGCGTAATACGAGCCGGCCGCCAGGAACAGCAGCGCCCCGCCGATCCAAACCTCACGCGCGTAATCGGGCAAGTAGCTGACACGAATCCCGCGAGGCGGTTGAACCACTACATAACGCGGGCCTTGCGGGCGATACCAGTAGCCGCCGGAATAGAAATAATCCCGACCGCCATAAGGCACGCGGTAGTCGCGGTCCGGGAAGAGGTCGATCACATGACCCGGGCGATACTGCGGGCCGGGGCCCCAGCCGTTACCGTGCCCGTCCGGACGACCGGCCCAACGGCGATCATCGGGACGTGGACCGTTGTTCTGCCAGTGCTGGTTGTAATCGTTGCGCCGCGGAACGTCCTGATAATAGCCACGTTGCGGCTGCTGGGTCTGGCGCACGGTGTCGGGGCGACCCTGGATCGGCAGGTCATTGGCCGGTAGCTGCGGCGGTGGCGGCGGTGAGCGAACAGGATTGTTGTAGTCGGGCTGCTGGCGGTTCTGCCATTGGCCGTTGTTCTGATTCTGGCCGTTGTGCTCGAACTGGCGGCTGTTGTCGCCACGAATGATGTCGTTGTTCTGCGGGCGCGGCTGATTATTGCCGCCATGGCCCTGATTGTTGCCCTGATGGCCGTCCGATCCACGCTGCCCGTCATCGGGGCCACGGTTTTGCTGATCATCGGCCAGCGATTGCGCAGTGACACTGACGCACAGCAAACCAACACCGGCCAAATGCCAGATGCGCGACTTCATGCTTTTCCTCACTGCGGGTTAGGGCCTGTACGTAAGACTGGAAAAGTACAGGGCGGTTCTGCAACAGGTTATCAGTCGCGCAACTTATTTATTGAGGGCGGCCGACAAATTCCAGGATCGAGTAGGAGGCGGATTTACATCCGCCGTCCTCTCACACCACCGTACGTACGGTTCCGTATACGGCGGTTCCTGCCTACTGCCAAACAACGTCAGCGAGCTTGGTTCCGTTGATGTGTCGCCT
>NZ_SISB01000028.1 GCF_004310295.1 Pseudomonas sp. BGI-2 | reverse complement strand
TCTCGCGGAGTAACTTGTGATGCTGATAATCTTGTTGACTATCAGTCTGACTCCACAAGCACCCACACGAATTGCTTGATTCAGTTGTTAAAGAGCGGTTGGTTAAGATCTTTCATCTCAACCGAGGCGCGCATTCTACAGCAGCCTCTGTTGCTGTCAAGCGGTTATTTTCAGAAGTTTTCAAAGTTTCCTTTGCAACTTCAACCACTTGCGCTTCCGATCTCTCGTTAGCGGGAGGCGAACTCTACAGCGTTACTCGCTGCTGTCAACACCTCTTTTTCTCCGCTTTCGACCGAGAAGATCGAACCGTCAATCAAGCTAAACAACCCTGCCTGATCAACTCCTTCTGGGCTTCGATAACCTGAAGCAACTCGCTGCCGAAAACTGCGTAACTCTTTGTTTACCAAGGAGTTTTCCGTTTCGACTGCGCCGGAAGTGGGGCGAATTATAGACTTCCAGAATCTGCCGTCAACCCCTAATTACGCCTTTCTTGCAGAAGGTGCCTTTTTAGCTATTAAACGCGGGATTCGACGGGCAACCGGGGGAATGCGCAGCACTAATAGGAACGCCCCGATAGAGGCATAGATAGCCCACTCCTTCAGATCGGCACGAACGATCCACAACATATGCAGCAATCCAAGCCCGAGAATGACGTACACCAGACGATGCAGCTTCTTCCAGCGAACACCCAGGCGTCGCTGACTATATCGATTGGAGGTCACCGCCAATGCCAACAGACCAAGAAACCCCAACGTGCCGACAATAATGTACGGCCGCTTGCGCAACTCGACACCCAGCTGCGACCAATCAAACCCAAGAATGAACGCCGTATAGCCGCTCAAATGCAGAACCACATAAGCGAAACACCACAAACCCAGCTGTCGCCGTACGGCAATCCACCCCGCCCAACCGGTGAGTTTCTGCAAAGGCGTCATGCTTAACGTTATTAGTAGCAGGACAAGCGTCCCCAGCCCTAGCCGATCAACCAGCACCTTGCCCGGATCTGGACCCAACACATCCTGCCAGGCCTGATACAACCAAAACAGCGGCCACACCGCTGCAGCTATAAAGACGCCAATTCGCCAAAACGGATAGCGCATCAGTAGTTCTTCCGCAGATCGAGCCCTGTATAGAGAGAGGCAACTTCATCCGAGTAGCCGTTGAACATTTGCGTGTCCCGAACATTCGGCTTGAACAGACCGCTCGGCAAACGACGCTCCCGCGCCTGGGTCCAGCGCGGATGATCAACCGTAGGATTCACGTTCGCGTAGAAACCATACTCATCCGCGGCAATACTCTGCCAGGTAGTTTTCGGCTGTTCGCTGACCAGACTGATTCGCACGATGGATTTGACGCTCTTGAAGCCGTACTTCCAAGGCACCACCAAACGTAGCGGCGCTCCGTTCTGATTCGGCAGTTCGCGCCCATACATGCCCACCGCAAGAATGGCCAACGGATTCATCGCTTCGTCCAGGCGCAAACCCTCTACATAGGGCCACTCGATCAAGGCAAAACCGGATCGCTGTCCCGGCATGCTTTTCGGATCCAGCAGCGTTTCGAACCGGATGAACTTAGCCTTCGACGTCGGCTCGACCTCCTTCAGCAAAGCCGAAAGGGGAAAACCGATCCAGGGAATGACCATCGACCAAGCCTCAACACAGCGAAGACGGTAGATCCGCTCCTCCAACTGATAAGGCTTCATGAAGTCTTCCAGCGCATACCGCCCCGGCTTGCCTACCTCCCCGTCCACCACCACGGTCCAAGGCTCAGTCTTCAACGAACCGGCATTGGCAGCAGGGTCGCCTTTATCAGTGCCGAACTCATAGAAGTTGTTGTAGTGGGTCGCATCCTTGAAGGGCGTGATCGCCTCATCCTTGACGTTGACCGCCCCCCACTTAGTAGAAGGAAGCTTTTCGGCAAACCAGGAAGGTGCCTTGCCAGGCTCGACATCGGCGTAACGAGCGGCTTCGTCAGCACTGGCCCACCGCGGCAGACTGCTCACAGCCAGACCGGCAACGGCAGCACCCAATAGATTGCGTCGAGAAAGATAGAAGGCTTCAGGCGTGACGTCCGACTCATGGCAGTCAGACGCTTTGGGGACTTTGATCAGCATGGCAACTCCGCAGCATTGGAGGACAGATGCACCAATAGACTGCGGAGTATGAGGGAAATTACATCACTCGGCGTTTTTGTGCCGACGAAGATGCAACAGGTATTGCACCGGACCAGACGCCGCGTAAGCGAGGAAAACCAACAGCAGAATGCGCGGTGGATCACTGAAGACCACGGCAAACACCAGCACGACAGCGAGGATCGCGACAAAGGGCACTCGCCCCTTCAAGTCCAGCTCCTTGAAGCTGTTGTATTTGATGTTGCTGACCATCAGCATGCCGGCGGCGGCAACCATCAGCGCAACCAGGAACGACATCTTCGACCCCTGAATGCCGTAATCGCTGAACGCCCAGACAATCCCCGCCACCACACCCGCGGCAGCCGGGCTGGCAAGACCGATGAAGTAGCGTTTGTCCGCAGTACCGACTTGAGTGTTGAAACGCGCCAGACGCAGCGCCGCCCCCGCTACATAGATGAAGGCAACCATCCAGCCGACCTTGCCCATGTCACCCAAGGCCCAACCAAACGCCAGCAATGCCGGCGCAACGCCAAAGGCGACCATGTCCGATAACGAGTCGTACTCGGCGCCGAAAGCACTCTGGGTATTGGTCATGCGGGCAACGCGACCATCAAGGCCGTCGAGCACCATAGCGACGAAAATCGCGATCGCGGCAAACGCGAAATACTTGCTCGCGCCAATCGAATCACCGGCACTCAAGGCACTCTGGGCGCTCATCGAGCTGATGATGGAATAAAACCCTGCGAACAGGTTCGCAGTGGTGAACAGATTCGGCAGAAGATAGATACCACGATGCCGGACTTTACGGCCTTCAGCATCATGCCCTTCCTCGATGTGCTCATCGATGGGCAGCAGGCTTTCGGCGTCAGAAGCCTTGTTTGGCTCTTCGGGACGTTCGCTCATGGACATTACCTTGCAACGGGGTGGAAAGTTTCGACAGGTGTCTGGGACGACGGTTCGGCCGCAAACGATGCAGCTTTATACCAGAACCGGCTACCCAAACGAAAAAACGCGGCCTAAGCCGCGTTTTTCGTACAAGTGCGCGACTTAGTTTTTAGCTTTGTCGACGATCTTGTTGGCACCGATCCACGGCATCATGGAGCGCAGTTGCTCACCGATGATTTCGATACCGTGAGCGGCGTTGTTACGACGCTTGGCGGTCATCGAAGGATAGCCGGTAGCGCCTTCGCTGATGAACATCTTGGCGTATTCACCGTCCTGAATACGTTTCAGGGCGTTGCGCATGGCCTGACGGGATTCGGCGTTGATCACTTCCGGACCGGTCACGTACTCGCCGTATTCAGCGTTGTTGGAGATCGAGTAGTTCATGTTGGCGATACCGCCTTCGTACATGAGGTCAACGATCAGCTTCAGTTCGTGCAGGCATTCGAAGTAGGCCATTTCCGGCGCGTAGCCAGCTTCAACCAGGGTTTCGAAACCGGCTTTGACCAGTTCAACGGTACCGCCGCACAGAACGGCTTGTTCGCCGAACAGGTCGGTTTCGGTCTCGTCCTTGAAAGTGGTTTCGATGATGCCGGTACGACCGCCACCAACGCCAGCGGCGTAGGACAGCGCAACGTTCTTGGCGTTGCCCGATGCATCCTGGTAGATAGCGATCAGGTCAGGGATACCGCCGCCTTTGACGAATTCGGAACGCACGGTGTGGCCCGGTGCTTTCGGTGCGATCATGATCACGTCGAGGTCAGCGCGCGGAACAACCTGGTTGTAGTGGATCGCGAAACCGTGGGAGAAGGCCAGGGTGGCGCCTTTCTTGATGTTCGGCTCGATTTCGTTCTTGTACAGAGCAGACTGGAACTCGTCCGGGGTCAGGATCATGACCAGGTCGGCAGCCGCAACTGCGGAAGCAACGTCGGTCACTTTCAGGCCGTGAGCTTCAGCTTTGGCAACAGTGGCCGAACCTTTGCGCAGACCGACAGTAACGTCAACGCCGGAGTCTTTCAGGTTGCACGCTTGAGCGTGACCCTGGGAGCCGTAACCGATGATGGCAACTTTCTTGCCCTGGATGATCGACAGGTCGCAGTCTTTTTCGTAATAAACTTTCATGAAATTCCCCTATATATCCAGGCCGTTCAGGCCGTTCGCTAATTTGGTTTAGATGCTGAGTACTTTGTCGCCGCGAGCGATACCGGTGACGCCGCTACGGACGGTTTCCAGGATCGAGGCGGTGCCAATGGACTGAATGAAGCTGTCGAGCTTGTCGCTGGTACCGGTCAGTTGAACGGTATACACGCTAGCGCTGACATCGACGATCTGCCCGCGGTAAATATCGGTGGTGCGCTTGATCTCGGCGCGCTGGGCGCCGGTGGCCTTGACCTTGACCAGCATCAGTTCGCGCTCGATGTGAGCACTCTCCGACAGGTCGACCAGTTTGACCACTTCGATCAGCTTGTTCAGGTTCTTGGTGATCTGCTCGATGATTTCATCGTGGCCGACAGTGGTCAGCGTCAGACGCGACAAGGTCGGGTCTTCGGTTGGGGCCACGGTCAGGCTTTCGATGTTGTAGTTGCGCTGCGAGAACAGGCCGACTACACGAGACAGAGCGCCGGGTTCGTTTTCCAGAAGCAGGGAAATAATATGTCGCATGATTAAGTACGCTCCGTCTTGCTCAGCCACATATCACGCATGGAGCCGTCTTTGATCTGCATCGGGTAGACGTGTTCGCCGGCGTCGACCTTGATGTCGATGAACACCAGACGATCCTTCATCGCGAATGCCTGCTCCATCATCGGCTTCAAATCCTTCAAGTCCGTGATACGCATACCGACGTGACCGTAGGCTTCGGCCAACTTGACGAAGTCCGGCAACGATTCCATGTAGGAGTGCGAGTGACGTGCGCCGTAGCTCATGTCCTGCCACTGTCGGACCATGCCGAGCACGCCGTTGTTGAGCAGGATGATCTTCACCGGCAGGTCATGTTGCAGGCACGTGGACAGCTCCTGGATGTTCATCTGGATGCTGCCTTCACCGGTCACGCAAGCCACATCAGCTTCCGGGAAGCTCAGTTTCACGCCCATTGCTGCCGGAAAACCGAAGCCCATCGTGCCCAGTCCGCCGGAGTTGATCCAGCGATTAGGCTTGTTGAAGCGGTAGTACTGCGCCGCGAACATCTGGTGCTGACCTACGTCGGAAGCAATGTAGGCATCGCCCTTGGTCACTTCGTGCAGGGTTTCGATAACGGTCTGCGGCTTGATGATGCTGCCGTCGCCCTTGTTGTAAGGGAACATGTCGCGATCACCGCGCCACTCTTCAACCTGTTTCCACCAGGCAGCGACCGAGTCCTTGTTCGGGGTCTCGCCGATTTCCTTGAAGGTAGCGACCATTTCGGTCAGTACGCTTTCCACCGGACCCACGATAGGAACGTCGGCCTTGATGGTTTTAGAGATCGAAGCCGGGTCGATATCAATGTGGATGATCTTGGCGCTTGGGCAGAACTTCGATGCACCGTTGATAACACGGTCATCGAAACGTGCGCCCACGGCCATGATCACGTCAGCATGGTGCATCGCCAGGTTGGCGGTATAGCTGCCGTGCATACCGAGCATGCCGAGGAACTGACGGTCGCTGCCCGGATAGGCGCCGAGGCCCATCAAGGTATTGGTGACCGGCACGTTCAGCAGTTGCGCCAGTTCGGTCAACGGCGCGGAGCCGTTACCCAGAATGACGCCGCCGCCGGCATAGATGATCGGCCGCTTGGCCGCCAACAGCATTTCCACCGCTTTGCGGATCTGACCCGAGTGACCACGAACCGCCGGGCTGTAGGAACGCAGCTTGGCTTTTTTCGGGAAGATGTATTCGAACTTCTCGGCCGGGTTGGTCATGTCTTTTGGAATGTCGACAACGACAGGACCAGGACGACCGGATTGCGCCAGGTAGAACGCCTTTTTCATGACTTCCGGGATTTCCGAAGCATGCTTGATCATGAAACTGTGTTTCACGATCGGCCGGGAGATACCGATCATGTCGGTTTCCTGGAAGGCATCGGTACCGACCATGGTGCTAGGCACCTGGGCGGTCAGGATCACCATCGGGATCGAGTCCATGTACGCAGTAGCAATACCGGTAATGACGTTGGTCGCGCCGGGACCGGAGGTCACCAGTACGACGCCGGCCTTGCCGGTGGCACGCGCATAGCCGTCAGCCATGTGCGTGGCAGCCTGCTCATGACGAACGAGAATATGTTGAACGGCTGGTTCTTTGAACAGCGCGTCATAGATATGCAATGCGGCACCACCAGGGTACCCATAGATATATTTAACGCCTTCGTCACGCAAAAAGCGGACGAGCATCTCACCGCCAGATAAAAGCTCCACGTTGTTCACCTCTAAAACGCCAGAATACCGCCCACATAAAAGGGGACGGGTCTTAATAGGTTTACTTCTCAGCAGAGCATGAGCGACGGTGGTCGCCGACTACGTCAGCACTGACTGAGCAAGTATTGGGATCGTCCCAAGTGTTGCGGGGCTTTCCCACCCAGCGCGAGGTAACGCGTTGCGGGTGTAACAGGTCGGCGCGGATGTGCGCCTCATGATCTGCTGAGTGGGCCTGCTTCTGGCAGTCCCTCTACAGCGGACTTTGGATTCTTCTGTTTCGTCCTCTGCAAGTCAAGCCGTCTATGTGCTTTATTGAAGTAAGCGCATGAGAAAGCAAGAAAAAACCGCTAAACCGCAACTGTGTTAGCTTCAATTGCGCAACTTTGGCAAGGAAATGGCATGCGAACGTTCTTCATCCTCAGTCTGCTGATCAGCCCTTTGTGTTTGGCCGGTCAGATCTACAAATGGGTCGACGCCCAAGGCGTTACCCACTTCGACGCGCAACCGCCGCAAGGCCAGGAGGTCACCACGGTGCTGACGCCCTCCCCGCCTGCCGGCAAACCCGCTGCGCCAACGCGCAGCACCGCGATTGGCGATCAACAGGCCATCGACAACACAGTGAAAAAGCAGGTCGCCGATCAGCAAGCCCAGCTGAAGGTATTTTGCGAGCAGGCGCGAACGAACCTGGCCCAACTGCAGAACAATCCGCGATTACGGGAGGATGTCGACGGTGAGTTGCGCCGCCTGACCGACGAGCAACGTCAGGAGCGCACAACCGAAGCACA
This sequence comes from Pseudomonas sp. BGI-2, assembly GCF_004310295.1. Taxonomy (GTDB): domain Bacteria; phylum Pseudomonadota; class Gammaproteobacteria; order Pseudomonadales; family Pseudomonadaceae; genus Aquipseudomonas. The sequence goes on along the minus strand of NZ_SISB01000028.1, from coordinate 83,026 downwards.
GAAACAGATTGCGGATAACTGCCAGTAATCACTGGCAGTTTCCGACTCAGCGAGAGGCGGTGATCAGCACATCGAACTCTTTGAGCAAGACCTGCAGCTGTCGATCCTTGCCCTGGACATTGCGGGCAGCGAAGACCATTTCGGCCATCTCCTGAATCCCCGACGCGTTGGGCAGCGGCAGATCCTGTTCGAGGATGAGCTTCATCCGCGGCAGGAAGATCCATTGCAGCCACTGCTCGAAATCCAGCGTATCCACCGAAAACGGTTCGACGCTGGATAACGCTTCAGCGGAGGGCGAAACGTCGTCCCACCAACCCTGAGCCCGCAATTCACGCTCGATCAACAGCAGTTGTTCGGCAATCTTTGGGAAACGTGCGTCCATCACAGCGAAACCTTGGCCTTCTGACGGGCCAGTGCAGCACCTGAGGAATCACCCTGCTTCTCACGCGCCTGGGCGATCAATTCCCACAGGCTTGCCTGAAGCGCCGAACGACCATTGGCGAATGTCAGGCCACGACGAGCGAACTGTTCAGCCTGTGGCGCATCGCCTTGGGCCATGCGCACCTGAGCCAGACGATAAAGCACTTGCGGTTCACGCGGTGCAACACGCTGGGCGCGCTCAAGACTGGAGGACGCACCGTTGAGGTCACCGCTAGCCTGTTGCTGCTGAGCAGTGGTCAACAACGCCAGTACCGGACCGTCCAGTTGTTCGTCGGCAGACAAGCCACCGCCTGTATTGGCCGAAGGAATCCCGCTCGGTGTCGACGGCATGCTGTAGCTGCCCTGATTGATCGGTGCCGACTGCACCGGCGAGGTGTCGATCGGCCCCGGGGTAATCGGGCCTGGCGTGATCGGCCCTGTGCTGATCGGCGCCGACGCCACTGCGCCGCCACCCGGCACCATCACGACGACTCCTGTGTCACCTTGTGGAATCGCCTGAGTCTGGGCTTGAACAGGACGTTTAGTCGTCGTCTGGCGGAAACCGCCATTTGCCGATACTCGCTCACTGTTGGAGACAGCGCTGCCAGAATCCACAACCGGGATCGAACCGCGCTGTACGGAGGAGCAACCGCTGAGCAAAGCCACGGCGGTAACCGCTGGAATCAACCACTTGTTCACTTGAAACCCTCTTTGCTTAATTCATCCAGCCCTTGACCCAATCCATCACCGTTTCGCCGGATACAGGGCTTTCGCCACCGCACGCAGCGCCGGGAGGCGGTTCGCTGCCGCGAATATACGGCATCTGCACGGCACCTGGGCAGCTGCCTTCGGAACCTTGCCCGGTACGCGAATCGACCCAGGCCTGAACAATGTTGTCCGGCTGCGGCATGTCCAGCGGCAGCGGATCGGCCTTGCGCATGAAACTGGTCCAGACCTGCAATGCACCGGTGGCACCGGTGAACGGCGTCTTGCCGTTGTCATCGCGGCCCAGCCACACCACCGCCAGCAAGTCCTGGCTGAAACCGGCGAACCAGCTGTCACGCGAGTCGTTACTGGTACCGGTTTTACCTGCCAGGGTCAGGGTTTTCGGCAGCACGTTATAAACCGAACTGCCGGTACCTTCACGCATAACCCGCTGCATGGCGCTCTGGATCAGGTAAATGGAGGCTGGGTCGAAACGCTGCTCAATCTGGAACGGATAACGCTTGAGCGGCTCGCCTTCGGCAGTCAGTACGCTACGAATCCCGCGCATCGGCGTATTGAAACCACCGTTGGCCAGCGTCTGGTACATGGTCGCCACTTCGATCGGCGTCAAACCACCGGCCCCCAGCAACATAGAAGGGAACGCCGGAAACTCGCGACTCACACCCAGGCGCGCAAGTGTCTTCAGAACATTCGGTACACCTACCGCCAACCCGAGACGCGCCGTCGACAGGTTGTAGGAATGGGCCAGGCCCTGGTACAGAAACACCGTACCGTGGGAACGGCGATCATAGTTCTGGGGTTTCCAGACCTGACCGTCCGCGCCTTTGATCGAGAAGGACTCGTCCGACAGCCAACTGGTCAGCGTGTACTGGCTCGGTTTCTCAAGGGCTGTCAGATAAACCGCGGGCTTGATCAACGAGCCGATCGGCCGCACCGCATCCAGCGCACGGTTGAAGCCGGCAAAACTCGCCTGACGGCTGCCGATCATGGCCTGGACTTCACCGGTTTCCGGGTTGGTCACGACCATCGCCGCTTCAACCTCATCGGAACCCTTGCGCCCGGCCAGGCGTTTAAAGGTGTCATTGACCGAGGCTTCGGCCTTCATCTGCAGGATCGGGTCGAAACTGGTGAAGATCCGCAGGCCTTCTTCGGTCAAGTCTTCGTCGCGGTAGTCTTCGCGCAGCTGACGTTTAACCAGGTCGAGAAAGCCCGGGAAAGAACTGTCCGCCAGCTTGCCGCGCGTCGTCACACCCAGTGGCATTTTCTTCGCGGCGGCGACCTGCTCGGCGGTGGCAACGCCCTGCTGCTCAAGAACATCGAGCACCAGATTGCGTCGCTCCAGCGCCCGTTCCGGGTTGCGGCGCGGGTTGTAATAAGACGGCCCCTTGACCATCCCCACCAGCATTGCGACTTGATGCAGTTTCAGCTCGGACAATGGCTGCCCGAAGAAGAACTGGCTGGCCAGGCCGAAACCGTGCACCGCGCGCTGGCCATCCTGACCGACGAACACTTCATTGAGGTACGCCTCAAGAATTTCCCGTTTGTCGTAATGCAGCTCAAGCAGCATCGCCATCATGGCTTCGGTGAGTTTGCGGGTCAGGCTGCGTTCGCTGGTCAGGTAGAAGTTCTTCACCAACTGCTGGGTCAGCGTACTGCCGCCCTGGGTCATCCTGCCGCCGGAGGTGTTGACCCACACGGCGCGTGCAATCGACTTGGGCGACACGCCCCAGTGGCTATAGAAATCCCGGTCTTCCACGGCCACCAGGGTTTCCAGCAGATATGGCGGAACCTGATCGATTTTGATCAGAATGCGATCTTCGAGATTTTTCGGGTAGATCCCGCCGATCAGCAGCGGTTCCAGCCTCACCACAGAAAGCTTCGAACCGTTGGTCGCCGAAAGTTCGGCCACATAGTCGCCGGAGAAGCGCACGCGCACCGGCTGAGCGTTCTCCAAGCCTTCATAGAACTGGAAGCCACGGGTATTCAGGTCGACGGTATTGCCGTTGACCGCCGCAGCGCCGGGGCCGTTGCTCACGGCTTCACGGCGATAGCCCAAGGCGTCGAGCTCGGTAAGGAAGTCATCCTTGCTCAGCTTTTGGCCCGTGAACAGCTCAAGCGGGCGCGCATACACCTTGGCCGGGATGGTCCAGCGCTTACCGGAGAACTTCTCCTGGACCACGGCGTCGAGGTAAACCGCGAACCCGGCGAGCACCACGAGGCCGACCAGACTGAGTTTAAGGGCCCAGCCCAGCCAGGGGCTCAAGCCCTTGGAAGGTGGTTTTTTGGGGGTACGGGGGGATCGAGTACGAGTCATGGCGGCGGATTATACGCACTTTATTCATACTCAACAGGAGCCCTCCGAGGTTTGCGTCAGGCGGACTTGCAGCCATAATGGCGGGCGTGAATTTCCCCCAGACTCTGAAGGATCGCCTGTGAGCCAGTCCCTGATCGCCGCCCTGCAAAACCCGGCCCTCTACCCTCATCCTGTAGACGGGTTCCAGGTCATCGAGACCCATATCTCCTGGGTCATTCTCACAGGCCCCTTTGCTTATAAAGTGAAGAAGCCAGTGAATTTCGGCTTCCTCGACTTCACCAACCTCGACGCTCGTGAGCATTTCTGCGGCGAAGAACTGCGCCTTAACCAGCGCCTGACCAACGATTTGTATCTGGAAGTGTTGCCGATCACTGGCAGCGAAGAAGCCCCGAAATTGGGCGGCGAAGGTCCGGTAGTCGATTTCGCGCTGAAAATGCGTCAATTCCCACAGAGCCAGTTGCTCAGCACCCTGCAAGCCAACGGCGAATTGACCACCGCGCACATCGACGAAATGGCCGCACAGATCGCCCAATTCCACCTCACTGCACCGAAAGTGCCTGGTGAACACGAAGCCGGCACCCCGGACAGCGTGATGGCGCCGGTACGCCAGAACTTCGAACAGATCCGTCCGTTCCTCAGCGACAAGGCCGATCTGCTGCAACTTGATGCTTTGCAAGCCTGGGCCGAAAGCAGCTTCGAACGCCTTAAGCCGCTGTTTGCCCAGCGCAAGGCTGAAGGCTTCATCCGCGAATGCCATGGTGACATCCACCTGGGCAACGCCACCGTCATCGACGGCAAGGTCGTGATCTTTGACTGCATCGAGTTCAACGAACCGTTCCGCTTCACCGACGTTTATGCCGACACCGGTTTCCTGGCCATGGACCTGGAAGACCGCGGCCTGAAGAGCCTGGCACGTCGTTTCATCAGCCAGTACCTGGAGCTGACCGGTGACTATCAGGGCCTTGAACTGCTGAACTTCTATAAGGCCTACCGCGCCCTGGTTCGCGCCAAGGTCAGCCTGTTCAGCATGCCGGCCGAGGCCGACCCGGTGCAACGCGCCACCACCCTGCGCCAGTACCGCAACTACGCCAACCTGGCGGAAAGCTACAGCACCATTCCTTCGCGTTTCATGGCGATTACCCACGGCGTTTCTGCCGTCGGCAAGAGCCACGTGGCCATGCGTCTGGTGGAAGCGCTGGGCGCCATTCGCCTGCGTTCGGATGTTGAACGCAAGCGCCTGTTCGGCGAGCAAACCGTAGCGAATGACCCGCAGGCCGGCATTTATAGTGCCGACGCCAGCACCGCCACCTACACCCGCCTGCATGAGATTGCCGCATTGATCCTGCGCGCCGGTTTCCCGGTGATCATCGATGCGACGTACCTCAAGCGCGACCAGCGCGACGGCGCGGCGAAAATTGCCGAGGCCACCGGTGCACCGTTCCTGATCCTCGATTGCAATGCACCACAAGCGGTCATCGAGAGCTGGCTGGCTTTGCGTCAGGCAGACAAAAAGGATCCGTCCGACGCCAACCTGGCTGTCATCGCCGCGCAGCAAGCCAGTCGTGAAGCCCTGACGCCTGCCGAGATTCTGTGCAGCAAACGCGTCCAGACCAATGAAAGCGGAACGCTCGATACCGTCGTTGCGCAGATTCGCCAGCGCATGCCAGGTCTGTAAAAAACTATTTCAGCCGTGAAGCCTTCGCCGGCTTCACGGCTATCAAATAGTGGCACTATACTGGCGTCATAAAACCATCAGGTGATGCGACATGAGCCAGCCGAAACTTCTCGACACCCCGCTTTATGCCTTGCTGCACAAAGACGACATCGCAGGCTTCAATGCCGAACGTGCCGGTCATGCCTCCGTCGACCTGGTCGGCGGCGATTTTCGTGGCCTGGACCTGCGTGAACTGAACGCCGAGGGTGTCGACTTTACCGATGCCTACTTCCGCTCCGCCGATTTGCGCGGCATCGACTTTCGCAACGCTTGCCTGGAAGGTGCGAGCCTGGCTCACGCACAGATCTCCGGCGCCTACTTTCCGCCAGAACTGAGCGCTGACGAGATCCTGATGTCGATGAATTTCGGTACTCGTCTGCGTTATCGCACCCGCTAAAAACGACGTTCTGCCTGAGAAGTCCAGCGCCCCCCGCCTTGCGCTGGACGCTGGATTTTTTGTCGAGAAAGTCGATTCCGCCGCGCCTCCTCCCACTGCTCCCGCAGACCTTTACGCGGCACTTTGAGTATTCCTCTTAGAAGCTTTTGCGTCGAAACCGACCAAACAATCACGCTTTTCCTACTGATGGCTACACTCCTGAGAAGCTCGCCCACGCACCGATCGGCCGTCGCAAGGAGGCTTGATGAATGATGAACTGCAACACCTGAAGAATCTTGGCAAGACGTCGGCGCAGTGGCTGCATGCCGTGGGCATTCACAGCGCCTCGGACTTGCGTCGCCTCGGGGCGGTGGATGCTTATCGGGCCGTGCGTACGCGCGGGTTCCGGGCGTCCAAGGTGTTGTTGTATGCGATCGAAGGCGCACTGATGGACGTGCACTGGAATGACATTCCAGCCGATCGCAAAGAAGCCTTGAACAAACAACTGGAAGCCATCTCGTCACGCCACAAGAATTGAACAGGCAAATTTCGCCTCAGGATTAGCGCCTGACGCGCAATGTTTACGGGGCTAATCAGCAAGAGGACGGAGGTATTCAAAGAAATCAAAAAACAGCGGTTGACTTGGTAATGAGAATCGCTATGATTATCACAACTGGTCGCGAGACTGGTCGATATTTGAAAAGCCCTTGGTTCGGACTCTCAGATATCTCCTCATCAGGCTAATCACGGTTATTTGACCCGACTCTTGTCGGGTCTTTTTTTGCCTGTGGAAAAGTCGTCCGTTTACTTCCCGAACTGCTTACGCATTTCTGCGCAGTAATCCTGAGCCGGCGTGACGGGCGTATACCAGACGTAATCAGCCATGGCCGGCGTGACTTCGCCGCCCTGCTCCGCCAGCATCAAAACCGTCGGTGCTTGCGGCTCTCCAAGATCAAGCACGTGGATCGGCACGCCAACATCCTTGCGAGCGTGATAGGCACCGGCAAACAGCAGCGAAGGCGTCGGTGCCAACAGCAAGCGCTCGGCCATCCGCCGATCACGTTGCTGCTGGACGGCCAGCATCGCGGGCATTTGTGAGGTGGGCAGCAGGCCGCAATGGGAGTCGTTGATCTGTGCCAGCAACTCATCCTTGACCGAAGCAGCGTTTGAACGCGAACCGCTCAACGTCAGCGGCTTGGCATAAACGGTACGGATTTCAAGATTATCCAGATTGGCCGCCAGCAACGGGTACGGTTGAGTCAGCACAAAACCCACGATCGGTCCGTACAGATTCCAGTCCCACCCTGACTGCCAGTTCAACGCGTCGGGCAAATCTGCGGGCAGCGTCGAGGCGCGGCGAACTTCATCAATGCGCGGTTGTTGATCCGGCGTGAGCATTTCCAGCAGCAGGCTACCCTGTGGTCGACGCTCCCCCAGCTCCTGCAACAACCACAATTGCAGTTGATGGTGATCAGGATTGTCATGCTGCTCACCGACGATCAGCCGCGACGGTTCGGCCAGCCGTGCGACCAGTTCCCGAGGTGTCAGGACCTGACCGCTGCGCAGGTCATGAATCTCACCGGTGACCGGCGGCGGGCTCGATAGGTGCTGGCAGCCACTCAAGACCAGCAGCGCCAACAGCACAATCAAACGCATGTTCTCACCTCGAAAAAATGTTCAGCGGGCGATGATCAGCGGATGCCCACGTTCCGGGTGCTGCTGCACCAGTACTTCCAGCCCGAACACGGCTTTGAGTGGTTCCGGACGCAATACCTGCTCCGGCGTATCAAGCGCCACCGGCCGCCCACCTTCGAGCAGCAACAGGCGATCACAATAGCGTGCCGCCAGGTTCAGATCATGCAGGATCACCAGCACCGCAGCGCCGTGATCGGCGAATTCGCGCACCGCTTGCAGGGTGGTGTGCTGGTGCAAAGGATCGAGCATCGAGGTCGGTTCATCGAGCAACAGCGTTTGCCCCGCTTCGCCTGGCCAGAGCTGCGCCAGCACCCGCGCCAAATGCACCCGCTGACGCTCGCCGCCGGACAGAGCCAGATAGCTGCGACCACTCAGGTGCCCGGCATCGGCAGCATGCAAGGCGGCGGCGACGATCTCGTCATCCCGGACCCGCCCGCTTTGGTAAGGTAATCGCCCCATGCCGACGACCTCTTCGACACGGAAGGCGAAGTCCAGGGTCGAGACCTGCGGCAATACCGCCAGTCGCTGGGCTCGCTGCGCGCCGGTCCAATGACTTAACTCGCGCTCATCGAGCCAGACACCGCCGTGATCAGCCTTCAATTCACCGCACAAGGCGCCGAGCAAGGTGCTTTTGCCGGCACCGTTGGGGCCCAAGACACCTAGGACTTCGCCTGGCTTGAGCTCCAGCGTGATATCCGTCAGAACGATCTTTGCGCCTCGACGGATTTGCAGGTTCCGGGTTCGCAACATCAGGCACGCCCTCTGAGCAACAAATACAGAAAGAACGGCGCGCCGATGAAGGCCGTGACAATCCCGATCGGCAATTCCGCCGGCGCCAGGGCAAGCCGCGCCACCAGATCGGCAAACAGCAGAAGACTGGCACCCGCCAGCACCGAGGCTGGCAACAACACCCGATGATCAGGACCGGCCAGCAGTCGCACCAGATGCGGCACCACCAGACCGACAAACCCGATCATCCCCGCTGCCGCCACTGCCGCGCCGACGCCCAGCGCAGTGCAGAACACCAGTTCGCGCTTGAGCCCTTCGACGTCGATGCCCAGGTGACCGGCCTCCGATTCGCCCAGCAACAATGCATTCAAGGCCTTGGCCCGGCGCGGCAACCACAGCGCCACACTGGCGCTCACCAGCAGTAACGGCCAGAGCCGCGAATAACTGGCGCCGTTGAGACTGCCCAGGTTCCAGAACGTCAGCGTGCGCAAGGTCGCGTCGTCGGCCAGATAGGTGAACAGTCCCACCGCCGAGCCGGCCAGCGCAGTCAATGCGATACCGGCCAGCAACATGGTTGCAACATGAGTCTGCCCATTGCGCCGACCCAGCCGATACACCAACGCCGTCACGCCCAAGCCACCGAGAAATGCGCACACCGACAATAGATAAGGGCCGAACGATTCAGGCAGACCGCCAAATACCGAACCACCAACAATCGCGATAGCGGCGCCCAACGCGGCACCGCTGGACACGCCCACCAACCCCGGATCAGCCAGCGGGTTACGAAACAAGCCCTGCATCGCCACGCCGGACAGCGCCAGCACGCCACCCACCGCCAGGCCCAACAAGGTTCGAGGCAGGCGGATTTGCCCGAGGATAAGCTCAGCTTGTTCCAGCCCATCGGGCGCAATGGGCAGGCCGATCATGCGCAATGCAGCGCGCAAGGTATCGAATAAGGGCAGGCTCACTGGCCCCAGCGCCAACGATAACCAGATCGACAGCAAACACAGCAGGCTCAGGCCAATGAACAAGGCACGGGGTTTAACCAGAATGGTCATTGGACCGCAGTGCCGGGGTAGAAACTGTCAGACAGATTTTTCAACGCATCGGGCAACCGCGGCCCCAATCCACCCACCAACAAGGTCGGATCAAGTTCCATAACGCGTCCATCCTTGGCTGCGCGGGTCGAGGACAGAATCGGGTTCTCCTTGAACAACGCCGCACGCGCGGCATCGCCGGTCAGCGCTCGGTCGGCAAACACCAGCACGTCGGGGTCCAGACTGACCAGCGACTCAACAGAAAAGGGTTTGTAGCCGGTATGCGTTGCCAGATTGTGCCCGCCCGCCTGTTGGATTAACCAATCGGCGGCGGTGTCCTTGCCGGCAATAAGCGGTTTTCCGCCCGCATGACCCAGCAGCAACAGCACCCCCGGCGATTGTTCCTGCAACTGCGCACGAGTGACCCGGACCTTCTGCTGGTCGAGTTGCTGCTGATAAGACTGGAGCAATTGCGCTGCCCGGTCTTCAGCACCGAGCAACTTACCCAGGTGCGCCAGATTGCCTTGCAACGTCGGCAGATCCGGCTGAGCCGAGAACAACTCGACCTGCACGCCCGCGCTACGAATCTGCGACAGCACCGGCGGTGGCCCCATTTCTTCGGTGCCGACCAGAATCTGCGGGCGTAAGCTCAAGATGCCTTCCGCCGACAGTTGCCGCTGATAACCGATACTCGGCAGCGCCTTCAACGATTGCGGATGCTGGCTGGTGGTATCGACACCGACCAGTTTCGACTCACCGCCCAGCGCGCTCACCCACTCAGACAGGGCGCCGCCGGCACTGACCCAACGCTGTGGCAACTCGGCCGCTGCGGCGTGATGGCTGACGAGAAGTCCGGCACACAGCGCAGCAACGCGGGTACTCAAGCGCATAAACAGCTTCCTTTTAAGTTTTCCCAGGCATCGAGATGACAGGCCAAGTATCCTCGACATCCGGCACCCGCACCCGACGGGCGAAGCGGCCATTTGATAATTGTTTGCATTTGAACGTCAAGCTCGGACATATCCGGTCACGAGCCGCAGGAGTTGAGGATAGACATGAAGTGGCTTTGCACAGGTGCCGAATTGGCTGACAACAGTAGTCGCGGATTCGACGTCGACGGTCAGAAACTGTTCGCCGTGCGCCGGGGCGGCGAGGTGTATGTCTACATCAATCGCTGCCCGCATCGGGGTGTCGGACTGGAATGGAAACCCGACCAGTTTCTCGACCCCAGCAACAGTTTGATCCAGTGCGCCACTCACGGCGCACTGTTCCTGATCGAAGATGGCGAATGCGTCGCCGGCCCGTGCGCTGGGCAATCCCTCACCACTGTTGCCTGCCGCGAAGACGAACAAGGGATCTGGATCAGCCTTTAACCGTTCAGCAGCACATCCAGACGCCGATCGACCACCATCTCTTCGTGAGTCAATCGCACGCCATAGGCCAGCACCTCGACCCCGCATGTCACCGCCTCACGCAATGCCGCCGCGTAGGCCGAATCGATTTCTTCTGCTGGACGCACGGCGTCGATCCCTGTGAGGTTTACGCAATACAACTGCACCGCACGAATCCCGTCCCGAGCCAGATGAGCCAGCTCCCGCAAATGCTTGGCGCCCCGTTGCGTCACTGCATCGGGAAACGCCGCCACTGATGTACCGTCGAAGCCCAAGGTCACGCTTTTGACTTCTACATATACCGGCCCGCTCGGGTAATCGAGGCGGAAATCGATGCGGCTGCTTTCCTGCCCGTAGGCTACTTCGCGTTTCAACTCGGTAAAGCCGTTCAGTTCGGTAATCACGCCCGCCCGCAACGCCTCTTCAATCAACCCGTTGGCGCGCCCGGTGTTCACGCAAAACAGCCGGCCCTGTGGGGTTTCACCGATTTCCCAGGTGCCGGGCAATTTGCGTTTCGGGTCATTGGAGCGGCTGAACCAGACTTGCCCGCCTTCTACCTGGCAATTGAGCATCGAGCCGGTGTTCGGGCAATGGACGGTCAGCAACTCGCCGCCAACGGTTTCGATATCGGCGAGAAAACGCTTGTAGCGGCGGATCAGGCGACCTTCTTCGAGGGGAGGATGAAAACGCATCAGCCTTGCCAGCTCCGCAATCCACGAGCGATCCGCTCGACCGCTTCTTCCAGGCGCGGCAGGCTCTGGGTGTACGCAAAGCGCACGTGATGCCCGGCCTGATAACGCCCGAAGTCCAGTCCCGGGGTAATTGCCACGTACTCGGTTTCGAGGAAATGTCGGCAGAACGCGAAGGCATCGCCGCCGAACTTGCTGATATCGGCGTACAAGTAGAACGCGCCTTCGGGCTCGACGGCGATACCGAATCCCAGTTCTCGCAGGGCCGGCAACAGGAAATCCCGACGACGACCGAATTCGGCGCGGCGCTCTTCCAGAATGCTGATCGTGGCCGGCTCGAAGCAGGCCAAAGCGGCGTGCTGGGCCATGCTCGGGGCACTGATGTAGAGGTTTTGCGCGAGTTTCTCCAGTTCGCCGACGGCTGCTTCAGGCGCAACCAGCCAACCCAACCGCCAACCGGTCATGCCGAAATACTTGGAAAAACTATTGAGGACGAAGGCGCTGTCATCGACTTCCAGAACACTGGCGGCATCAGTGCCATACGTGAGGCCATGGTAGATCTCGTCCACCACCAGATGACCGTGGCGCTCCTTGATCGCCGCCGACAAGCCCGCCAGTTCGTCGCGGGTCAAAATCGTCCCGGTCGGATTGGCGGGCGAGGCCACCAAGGCGCCGACGCTGTCTTGATCCCAATGGCGCGCCACCAGGTCCGGCGTCAGCTGATAACGCACTTCCGGGCCGACCGGCACCAGTTGCGCAGCGCCTTCGACCAACCGCAGGAAATGTCGATTGCAGGGATAACCCGGGTCCGCCAGCAGCCAGTGTTTGCCCGGGTCGACCAGCAAGGCGCTGGCCAGCAACAGCGCGCCGGAACCGCCGGGCGTGATGAGGATTCGCTGCGGGTCAATGTTCAAACTGTAACGCTGCTGATAGAACCTTGAGATCGCCTCGCGCAACTCGGGGATGCCGCGCGCAGCGGTGTAACGGGTCTTCCCCGCCGTCAGTGCCGCCTGGCCGGCCTGGATGATCGGCTCGGCGGTGGTGAAGTCCGGCTCGCCGATTTCCAGGTGGATCACATCGTGACCCGCGGCCTGCAATTCATTGGCCCGCGCCAGCAGCGCCATGACATGGAAAGGTTCGATCGCGCGACTGCGGGCACTGTAGGACTGAGCCATTAGCCTTCCTTACAACGGAGAAAAGAATCGATTCTACCCAAGCGCCGGAACGAGCGAGAACCTAAAGCGGTCAGAGCCGTTATATCCCTGGCCACAAACGACTCAAGCGTGTACCCCAGGTTTGACTAAAATCAATAATTGATCAGGTCTCCAACGCCGCCAGACAAGGCTTTGCAATCATTTGCAAGCCCCTCGGGCCACTACCTCGACATCCGGGAGTAGCGCGGTCCGATTTGATCTGGTAAGTTCGCCCGCTTGCAGCCGCAGGGCCGGCAGGTGTCGGTGATGGAGCAATCCTGCGCAATGGATTACAAGAGTAGAGGCGGTCCATTTCATGCCCACCCAAGCAAAGCAGCAAAATACGTCGATCAGCGGCTTCGAACCCTACCAGGCAGTAAAGGGCGAGGAGTACATGGGCAAGCCCATGCGCGCTCACTTCACCAAGATCCTGAATAAGTGGAAACAGGACTTGATGCAGGAAGTCGACCGTACGGTTGATCACATGAAAGACGAAGCGGCCAACTTCCCTGACCCGGCAGACCGTGCCAGCCAGGAAGAAGAGTTCAGCCTTGAACTGCGTGCCCGCGACCGCGAGCGCAAGTTGATCAAAAAGATCGACAAGACGCTGCAGCTGATCGAAGACGAAGAATATGGCTGGTGCGAGTCCTGCGGCGTCGAGATCGGCGTCAAGCGACTGGAAGCCCGCCCTACCGCCGACATGTGCGTTGACTGCAAGACCCTGGCGGAAATCAAGGAAAAGCAAGTCGGCAAGTAATGTCGCCTTGAACGAAGAACGGAGCGTGCGAACGCTCCGTTTTTGTTTCTGAAATTTGCCCCGCAGAAAACCTGTGGGAGCGAGCCTTTGTGGTGAGGGGATTTATCGGAATGCCGCACCACCCCGTTCGGCTGCGGAGCAGTCGCAAACCCAGTTGATGCGCTCTATCTGACGCGCCGCGATTACAGAGTTTGGGGCCGCTACGCGACCCAACGGGGATAAATCCCCTCGCCACAAAGGCTCGCTCCCACAGGGACTTGCGTTCGCCGGACAACATAGACCGCTTTTATGACTTCCCCCACCTACATCGGACGCTTCGCCCCCACGCCCAGCGGCCATCTGCATTTCGGCTCGCTGGTCGCAGCGCTGGCCTCGTACCTCGACGCGCGTGCGGTGGGCGGTCGCTGGTTGATGCGCATGGAGGATCTCGATCCGCCACGGGAAGAACCCGGCGCTCAGGCAGCCATATTGAAAGCTCTGGAAAGCTACGGTTTCGAGTGGGACGGTGAAATGGTCCGCCAGAGCGACCGGCACGAGGCTTACGCCGAAGTCCTCAATCGCCTGTTCAATCACGGACTCGCTTACGCCTGCACCTGCTCGCGCAAGCAATTGGAGCCGTACCACGGCATTTACCCGGGACTGTGCCGAAATGCCGGCCACGGCACTGAAGACGCCGCGATTCGACTGCGTGTGCCCGAGCTGGACTACCACTTCATCGACCGCGTGCAAGGCGAGTTCCGTCAGCATCTGGGCCGGGAAGTCGGCGATTTCGTGATCCGCCGCCGCGACGGGCTCTATGCCTATCAACTGGCGGTGGTACTGGACGATGCCTGGCAAGGCATCACAGACATCGTGCGGGGCGCTGATCTGCTGGACTCCACGCCGCGCCAGCTCTATCTGCAAGAACTGCTTGGCCTGCCGCAACCGCGCTACCTGCACATCCCGCTGATTACCCAGCCCGATGGCAACAAGCTGGGTAAATCCTACCGCTCACCGCCGCTGACCGAAGATCAGGCCACGCCTTTGTTACTGCGTGCGTTGCGCGCACTGGGGCACAACCCGGGCAAGGAACTGGCCTATGCGACACCGCGGGAAGTGCTGGATTGGGGTATCGCCCACTGGGATGCGTTATTAATCCCGCGCACACTGACCCTGCCCGAAGCGCAACTACAGTGATCACACTTGCAGTGGCGCGCCCATCCGTTACCATCGCCGCACGTTTTCGGGCACGCGTATAAAAAAGAGAGGCCGGGATGTACATCTATCGCTTGGTCCTGCTCCTGGTAGTGGGGATTTATCTGTTCTCCCCGGCCATCATGGACTGGTGGATCGACGCCACTGGCGCCTGGTATCGCCCTTATCTGCTCTGGCTGATTCTGATCGTCGTGACCTTCATCCTGCAGAGCCAAAAAGATGCCGATGAGCTTTAGCCTGACCCAGATGATCCTGATCAGCGCCGCGTACCTGGCGGTGCTGTTCGGCGTCGCCTGGATCAGCGAACGGGGCATGATCCCCCGGGCGATCATTCGCCACCCGCTGACCTACACCCTGTCGCTGGGAGTTTATGCCAGTGCCTGGGCGTTTTACGGCACGGTGGGCCTGGCCTATCAGTACGGCTACGGTTTCCTGTCCAGTTACCTCGGGGTCTCCGGGGCGTTTTTGCTGGCGCCGGTGTTGCTGTACCCGATCCTGAAAATCACCCGCACGTATCAGTTGTCGTCCCTTGCCGACCTGTTCGCCTTCCGTTTCCGCAGTACATGGGCCGGGGCGCTGACCACTATTTTCATGCTGATCGGCGTGCTGCCATTGCTGGCGTTGCAGATTCAGGCGGTGGCCGACTCCATCGGCATCCTGACCCGCGAGCCGGTGCAACATCGCGTGGCCCTGAGCTTTTGCGCACTGATTACCCTGTTCACGATTTTCTTCGGGTCGCGCCACATCGCCACCCGCGAGAAACATGAAGGCCTGGTGTTCGCGATTGCCTTCGAGTCGGTGATCAAGCTGATCGCCATTGGCGGCGTCGGCCTCTATGCCCTTTATGGCGTGTTCGACGGTCCGCAACAGTTGGAACTGTGGCTGCTGCAAAACCAGACCGCCCTCGCCGCATTGCACACGCCATTGCAGGAAGGTCCGTGGCGTACGCTGCTGCTGGTATTCTTCGCCTCGGCGATCGTGATGCCGCACATGTACCACATGACCTTTACCGAAAACCTCAACCCGCGTTCGCTGGTCAGTGCGAGCTGGGGCTTGCCGTTGTTCCTGCTGCTGATGAGCCTGGCGGTGCCGCTGATTCTCTGGGCAGGACTGAAACTTGGCGCCACCACCAACCCTGAATACTTCACGCTCGGCATCGGCATCGCCGCCAACAGCAAGGCCCTGGCGCTATTGGCCTATATCGGCGGATTGTCGGCGGCCAGCGGCCTGATCATCGTCACCACCCTGGCGCTGTCCGGGATGGCGCTGAACCATTTGGTGCTGCCGCTCTATCAACCACCGGCCGAAGGCAACATCTATCGCTGGCTGAAGTGGACCCGCCGGGCGCTGATCGTTGCGATCATCATGGCCGGTTACGGTTTCTACCTGTTACTGGGCGCCGAACAGGATCTGGCCAACCTTGGCATTGTCGCGTTCGTTGCCACGCTGCAATTTCTGCCGGGCGTCCTGTCGGTCCTGTATTGGCCGACCGCCAACCGTCGCGGTTTCATCGCCGGTTTGCTGGCGGGAATTCTGGTGTGGCTGGTGACCATGCTGTTGCCGCTGGTCGGCAATCTGCAGGGTTTCTACATTCCACTGTTGAACATGATCTACGTGCTGGACGACACCAGTTGGCACATGGCCGCGATCGCGTCCCTGGCCGCCAACGTGCTGATGTTTACCCTGATCTCGCTGTTCACCAACGCCAGCCCCGAAGAGGCCAGCGCCGCCGAAGCCTGCGCCGTGGACAATGTGCGTCGGCCGCAACGCCGGGAATTGCACGCCGCCTCACCCCAGGAATTCGCTACGCAGCTTGCAAAACCCTTGGGAGCCAAGGCCGCACAGAAAGAAGTCGAGCAAGCCCTGCGCGATCTCTACCTGCCGTTCGACGAGCGCCGGCCTTATGCCTTGCGCCGTTTGCGTGACCGGATCGAAGCCAACCTTTCCGGCCTGATGGGGCCAAGCGTGGCGCAGGACATGGTCGAGACCTTCCTGCCGTATAAGGCCGGCGGCGAAAACTACGTCACCGAAGACATCCACTTCATTGAAAGTCGTCTCGAGGACTACCACTCGCGCCTCACCGGCCTTGCCGCCGAACTCGATGCCCTGCGCCGTTATCACCGCCAGACCTTGCAGGAATTGCCGATGGGCGTTTGCTCGCTGGCCAAGGACCAGGAAATCCTCATGTGGAACAAAGCCATGGAGGAGCTCACCGGGATTGCCGCGCAGCGCGTGGTCGGCTCGCGCCTGAGCACCATCGCCGATCCCTGGAAAGAACTGCTGCAAGGCTTCATCAATCTGCCGGACGAGCATTTGCACAAACAGCACCTGGCCCTTGATGGCCAGACCCGCTGGCTGAACCTGCACAAAGCGGCGATCGATGAACCGCTCGCGCCGGGCAATAGCGGCCTGGTATTGCTGGTGGAAGACCTGACTGAAACCCAGATGCTCGAAGACAAACTGGTGCACTCCGAGCGCCTGGCCAGCATCGGCCGACTCGCCGCCGGCGTGGCCCATGAAATCGGCAACCCGATCACCGGCATCGCGTGCCTGGCGCAGAACCTGCGCGAAGAGCGTGAAGACGATGGCGAGCTGAAGGAAATCAGCGGGCAGATCCTTGAGCAGACCAAGCGCGTGTCACGCATCGTTCAGTCGCTGATGAGTTTCGCTCACGCCGGCAGTCATCAGCACAGCGACGAGCCCGTCTGTCTGGCCGAAGTGGCTCAGGATGCCATCGGTTTGCTGGCCCTGAACCGACGCAATTTCGAAGTGCAGTTCTATAATCTGTGTGACCCCGATCACTGGGTCGAAGGCGATCCGCAGCGCCTCGCCCAGGTTTTGATCAACTTGCTCTCAAACGCCCGTGACGCCTCGCCTCCCGGCAGTGCGGTGCGGGTCAAAAGCGAAGCCGGCGAACACACGGTCGACTTGATCGTGGAAGACGAAGGCAGCGGAATTCCGAAGAACATCATGGACAGATTGTTCGAACCTTTCTTCACCACCAAGGATCCTGGCGAAGGCACCGGTCTGGGCCTTGCACTGGTCTATTCCATCGTTGAAGAGCATTATGGACAAATCACCATCGACAGCCCGGCTGATGTACAAAGCCAACGCGGCACCCGTATCCGGGTGACCTTGCCGCGTCATGTCGAAGCGACGTCCGCTGTGAACTGAGACCGTCGAGAGTATCGAATCAATGCCGCACATTTTGATCGTCGAAGACGAAACAATTATCCGCTCCGCCTTGCGCCGCCTGCTGGAACGTAACCAGTACCAGGTCAGCGAAGCCGGTTCAGTGCAGGAAGCACAAGAACGCTTCACTATTCCCACGTTCGACCTGATCGTCAGCGACTTGCGTCTGCCGGGCGCTCCGGGCACCGAGTTGATCAAGCTCGGCCAGGGCACTCCGGTGCTGATCATGACCAGCTACGCCAGCCTGCGTTCGGCCGTCGACTCGATGAAGATGGGCGCGGTGGATTACATCGCCAAGCCTTTCGACCACGACGAAATGCTCCAGGCTGTCGCCCGTATCCTGCGTGACCGCCAATCGCTGCCAGCCAGCGGCGAGCCGGTCACCGGCAAAGCCGGCAATGGCGCGGCGAAAGCGGGTGTCGATAACAGCAACGGCGAAATCGGCATCATCGGCTCATGTCCGCCGATGCAGGACCTGTACAGCAAGATCCGCAAAGTCGCGCCGACCGATTCCAATGTCCTGATCCAGGGCGAATCCGGTACCGGCAAAGAACTGGTGGCCCGCGCCCTGCACAACCTCTCCAAACGCGCCAAGGCGCCGATGATTTCGGTGAACTGCGCAGCCATTCCGGAAAGCCTGATCGAGTCCGAATTGTTCGGCCACGAAAAAGGCGCATTCACCGGCGCCAGCGCCGGGCGTGCCGGTCTGGTGGAAGCGGCGGATGGCGGCACCTTGTTCCTCGACGAAATCGGCGAACTGCCGCTGGAAGCCCAGGCCCGTTTGCTGCGCGTGTTGCAGGAAGGTGAAATTCGCCGGGTGGGTTCGGTCCAGTCACAGAAAGTCGATGTGCGCCTGATCGCCGCGACCCACCGGGACCTCAAGAGCCTGGCGAAGATCGGCCAGTTCCGTGAAGACTTGTATTACCGCCTCCACGTGATCGCCCTGAAACTGCCGGCCCTGCGTGAGCGCGGTGCAGACGTCAATGAAATCGCCAATGCCTTCCTGGCGCGACAGAGCGCGCGGGTCAACCGCACCGACCTGAAGTTCGCTGCGGATGCCGAACAGGCGATTCGTCATTACTCCTGGCCGGGTAACGTGCGCGAACTGGAAAACGCGGTAGAGCGCGCAGTCATCCTGTGCGAGAGCCCGGAGATTTCCGCCGAGCTGCTCGGGATCGACATCGAACTGAGCGATCTAGACGACGACTTCATCGGCCTGCCCCCGCAACAGGGCAACAACGCCAGCAATAACAGCCATGAGCCGACCGAAGACCTGTCGCTGGAAGACTACTTCCAGCACTTCGTACTTGAGCATCAGGACCACATGACGGAAACCGAACTGGCCCGCAAACTTGGGGTGAGTCGCAAATGCCTGTGGGAACGTCGTCAGCGCTTGGGTATTCCGCGGCGCAAGACCGGGGTGGCCAGCGAGAGCTGAGCCGCGCTTGTCTGATGTGTGGGTAACACGTGACTTTGTGAAAAAACTGTTACCTCACCTATTTCACGTAACAGAAGCCGGGGCTTACGGTAACGAAGCCCCGGTTTTTTTGGCCTCTGAAAACCTCATCAACCGGCCTAACCCCTTGTTTTGCTAGGCCTCACAAAAGTTGGCACGCACCCTGCTATATGTTCAGTACAAGAACAATAACAAGCAATGCACAAGACAATAAAAATAAGACGAATCGACTCACGCACAATAAAAACAAGACGGCGAGAGGCGCAGCTAACTGATTCTTTTGGAGAGGCGTTGTATTTGGGGCTTGCCCCACGACCAGGCCGAGAATAATAAAAAACTGTCATAAGACAGTGCCTGAACTGGTTGGATCGCAAGATCACTGCAGCACAGCGACCAAAGCAATCCGTTTGCTCTTGGCTCCCGATTGGGAGGGTCATGAAGGAAAAACTTCATGGCGAGGGCACTTAACAAAAACAAAAAGCCCGAATCAAAAAAATAAAAATAGAGCATGCAACTACTTTCTTGGGGAGCTTCGGCTCCCCTTGTAGTTTCTGGCGTTTGAGCCTTGTAGCAGGTGCTACAGGGACCGCGCTTTCCAGATATGCCCTTCAAGCGCTTGCGCAGCTTCCTACACCATCCCCTGACTAAATGCTAGAATCCCCGCCCATCATGCGGTCATTCTTCGTTATGGCCGAACATTCCTTCAAACAGTGCATCCCATGCTGAAGAAGTTGTTCCAGTCATTCCGTTCTCCCAAGCGTCATACGCAACACATTCGCAGTACGCCTGAAGTGCTAAACAGCGGCCAACACTCGCTGCAAAAGGCCCAATTCAGCCGTTATGCGGTGAACATCGTCGAACGCCTGCAGAACGCTGGTTACCAGGCCTACCTGGTTGGCGGCTGCGTGCGTGACATGCTCCTCGGCATCACGCCGAAAGATTTCGACGTCGCGACCAGCGCCACGCCTGAACAGGTTCGAGCCGAATTCCGCAACGCGCGGATCATCGGTCGCCGCTTCAAACTGGTGCATATCCACTTTGGCCGCGAAATCATCGAAGTCGCGACCTTCCGCGCCAATCACCCGCAAAACGACGAGGAAGAAGATACCAACCAGTCTTCCCGTAACGAGAGCGGGCGCATCCTGCGCGACAACGTCTACGGCACGCTGGAAGAAGACGCGCAACGCCGCGACTTCACCATCAACGCCTTGTATTACGATCCGGTCAGCGAACGCATCCTCGATTACGCCAACGGCGTACACGACATCCGCAATCACCTGATCCGCCTGATCGGCGATCCGAAGCAACGCTACCAGGAAGACCCGGTACGGATGCTGCGAGCCGTGCGCTTCGCCGCCAAGCTGAATTTCGGCATCGAAAAGCACAGTGCCGCGCCAATCCGCGACCTGGCGCCGATGCTGCGCGAGATTCCTTCAGCCCGTCTGTTCGAAGAAGTGCTCAAGCTGTTCCTCTCCGGCCATGCCGCGGACACCTTCGAGATGCTGGTCGACCTGCAGTTGTTCGACCCGCTGTTCCCGGCCAGTGCCGAGGCGCTGGAATACAACCCGACGTACACCCACACCTTGATCAGCGAAGCGCTGACCAACACCGACCTGCGCATCAAACAGAACAAACCGGTGACCCCGGCATTCCTGTTCGCAGCCTTGCTGTGGCCTGCCCTGCCGGCCCGCGTACTGCGTCTGCAAGAACGGGGCATGCCGCCGATTCCGGCGATGCAGGAAGCGGCTCACGAGCTGATTGCCGAACAGTGCCAGCGGATTGCGATTCCGAAACGTTTCACCATGCCGATCCGCGAGATCTGGGACATGCAGGAGCGTCTTCCGCGCCGCAGCGGCAAGCGTGCGGACCTGTTGCTGGACAACCCGCGGTTCCGCGCCGGTTACGACTTCCTGCTGCTGCGTGAAAGCGCCGGCGAGCAGACCGATGGCCTGGGCGAATGGTGGACCGACTATCAGGACGCCAACGACAGTGAACGTCGCGACATGATCCGCGACCTCAGCGGCAAGGATGAAGGCACCGGCGCTCCACGCAAACGTCGCCGCAGCGGTGGCGCCAAGCGCAAACGTGCGGCTGGCGCACCGAGTGCCACGGGCGAGTAATCCATGGAACGCATCTACATCGGCATGGGCAGCAATCTGGCTGACCCCGCCGAACAATTGCGCAGCGCCGTCGAGGCGCTGGCGCAGTTGCCGCAGACCGAACTGGTCGGGGTGTCCGGGTTTTATCAAAGCGACTCACTCCTGCCCGGCCAACCGCGTTACACCAACGCGGTCGCCGCCCTCGACAGCACGCTCGCGCCGCTGGACCTGCTTGATGCGCTGCAAGCCATCGAGAACGAACAAGGCCGCGAGCGTCTTGAGCGCTGGGGCCCACGCACGCTGGACCTCGATATCGTGCTGTTTGGCGATCGGCTGATCGACGAACCGCGCCTCAAGGTGCCTCACTACCACATGCAGGAGCGGGCCTTCGTTCTGTATCCGCTGGCTGAACTGGCGCCTGCGGGTTTGCGCCTACCTGATGGCCGCAGCCTGAAGGAGTTACTCGTCGCCTGCCCGTTCGTCGGCCTGGAACGCCTCCCCTGAACGCCACCATTCCCCTGTAGGCGCGAAGCTTGCTCGCGAAAGCGCACTGACATCCAATATTTATGTCGACTGTCACACCGCTTTCGCGAGCAAGCTTCGCTCCTACAAAAATAGTGCATAGCCAGATCCCGACTGCTGAAACGCATCAGTTACCCCGGTAACACCCCACGCGTAACAATGCGGTAACACATGCAATTGACTTCCCGAGTTCTCCTCACGACTATAGGCGTCCCGCTGCCGCCAACACGGCATTGAAGGGCGCAATCCAGGCCTTAAAAGCACGACAACAGACCGTACGCCTGTATTTAACGAAGAATCACGCGCGTTACTCGCAGTAGTTTCCACAGCGCCTGAATGAGGAACTTTTTCATGCCAGCCATCACCCTGACTACTCTGCAAGGTCTCAAGCAAAAAGGTGAAAAAATCACCATGCTGACCTGCTATGACGCGACCTTCGCCCACGCCTGCAATGAGGCTGGCGTCGAAGTGCTGCTAGTGGGCGACTCCCTCGGCATGGTTTTGCAAGGTCACGACAGCACCCTGCCGGTGACCACCGCCGAAATGGCTTACCACGTGGCAGCCGTCAAACGCGGCAACGCCGATGCGCTGATCCTCGCCGACCTGCCGTTCATGGCCTACGCCACCACCGAACAAGCCATGACCAACAGCGCCCTGTTGATGCAGGCCGGTGCACACATGGTCAAGGTTGAAGGGGCATTGTGGCTCGCGGACTCGATCCGTCTGCTGGCCGAACGTGGCGTCCCGGTGTGCGCGCACATGGGGCTGACGCCGCAATCGGTGAACATTCTCGGGGGCTACAAAGTCCAGGGCCGCAGCGAGAACCAGGCACGACAGATGCGTGCCGACGCCATCGCCCTGGAACAGGCCGGTGCCTCCATGTTGCTGCTCGAGTGCGTACCGAGCGAACTGGCCCAGGAAATCACCCAGGCAGTGGGTATTCCGGTGATCGGCATCGGCGCCGGCAGTGACACCGATGGCCAGGTCCTGGTTCTGCACGACATGCTCGGTCTGTCCATTACCGGCCGCGTGCCAAAATTCGTAAAGAACTTCATGAACGGCCAAACCAGCATTCAAGCTGCACTCAGCGCCTACGTCACAGAAGTCAAAGCAGTAACCTTCCCTGGGATCGAACACGGATTCTCTGCATGAACACCGTAAAAACCGTACGCGAACTGCGGGCCGCCGTGGCCCGTGCCCGCAACGAAGGCAAGCGCATCGGCTTCGTGCCGACCATGGGCAACCTGCACAGCGGCCATATCGCGCTGATTACCAAAGCGACCCAACGGGTGGATTTCGTGGTCGCGAGCATTTTCGTCAACCCGCTGCAATTCGGCGCTGGCGAAGACCTCGACAAATACCCGCGCACCCTGGCCGCTGACCAGGAGAAACTGCTCGAGGCCGGCTGCCACTTGCTGTTCGCGCCAGCCGTTGAAGAAATGTACCCCGACGGCATGACCGGCCAGACCCGCGTCAGCGTCCCGCAACTCTCCGAAGGCCTGTGCGGCGCCAGCCGTCCCGGGCATTTCGAAGGGGTGGCGACGGTGGTCAGCAAGCTGTTCAACATGGTCCAGCCTGACCTGGCGATCTTCGGCCAGAAAGACTTCCAGCAACTGGCGGTGATCAAATCCCTGGTCCATGACTTGAACATGCCGGTCCAGATCATTGGCGAACCGACCGTGCGTGCGGCCGATGGCCTGGCGCTGTCGTCGCGCAATGGTTTCCTCAGTGAAGAGCAACGGGCCGTTGCGCCAGTGGTGTATCGCGTCCTGAGCCAGATGGCCGAGGCGATCAAACAGGGAGAGCGAGATTTCCCGGCGCTGATCGACGCACAGTTCAAGCAGCTCGAAGCGGCGGGTTTGCGCACCGATTACCTGGAGATTCGTCATGCGCAAACCTTGCGCCCGGCGACCCCGGAGGATCGGGATCTGGTGATTCTGGTAGCGGCGTTCCTGGGCACCACGCGGTTGATCGACAACCTGCACCTGAGCCTCGACACCACCGCCTAAGCACCGCCAGATAACTGTAGGAGCGAAGCTTGCTCGCGAAGAGGCAGTCACATTCAACATTTGCATCGACTGATACGACGCGTTCGCGAGCAAGCTTCGCTCCTACAGGGTACTGCGTGGCTTCGCCCCCTTATTGCTGCCCTTTATGCCTTCGGGCAAACTGCCCGCCGTTCGATTCCTACCTGGGAAAACACTCATGCACGCCATCATGCTTAAAGCCAAGCTGCATCGCGCCGAAGTCACTCACGCAGTACTCGATTACGAAGGTTCTTGCGCCATAGACGGCGAATGGCTGGATTTGTCCGGCATCCGTGAATACGAACAGATCCAGATTTATAACGTCGACAATGGCGAACGCTTTACCACCTACGCGATTCGTGGTGAAGAAGGCTCGCGCATGATTTCGGTCAACGGCGCTGCCGCGCACAAAGCCAAGGTCGGTGATCGCGTGATCATCTGCGCTTACGCGCATTACAGCGAAGCCGAGCTGCTCAACTTCAAGCCGCGCATGCTCTACATGGCGCCGGGCAATGAACTGAGCCACACCAGCAATGCCATCCCGGTTCAGGTCGCCTGATCGAACCGTCGCCCCTCCCGTTTGTCGAAACGTTCCCTGCTTTGTGTATAAAAAAGTACCGGGAACGTGTTAGACAAAGTCAAGACAGATCGCAGCGCGAGGTTTACTGTATTCGCCCTGTGTCATTGAAATCGTGTCGACGCAGTTGACCGGACGCCTGCCCACGGTGCGCCGGGATTTTCAGTGTTCAAAAAAGCCGTTCAAGTAAAAAGGAAACCCGCAGCGATGGCGTACTACCGCACTCCTAAAGACGTTACCGCTCTGCCCGCCTGGCAAGCGCTGAATGACCACCGCCAAGCCATGCAGGATTTCAGCATGCGCGAAGCCTTCAATGCCGATCCGCAGCGCTTTACTCAATTCACCCTCAGCAGCTGCGGCCTGTTTCTCGATTACTCGAAGAACCTGATCAACGCCGAGACCCGCAATCTGCTGGTGGGCCTGGCCAACGAAGTCGACCTCAAGGGCGCGATCAAGTCGCTGTTCGAAGGCGAAATCGTCAACGCATCTGAAGGTCGTCCGGCCCTGCACACCGCTCTGCGCCGCCCGGTAGGCGACAAGCTGTCGGTCAATGGCGTCAACGTGATGCCTGAAGTGCACAAAGTGCTGAACCAGATCACCGACCTCGTTGGCCGCATCCACGACGGCTTGTGGCGCGGTTACACCGAGAAGCCGATCACTGACGTGGTGAACATCGGCATCGGTGGCTCGTTTCTCGGCCCGGAGCTGGTGTCTGAAGCGCTGCTGTCCTACGCCCAAAAAGGCGTGCGTTGCCATTACCTGGCGAACATCGACGGCAGTGAGTTCCACGAACTGACCATGAAGCTGCGCGCTGAAACCACGCTGTTCATTGTTTCGTCGAAATCCTTCAATACCCTCGAAACCCTGAAAAATGCTCAGGCCGCTCGCGCCTGGTACCTGGCCCAGGGTGGTTCGGAAGCCGAGCTGTATCGTCACTTCATCGCCGTGTCCAGCAACAACGCGGCGGCCGTGGCGTTCGGTATCCGTGAAGAAAACATCTTCCCGATGTGGGACTGGGTTGGCGGTCGGTATTCGCTGTGGTCGGCCATCGGCTTGCCAATCGCCCTGGCCATCGGCATGTCGAACTTCAAGGAACTGCTGTCCGGTGCCTACACCATGGACCAGCACTTCCAGAGCGCGCCATTCGACCAGAACATGCCGGTGCTGCTGGCCTTGCTCGGCGTCTGGTACGGCAACTTCTGGGGCGCGCAAAGCCACGCGATCCTGCCGTACGACCACTACCTGCGCAACATCACCAAGCACTTGCAACAGCTGGACATGGAATCCAACGGCAAGAGCGTGCGTCAGGACGGCACACCAGTGGCCACCGAAACGGGTCCGGTGATCTGGGGCGGCGTGGGTTGCAACGGTCAGCACGCGTATCACCAGTTGCTGCACCAGGGCACCCAACTGATTCCGGCCGACTTCATCGTGCCGATTGTCAGCTTCAACCCGGTCTCCGACCACCACCAGTGGCTGTACGCCAACTGCCTGTCGCAAAGCCAGGCACTGATGCTTGGTAAAACCCTTGCCGAAGCCGAAACCGAGCTGCGTGACAAAGGCATGAGCGAAGAAGAGGTGCATAAACTCGCGCCGCACAAGGTAATCCCGGGCAACCGTCCGAGCAACACCTTGGTGGTCGAGCGCATCAGCCCGCGTCGTCTCGGTGCGCTGGTGGCGATGTACGAACACAAAGTCTTCGTGCAAAGCGTGGTCTGGGGCATCAACGCCTTCGACCAGTGGGGCGTGGAGCTGGGTAAAGAACTGGGCAAAGGCGTCTACAACCGCCTGGTCGGCAGCGAAGAAACCCCGGCTGACGATGCCTCCACCCAAGGCCTGATCAACTACTTCCGCGGCCGTCACCGCGGCTAACGCCATCCCTGTAGGAGCGAACGGTGCGGCGATCCGACTTGCTCGCGAAGAACGATAACTCGGTGTACCTGATACACCGAGTCGCCTTCTTCGCGAGCAAGTCGGATCGCCGCACCGTTCGCTCCTACAGGGTGGTGTTTGTCCTCGGGTCTTGAACCCTTTCGCTACTCGGCGCATCTTTATTACTTGTCGCAAAACAAGAATAAGGAACCGTCATGTTCGATATCAGCACGTTCCCCAAAGCCGATGCCGTCCGCCGGGCTGCACAATTGAGTCAAGACGACTACCACCGCCTCTACCGCCAATCCATCGACCATCCCAGCACCTTCTGGGCCGAGCAGGCCTCCCGCTTTCTCGACTGGAGCACGCCATGGGAAACCGTCCAGCGCTATAACCTGAAAACCGGCGAGGCCAGCTGGTTTGCCGGCGGCAAACTGAACGTCAGTTACAACTGCATCGACCGTCACCTGGAAACACGCGGCGATCAGATCGCAATCCTCTGGGAAGGCGACGACCCCGCCGAATCCGCGCAGATCACCTACAAAAAACTTCATCACAACGTCTGTTGCCTGGCCAACGTGCTCAAAAGCCGTGGCGTGAAAAAGGGCGACCGCGTGTGCATCTACATGCCGATGATTCCCGAAGCCGCCTACGCCATGCTCGCCTGCACGCGGATTGGCGCGGTGCATTCGGTGGTGTTCGGTGGCTTCTCGCCAGACTCTGTGCGCGACCGGATTCTCGACGCCGACTGCCGCACGGTAATCACCGCCGACGAAGGTGTGCGTGGCGGAAAATTTGTGCCGCTCAAACAAAAAGTCGACGAGGCGCTGAAAAGTTGCCCGAACGTCAGCACCGTCATCGTCGTCGAGCGCACCCAGGGCGAAGTGGACTGGGTTGAAGGTCGCGACCTCTGGTATCACCAGGCGCTGCGCGACGTCAGCGACGATTGCCCGCCAGAACCCATGGACGCCGAAGACCCGCTGTTCATCCTCTACACCTCCGGCAGCACCGGCAAACCCAAAGGCGTGCTGCACTCCACCGGCGGCTATCTGCTGCAAGCGGCGATGACCTTCAAGTACGTACTCGACTACCGCGATGGCGAAGTTTTCTGGTGCACCGCCGACGTCGGCTGGGTCACCGGCCACAGTTACATCGTCTATGGCCCGCTGGCCAACGGTGCGACCACGCTGATCTTCGAAGGCGTGCCGAGCTACCCGAGCAGTTCGCGCTTCTGGCAGGTGATCGACAAACACCACGTCAACATCTTCTACACCGCCCCGACTGCGCTGCGCTCGCTGATGCGTGAAGGCCCGGAACCGTTGAAGGAAACGTCTCGCCAGAGCCTCAGATTACTCGGCAGTGTCGGTGAGCCGATCAACCCGGAAGCGTGGGACTGGTACTTCAACGTCGTCGGCGAGCAGCGTTGCCCGATCGTCGATACTTGGTGGCAGACCGAAACCGGCGGCATCATGCTCAGCCCGCTGGTCAGCGCTCAACGGATCAAACCCGGCTGCGCTACACAACCGATGTTCGGCGTGCAACCGGTGTTGTTGGATGAAACGGGCAAGGAAATAACAGGCGCCGG
The DNA here is from genome assembly GCF_004310295.1 of Pseudomonas sp. BGI-2. Taxonomy (GTDB): domain Bacteria; phylum Pseudomonadota; class Gammaproteobacteria; order Pseudomonadales; family Pseudomonadaceae; genus Aquipseudomonas. The sequence continues at coordinate 55,461 of NZ_SISB01000028.1, read as the reverse complement.
CAGTGGTGTGCTGGCGATCAAATCCAGCTGGCCGGCGCAGATCCGCAGCGTCTATGGCGACCCGCAACGCATGGTCGACACCTACTTCAAGCCCTACCCCGGCTACTACTTCACCGGTGACGGCGCGCGGCGCGACGAGGATGGCGATTACTGGATCACAGGTCGCATTGACGACGTGATCAACGTCTCCGGGCACCGCATCGGTACTGCGGAAGTAGAAAGCGCACTGGTGTTGCACGACAGCATTGCCGAAGCGGCGGTGGTCGGTTATCCCCACGACCTCAAGGGCCAAGGCATCTACGCCTTCGTCACGCCCATGAACGGCACCGAGCCCAATGACGAACTGAAGAAAGAACTGCTGGCCCACGTCAGCAAGGAAATCGGCAGCTTCGCCAAACCGGACTTGATCCAGTGGGCCCCGGCCTTGCCAAAAACCCGTTCGGGCAAGATCATGCGGCGTATTCTGCGCAAGATCGCCTGCAACGAACTGGACAGTCTGGGGGATACTTCCACCCTGGCCGACCCGAGTGTCGTCCAGGAGTTGGTCGACAAACGCCTGAACCAATAAGCCCCGCGCGGCCAGTAATGGCCGCGTTTTATTTTCGCCACTGAGTTGCCATGGAATTCATCCGTACCCGCATCGAAAGCCAGCTCATGAGCCTGACCGGTCTGTCATTGGGCAAGCTCGACCTGGAAAATCCCAAGGGCGATCCCGGCCTGTTCGGTCCCGATTCGGTGAGTTGGCAAGTCCATGGTGATTTCAGCAGCATGCTCATCGGCGGCATTAGCGCGCTGATGCTGCAAGCTCTACATCCACTGGCCCTGGCCGGGGTTTGGGATCACTCGAATTTTCGCGAAGACATGATCGGCCGGTTGCGCCGCACCAGTCAGTTCATCTCCGGGACGACGTTCGGTTCGAGCAAGGACGCCGACTGGCTGATCGAGAAGGTTCGCACCATTCACCTGCAAGTGGTCGGCATTGCACCAGACGGCCGGCCTTACGCCGCCAGCGATCCCGACTTGCTGACGTGGGTGCACGTGGCCGAGGTCAGCAACTTCCTCGCCGCGCATCTGCGTTATCGCAATCCGCACCTTTCATTGATTGATCAGGACCGTTACTACGGCGAAATCGCACGGGTTGCCGAACGCTTGGGCGCCCGCGATGTGCCGCGCAGCCGCAAGGAAATCGCTGATTACCTTGAACGAATCCGCCCGCAATTGTTGTGCGACCAACGCAGTCGCGAGGTGCTGCGACTGCTGTTGAATGCGCCCGCCCCCAGTCGCTTGGCCAAACCGTTTGGCGGCTTGATGATGCAGGCCGGGATCGATCTGCTCCCGGACTGGGCCAGTGACATGCTCGGCGTCAATCAGAACCCGTTGCAACGCCAACTGATCCGCGCCAGCGTCAAGCGCAGTGCGCCAATGCTGCGCTGGGCAATGCGTAATGGCTCGGTACAGCGGGCCAGGCGGCGGATGGGGTTGTTGACCTGACGCTTTTGATCGTTCCCACGCTCCGCGTGGGAATGCAGCCCGGGACGCTCTGCGTCCCAATAGCGGACGCGGAGCGTCCATTTGAGGCATTCCCACGCAGAGCGTGGGAACGATCAGGGGCTCGGGATCAGGTGCAATGCTGTTAAACTCCCGCGCCAAATTCCCTCCTGCAAGGCGCCCAGCATGTCTTCCTTGAATCAGGCGCTGCGCGCCGCCCTCGATCATCGCCAGGACCTGCTCGCCGAGCTGCATCAGCAAGGTACCGATTGCTATCGCCTGTTCCACGGCAGCCAGGAAGGCGCCGGTGGCCTGACCATTGACCGCTACGGCCCGCAACTGCTGGTGCAAAGCTTCCACCAGTCGCTGGAGCGTGACGCGCTGTTGCAACTGCACGAAACCATCAATCAACACCTGGGCCTCGAAACTCTGCTGGTCTATAACGACCGCTCCCGGGGCAACTCGCGCATCGATCGCGAAGACACCGTTTACCGCGCCGACGAGGCGGCCCTGCAGGATCTGGTTGGCCACGAATGGGGCCTTAACTACAGGGTTCGCGGGCGTCACGCCGGTCAGGATCCGCTGCTGTTCCTCGACCTGCGTAACACGCGCGGCTGGGTCAAGGAACACAGCAAAAACAAAAGCGTGCTCAACCTGTTCGCCTACACCTGTGGTGTCGGCCTGAGTGCTGCAGCCGGCGGGGCAAGCGAGGTGTGCAACCTGGATTTCGCCGAGGGCAATCTGGCGGTCGGCCGTGAAAACGGCCTGCTCAACCCGCAGTTGCCAGCCATGGAATTCATCCAGTCCGACTACTTCCCGGCCATCCGCCAACTGGCGGGGCTGCCGATCAGTCAGCGGCGCGGGCAGAAACTGCCGAGTTACCCACGCCTTGAACAGCGTCAGTACGACCTGGTGCTGCTCGATCCGCCGGCCTGGGCCAAGAGCGCGTTTGGCACGGTCGACCTGCTGCGCGACTACCAGAGCCTGCTCAAACCCGCGCTGCTGACCACCGCCGACAACGGCGTGCTGATCTGCTGCAACAACCTGGCAAAGGTCAGCATGGACGATTGGCGCGAACAGGTTTTGCGTTGCGCGGAGAAGGCCGGGCGTCCGGTGCGTGAGTGGACCGTGATGAAACCGGGCGGCGATTTCCCGTCGATGGATCAACAGCCGCCGCTGAAAACGTTGATTCTGCAACTCTGATCACGCAGGAAATTTCCGGTGCTGTTTTCTGAAAAAGCAGAACAGTGCGATCACTTCGGAACCGGAAACGCGTGCCATACTCCAACGCACTCCGATTCAGACAGATGAAGCCACACATGCCCAAAGGATTGATTCGCGCTATTGGCGCATTGTTGACTGCTCTGGCCCTTTACAGCCTGCTGGGGTTTCTGATTTTGCCGGGCATCGCGTTGCGGGTCGCCAACCAGCAATTGGCCAATTACGCCACGATGCCCGCCACGATTTCGCGGATTGAACTCAACCCATTCAGCCTGGAAGTGACCCTCTGGGGCCTGATCATCGGCGAGCCGGGTAAAGAACAGGTCGGCTTTGAACGCCTGTACGCCAACTTGCAGATCGACAGCCTGTGGACCAAGGCACTGCACCTGTCCGATATCGAAATCGACAAACCCAAGACCGAAATCCTGTTTGGCAAGGACGGCAAACTCAACCTGCTTGGCCTGTTCAAGATCCCCCCCAGTGAACCGACCCCGGCCGACCCGGACGCCAAGCCGTTTCCGTTACGCATCGAGCGGATCAAACTGGCTGACGGCTATGTGCACTTCCAGGACGCACGGCCCAGCGAGCCCATCGAATTTCTCTACGACAAACTCGACTTCGAGCTGAAGAACCTCAGCACGCTGCCGGAAGATAACGCCGACATGACCCTGGTGGCGGTCGGCCCGTCGGGCGGGCAGATCGACTGGACCGGCAATTTCAGCCTGATCCCGATCGCCTCTGAAGGTAAGTTGAAAGTCACCGATGCCAACATGAAAGTCTGGTGGCCGTACGTGCGTGACTCGGTGCCGCTGGACCTGGAAAACGGCAAGCTGAACCTGAGCACCGATTACAAACTGAACCTGTCCAAAGAAACCGAACTGCTGCTGAGCAACGTCGCCCTCAGCATTGCCCCGTTCAATATCAAGGCACCGGACGGGCGACCGCTGGCGAAGCTTGCGCGCCTGGACGTCAGTGAAACCACCGTGGATCTGGCCAAGCAGCAAGTGGTGGTCGGCAAGATCCGCAGCCAGAAACTCGAAACCTGGGCCGCCCTCGAAGCCGATGGGCAACTCGACTGGCAAAAGCTGTTCGCCAGCCAACCGTCCAAGGCAGCCGTGAAGGCTGATGCCGAACCGACCAGCACACCGGCAGCCGCCGACTCACCGAAAGCTGAACCTGTGCCGCCAAGTAAACCTTGGCAAGTGTTGCTCAAAGATGTGCAACTGCGCGATTACCAGGTGCATCTGGCCGATCGCAAAGCGCAACCCGCCGTCGCGTTGGACATTGGCCCGCTGAACCTCGATCTGCAGAATTTCGACAGCCTCAACGGCTCGCCTTTCAACCTCAAACTCGATACCGGTGTGGGCAAACAGGGCAAGCTCATGGCGGACGGCGTGGTCAATCTGGCACCGGTCAGCGCCAAATTGAACGTGCAGACCAAGGACATCGACCTGCGTGTCGCCCAGTCCTACATCAGCCCGTTCATTCGCCTGGAACTGCGTAGCGGCATGCTCGGCAGTGATCTGGCGGTCGATCTGAAAAGCACCGAGCCATTGGCGTTCAGCGTCACCGGTAAAGCGCAGGTTGATCAGTTGCATACCCTCGACACCCTCAAGACCCGTGACTTTCTCAAGTGGCAGCAATTGGTGCTCGAAGGCCTGAACTATCAACACGGCGACAGCCTGTCGATCGACAAGGTCAACCTGTTCCAGCCTTACGTGCGCTTCATGATCAACGATGACCGCACCACCAACATCGATGACCTGCTGATCCCGCAACCGGCCGACTCTGGCACCAAGACGACGGCGGCGGCCAAACCCGCCAGCAAGGAAAAACCGCTGGGCATCCACGTTGGCGGCATTGCCATCAATGACGGTTCGGCGAATTTCGCCGACTTCAGCCTGACCCCGAACTTCGCCACGGCCGCGCAACAGCTCAACGGGCAGATCGGCACCATCGACAGCCGCCAGGCGAAACCGGCCACTGTCGACATCAAAGGCAAGGTCGACCGCTACGCGCCAGTGACCATCAAGGGTTCGGTCAACCCGTTCGACCCGATGGCCAGCCTCGACATCGCCACCAGTTTCAAACGCGTGGAATTGACCACGCTGACGCCCTACTCCGGCAAGTTCGCCGGTTACCGCATCCGCAAGGGCCGACTCAATCTCGACCTGCATTACATCATCACCAAGGGCCAGCTCAAGGCCGAAAACAAAGTGGTGGTCGAGCAACTGCAACTGGGTGAAAAAGTCGACAGCCCGGACGCGGTAAGCCTGCCGCTGAAACTGGCGATCGCCTTGCTCAAGGACGTCGACGGCAAGATTTCCATCGAGCTGCCAGTGACCGGCGACTTGAACAACCCGCAGTTCAGCGTCATGCCCATTGTCTGGCAGACCCTGCGCAACCTGATCGTCAAGGCCGCTGCCGCCCCGTTCAAAATGATTGGCGGGCTGGTCAGTGGCGGTAGTTCGCAAGATTTGGGCACCGTCTCGTTTGCACCGGGTTCAAGCGAGCTGAGCAAAGACGCCGAGGGTTCGTTGGTCAAACTGTCCCAGGCCCTCAAGGAACGTCCGGCCCTGCGCCTGGAAATCGAAGGCACGGTGGCCGCCAGCAGCGACGGCCCGCTGATTGCCGAGCAACGGCTTGAACGCGAATACCAGTACAACTACTACAAAATGCTCCAGCGGCGCGGTGACAAGGTTCCGGCCCAGGCGTCATTGCTGCAAGTGCCGGACGGCGAGAAAGGTCCGCTGCTGGAAGGGATCTACCGCACGCGCCTGAAGAACCAGCCACCCGCTGAATGGAAGGACCTGGGCAAGGAAGAACGCACCGCAAAAATGCGCGCAGACGTGATCAAATTCTGGAGTTCCAGCGATGTGCTGCTGCGCCAGCTCGGCCAGGAACGCGCCAGCAGCATCAAGGACTACCTGGTGGACAAGGCGCAGATGGCCGACGACCGCATCTACTTCATCGACGCCCAACTGGGCGAGGCGCAAAGTGACGGTCGGGTGGTAACACCGATGCACCTGGATGCCGAGTGATGATCAGACGATTGCTGATAAGCCTGACCCTGGCACTCGCGGCCAGTCAGGCCTCGGCGGCCGATACCCTGCGCTGCGGCAGTCAATTGGTCAGCGTTGGCGACCGGTCCAGCGAAGTGCTGCAGAAATGCGGTGAACCGGTCAGCCGCGATCTGTTGGGCTACAAGCGCAGTGCCAACCGGCGAGAAGAGTTTCAGGTCGAGGAATGGACCTACGGGCCCAATGGCGGGATGTATCAATACCTGCGGTTTGAAGGTAACCGGCTGAAACAGATCACCAGCAAACGCGGTAACTGAACCCACTTAAATCTTATGTGGGCACATTTCAATGTGGGAGTGAGCCTGCTCGCGATAGCGGTGTAACAGTCAACAAAGATGTTGAATGTTATGCCCTCATCGCGAGCAGGCTCACTCCCACATTGGTTTTGCGGCGCCCACAATAGAACAGGCCCCCGACACGAATGTCAGAGGCCTGTAATGGCCACATCCTTGTGGCCTTTCGCATGAACTCTCCAGAGACGGCAGGCGTATTGCTCAGCCCGTCTGCCGCGCCTTCTCCCAGTCCAGGCGAGAAGTCTTGCCTTACTCGGCTTTCAGGCCGTCAGCGGAGACCGCTTTGACGCCTTTGATCTTCTTGGCGATCGCTACTGCGACGTCTTTCTGGGAATCAGTCACGGCAGTAGTGGACGACAGGGAAACAACCCCTTTGTTGGTTTCAACCTTGATGTCGGTACCAGGAATGCCTTTTTCAGTGACCAGGTCTGCTTTGACTTTGGTGGTGATCCAAGTGTCGGAGGTAGCTTCTTTGGCTTGGGTCACTTCACCGGCAGCCAGGACCATTGGAGCCTGGGTCGCCTGGGTCTGGGCAAATGCAGCGTTGGCCATGGTCAGGGTCAGCGCGGTAGCAGTAGCGGCAGCGATAGCGAACTTCTTCATACGAGTAACTCCTGTTTTTCTAGAAAGTCTGCTGCGTGTCTTGTCAGCAGGGTTACCAGAGATATTGCGAACGCTGTGCCAACTTTGAGACAGATAATAAATCGTTATAAATCAGTATCTTAGTAAAAATGTCGATTTTCGGAATCATGCAAAATGCAAGACTTCGAGTTTCTCTACATGCAACTTGCAGGTTTTGTCGCAGGCCTAAGGCCATGAATTGTCGGGGTTTTTTTGCTTTTCGAAATTGAGGGTGTCATTCCAACAAAAAGCCCCGCTTTTTAGGGCTAATGCTGTTCACTTAAGACAATCATCAGTCGAGCGAGAACCTGTGGCGAGGGGATTCATCGAAACGTCGCACCGCCCCGTTCGGCTGCGAAGCGGCCCCCTGCGCCCGTTCAGACAGACCGAGTTGTGTGGATTTACGACTGCTTCGCAGCCGAACGGGGCGGTGCGACGTTTCGCTGAATCCCCTCGCCACAAATGAGTGCCCGCGCTTAAGTGAACAGCATTACGCTTTTTAGGGCAGGGCTTTGGCTTTCAAGAGATTTGTTGAGCGTTATGCCGCACCAGTGCAGCCTTTAGGCAAGAAGTCTTGCTGAGCAGTGCTGGTGCAAGCCCAGCCCGTCGTCGAGCGTGTCAGCGTGATCGTCTTGCCTAAAACCGGTGCAGGCGCGTTAACGATCGTACAAACAATGGTCCCTGCGCCATCAGCGGCTGTACCGGACGCTGTCAGCGTGCAGTTTGACGTTGGGCTAACCCCACCAATTGCCGCCACATTCGCCGGGCTTGTCCCGTTATTCATGAGTTCTTCAAATGGCACTTTCAACGCAGAAATCTCGGCCAGTCCCGCCGTGACTTTGGCCTTCGCTTGATATTTGGAGTACATCGGCAACGCAAACGTCGCCAGGATCCCGATGATCGCCACGACGATCAGCAGTTCGATCAGGGTAAAACCTTTTTGAGTATTCATAGACAGGCTCCATGCATGAGTCGAAATCTCATGATCTGAATGAGCTTCAGCACAGCCCGTGCCAAGCGCCCCACCCCCTGTTGGCCGGGCGCGAAGCCAAGGCACAGACCTTTCCTACCCCCCGGATCCGCACTATCTGACACTATTTGTCACCTGGCGGCCGCTGGTTTGGCTCAGCTCCTTGACTAGGCTATAAGTCATGAACTGTCTGCGTCCGGTATCCCAATGAATGACATCGCCCTTAGCGGTCTGGCCAAGCAATTGGTCCTGGCCGAACTGCTCACTGAACAAAGCGCGCTACAGGCGTATCAGCAAGCCCAACGCAGCAAAATCTCCCTGGTCAGTTACCTGGTGCAGAACAAACTGGTAAAGAGCCGACAGGTTGCCGAGATTGCCTCGGAGCATTTCGGCATGGCGCTGCTTGACCTCAATTGCCTGGACAAGGAAACCCAACCCCGAGGGCTGGTCAGCGAGAAACTGATTCGTCAGCACTACGCCCTGCCCCTCTGGCGACGCGGAAACAAGCTGTTCGTGGGCGTTTCCGACCCGACCAATCATCAAGCCATCAACGACATCCAGTTCAGCACCGGGCTGAGCACCGAAGCCATTCTGGTGGAGGACGATAAACTCAGCGATGCCATCGATAAATTCTTCGACAGCCAATCCACCGGCCTGGAAGACATGGCTGATGTTGACCTTGATGGGCTGGACATCGAGTCGGTCGATGACAACAAAAAGGACGCCATTGCCGGCCAGGATGCCGATGACGCGCCGGTGGTGCGCTTCGTCCACAAGATGTTGCTCGATGCGATCAAGAGCGGTTCCTCCGACCTGCATTTCGAGCCTTACGAAAAAACCTACCGGGTGCGGATGCGCACCGACGGCATGCTGCGCGAAGTCGCCAAGCCGCCGAGCCAACTGGCCAACCGCATTGCGGCGCGACTGAAAGTCATGGCCAGCCTCGACATCTCCGAGCGGCGCAAACCCCAGGACGGGCGGATCAAGATGCGCTTGTCCAAGACCAAGTCCATCGACTTCCGGGTCAACACCCTGCCGACCCTGTGGGGCGAGAAAGTGGTGATCCGGATCCTCGACCCGTCCAGCGCGCAAATGGGCATCGACGCCCTCGGCTACGAGCCTGAACAGAAAGCCTTGTACATGGCCGCACTGAAGCAGCCACAGGGCATGATCCTGGTCACCGGGCCGACCGGTTCGGGCAAGACCGTGTCGCTCTACACCGGGCTGAATATCCTCAACACCGTGGACATCAACATCTCCACCGCCGAAGACCCGGTGGAAATCAACATGGAAGGCATCAACCAGGTTAACGTCAATCCCAAGCAAGGGCTGGATTTCGCCCAGGCGTTGCGCTCGTTTTTGCGTCAGGACCCGGACGTGATCATGGTCGGTGAAATCCGCGACCTCGAAACCGCCGAGATCGCCATCAAGGCTGCCCAGACCGGGCACATGGTGCTTTCCACCCTGCACACCAACAGCGCCGCGCAAACCCTGACCCGCTTGCACAACATGGGCATTCAGGGCTTCAACATTGCGACGTCGGTCACCTTGATCATTGCCCAGCGCCTGGCGCGCAAACTGTGCAACCACTGCAAGACACCCATCGATATTCCCCGCGAAGCGCTGATCAAGGAAGGCTTCCCCGAGGAACGCATCGGTTCTTTCACAATCTATGAGCCGGTCGGTTGCGATCAGTGCAACGGCGGTTACAAAGGGCGACTGGGGATTTATGAAGTGGTGAAGAACACGCCGGACCTGCAGCGGCTGATCATGGCCGAAGGCAACTCACTGGAAATCGACATCCAGATGCGCAAAGACAATTTTAATGACTTGCGCACCTCGGGCTTGATCAAGGCCATGCAAGGCGTCACCAGCCTTGAAGAAATCAACCGGGTTACCAAGGACTGAACATGGCGGTCAAAGCAGCAAAAATCAGCGTCTACACCTGGGAAGGCACGGACAGGAAAGGCTCTGCAATGGCCGGCGAGTTGAGCGGACTCAACCCGGCGCTGATCAAGGCTCAATTGCGCAAGCAGGGGATCAACCCAGGCAAGGTGCGCAAGAAGTCCGTGTCGATTTTCAGCTTCGGCAAACGCATCAAAACTCAGGAAATTGCCCTGTTTACCCGGCAGATGGCGACCATGATGAAAGCCGGTGTGCCACTGCTACAGTCGTTCGACATCATCGGCGAAGGCTTCGATAACCCGGCCATGCGCAAGCTGGTGGACGAGGTGAAACAGGAAGTCGCGGCGGGCAACAGCTTCGCCGCGTCCTTGCGCAAAAAGCCGCAGTATTTCGATGAGTTGTACTGCAACCTGGTGGACGCGGGTGAGCAGGCCGGCGCTCTGGACACCCTGCTCGAACGGGTGGCGACCTATAAGGAAAAGAGCGAAAGCCTCAAGGCCAAGATCAAGAAAGCCATGACTTACCCGTTGGCAGTGGTCTTCGTGGCGATCATTGTGACCGGGATTCTGCTGGTCAAGGTGGTGCCGCAGTTCGAGTCGGTGTTCAAGGGCTTTGGCGCCGAATTGCCGGCCTTCACCGTGATGGTCATCGGCTTGTCGGAGTTCATGCAGGCATGGTGGTGGATGATGCTTGGCGTGTTGATCGCCGCCATCTTCGGCATGCGCCACGCCATCAAAACATCCCAGGCCTTTCGGGACCGGATGGACACCTGGCTGCTGAAGCTGCCGCTGATCGGCACGTTGATGTACAAGTCTGCCGTGGCCCGTTACGCCCGTACCCTGTCGACCACGTTCGCCGCCGGCGTGCCACTGGTCGAGGCCCTGGAATCGGTGGCTGGCGCAACCGGCAACATCGTGTTCAAGCGTGCGGTGCTGCGCATCAAGCAGGACGTGTCGACCGGTATGCAGCTGAACTTCTCAATGCGCACCTCCGGCATCTTTCCCAGCATGGCGATCCAGCTGACGGCCATTGGCGAAGAATCCGGTGCACTGGACGACATGCTCGATAAGGTCGCGAGCTTCTACGAGGATGAAGTGGACAATATGGTCGACAACCTCACCAGCCTGATGGAGCCGTTCATCATGGTGGTGCTGGGTGTTATTGTCGGTGGCCTCGTTGTTGCGATGTACCTGCCCATCTTCCAACTCGGCGCAGCGATCTGACATGCCCTTGAACGACATCCTGACCCTCTATCCGCTGGTCTTCGTGGTCATCGCATTCGCGCTCGGCCTGCTGATGGGCAGTTTTCTCAACGTGGTGGTCTGGCGCCTGCCGAAAATGCTCCACCGCGAATGGCGGCTGCAAGCCCATGACGTATTGGGCGTACCGCCCGAAGCGCCGGGCCCGGCCTACAACCTGATGCTGCCTCATTCCCAGTGCCCGCATTGCGACCATCGAATCCGCGCCTGGGAAAACATTCCGCTGCTCAGCTATCTGTTTTTACGCGGTCGGTGCTCGAACTGCGCCGTGCCGATCAGCAAGCGCTATCCGCTGACCGAACTGGCCTGTGGTCTGCTCTCGGCGTTTATCGCCTGGCATTTCGGTTTCGGCTGGCAAGCCTGCATGGTGCTGGTGCTGACCTGGGGTTTGCTGGCGATGAGTCTGATCGACGCCGAGCACCAGCTGCTGCCGGATGTGCTGGTGCTGCCGCTGCTGTGGCTGGGGTTGATCGTCAACAGTTTCGGGCTGTTCGTGTCATTGCATGACGCACTGTGGGGCGCGGTGGCCGGTTACATGACGTTGTGGTCAGTGTTCTGGCTGTTCAAGCTGCTCACCGGCAAGGACGGCATCGGCCACGGCGATTTCAAGCTGCTGGCCATGCTCGGGGCCTGGGGCGGCTGGCAGATGTTGCCGCTGACCCTCCTCTTGTCATCGCTCGTGGGGGCCATCATCGGGGTGATTTTGCTGCGCCTGCGCAACGCAAAAACCTCGACACCGATCCCCTTTGGACCCTTTCTGGCGATTGCCGGCTGGATTGCCTTGCTCTGGGGTGGTCAAATAACCGGCTTCTATTGGCAGTTTGTCGGTTTGAAATGAATACCCCTGTGGAAAAACCCTGGATTCTCGGCCTGACCGGCGGCATCGGCAGCGGCAAAAGCGCGGCGGCCCAGCACTTCATCGACCTGGGTGTGCACGCAGTGGACGCCGATCATGCGGCGCGCTGGGTGGTGGAACCGGGTCGCCCGGCACTGGCAACGATCGCCGAACATTTCGGCCCCGGCGTGCTGCAAGCCGACGGGCAACTGGATCGCGCAGCGCTACGCAAGCTGATCTTCGAAGTGCCGGAGGAGCGCCGCTGGCTCGAAGCGTTGCTGCATCCGCTGATCGCCAAGGAAATCACCGATCATCTGGCCAAGGCACAATCGCCTTACGCGATTCTGGTTTCGCCGCTGTTGATCGAGTCCGGGCAGTACGCCATGACCCAACGGGTCCTGGTGATCGATGCCCCGGAACAGCTACAGATCGAACGCACCTTGCAGCGTGACCAAACCAGCGAGCAACAGGTCCAGGCGATCCTCAAGGCGCAATCCAGCCGCCAGGACCGTGTGAGCCACGCCGACGATGTGGTGGTCAACGACCGCGACCTCGCCTGGCTGCACAGCGAGGTCGAACGCCTGCATCACTTTTACCTTACTTTGCGTGGAGGCCAGTCATGAGCCAAACCCCAACCGTCGAATGCCCAACTTGCGGCGCCCCTGTTGAATGGAGCGCCGAGAGCACGTTCCGGCCATTCTGTTCGGACCGTTGCAAACTCATTGACCTGGGCGCCTGGGCGTCGGAAGAACACAAGATCCCGGTCAGCCCGGATGCCGAAGACGACCTGTTCAGCGAAGACTTCGAACCGCGCCACTGACCCTCAGGGCCGCATAAAGCCGTAGTCCTGGCCTTCATCGAGGTTTTCCGCAAGAAAACGCAACTCGTCGGCCAGGTCTTCGGCACTGCGCACGGCCTTGCTCTGCTGCACCACTGCACTGAGCAAGGCGCGCAAGCTCAATCCCGGATCAAACCCCACTTCCTGCGCGCCATCCAGACTCTGACGCAACTCCTGCCTTGCCCATTCGTAGACACTCATCTCGATGCTCCTGAAGGTTTTGCGGAGCATGGATTCGTGAGCGGCTTTTGCATTTGACGTGGATCAAGAGTTGGGATCGTCGTCTTTCCAGGGCGCTGAAAGGTAGCGTGTGCGATTAAAGGTCTCCAGCCATTCCGGACTGAACACCACCAGCGCGCTGACAATCATTCCGTTGATGAAAGCCTCCGGAAAAATGATCAGCCACAGATAACCGACAAAATCCTCAAGCCAATAGGGCATGGCAAAACGTTCGTCAAACCAGAGCAACGTCAGCGCCAACACCAGGCAGAACAACGCCGAGAGGGCAGCGGCAAAGAAACCGGAAACAAAGATGTACACGAAGGGATTACGCGGCTGCGCTCGCTCCACCAGGATCGCGCAGCACTCGGTGACCAGCACCGGCAGCAGAATGAACAGCGCGCCGTTGACCCCCATCGCCAGCAGATCCTGGCGCCCGAGCGCTACCAATCCCGCTTGCGCGACCAGCCCGCCGACAATTGCCAGCGGCCAGTCGAGCAACAGGGTCACGGCGGTCATGCCGATAAAGTGGTAGGACACGCCGGTATCGAAGTCGCGTCGCACCAGCCAGAGCATGAACAGCGCGAACACCGTGCCGAACAGCAGATGCTGGCGGCGCCTGTCGCTGAACAGTTCGACCCACGGTGCTCGCGCAACCGCCCAGATCAGCACCGGGACGTAGATCAACCAGCCCGCCGTGAGGGTTTCAGGTGACAGTAACTCGGCGCCGATCATGGTGAGGCGCACTCCTTTGTCTTGGTCGAAAGAGGACAAGTTCTCAGTCTACACCGGGCTTTGGATGCGCTTCGACTTCGGGGGGGGCTCCCTGGTTGGGTACATATCCATTTCTGCGGTAACGGCTGCTGGCGGTAAAGTAACCAAAGCGCTTCTGCCCCTCCATTCGGTGCCTCGCCTAGGCTCAGGGCCGAACGAAAGGGGCAAGAGCCCTTGGTTACTTGGGGTTGGGCGGCATTCCGTATTTCCAAGTGACCCGCCGTCAGGGCGGAACCCTAAGCGGCCGTTACCGCTGAAACGGATATGCCCCCCGATCAAAAAGAGGCGGCGATTGCTACGTTTTTCGTAAGGCTGAATCAGGAGCTGGCCTCTTTATCGGGCGCGGGCAAAGACTAAACTTCAAAACATCAGAATCAACACCGAGCCCACAAAAATGAGAACCTTGATCAGCCTGTTTCTGACCGTTGTCGCCACCTCGGCCATGGCCGCCGACAACGAGCCAGCGGCCACCCGCTACAACCCGGCACAGCCGCTGGACATCGCCGAAGTGGTTTCAGTGACAGACACCGCCACCGCCTGCGACGTCGTGCCAGCGACCATGGTCTACATCGATCATCAGGGCCAGACTCACCGCGTGACGTATCAAGTGATGGGTAACTGCGTCAGCAGCCTGTGATCTGCACTTCATAGCAGCGTCCACGTATAGCTGAGGATCAGACGGTTCTCGTCGATATCGCTGCGGTAGTTGGAGCGCGCCATCACGTTGCGCACGCGAATCCCGAGGCCTTTGAGGCTGCCACTCTGCAGCACATAGCCGAGATCGAGATCACGCTCGCGGTCCTTGCCCTCGAACCCTTGGCCGGTGTCGACATTGCTCCCGCTGATGTAGCGCACGGTGCTGGTCAGTCCCGGCAGGCCGAGGGCGGCGAAATCGTAGTCGTAACGGGCCTGCCAGGAACGCTCGTCGGTGTAGGCAAACTCGTAGGTCGGCACCTCGTTGCCCAGCGGTGAGATGTTGGCAAAGACTCGCGGGAAGGCGCTGTCGCCGAACATGCCCTGATAGCCGAGATAAAACGTGTGGCCGCCGCGCTTGGCCGACAGCAAGGAGAAGAACGCCTGGTTGTCGATGTTGCCCAGCAACTTTTTGCCGTCTTCGCGCGAATCGTAATAACCAAGGTTGGCGCCCAGGGTCCAGTTGCCCAGCGGCTGGCTGTGCTTGAGGCCGAGAAAGCGTTGGTTGTAGATATCTTCCAGTTGCCCGAACCAGGCGCTGACCGAGCTGCGTTTAGCGTTGAACGCGTAATCGGCGCCGGCAAAGTTGAAGCCATCACTGCTGACCTGACGCTGCGGCACATGACCGAGCATCGCTTGCATCTTTTCGTCGCCGGCCTCGTTGCGCAGGCTGGTCGAACTCAAGTGACCGCCCTGCACCGTCAGGCCATTGATCTCGTTCGAGCTGACGCTTGCGCCCTGATAGCTGGGCGGCAGCAGCCGGATATCGCTGAAAGCCAGTACCGGCAGATTGGGTTGCAGCTCACCCACCTTCAGTTCGGTTTTGGAGTAACGCACCTTCAACGCGCCCTCCAGTCGGCTGTAATCATTCGCCGCGCGCCCGTCATCCTGCACCGGCAGCAATCCGGTATTGACCCGGTCCGGGCTGCTGTCGAGTTTGAGGCCGAGCAGGCCGATGACATCCACGCCAAAACCGACGGGCCCTTGGGTGTAACCGGATTTGACGTTGAGAATGAAGCCCTGTGCCCACTCTTCAGCCTTCGACTGTTTGTTAGCGCCGACGATGTCGGAAAAGTCCCGGCTGAAGTAGTAATTGCGCGCTTGCAAAGTAGCCGTGGTGTCTTCGATGAAGCCGCCCTCGGCCGCTATCACACCGGCGGAGAAACTCGAGACGACAGCCATGGACAACACTGAACCGGTTGTTGGAAGAATCTGTTTCATCGTGTTTTCTCTTGTTTTTATTGATCGACAGGTTGAAGTGCTTCAGCCGCAGCGGATTCGCTGCGAGGAACGGGACGACGGGCGTTTAACAACACGTGGGTGACCATGCCGAAAATCAGCCCCCAAAAAGCGGCGGACAAACCAAACAACGACATGCCCGATGCGGTGGCCAGAAAGGTCACCAACGCGGCTTCGCGATCACTCGGCACAGCCATTGCGCCGGCTAACGCCCCGGCAATCGCGGCGAACAGCGCCAGCCCGGCCAGGGCGGCAATCAGTTCTTTAGGGAACGCCGAAAACAGTGAAACCGGGGTGGCGCCGAAGATCCCCAGCACCAGGTAACACAGCCCGCCCACCACCCCGCCCACATAGCGTTTGCCGGAATCTTCATGGTCTTCGCACCCGGTACAAATCGCCGCGGTGATTGCCGCCAGGTTCAGCCCGTGACAACCAAACGGAGCCAACAGCGCCGTGCCCAATGCGCTGCTGGCGATGATCGGGCTGGCCGGCGTTTGATATCCGCTGGCACGCAGCACCGCCATGCCGGGAACAAACTGGCCGGTCAGCGCCACCATCACCAGCGGCAAGGCGATGTTCAGTGTCGCGCTCAAGCTGAACACGGGTGTGATCCACACCGGCGTGGCCAAGCCGATCACCAGCGCTTCGCGGTGCAAATCACCGGTGAGAAAGGCGATGGAGCAGCCCACCAGCAACACCATCAGCACCGCATAACGCGGCATCAGCCGCTTGCAGATCAGGTACGTGGCGAACATCGCCAGCACCAGCAGCGGCTTGCCCTGCAACGAGACGAATAACCCGGTGCCGAAGCTGAACAGAATTCCCGCCAGCATCGCCGCCGCAATGGCCGCGGGCAGTTTGCTGATGATCCGGTCAAAGGCCCCCGATACCCCGATCAGAAAGATAATCAGGCTGCTGACCAGATAAGCACCCACCGCCTCCGGCATGGAGATTCCCGGAAACAGCGCCACCAGCAACGCCGAACCCGGCGCAGACCAAGCGATGATCACCGGGACGCGGTAACGCAGGCTCAGACCGATGCCGAGCACAGCGCTGCCGATGGAGATCGCCCAGACCCAGGACGACAACACCTCCCGCGAGAGGTGCGCGGTCTCGGCGGCCTGAAAGATGATTACCAATGGGCCTGCGTAGGAAATCACCGTGGCGATAAATCCGGCGACTGCCGCAGACAGGGAAAAGTCCTGGAATAACGTTTTCATGAAATGTCGCCGACAGCCCCGCCAGGCGATCCGTGCAAGCCCGGTAATTTATGTTTTGCACTGCGCCGACTGCTGATGGCGAACACGGTCATGGCAATCGCGGCCACCGCACCGGGCAAGGCAAACGCCATGAAATTAAGTTGCAGCGGCAGGCTGATCCCCAGCAACGCACCACCCAGCAGCGGACCGACAATGGCGCCGTTGCGCCCGATGCCCGACGCCCAGCCCAAACCGGTGGAGCGAATGGTCATGGAGTAGAACTGCGCGGCGCAGGCGTACAACAGGATCTGCGAGCCGATGGTGGTGGCCCCGGCAATGGCGATCAGCAGGTACAACAGCGGCATCGGGCTGTTGAACCCCAGCAAGGTGATCGATACGGCGGCACCGGCGAAGAACACCGCCAACACCCGCGGCAGATTGAGTTTGTCCCCCAGCACACCGCCGCCGACTGCGCCGAAAATGGCACCGAAGTTGAGCACCAGCAGGAACGACAAACTCGAGCCCAGGCTGTAACCGGCGTTGGCCATCAGTTTTGGCAGCCAGGAACTCAAGGCGTAGACCATCAGCAGGCAGCAGAAGAACGCCAGCCACAGCATCAGCGTGCGCAGCGCACGCCCCTCGCGGAACAGTTGCAGCACCGGGGTGCCAGTGCCCTTCACTTCGCTCATGTGCAACTGATCGCTGGCGTGTGCGACGTAAGCCGGATCAATCCGTTCCAGAATGTTGCGCGCCTCTTCATTGCGTCCCTGACGCAGCATGAAACCCACCGACTCGGGCAGGAAGTACATGATCAACGGCAACAACAGCAACGGCAGCACCGCCACATAAAACACCGATTGCCAGCCAAAACTCGGGATCAGCACGATACCGAGCCCCGCCGAGAGCATGCCGCCCACCGAGTAGCCGCTGAACATGATCGCCACCAGCGTGCTGCGGATTTTCTTCGGTGCGTACTCGTTCATCAGCGCCACGACATTAGGCATCACCCCGCCAATGCCAAGACCGGCAATGAACCGGCAGAGGCCAAACTCGGTGGGGTTACGGGCAAAACCATTGAGCACGGTGAAACCGCTGAACAGCATCACGCAGATCGTGATGGCTTTTTTGCGGCCGATCTTGTCCGACAACGGACCGAAAAACAGCGCCCCGAACATCATGCCGAACAGTGCATAACTGCCCAGTGCGCCCGCTTGCAAGGGACTGAGCCCCCACTCTTTCATCAGCATCGGCAACACCACGCCGTAGATCACCAAATCGTAACCGTCGAAGATGATGATCAGGGCACACCAGAACAGCACCCTCCAGTGGAAGCGGTTGAATCGTGCGTTGTCGATAACCTCATGTACGTCAATCTTGCGCATGGCATTTATCTCTTGTTGTTGTTTTTCTAGAACGTCGGTAATGCGGCGAACGTCCGTACAGCCGAGGGTAGAGGCGCCAGGCACGGGGCAATATCCGCTTTGCGCAGATCGCTATCCGTTTTGTGCGTTGCCCTGAACCGGGCGAGGGATGAGGATTGTCGCGGTGATAACGCACCGCAGATCCGGCAGATCTGACCTTCTCCGATAAACTGACTTCTTTGCGATCGCATTTGAACGCTAAGCTTGGGCCTATGGATGACTCAGATTATTTACGCCTGCTGACCATCGCGGCCGAGCAAGCCAACGCGTTCCTGTCCAATGCCCGCAAATGGGAGCGTGAGCGTTGGGTCTGCCAGCGCCTGCTGCAAGGCCTGAACATTCCCTATCGCGCCGACGAATTCGCCCCCGCCGGGGAACCGCCGGACGTGCTGTTTCGGGACGCCAGTTTCGAGGTGTTCTTCGTCCTCGACGAAGGCCGGCGCCTCAACGACGAATGGCGCGATGAGCTGCAACGCCGGCGCAGCGCGTTTTCCCTGAGCCAGCTCGTGCGTCGCGAGGCCAAGCCCCGGCGCATTCCGGCCAATGAGTTTCTGCTGAGACTGGCGCCGACCTTGCGCAAAAAAGCCCACAACTACAAAGAACGCGGCATGGACCTGGGGGAGCTGGACATCATCGCCTTCGCCAGCCTCAAGCGCGAAGTGCTGGACCTCAACAGCCATTTCCCACCGCCGACCGAATACCTGCGCCAGGGCTGGCGTTCGCTGTCGCTGGTCGGCCCGACGTTCGCCCGTGTGCTGTTCGCCCACCCGGACGCCCCGGATTTCCTGCGCAATAACCTCGGCCGCAGCATCGTCTTCGACGTCGGGATCAGCCTGTGAGCCCGTTGCAAGAATTAATCGCCGAAGTTCCGCAAATGGGCCGCGTGCGCTGGATCGGCGTGCGCCCGGAACCTCACGTGCCGATGATCGAACTTGACGCCGTGGAGGCGCGACTTGAAGCCGGCCTGACCGGCGATCGAGCCCGCCCCGGTGTACGTAATGCGCGGCAGGTGACGTTGATTCAGTGGGAGCATCTAGCGGTGATCAGTTCACTGATGGGCCGTGCCGACGACAAACCGGTCTTGCCTAATGATTTGCGGCGCAACCTCGTTATCAGCGGTATCAACCTGTTCAGCCTCAAGGGTCGTCGTTTCCGCATCGGCCAGGCGATTTTCGAAACCACCGGCTGGTGCCAGCCGTGCGCACGCCTTCAGAAGAACCTCGGCGCCGGGACGTTTCAGGCCGTTCGCGGACATGGCGGAATCACTGCACGAGTGTTACAAGGTGGAATCATTCGCCTGGACGATCCGGTGAGCGTCGAGCCTGTTCCAGCCAGCGGCTATGCTCCGTTCAACGTTCGTTAAATCAGCCTGTAGCTTCTACACATTCAGCAACGTCTACCTGACGAGGCCCAATATGACCAGCCGCCTGAACCCCGACGACCAGAAGCATGTCGAAGAGTACCTGCACCTGTCCCAGCACCGAGTCGAGCGCCGGCCTTTCCGGCCGTGGATGCTCCTGGTGGTGGTGTTGGCAGTGACCATTGGTTTAGGCCTGTTGAGCCGCTTTATCAGTTACCTGACGCTATGAGCTGCATCGCGCTCGCTCGGGTAATTGCACCGATTTCTTTTAGCCTTGCGAGATATCCCTATGACTCATCGTATTGTCATCGTTGGCGGCGGCGCCGGCGGTCTGGAGTTGGCTACCCGTCTGGGTAAGACTCTGGGCAAACGTGGCACAGCCAGTGTGATGCTGGTCGACGCGAACCTGACCCATATCTGGAAGCCGTTGTTGCACGAAGTGGCGGCCGGGTCGCTGAACTCTTCCGAAGACGAACTCAATTATGTTGCCCAGGCGAAATGGAACCACTTCGAGTTCCAGCTGGGGCGCATGAGCGGGCTCGATCGCACACAGAAGAAAATCCAGCTGGCCGCCACCTACGACGAAGCCGGCCTGGAACTGGTCCCGGCGCGTGAAGTGGCTTACGACTCGCTGGTGATTGCCGTCGGCAGCACCACCAATGATTTCGGCACTCAAGGCGCGGCGCAGCATTGCCTGTTCCTCGACACGCGCAAGCAGGCTGAGCGTTTCCATCAGCAACTGCTCAATCACTACTTGCGCGCCCATGCCGGACAGACCGACAAGGTCGAGCAGATCAGCGTCGCCATCGTTGGCGCGGGTGCCACCGGGGTTGAGCTGGCCGCAGAGCTGCACAACGCCGCACACGAGCTGGCGGCCTATGGTCTTGACCGGATCAAACCGGAGAACATGCACATCACCCTGATCGAAGCCGGACCACGGGTGCTGCCAGCCCTGCCGGAACGCATCGGCGGGCCTGTGCATAAAACCCTGGAGAAACTCGGGGTCAATGTGATGACCAATGCAGCGGTCAGCGAAGTGACCGCCGACAGCTTGATCACCGCCGACGGCAAAGTGATCAACGCGAGCCTGAAAGTCTGGGCCGCCGGCATTCGTGCACCGGGTTTCCTCAAGGACATCGATGGCCTGGAAACCAGCCGCATCAACCAGCTGCAAGTGCTGCCGACCCTGCAAACCACCCGCGACGAGAACATCTTCGCCTTCGGTGACTGCGCGGCCTGCCCGCAACCGGGCACCGATCGCAACGTACCGCCGCGTGCGCAGGCGGCGCATCAGCAGGCTTCATTGCTGGCCAAATCGCTGAAACTGCGGATCGAAGGCAAGACCTTGCCGGAGTACAAATACACCGACTACGGCTCGCTGATCTCGCTGTCGCGTTTTTCGGCTGTGGGTAACTTGATGGGCAACCTGACGGGTAGCGTGATGCTTGAGGGCTGGCTGGCGCGGATGTTTTACGTGTCGCTGTATCGCATGCACCAGGTGGCGCTGTATGGCGCGTTTCGCACGGCGATGCTGATGCTGGGCAGCAAGATCGGGCGCGGGACTGAGCCGCGGTTGAAGCTACATTAAGATCTTCAGCGTTCATTAGGGCCTCTTCGCGGGCAAGCCCCGCTCCTACAAGGTCACCACCGACCTGTAGGAGCGAGGCTTGCCCGCGAATGAGGCACCTCGGTCCCACTATCTGGCATCTGTGTGTCTCACTGTATCTCCCCCGCGATTTCCCCCCTTCGCTTACAAACGCCTCCCTTGCGCGACACAGTAGCGATACACACCGCCCTTTAAATGGCCACATCCGAGCAAGGCAACTCGCCCGCTACGGTTATCGCCGCACTCACGTGGCGTCCTTTATCGAACGGTTGTGTCGTGCAACCCAGGAGTATTGAAATGTCCCGTACTACCAAAAACACTATTGGCCTACTCGGCGCTGTTCTGGCGGGTGGCATGATGTTGTCCGGTGCCGTATTCGCTTCGCAGCCATTGACTCAGGGCTACCTGCTGGCCTCGGCTGAACAAGTGGTGAAAACCCCTGAGGGCAAATGCGGCGAAGGCAAGTGTGGCGATGCGTCGATGGCGAAGACCGATACGGATGGCGACGGCAAGGTATCCCGCGCCGAATTCCAGAAAGTCGCGCCGAAGTCCAACTTCGACAAGATCGACACCAACCATGACGGCTTCATCGACGAGCAAGAAGCATTCGATAACGTGAAAGCCAACTACGAAGCCAACGGCAAGAAAATGCCAAAAGGCCTGTTCGAACACTTGAAAGACCAAGACGGCGCCTAAGCTTCCAAAAACAAAACCGCGCTTTTCCTTCGGGACGCGCGGTTTTTTTTGTCTGGCGGTTTTACACCTGGAAGCGCTGCACCATGGTGCGCAACGAATTGGCCAGCTGTGAAAGCTCATGGCTTGAGGCACTGGTCTGATCCGCACCGGCAGCGGAGCGCACCGACAGGTCGCGGATGTTCACCAGGTTGCGATCGACTTCCCGCGCCACTTGCGCCTGTTCTTCAGCGGCGCTGGCGATTACCAGGTTACGTTCGTGGATCTGGTGAACCGACTCAGTGATGGTCTGCAACGCCTCGCTGACGATCATTCGCGATGCTTCGTAGTGCGCCTCGGATTTCTGGCTTTCGGCGGCGACTTGTTTGGCGAACAGGTCCGCCAGGTCATTGAGCTGTTTACCGGAGCCATCGACCACGGTTTTCATGTCTATCAGCAGCAGTTTGGTCAGTTCGTCACGGCGTCCCTGTTCGGCCAGGGAGAACGATTGGGAAATGCCAGCGCGGTATGCCGCAAACGTGGTTTTGAGCTGGTCATACAACGCCTTGCCTTCGACGGTTGACCAACTTGTCGTAGGCCGCAATCTTCTCGCTCAGTTCTTTGTCGCGGGTATCCATCTGGCCGCGATACACAGGAATGCTCTTCTGATCCTGATCCAGGGCCATGCGCAGAGAAATGGTGAGGATGCGCAGCATGATCTCGCGGATCTCATCACCGCCGCGAATACTCGGCAGCCATTGCGTCTCCACAGCCATCTCGCTGTCGCGAACGTTAAGTTATACGATGACTGAAGTGTTGTTTTTTCGCAGACAAAAAAATCCCCGTATCTTTCGATACGAGGATTTTTAGTATGGTCGGGGTAAGGGGATTCGAACTCCTGACATCCTGCTCCCAAAGCAGGCGCGCTACCGGACTGCGCTATACCCCGGTAAAAAAAAGGCGACCTTCACAAGTCGCCTTCTTCGATCAGGGCTTTTGGCCTCTGATCTTAAGATCTGATCCCAGCGTTAACTGGTTTCAAAAATGGTGGGTCGTGTGGGATTCGAACCTACGACCAATTGGTTAAAAGCCAACTGCTCTACCAACTGAGCTAACGACCCAAAAATGGTCGGGGTAAGGGGATTCGAACTCCTGACATCCTGCTCCCAAAGCAGGCGCGCTACCGGACTGCGCTATACCCCGGTTTGAAATTGGCTCCGTGACCAGGACTCGAACCTGGGACCCAATGATTAACAGTCATTTGCTCTACCGACTGAGCTATCACGGAACTACACATTTCAATTTACAACTGTGAAGCTTGCTTCACCTCTTCGACCCGTTCGCATCGCTGCGTTCGTGTGTCTGAGGCGCGCTATTCTACAATCTTAAGCACCTCTGTCAACCCCTTAAATTGCATTCAAGTTAATGATTTGCAACTTATTTCAGATTCCTGCTTGGGGAGCAGAAACCCTTCCGGGTGACTTACTGCGGGGCGCACTTTACAAGCCTTTTCCTTTCAGTTCAACAACCTGACGAAAAAAAGGCCTCGCGATGCGAGGCCTTGTTTATTTCACTGCTGTTGCGGGTCAGGCAAATACGATTTCGTCGTTTTCCACCGTACCGATAGCCGTATCGCCGGGCATGAAACGACCGGACAGAATCAGCTGCGCCAACGGGTTCTCGATCCAGCGCTGAATCGCTCGCTTGAGCGGCCGTGCGCCGTACACCGGGTCGTAACCCACCGCGATCAGCTTGTCCATGGCCTCTGGACTCAGCTCCAGTTTCAGCTCGCGCTCAGTCAGGCGACTGCGCAGACGACCCAACTGGATCTCGGTAATGCCCGCGATCTGATCCCGCGCCAATGGCTCGAAGATCACCACTTCGTCAACCCGGTTGATGAACTCCGGCCGGAAGTGCGTGGAAATCGCATCCATTACCGCCGCACGCTGCGCTTCACGATCGCCGACCAGTTCCTGGATCTGCACCGAACCCAGGTTGGACGTCATGACGATCACGGTGTTCTTGAAATCCACCGTGCGGCCATGGCTGTCGGTCAGGCGGCCATCTTCCAGCACTTGCAGCAAGATGTTGAAGACATCCGGGTGGGCCTTCTCGACCTCGTCCAGGAGGATCACCGAGTAAGGCTTGCGACGCACCGCCTCGGTCAGGTAACCGCCCTCTTCATAGCCCACGTAGCCCGGTGGCGCGCCGATCAGTCGGGCCACGGAATGTTTCTCCATGAACTCGGACATGTCGATCCGTACCATCGCCTCTTCAGTATCAAAGAGGAATTCGGCCAGCGCCTTGCACAGCTCGGTTTTACCCACCCCGGTCGGGCCGAGGAACATGAACGAACCGCTCGGGCGATTCGGGTCGGACAACCCGGCTCGCGAGCGCCGCACCGCGTTGGAAACCGCGATCACCGCTTCGTCCTGACCGATCACGCGCTGGTGCAACAGGCTTTCCATCTTCATCAGTTTGTCGCGCTCGCCTTCGAGCATTTTCGACACCGGTATGCCGGTCCACTTCGAGACGACTTCTGCGATTTCTTCCTCAGTCACCTTGCTGCGCAGTAACTGGTTTTCGCTTTTGCCATGCTGATCGACCATTTGCAGGCTGCGCTCCAGGTCCGGGATGACCCCGTATTGCAACTCGGCCATGCGGTTCAGGTCGCCTTTACGGCGTGCGGCTTCCAGTTCCTGACGGGACTGTTCGATTTTTTGCTGGATCTGCGCAGAACCCTGAACTTCGGCTTTTTCCGAGTTCCAGATTTCTTCGAGGTCCGAATATTCACGCTCAAGACGAACGATTTCCTCCTGGAGTTTTTCCAGGCGCTTGATCGCCGCTTCGTCACTTTCTTTTTTCAGCGCCTGGGATTCCACCTTCAGCTGAATCAGACGGCGCTCCAGACGATCCAGTACTTCCGGCTTGGAATCGATCTCCATGCGGATACGGCTGGCGGCTTCGTCGATCAGGTCGATGGCCTTGTCCGGCAATTGACGGTCCGTGATGTAGCGATGGCTGAGTTTGGCCGCGGCGATGATGGCGCCGTCGGTGATCGCCACTTTGTGGTGGACCTCATAACGTTCTTTGAGGCCACGCAGAATCGCGATGGTGTCCTCTTCGCTCGGCTCGTCCACCAAGACTTTCTGGAAGCGCCGCTCAAGGGCCGCATCCTTCTCTATATATTGGCGGTACTCGTTGAGCGTGGTCGCGCCGACGCAGTGCAGTTCGCCGCGAGCCAACGCAGGCTTGAGCATGTTGCCCGCGTCCATCGAGCCTTCGCCTTTACCGGCGCCAACCATGGTGTGCAGTTCGTCGATGAACAGAATGATCTGCCCTTCCTGCTTCGACAGCTCATTGAGCAGAGATTTGAGGCGCTCTTCGAACTCGCCGCGGTACTTGGCGCCGGCAATCAGCGACCCCATGTCCAGGGACAACAGGCGCTTGCCCTTGAGACCATCCGGCACTTCACCGTTGATGATGCGCTGGGCCAGGCCTTCGGCGATGGCGGTTTTACCCACGCCAGGTTCGCCGATCAGCACCGGGTTGTTCTTGGTGCGCCGTTGCAGGACCTGAATGGTCCGGCGAATTTCGTCGTCACGGCCGATCACCGGATCGAGCTTGCCTTCTTCGGCACGCTTGGTCAGGTCGACGGTGTACTTATCCAGCGCCTGGCGCGATTCTTCGTGGTTGGCATCGTTGACAGCCTCACCGCCGCGCAGGTTGTTGATCGCATTTTCCAAAGCTTTTTTGCTGACGCCCTGGTCGAGCAGCAACTTGCCGAGTTTGCTGTTCTCGTCCATCGCGGCGAGCAGCACCAATTCGCTGGAGATGAACTGATCACCCTTTTGCTGGGCCAGGCGATCGGCCTGGTTGAGCAGGCGCGCCAAGTCCTGCGACATGTTCACGTCGCCGGTCGGGTTCTGGATTTTCGGTAGTTGGTCGAGCTCTTTGGTCAGCTCTTTACGCAAGCTGTTGACGTCGAAACCGACCTGCATCAGCAGGGGTTTGATCGAACCACCCTGCTGTTCAAGCATGGCTTGCATCAAATGCGCCGGCTCAATGCCGGGGTGGTCAAGGCCGACGGCCAGAGATTGGGCGTCGGATAGAGCTAACTGCAATTTGCTGGTTAAACGATCTATACGCATGGGTCACCTTCCTTTTGAGCAGGCCGGACCTATAAAACATCCTGAATGAAGAAACCTGCCAGATACCTCATTAGATGTGGTCGATTCTGGGAGTTTCAAGCGTCGTGACGTTGATGCAGGTCAGGCAAGTCTAGCGTTCGTGCCCTGTCTCACGGATACGTTCCTCTTTTGAAGAGTGGCTGTTGACGTCAGGCAAGGCGCCGCGACGAGTCATAGCGCGCTATGGCGAGGAGCGGCAACGCAGCATGACGGCAACAGACACCGTCAAAAAGGAACAGTATTCGTGAGACAGGGCACTACAGCCAGATCAGGGAGGCAAACCGACCCGTTTGTGGACTGCGGCGGTAAGAAAAGAAGCGAGGATCGGTTACGGTGCAGAAACCGCCACCATAGACAGCGGTGACACCACGAACTGCCAGACGCAAACGCGCCAGCTCGTAAATGTCGGCCATGAACTTGCCAGCGTTTTGGCTGGGCACGAAGGCTTTGGCCGCTTCGGGCAGTTGCTGGACGAAGGTCTCGCGCACTTCGGGGCCGACTTCAAAGGCTTGCGGGCCAATGGCCGGGCCGAGCCATACCAGCACTTCTTCTGGTGGCACATCGAGACTATCGAGGGTGGCTTCGAGTACACCCGCCGCCAATCCACGCCATCCGGCATGGGCCGCCGCAACGCGTGTGCCGGCGCGATCGCAAAACAAGGCCGGCAGGCAATCGGCGGTCATTGCCGCGCAGGCAATCCCGGGCGTTGCAGTCCAGCTGGCGTCAGCGGTAGCGACCAGACTTGGGTCGGCATGAGCCACGGCAATGCCGTGAACCTGCTTTAACCAGGCCGGTTGAATAGAGAAGTGATCGGTGAGGCGGCGGCGGTTTTCGGCAACAGCTTCGGGGCTGTCGTCGACGTGATCGCCGAGGTTGAGGCTGTCGAACGGCGCCAGACTGACGCCGCCCGCACGGGTGGTCACGCAGGCTTTCACCCCGGCAGGCGCAGGCCAGTCGGGAATCAGCCAGTCACTCATCCGATGAACGCCTCGCGGTCTTGCTTGAGCAGCGTCAGCAACCAGACGAAATCGTCCGGCAGTGGCGATTCCCAGCTCATCCGCTTACCAGTGGTCGGGTGATCCAGCTCCAGGAACCGCGCATGCAGGGCCTGACGCGGGAACGCCTTCAACGATTCGACCATGGTCACACTGGCTGCCGGCGGAATGCGGAAACGACCGCCGTAGGCAGGATCTCCGACCAGCGGGTAGTTGATGTGAGCCATGTGCACACGAATCTGGTGCGTACGACCGGTTTCCAGCTTCACCCGCACGTGAGTGTGGGAGCGGAAACGCTCGAGCACGCGGTAATGGCTGACGGCTTGCTTGCCACCTTCCATCACAGCCATACGCTGGCGTTGCTGGCCGTGACGACCGATCGGCGCGTTGATCTTGCCGCCGGCCGTCACCACACCGATCACTATGCATTCGTAGATCCGGCTTACGCTGCGGCTCTGCAATTGCGTGACAAGCTGTGTCTGCGCCTGAATGGTCTTGGCCACCACCATCAGACCGGTGGTGTCCTTGTCCAGGCGATGCACGATACCGGCGCGGGGCACATTGATAATGTCCGGCACGTGGTGCAGCAAGGCGTTGAGCAAGGTGCCATCCGCGTGACCGGCGGCAGGATGCACCACCAGGCCCGCAGGTTTGTTGATCACCAGGATGTCGTTGTCTTCATAGACGATGTCCAGCTCGATGTCTTGAGCGATCCATTCGCCCTGAGCTTCCTGCTCGGCAGTCAACTCAAGAATGGCGCCACCATGAACGATGTCTCGCGGGCGGATAACCGCCCCATCCACAGTCAGGCGGCCGTCTTTGATCCAGGCGGAAAGGCGCGAGCGCGAGTGCTCAGCGAATAATTGTGCGGCGACTTGATCGAGGCGTTGGCCGCCCAATTCGGACGGCACCTCTGCGCGAAGTTCAATTTTATCGGACATGCTCAGACTAGGCGTCGGCACAGCCTTTGGTTTCGGCTGCGCGCTTGTGGTTAAATACGGCGTCTTTTGCCCCGAGGCTATTCAACGGGGCGCTCATCATAACAGGACGGCCCCGCCCAAGACAGCGGCCGTCATAGGGACGCAAGCCGCCATGCAAGTGAAACACCTGCTGCTGATCGCCATCCTCGCATTGACCGCTGCTTGCTCATCGAAGGAAGTCGTAGACGAAAACCTTAGCGAAGTCGAGCTGTACCAGCAGGCTCAGACCGACCTGGACAACAATAGCTACACCGCCGCCACAGCCAAGCTGAAGGCGCTGGAGTCGCGTTATCCGTTCGGGCGCTACGCCGATCAGGCTCAACTCGAGTTGATCTACGCCAACTACAAGAACGCCGAGCCTGAGGCTGCCAAGTCTGCCGCAGAGCGTTTCATTCGTTTGCACCCACAGCATCCGAACGTGGATTACGCGTATTACCTCAAAGGTCTGACTTCCTTTGACCAGGACGTCGGCCTGTTGTCGCGTTTCCTGCCGCTGGACATGACCAAGCGTGACCCGGGCGCTGCCCGCGACTCCTATAACGAGTTCGCCCAGCTGACCAGCCGCTTCCCGAACAGCCGCTACTCGCCGGACGCCAAGCAGCGCATGATTTATCTGCGCAACCTGCTGGCGGCCTACGAGATTCACGTTGCCGACTATTACCTGACCCGTCAGGCCTATGTCGCCGCCGCGAACCGTGGCCGTTATGTGGTGGAAAACTTCCAGGAAACCCCTTCGGTCGGTGACGGCCTGGCGGTGATGACCGAAGCCTACCAGCGTCTGCACCTGGACGACCTGGCAGCCACCAGCCTCGAAACCCTGAAGCTCAACTACCCGACCCACCCAACCCTGGTGGACGGTCAGTTCAAGCCTTCGGTCGACGAAGCCGACAACCGTTCGTGGCTGAGCAAGGCTACTTTGGGCCTGATCGAATCCCGTCCGCCGCTGCCGCCGGGCGAAACCCGCGCCAACCAGGACGTCCAAAAGCAGTTCCAGGATGCCAAGGACGCGATTCCAAGCGATCTCAAGCCTAAAGATGCAGATGGCGACGTGATCGAAGAAGAGGAACACGAATCCGAAGCTAACAACGAAGGCCGTTCGTGGTTCAGCTACATGACCTTCGGCGTGTTCGACTGATAAACGGAGACTCTGTAGGAGCGAGGCTTGCCCGCGAAGAAGCCAATGCGGTGTTCCTGAATCACCGCGTAATCGTTCTTCGCGGGCGAGCCTCGCTCCTACAAGGTTACGCAGCGCTATAACGCTGTGCGCGGGTCATGTCCTTGGCTAAACTGCCTGATCATTAGCTGATAAAGCCGCTCGCCATGCTTCGTTTATTGTTCTGGATTGCCCTGATTGCCGCTGCGGTATGGTTCTGGCGCAAGTACAAGGCTTCGACTTCCGCTCCAAAATCCTCCGCCGAGCTGGATGCGGCGCCCATGGTCCGCTGCGCTCATTGCGGCGTTCACCTGCCCCGCGACCGCGCGCTGAGCCTTCAACAACAGTGGTATTGCAGCCAGGCTCACCTTGAGCAAGGCCCAGGCTCAAGTGATCGCTGAGACGTCCAGTCCCGGCGGCAAACAGGCCCTGCGTCTGCTGCGCCTTTATCATCTCTACCGTTTGAGCGTCGGCATCACCCTGGTGCTGTTGATTTCCAGCAACATGGACAATCAGTTGCTGGCCTTCGCCAAGGACGACCTGCTGCGCAGCGGCAGTTGGTTGTACCTGGTGCTGAATCTCTTGCTGGTGGTCTTTTGGGAGAACACCCGACGGCCGGCACAGCTTTTCAGCCTAGCATTGATCGACGTCCTGCTGCTGTGCGGCCTGTTCTACGCCGCTGGCGGATTGGCCAGCGCCATCGGCAACCTGCTGATCGTGTCGGTGGCCATCACTAATACCTTATTGCGCGGGCGTATCGGCCTGCTGATAGCGGCAGTCGCCGCCCTTGGTATCGTCGGCTTCAGTTTTCTCCTGAGCTTCAGTCACCCGATCAGTCCCAGCGAATACCTGCAAGTCGGCACCCTCGGCGCGCTGTGTTTTGCCGCGGCGTTACTGGTGCAAGGGCTGATCAGGCGCCTGGAAGACAGCGAAAGCCTAGCCGAACTGCGGGCCAGTGAAGTGGTTGGCCTGGAAGCGCTCAACGCGTTGATCCTGCATCGCATGCGCACGGGCATTCTGGTGTTGGACGATCAGCGGCGGGTGCAACTGGCCAACCACAGCGCCTTGATTTTGCTGGGGCAGAAAAACCTCGACGGTCGGTTGATCGACGATTATTCGCCGACATTGGTCGAACGCCTTCAACTGTGGTTCAACAATCCGTCGTTGCGCCCGCAAAGCCTGAAAATCGCCAGCAGTGGCCTGGAACTGCAACCCAGCTTCATTGCGCTGGACCAAAGCCCGAATCATCAGACCCTGGTGTTTCTCGAAGACCTGGCCCAGATCGCTCAACAAGCGCAGCAACTGAAACTCGCCGCACTCGGTCGCCTGACGGCCGGTATCGCCCATGAAATCCGCAATCCACTGGGCGCCATTAGTCATGCCGCGCAGCTATTACAGGAATCCGAGGAAC
Source organism: Pseudomonas sp. BGI-2 (assembly GCF_004310295.1). Taxonomy (GTDB): domain Bacteria; phylum Pseudomonadota; class Gammaproteobacteria; order Pseudomonadales; family Pseudomonadaceae; genus Aquipseudomonas. The sequence goes on along the minus strand of NZ_SISB01000028.1, from coordinate 25,039 downwards.
TGAACGGCGCGGATCGGCGTCTGACCCAGATTATCCAAGACCACTCTCAGCGAATGAATCGGGTTATCGAAAACGTCCTGCAACTGTCCCGCCGTCAGCAAACCGTGCCGCAAAGGCTCGATCTGAAGCCGTGGCTGGAGCACTTCGTCGCCGAAGCCCGTGAAGGGGCAACCGAGCGCCAACTGATTCACCTGCGCATCGGCTTGGGCGACTTCAAAACCCTGATGGATCCGAATCAGCTGACCCAGATTCTCGACAACCTGCTGCGCAATGCCTGGCGCCATAGCGCCCTGAATCACGACTTGGCGCAGGTCTGGCTCGAGTTGTTTGTCGACCCCGACAGCCTGTTGCCGACGCTCGAAGTCCTGGACAACGGCCCCGGCGTGGCGCTTGACCAACAGACGCATCTATTCGAACCCTTCTTCACCACCTGTAGCCAGGGCACAGGCCTGGGGCTTTATCTGTCCCGTGAGCTGTGCGAAAGCAACCAGGCCCGCCTAGACTTCAAACCACGCCAAGGCGGCGCCTGCTTTCGCATCACTTTTGCTCACGGACGGAAACAAAGTTGAACACGAGCCTACGGCCCAAAGTCCTGATCGTCGACGACGAACCGGATATCCGCGAACTCCTGGAAATCACCCTGGGACGGATGAAACTCGATACCTTCAGTGCCCGCAACCTCGGCGAAGCCCAGGCCTTGTTGACGCGGGAGACATTCGACCTGTGCCTGACCGACATGCGCCTGCCCGACGGCACCGGCCTTGAGCTGGTGCAGTACATCCAGCAGCGTTACCCACAAGTGCCGGTGGCGATGATCACCGCTTACGGCAACCTCGAAACGGCCATCAACGCCCTCAAGGCAGGCGCCTTCGACTTCCTGACCAAACCGGTCGACCTGACACGCCTGCGCGAACTGGTCACCAGCGCCCTGCGCTTGCCGGCACCGGGCGGCGCCAGTACCGCCATTGATCGCCGGTTGCTGGGCGACTCACTGCCCATGCGCAACCTGCGCAAACAAATCGACAAACTCGCTCGCAGCCAGGCCCCGGTGTACATCAGCGGCGAATCCGGTAGCGGCAAGGAATTGGTCGCCCGGCTGATTCACGAGCAGGGCCCGCGGGCCAATCAGTCGTTCGTGCCGGTCAACTGCGGGGCGATTCCGTCGGAGTTGATGGAAAGCGAGTTCTTCGGTCATCGCAAAGGCAGTTTCAGCGGCGCCATCGAAGACAAACCCGGGCTGTTCCAGGCCGCCCATGGCGGCACATTGTTTCTCGACGAAGTGGCCGATTTACCCTTGGCGATGCAGGTCAAACTGCTCCGGGCCATTCAGGAAAAAGCCGTTCGCAGCGTCGGCGGGCAGCAAGAAATGGTGGTCGACGTCCGCATCCTTTGCGCCACCCACAAAGACCTCGACGCCGAAGTCACCGCCGAACGCTTTCGTCAGGATTTGTACTACCGGTTGAACGTGATCGAGCTACGCGTTCCCCCTTTGCGCGAGCGGCGCGACGACATCGAACCGCTGGCCAGTCATGTACTCAAGCGTCTGGCAGCCGGTAGCGGACAACCCGCCGCAAAACTCCACCCACTCGCCCTTGATACGCTCAAAAGCTACCGCTTTCCGGGCAACGTGCGGGAACTGGAGAACGTGCTGGAACGGGCCTACACCCTGTGCGAGAACAAACAGATCGAAGCCAGCGACCTGCGGCTGGCCGAAAGTAACTGCACGGTAGAGAACGGCGTGGCGGACCTGACACAGATCGACAATCTGGAAGACTATCTGGAAAACGTCGAACGCAAACTAATCCTCCAGGCGCTGGAGGAAACCCGATGGAACCGCACGGCGGCGGCTCAGCGGTTGAATTTGTCGTTCAGGTCGATGCGTTATCGACTGAAGAAATTGGGGTTGGATTGAGGGCCCCTTCGCGGGCAAGTCGGATCGCCGCACCGCTCGCTCCGACTTGCCCGCGAAGGCGATCTGGCAGGCGATAAAAATCGTGCTGTCAGATCCGCCCGGTCGGAGCATACGGCGCAGGATCAATAATCGGCGCCCGCCCCAGCATCACATCCACAAACAACTGACACGACGCCGGCGCCAGCACCAGCCCATTACGGTAATGCCCGCAATTGAGCCATAGCCCGTCGAACCCCGGCACTTTGCCAATATAGGGAATCCCCTCCGGCGAACCCGGGCGTAATCCAGCCCAATGCCCCACCACTTCGGCATCCGCCAGCGCAGGAATCAGCTCAACTGCCGACGCCTTCAAGCTCTCCAGCGCCGAGTCAGTGGGCGTCTTGTCGTAGCCTTCATGCTCCAGCGTGCTGCCAATCAGAATGTGCCCGTCGCGCCGGGGAATCGCATAGCGTCCCTTGGCAAGCACCATACTCGGCAGGAAGTCCGCCGCGCACTTGTACAAAATCATCTGCCCTTTGACCGGCTCAACCGGCAGTTCCAGATCCAGACTCTTCAGCAAGTCACCACTCCAGGCGCCAGCCGTCAGGACTACCTGATCAGCGTGAACGGGGCCCGCCGGGGTCTGCACGCCGACGACCGTATCGCCTTCACGAATGAACCCGCTGACTTCGCACTGCTCATGAATCGTCACGTTCGGCAGCGCCAGCAACGCAGCCTTGAGGGACTTCACCAGCCGCGGATTGCGCACGTTAGCCACGTCGGCCATGTAGATCGCCCGAGAAAACCCGGCACCCAGCACGGGGACGGCGTCGTGTGCCGCCGAGATATCCACAGCCCGCAGTGGACGGTGTTCCCGTTCGGCCCAGGCCAGCGCCTCGGCCTCGTCATCCAGATCCAGCCAATACAGGCCGGTGGTGTGCACTTCAGGATCAACCCCGGTCGCGGCGAACAGTCGCTCACCAAGCTGTGGATAAAAATCCTGGGACCAATGCGCCAGCGCGGTGACTGCCGGGCTGTAGCGCCACGGATAGAGCGGCGAAACAATCCCGCCACCGGCCCATGACGATTCCTGACCGACGCTCGAGCGATCCAGCAACACAACACTTTGCACTTCGGACGCGAGATTGAATGCCGTCAGCAGCCCAATCACGCCGCCGCCGACAATCACCACTTGCTGTTGCCTGCTCATGTTCTGATCCAACCGATAAATAGACAGAGGGCGCAAAAAGGCGCCCGAAAAAGGAACTCAGCGACCCCAGCAATCTTTAGTGGCAAGCCCGGACGTCGCATTGACCATGCTTCTGACGCCGGTGTTGGTGAGGGTGAAATCCCCGCACTTGTCGGTCGCCATCGCTGCGCCGGTCTTGCGCGCGGCCGTCAGCAGGAAGGTCTGGTCGGTCAGGGTCGGGGTGATGGTGTAAAAGTCATTGCCGGCGCTCAGTCCGGTGGTAGCGGTATAGACATTGTTCTTCGAGTAGAACCGCTCAAGGATCTGCGCCTGTTCGGAAAGCAGCCCGGCCACTTCGGTGCGGCGGCCCTTTTTCACATACTCGGTGAGGCTCGGGGCGGCAATAGTCATGACGATCCCGATGATCGCAATCACGATCATGATTTCGATCAGGGTGAAACCTCGGTTGGATCTGTGCATTCCTTAACTCTCACTTACTGTATTTGTCGCCACATGATGCGACGGCTGCCGCCGCCGGATTTTTCCACCAGGGTGCTGATGCCGCCACTGGAATCGTTTACGATCTTGCGGCTCGCGCCGTTGACGATGGCGTTCAGGGTCGGGATGCCACCGGTGAAAATCACTCCGCTGGACACCGTGTCAGTGCTGTCGACCGTCCCATCGTTGTTGGTGTCGAGCACCGCGTAGTTGAGCATCTTACCGCTGAACGCATCCAGTTCGACCAGTTTGCCGGTACCGAAGCTGGCACACGGGTCGGTGGTGTCCACACTCGCCGTGGTAAAGACGATCCGCCCCAGCACCAGATTGGCCTGATTGATCACCCGCTCCCCCGTGAGCACGTTGTTGTACACCAGTGGCAAGTACCAGCCCTTCTCCGCCGGATAGGTCACGTCGTTCTGGCTGGTGGTGATGAATTGCCCGGTGCTGCCCGAGAACACACCGGTCACCGCTTGCGCCTGCAAACTGGACACGGTGATCTGACCGGCTCCGCCTTCCGCATCCCACACGGCGTAGAACGCCTGCAAATCCTTGGTGGTCTTGTCGGCAGTCTCGTTGAATTTGCCGGTGCCGAAAAATACTTCCTTGCCGCCCAGTGAATTGTCCGCCAGCAATGGCTGCACGGTAATGGGCTGGGTGGCGCCACCCGCGGTGGTAAACAGCGGCTTGCCGGAAAATGCCACGCCCCAGGTGTCGGGCGCGGTAGCGCTTAAATCGAACTTCCATAACCGCCCTTTCAAGTCGCCACCATAGGCGGCCTGCACCACATTCTGCGAGTTGACCCTGAGCTTCACCGACGACAGGCCATTGGTGGTGTCGGTGCTGTCGACCACGATTTTCTTGATCAACGAGCCGTCACGAATGTCTACCACGTACAACGCAGCCACCCCGGAGTTGCTGCCATAACCGTTGGAAATGAACGCGGCCCATTGACCGTCGGCCAAGCGTGCCACTTCAGGTCGTGCATAGGCATTACCCAGATCATTGAAAACGTTCGCGGTACTGGCCGTGGCCGGCGCGCTGATCTCCCACAGTGCCTTGAACACGTTACCCGCTGACGTATCGAACAACTGCAATGCATAAAAAGTCCTGCCGCCCGCCCCGGTTCCGCCAATGGCCAGGGTTTTCCAGGCACCACTGAACTGGGCGTCGAACACCCCGACCTGACCGTCGACCAGAAACTTGTGGCTCACACCGTTGATGTAGGTCGGGTCGGCGATGTAGCGCAGCGATGGCAACACGCTGGAAGGCATGTAGGCATAACGCCGGACGCCATTGGCCGAGTTGATGACATTCACGAACCCGTCGTTGGCATTCACCACCAGGCTGGGACTCATGGTGGTGGATTTGGTGGTCAGGTAGGTGCTGTAGGTGGTGTCACCCACCAAGTCGGACGCGGTTTTATCCGTGGGCGAAGCCAGTACGAGGGGCGAGTTGATGATGTCGCCAAGCAGCACGCTGCGCACCTTGAGCCCGGTTTTGTTGGTGCCCTTGCTCCACTCCACCAGATCGCTGCCGGTGATGCCGGTGGGCAGGCTTTGGCTGAGTGAGGTCTGCTGCGCCGGGGAGAAACTGGCATACGCCAAAGTGACGGCGGCGTTGGTCAAAGTGTTCCAGGACTGGTAAGTCGGCGCTGTAGCACCGGGAACGATGGTGGTGTCGGTGGTCCACAGCGCTGCGGCGGTGTTCACGATGCCCGCCGATGTGAAGCCAAAGGATTTGATCGTGCCGCGCCAGTCCTTCGGGTCGTAACTGGTCTGGAAGTAACTTGAGTTGCTGGCCAGGGTGGTGCCGCTGGTGACACCGCTACCACCGGAACCGGCCTTCGAGGTGATGTCGCTTAGCGCCGAGGACAGCGCACTGTTGAGTCCAGCGCTATCGGTCGCCTGATAGTACTTGCCCTGTCCGTAGCCGGCCGCATCCGACAACATCTGGTTCGCGGCGGTAAAACCCACGGTGTAGGTGTTCATGTTCTGCTTGGGAAAATCCGCCGCATTCCAGCTTTTTCCGGCCAGATCGTTACCTGTGGAGCGCATGTCGATGTCGAAGGAAAACTTGGCGATATCGTCCAGATACAGCGTGTCGCCTTCGCCATCACCGCTCAGGTTATCGCCATCGTTATTCACACCATCCCAGTTGGGCAAGCGAGTACCGCCCAGGGGATCGGTAGTCGGGAAAGTCCGATCATAGGTCGGTAACCCATCGGTGATCACGACGCCATAGTTTTTCTGACAGCGATACTGAATCGGACTGGTGTAACTGGTTGGCGTCGAGTTGTAGTACGGCGCCATGCCGCGCATGTACCGCGAGATCTCGTAATAGGTTTCCGCCAACGGGGTATTGGCGATTGCACTCAAACCATTGATCGATGAAATCAGGTTGTTGAAGTTGGTTTGCGCCTGACCCTGGGTGATGCTCCCGCCAGCAGATAGATCACTGACAGCGCGAGGGATAAACCCGCCGGGGCCGGAATTATTGCCCGCGGGCGGGTTGAATGTCGCAAGCCCGATACGCAGCTCGCGATTACTGGTGACCAGATTCGTAGAAACATCCTTTGCTACGTTCATGCGGTAATCGTTTGGGATGGCATCGGTGCCCGTGGTGAAATCCCTGTTCGAACCATTGGCCAGGCTCACCAGATAAGACAGATAGTTAGCCGTATAACGCGTATTTTCATTACCCACAGGGTCGGGTAGTTTCAGGCATATCGATGACAATCCCAAAAACCCCCGATAAAAACCGTACCAGTTGCCGTTGTTGGAGCAGTTGCCGCGTTTAAGGCTCGATAAGGCGATATTGTTATCTTCCATGTCCAGGTTCTGTCCGTTCAAACATGAGCCGTCTGAATTGCAGTTCGCAATTTGCGCGCGGCTGACAGTCGGATCGAAATCCGGCGCCCAGATGATGTTGTTCATGCTCCCCGAGTCGTCGATCAGCAGCATGACGTTCGGGGCGACGGCCGCAGCGCTCAACAGCGGAGAGTCCGAGGGCGTGAAGGCGTAGGTCGGAGCCGTCAGGTAAAGCCCCAGTATCACGCCGCAAATCAGCTGCCACACGCCAACACGCCTTTCAGTATTTCGCATAAATACTCTCCACGACGCTGCGTGAGTTGCCCGCGATGCCGACAGCGGTCACCCGGTAAAGCGTCGCCGAGGTGTTGCTCGGCACATTCACGGCATTGACCGTGGTGCCGATGTTCTGCACCCCGTAAAAACCCCTGCCAGAGGCGATCCAGGTCACCCCGGAGGTGGAACTGGCGCCGGCGCCGGCGGCGGTGATCGTCGACGCGTCGGCCGGTGGTGCGCACTGGCTGCAGACCGGCAATGAATAGCTGTCCAGCTGCACCGCGCTTTCTCCCACACGCAAAGCCGCTTCGGCGCCCTGGAACGACTGGTTGCGCAAACTTACGCTGCCGGCCATTTTTTCCTGCAGGGTGGCGTTCTGCATCGATGAAAGGCCGATCAAGGTCAGCAACAGCAGGAACACCAGGCTGACCAGCAGCGCCATGCCCCGCTGGGTGTGAACAGTCAGGGAGGCCTTCCTCATGGCAACCTGTTGCGCAAGGCGGCAACCACGTTGAAGGTTTGATTGCGCACCCGGTTGTTAGGGTCGGTGAGGGTCAGGCTCAGGCGTACGCTGCGAATTCGTGCGGGGTCGGACGGATTAGGGCTGTAACTGGTAGCGGCTACATCGGTGGCGGAGCTGGCGAGGCCGAAGCTCACGCTGAAAGCACTGACGTTATCGACCAGTACGAACTGGGCCGGCGTACCGGCACCGGAGCCCATCATGATTTTGTTATTGCTGAAGCTGTAGATCAGCCGCCGGATTGGAAACGCCAAAAAGCCCGAGGCCGGTACTCGCGCGCCAGTGTAGGCCGTCGCCGTGTTTCTACAGTCGGAAATCACCGTCCAGGCCGGCACCCCGCCACTGCCTCCGACATCGGCGGTTACCAGCGTCAATTTGAGGTTGGCGTTATCCCAACTGACGGGCGTTATCTGGCTGGCGTTGAAATCGCCGGCAGTGCTTGAGTCGGTGATCGTCCCCAGGCAGCCAAACATGCCGACCATACGGATTTCCTGAATCATCTTGCTCAGCACGAATCGAGCATCTTCCTGCATGGCGGCGGCGGTGTTCTGGCTGACGTAGGTGTTCTTGGCGGCGATGAAAATCTGCGCCACGCCCAGCACGACAACCAGGCTCAACGCGAGGGCGATCAACAATTCGATCAGCCCGAAACCGCTGTTGGACCGCCTCATGGCGTTGCCACCGGGTCGACGGCGGCACGGCTGGTCATGACAAAGCTGCGGCGTGAATTGGCGGTATTGGCGGCGCGCGAGTCATCCCAGGTGATGGTGATGGTGTAAACCCGCTGGCTCAGCGTAACGGTGCCGGTGGCCGTCGCGCCGCCGAAATTGACGATGTTGGTGGTGAAATCGTAGAGGTCCTGATCGCGAGCGACGTTCAGATTGCCGGACGTCGGTGGCGTCACGGTGTAGTCAGCGCCGGAGTTGGCGCGGATGCGGTCCATCATGTCGTAGGCGATAAAACTCGCCTGGCTGGTCATCCGCGAGCTGTCCGTGTACTTCAGCGCATTGAGCTGAATCGCCGCCGCCCCCAACAGCCCTACGGTCAGAATCACCAACGCGACCAGGACTTCGATCAGCGTCATGCCCTCCTGTGCATGTTTACTCCGTTCCCTCATCCGCAACTTCCACCCAATAGAATTCGTCCGTTCAAACACACATTCAGCGTCCTGCTTCGCGCCCCCAGCACGTAGCTGATCACCACGGGTGTGGACGGCGCCGATAAACCGCCGAGATTGTTGAAATCGATGGCGGTCACTCCTGAGGTTAGCGTCAGAGTCGCACCGCTGCTCATCGCTGGAACAACCCGCAATACATTGGCCAGATTGCCAGTACCGTCATAAACCGCCAATTCACCGGTCCAGACGCTGCCACCCGCCGTCGGACGAACCCGAGTGGCGACGCCCCGGTCGATGGCCTCAAGTCGTGCGAAATTGAGCCCACGTTGCAGGTCGCCGATTTCGGTGTCGGCCTTGGTGCCTTGCACCGACCGGGTAAACGCAGGCACGGCCAGGGTGATCAGGATCAAAAATACCGCGAGCGAGACCAGCAGCTCGATCAGCGTGAAACCTTTTGTACGATGATCCATCGTTGCCCTCCGTTGCCGTCGGCTATACCTGCTTCTACACGCTAGAACATTCGACCGAGCGGCGTACGGTTGATTTGCCATTACTCGCGCACGGATTGCGCGGGCCGCACCACTCCATGGAGGGAGATGACATGCATCAGCGAGGTTTCAGCCTGATCGAACTGCTCATGGGACTGACAATTGCGGGGATTGTTCTGCTGTTGGTCAGTCCGGCGTTCGCATCACTGACAGAATCGAATCATCGCGAGGAGGCGGCGAAGTCGCTTGCCAGTGGTATTCGCAGTGCCAGAAGCGAGGCACTCGCGCGTAATCAGACCGTCGTCATTCATGGCATCAACGACGACTGGGGTCAGGGCTGGCGAATCATTCTGGATATCAGCGGCAAAGGGCCGGAGGACAGCAGCAATCCGCTGCTTGTTGAACACGCGAGTAGCGCCGGGGTGCCCGTTGTCGGCAATTGGCCGGTCAGGCAATACGTTCGTTTCAGCCGTATCGGCGAACCACAGATGCCTGGCCGGGCCTTTCAAGCGGGGACGCTGCACATTTGCGCAGCCCACGAACCGGTCAGCCAGCTCCAGGTGGTGCTGGCCGCGACCGGTCGCGTCAGCCTGCGCAGCGAGAAGGCTGAGCAGGCGCTGTGCCCGGGAGGGAAAAAAGTTAAAGCAGGGAGCGCACGCGCAACTCTTTAGGCATGGAGAATGTGATGTTCTCCTCGCGACCGGCCAATTCATCGGCTCCGGTAGCACCCCAGGCCTGCAACTGCTGGATCACACCCCGCACCAACACTTCCGGAGCAGAGGCGCCAGCGGTGATACCGATACGCTCGACACCGTCGAACCAGCTCTTTTGCAGGTCTTCGGCGCCGTCGATCAGGTAAGCCGGGGTGGCCATGCGTTCGGCGAGTTCACGTAAGCGGTTGGAGTTGGAGCTGTTCGGGCTGCCGACCACCAGTACCACGTCGCATTCGTCGGCCAGTTGCTTCACGGCGTCCTGACGGTTTTGCGTGGCGTAGCAGATGTCGTCCTTGCGCGGACCACCGATCGCCGGGAAACGTGCACGCAGGGCGTCGATCACGCGGCTGGTGTCGTCCATGGACAGGGTGGTCTGGGTCACGAACGCCAGTTTGTCTGGATTGACCACCTGCAACGAGGCAACGTCTTTCTCGTCTTCAACCAGATAGATCGCGCCACCATTGCTGCCGTCGTACTGGCCCATGGTGCCTTCGACTTCCGGGTGACCGGCGTGGCCAATGAGGATGCATTCACGACCGTCGCGGCTGTAGCGCGCGACTTCGATGTGCACCTTGGTCACCAGCGGGCAGGTCGCGTCGAACACTTTCAGGCCACGGCCAGCGGCTTCGGTACGCACAGCCTGGGAAACGCCGTGGGCACTGAAGATCACGATGACGTCGTCCGGCACCTGATCCAGTTCTTCGACGAAGATCGCCCCGCGAGCACGCAGGTCTTCGACGACGAATTTGTTGTGAACCACTTCGTGGCGCACATAGATCGGCGGCCCGAAGACTTCCAGGGCGCGGTTGACGATTTCGATCGCCCGGTCCACACCGGCGCAGAAGCCACGGGGGTTGGCGAGTTTGATTTGCATGCTGTGCCTCGTGTCTTGCGCGCAAGAAGTTAGAACATTACATCCCTGTAGGAGCGAAGCTTGCTCGCGAAGGCGGTATCTCATTCGACATCAACGTTGAATGTGATGACGCCTTCGCGAGCAAGCTTCGCTCCTACAAGTTAAAGACCCACGACGCTGATGATCTCGACGTCAAAGGTCAATGTCTTGCCGGCCAGCGGGTGGTTGAAGTCGATGGTCACTTGCTCGTCATCGAATTCCTTCACCACGCCAGGCAGCTCAGTATTGGCCGCATCGTTAAAGATCACCAGCAAGCCAGGCGACAGGTCCATGTCCTTGAACTGCGAGCGCGGGATGATCTGTACGTTCTGCGGGTTCGGCTGACCGAACGCGTTTTCCGGTTGAATCGTCAGCGTGCGCTTGTCGCCCGCCTTGAAGCCGAACAGCGCCGCTTCGAAACCTGGCAATAGGTTGCCGTCACCGACCTTGAAGGTCGCCGGGGCTTTGTCGAAGGTGCTGTCGACGGTGTCGCCGTTCTCCAGGCGCAATGCAAAGTGCAAGGTGACTTCCGTGTTCTGGCGGATGCGTTGCTCAGCCAATACCTGTTCAGTCATGAACGGCTTCTCCGGTTTTTTTACTTTTGAACATATCCAGCGCAAGCATCACGGCACCGACAGTAATTGCGCTGTCAGCAAAGTTGAACGCCGGGAAATACCAGCGGTTCTGCCAATGCACCAGGATGAAATCGATCACATGGCCATAGGCAATGCGGTCATACAGATTGCCTAGCGCGCCGCCGAGCACCAGGGCCAGCGCAACGGCCAGCCAGGTTTCATTGCGCCCCAGGCGCTTGAGCCAGACCACCAGCACGGCACTGACCACCACAGCGATCAGGGCAAACAACCAGCGCTGCCAGCCGGAGCTGTCGGCCAGGAAGCTGAACGCCGCGCCGGTGTTGTAGGCCAGGGTCCAGCTGAAGTAATCGGGGATCACCACGATTTGCTGGTACATCTTCAGCGAGCCTTCGAAGTAAAACTTGCTGGCCTGGTCGATGACCAGGACCAGCAAGCTCAACCAGAGCCAGCTCAGCCGTCCGAAACGGCCAGCAGCATTAGGCATAATGACGAACCTCGCCCGCGCCGCTGATGTTGTCGACGCAACGACCGCAGATTTCCGGATGCTCCGGGTTCACACCGACGTCTTCACGGCAGTGCCAGCAACGGGCGCACTTGGCGAAGGCCGACTTGACGATTTTCAGCTTCAGGCCGCTGACTTCGGTCACTACCGCGTCCGCTGGTGCCTGAACAAAAGGCGCAACGCTGGCAGTCGAGGTGATCAGAACGAAGCGCAACTCGTTGCTCAGCTTGGCCAGGTCGGCGCTCAGCGCGTCTTCGGCGAACAGCGTCACTTCGGCTTGTAGGTTGCCACCGACGGCCTTGGCCGCGCGCTGGATTTCCATTTCCTTGTTCACAGCGACCTTCACCGCCATGATCCGCTCCCAGTAGGCGCGGCCCAGTTCGACGTTTTCCGGCAGTTCGGTCAGGCCTTCGTACCAGGTGTTGAGCATCACCGATTCGTTACGCTCACCCGGCAGGTATTCCCACAGTTCGTCGGCGGTGAACGCGAGGATCGGCGCGATCCAGCGCACCAGCGCCTCGGAGATGTGGTACAGCGCGGTTTGCGCCGAACGGCGGGCCTTGCTGTTGGCGCCAGTGGTGTACTGACGGTCCTTGATGATGTCGAGGTAGAAACCGCCCAGCTCCTGCACGCAGAAGTTGTGGATCTTGGAGTAGACGTTCCAGAACCGGTATTCACCGTAGTGCTCTTGCAACTCGCGTTGCAGCAGCAGGGTGCGGTCCACAGCCCAACGGTCCAGCGCGAGCATTTCTTCGGCTGGGAGGATGTCGGTTGCCGGGTTGAAACCGGTCAGGTTGGAGAGCAGGAAGCGCGCGGTGTTACGGATACGCCGGTAGGCGTCCGCACTGCGTTGCAGGATCTGCTCGGAAACAGCCATTTCACCGGAGTAATCGGTGGAAGCGACCCACAGACGCATGATATCGGCGCCCAGGGTGTCATTGACCTTTTGTGGCGCGATCACGTTGCCCAAGGACTTGGACATCTTGCGACCGGACTCGTCGACGGTGAAGCCGTGGGTCAGCAGCTCGCGGTACGGCGCGTGGTTGTCGATGGCGCAACCGGTCAGCAGCGACGAGTGGAACCAGCCACGGTGTTGGTCCGAGCCTTCCAGGTACAGGTCGGCACGCGGGCCGGTCTCGTGGCCCATCGCGTGCGAACCGCGCAGGACATGCCAGTGCGTGGTCCCCGAATCGAACCAGACGTCCAGGGTGTCGCTGATCTTGTCGTACAGCGGCGCTTCGTCACCGAGCAGCTCGGCGGCGTCCATCTTGAACCAGGCTTCGATACCTTCGACTTCGACGCGCTTGGCGACTTCTTCCATCAGTTCGGCGGTACGCGGGTGCAGCTCGCCGCTTTCCTTGTTCAGGAAGAACGGGATCGGCACGCCCCAGTTGCGCTGACGGGAGATGCACCAGTCCGGACGGTTGGCGATCATCGAGTGCAGGCGCGCCTGGCCCCAGGCCGGGACGAACTGAGTTTCTTCGATGGCTTTGAGCGCGCGCTTGCGCAGGGTGTCGCCGCTGACAGGCTCTTTGTCCATGCCGATGAACCACTGCGCGGTGGCGCGGTAGATCAGCGGGGTCTTGTGGCGCCAGCAGTGCATGTAGCTGTGTTCGATGATGGTGGTGTGCAGCAGTGCGCCAACTTCGGTCAGCTTGTCGACGATGGCCGGGTTGGCTTTCCAGATGAACTGGCCGCCGAAGAACTCCAGCGACGTCACGTAAACGCCGTTGCTCTGTACCGGGTTAAGAATGTCGTCGTTGACCATGCCGTATTTCTTGCAGGTCACGAAGTCGTCCACGCCGTAGGCCGGAGCGGAGTGAACCACGCCGGTGCCAGCGCCCAGTTCAACGTAATCGGCCAGGTAAACCGGCGACAGGCGATCGTAGAACGGGTGACGGAAGTTGATCAGCTCCAGCTCTTTACCGGTGGTGGTCGCGATGACCGAACCTTGCAGGCTGTAACGGGCCAGGCACGACTCGACCAGCTCTTCAGCCAGCACCAGCAGTTTGTCGCCGACGTCGACCAGGGCGTAGTTGAATTCCGGGTGAACGTTCAGCGCCTGGTTGGCCGGGATGGTCCACGGGGTGGTGGTCCAGATCACGATCGAAGCCGGCTTGCCCAGCGACGGCAGACCGAAAGCGGCAGCCAGTTTGGCTTCGTCGGCAATCGGGAAGGCCACGTCGATGGTCGAGGACTTTTTGTTCTCGTACTCGACTTCCGCTTCAGCCAGGGCCGAACCGCAGTCAAAGCACCAGTTCACAGGCTTGAGGCCCTTGAACACGAAACCGCTCTTGACGATTTCGGCGAGAGCACGGATTTCACCGGCCTCGTTTTTGAAGTCCATGGTCTTGTAAGGGTTGGCGAAGTCGCCCAACACGCCCAGACGGATGAATTCGGATTTCTGGCCTTCGATCTGCTCGGTGGCGTAGGCACGGCACAGTTCGCGGGTTTTGTCCGCGCCCAGGTTTTTGCCGTGGGTCACTTCGACTTTGTGCTCGATCGGCAGACCGTGGCAGTCCCAGCCCGGAACATAAGGCGCGTCGAAACCCGACAGGGTTTTCGATCGGATGATCATGTCCTTGAGAATCTTGTTCAGCGCATGACCGATGTGAATCGTGCCGTTGGCGTACGGAGGACCGTCGTGAAGTACGAACTTCGGACGATCCTTGCCAATCTCGCGCAACTTACCGTACAGGCCAATGCTGTCCCAGCGCTGCAGAATCTGCGGTTCGCGCTGAGGCAGGCCGGCCTTCATTGGGAAGGCGGTGTCCGGAAGGTTTAGCGTGGCTTTATAGTCGGTCATTTAAGGCTCTTCATTAGCGATTGGCGCTAGGTGCGACAGGGCACGGGCGGAGGCAACATCCGCATTGATCGCCGTCTTAAGCGCCTCCAGAGAGGCGAAACGCTGCTCTTCACGCAGCTTGTGGTGGAAAACCACCGTCAAACGCCGGTCATACAGATCGCCGGCAAAATCTAAAAGGTGTACTTCGAGGTGGGCTTTGCCATCACCTTGTACCGTGGGCCGCACGCCAATGTTGGCGACGCCCGGCCAGGTCTTGCCGTCGATGTCGACGTCGACCAGGTAAACCCCGGTCAGTGGCACGCGACGACGCTTGAGTTGAATGTTGGCGGTTGGCGTACCCAGTTGGCGCGCCAGCTTCTGGCCATGCAGGACCCGCCCGGTGATCTGGAACGGACGCCCGAGCAGCCGCTCGGCCAAGGCAAAATCGGCAGCGGCCAAGGCGTTGCGGACCTGGGTGCTGCTGACACGAATGCCATCCAGCTCGACGGTTTGCGCCGCTTCAACGGTAAAGCCCTGAACGATGCCGGCCTGTTGCAGGAAATCGAAATCCCCTACCCGGTCACAGCCGAACCGGAAGTCATCACCAACCTCCAGGTGCTGGACGCCGAGGCCGTCGACCAGGATGGTATCGACGAACTCACTGGCGCTGAGCTTGCTCAGACGCTGGTTGAAGGCCAGGCACAAGACCCGATCGACACCTTCGTCGGCCAGCAGCTGCAGTTTGTCCCGCAGCCGGGCCAGACGGGCCGGGGCCGTGTCCGGGGCGAAGAATTCTCGCGGCTGCGGCTCGAAAATCACCACGCAGCTGGGCACGCCCAACTCGATAGCGCGCTCACGCAGCCTCGCCAGGATAGCCTGGTGACCACGGTGAACACCGTCAAAGTTGCCAATAGTGGCGACACAGCCCCGATGCTGGGGGCGCAGGTTGTGGAGGCCTCGAACCAGCTGCATAACGCGCTTCTTGCTCATAAAGTGGTCGATTATAACCACACCCGGCGGCCGACGACAGGCAACACCGTAACCCAAAGTAATCGAGCCGACAAAACCGCCGGTTCGCCCATGTTTATCGAAGCCAAAGCCTCAGCTCAACGCCTTGCGATTGAAGTCGCGCAAACGGAAGCCCATCAACAGCAGCATGCCGAAATAAGTGACCACACCGGCAGCGACCAATGCGCCCAGACGCAGGAATCGCTCCAGCATATGCCCCTGATCCCAGGCCGGCATGAAATGCATGCCGGCCAGCAGTACAGCAGACATCACCAACACCGCAATCACAAGCTTCAGGCCGAATTTCGCCCAACCCGGTTGCGGCTGATACATCTGCTGCTTGCGCAGTTGATAGAACAATAGCCCGGCGTTGATGCAGGCACCGACACTGATGGCCAAGGCCAGACCGGCGTGGGCCAGCGGGCCGATCAGCACCAGGTTGAACAATTGGGTAACGATCAGGGTGAAAATCGCGATTTTTACCGGCGTGCGGATGTTTTGTTGCGCATAAAAGCCCGGCGCCAGCACTTTGATCACGATAATCCCGAGCAAACCGACCGAATAAGCGATTAGCGCCCGTTGAGTCATGGAGGCGTCAAACGCGCTGAACTGGCCGTACTGAAACAGTGAAACGGTCAACGGCTCGGCGAGAATCCCCAACGCCAGCGAACACGGCAACACCAGCACGAAGCACAGGCGCAGGCCCCAATCGAGGATGCGCGAGTACTCTTGGCGATCCTTGCTGGCGTAGGTCTTGGCCAAGGTTGGCAGCAGAATCGTGCCCAATGCCACGCCCAGCACCCCGGATGGCAACTCCATCAGGCGGTCGGCGTAATACATCCACGACACAGAGCCGGCGACCAGGAACGAGGCGAAAATGGTGTTGATGATCAGGGAAATCTGGCTTACGGACACGCCGAGAATCGCTGGCAACATCTGCTTCAGGACCCGCCAGACGCCGCTGTCACGCAGGTTAAGTCGTGGCAGCACCAGCATGCCGATCTTTTTCAGGTGCGGCAGCTGATAGAGCAATTGCGCCAGACCACCCACCAGCACCGCCCAGCCCAAGGCCATGACGGGAGGATCGAAGTACGGTGTCAGGAACACCGAAAAGATGATCATGCTGACGTTGAGCAAGGTCGGCACGAAGGCCGGCACCGAAAAGCGGTTGTACGTATTGAGGATCGCACCGGCCAACGAAGACAGGGAGATCAGCAATATATAGGGGAAGGTCACCCGCAACAGGTTCGAGGTCAGCTCAAATTTTTCCGGGGTATCGGTGAAACCCGGCGCTGTCGCCCAGATGACCCACGGCGCGGCGAGCATGCCCAGCGCGGTGACCAGGGCCAGCACCAGCGTCAGCAGGCCGGAAACGTAAGCAATGAAGGTTCGCGTCGCCTCTTCGCCCTTTTGGCTTTTATATTCGGCAAGAATCGGCACGAACGCCTGGGAAAAAGCCCCTTCGGCGAAGATTCGTCGCAACAGATTGGGCAGTTTGAAGGCGATGAAGAAGGCGTCAGTCGCCATCCCGGCGCCAAATGTGCGCGCGATAAGGGTGTCACGAACGAACCCCAGAACCCGGGAAAGCATCGTGATAGAGCTGACGGCGGCCAACGATTTGAGCAGATTCATTGAAAGAGTTTGTGCCTGTCGATAAACAGCAGGCGAACAAAGCGCCTACTTATGCGATACTCCGCGCCGCAGCAGCACAGAGCCAAAGCTCGCGAGTTTACAGGTCAAGCGCCGGAAATAAATATCCCGCCTCTTTATACCTACCACTTAGCGGAACGTCTCAACCGCCCTTGACAAGACATCAACTCATCGGCATGATTCGCGGCCTATTTTGTTTGCTATTTCCTAAAAAGTCTTTCGAGGAGCTCGACGGTGGCCAACACACCTTCCGCCAAAAAACGTGCAAAACAGGCTGAGAAGCGTCGCAGCCACAACGCCAGCCTGCGTTCCATGGTTCGTACCTACATCAAGAATGTAGTTAAGGCCATCGACGCAAAAGACGCTGAAAAAGCTCAAGCAGCTTACGTTCTGGCTGTGCCAGTTATCGACCGTATGGCCGATAAAGGCATCATCCACAAGAACAAGGCAGCTCGTCATAAGAGCCGCCTGAACGGTCACGTCAAGGCTCTGAACCTTGCTGTTGCCGCATAAGCGATAAGCTTGTTAAAAAACCGACCCCAGGGTCGGTTTTTTATTGCCTGTGATTTGGCAGACACACACAAAAAAATGTGGGAGTGAGCCTGCTCGCGATAGCTGTTTAACATTCAACACTAATGTCGACTGTTATACCGCTATCGCGAGCAGGCTCACTCCCACAGTTTTGATCTTTGTTAACTTATTGAGCGTGTGTCCACGGCAAAATCGGAATCGCCGTTACCGCATTCTGCGGGCTGCCTTCGATCAAGCGATCGCTATAGACCAGGTACACCAGCGTATTGCGCTTCTTGTCGAGGAAGCGCACCACCTGCATGGTCTTGAACACCAGCGACGTGCGCTCCTTGAACACCTCGTCACCATCCTTCAGCTCGCCCTTGAAGCTGATCGGACCAACCTGGCGGCATGCGATAGACGCTTCTGCGCGATCTTCCGCCAATCCCAACCCCCCTTTCACACCGCCCGTCTTGGCTCGCGACAGGTAACAAGTCACACCCTCGACCTTCGGGTCATCAAACGCCTCGACGACGATTCGGTCGTTCGGGCCGACGAATTTAAACACCGTCGACACCTGGCCAATCTCTTCGGCCGAGGCCAGCAGCGGCATTGCCAACAGCAGGCCCAACAATCCTTTTGCCACACGCATTCAAATATTCCTTCAGACCAGAATCAGGTTATCGCGGTGAACCAGTTCCGGCTCCGCCATGTAACCCAACAGACCGACAATCGCCTCAGACGACTGACCGATGATTTTTTGTGCTTCCAGCGCGCTGTAGTTGGCCAGGCCCCGGGCGATCTCACGACCGTCCGGCGCCACGCACACCACCATTTCGCCGCGACGGAAGCTGCCCTGGACCAGCTTGACGCCAACCGGCAACAAACTTTTGTTGCCCTGGGACAGCGCCGTCACTGCGCCCGCGTCCAACACCAGCGTGCCACGGGTTTGCAGGTGACCGGCGAGCCATTGCTTGCGCGCCGCCAGCATGCCGCGCTCAGGCGACAACAGGGTGCCGATGCGCTCACCGGCCTTCAGACGATCCAGCACGCGCTCAATGCGCCCGCCGACGATGATGGTATGCGCACCGGAGCGCGCCGCCAGGCGCGCAGCACGCAATTTGGTCTGCATACCGCCACGACCCAATGCGCCACCGGTACCGCCAGCAACAGCATCCAGCGCCGGATCATCCGCGCGCGCTTCGTAAATCAGGTTTGCGTTGGGGTTGTTGCGCGGATCAGCGTCGAACATGCCGTCGCGATCGGTGAGGATCACCAGCAAATCCGCCTCGACCAGGTTGGCCACCAGCGCCGCCAGGGTGTCGTTGTCGCCGAAACGGATCTCGTCGGTGACCACGGTGTCGTTTTCGTTGATCACCGGGATCACTTTCAGCTCGACCAGCGCACGCAAGGTGCTACGGGCGTTCAGGTAGCGCTTGCGATCAGACAAGTCGTCGTGAGTCAGGAGAATCTGCGCGGTATGCCGGCCATGCTCGGCAAAGCTCGACTCCCAGGCCTGCACCAAACCCATTTGACCGATGGCGGCAGCAGCCTGCAGCTCGTGCATCGCACTGGGTCGTACGGTCCAGCCCAAACGGCTCATCCCCGCCGCCACCGCCCCGGAGGACACCAGCACCAGTTCGACGCCAGCTTCATGCAAAGCCACCATCTGCTCGACCCAGACACCCATTGCCGCGCGATCCAGGCCCTTGCCGTCCGCCGTCAGCAAAGCGCTGCCGATCTTCACGACCCAACGCTGCGCACCTGTCACCTTGCTCCGCATCATCTTCAACCTTAGCTTGAGGACAGCGCGACCTGGCACTGCCCGTGACGTTAATCGTGGCTATTACTGACCAACGATCGATTTCCAGATACTAAAACGCCGCTCGATTGAGCGGCGTTCAAGTTTATCGCAACGGATCAGTCACGCACGTAAATGATTTCCGGACCGTCTTCGTCATCCACATCTTCTTCCTCCCAATCATCGTCGCCGATGTCATGGACCGACTTCACGCCGCTGCGACGCAGGGCACGCTGGTCATCCAAGGCCTGCAACTGGGCACGAGCTTCGTCTTCGATGCGCTGATCGAGCTCGGCCAACTCTTCTTTGTAGGCCGGATCGTTAGCCAGACGGTCAGCACGATCCTCCATGTAACGCATGATGTCGTGACACAGACGCTCGGTACCGAGCTTGGAAATGGCCGAGATCACGTAAACCGGACCGGTCCATTCCAGGCGATCAACGATCTCCTTGACGCGAGCGTCATGCTCTTCTTCAAGGATCTGGTCGCACTTGTTCAGCACCAACCAGCGATCACGCTCAGCCAGGGACGGGCTGAACTTGGTCAGCTCGCTGACGATCACTTCAGCGGCATCCGGGGCGCTGGCGTCATCCAACGGCGCCATGTCGACGAGGTGTAGCAGCAAACGGGTACGCGACAAGTGCTTGAGGAAGCGAATCCCCAGGCCCGCGCCATCGGAAGCGCCTTCGATCAGACCCGGAATGTCCGCGACCACGAAGCTCTTCCAACGATCGACGCTGACCACGCCCAGGTTCGGCACCAGCGTGGTGAACGGGTAGTCGGCGACTTTCGGCTTGGCGGCCGATACCGAGCGAATGAAGGTACTTTTACCGGCGTTCGGCAAGCCCAGCAGGCCGACATCAGCCAACACTTTCATTTCCAGTTTCAGGTCACGCGCCTCACCCGGCTTACCCGGAGTGGTCTGACGCGGAGCACGGTTGGTACTGGATTTGAAACGGGTATTACCCAGACCGTGCCAGCCGCCATGTGCAACCAACAGCTTCTGACCGGCCTTGGTCAGGTCGCCGATGATTTCCTGAGTGGCAGAATCGATGACAGTGGTGCCCACCGGAACACGCAGCACCAGCTCTTCACCTTTCTTGCCGGTGCAGTCGGTGCTGCCGCCGTTGGAACCGCGCTCGGCATCGAAGTGCCGGGTGTAACGGTAGTCGACCAGGGTGTTGAGGTTTTCGTCGGCGATCATGTAGACCGAGCCGCCATCACCACCATCACCGCCGTTCGGGCCGCCGTTTTCAATGAATTTCTCGCGACGGAAGCTCATGCAACCGTTGCCGCCGTCGCCGGCCTTTACTCGAATCGATACTTCATCAACAAACTTCATAACAAAACGCCTCTCGTCATACGGACGAGCCGAAAAAATCCAGACATAAGACTCTTGCAAAAATGAGCGCAGCGACCTCAATCAACGACCGAAAATCCAGCGCTGGAGCCCATCACAAACAGCTTTGCAAGAGACTCACCCCACAAACGAAAAAGCCCCGTCGCGAGACAGGGCTTTTCCAGCAACTACGTAATTATGCCGCGACGACTTCAGTCTTCGGGACAATGCTCACGTAACGGCGGTTGAAAGCGCCTTTTACTTCGAACTTGATCACGCCGTCGATTTTAGCGAACAGAGTGTGATCTTTACCCATGCCAACACCGTAACCGGCGTGGAATTGGGTGCCGCGCTGACGCACGATGATGTTGCCCGGAATGATAACCTGGCCGCCATACATCTTCACGCCAAGGCGTTTGGCTTCTGAGTCGCGACCGTTACGGGTACTACCACCAGCTTTTTTGTGTGCCATGAGTCAATTCTCCTAGTGAGGAATTAGGCTGAAATTAAGCCTGAATACCGGTGATTTTGATCTCGGTGTACCACTGGCGGTGGCCCATACGCTTCATGTGGTGCTTACGACGACGGAACTTGATGATGCGGACTTTATCGTGACGACCTTGGGAGATCACTTCAGCCACAACGGTAGCGCCGGCAACAACTGGAGCGCCGATGTTCACGTCATCGCCATTGGCGACCAACAGAACGCGATCAAAAGTAACGGATTCGCCGGTAGCGATTTCCAGTTTTTCGATCTTCAGGTATTCACCTGGGGCGACCTTGTATTGCTTGCCACCAGTAACAATTACTGCGTACGACATGGTATTTCTCCGATAATCCTGCTCACCCAGCTCTTTATAAGAAGAGGTATTGGCTGGCATGGCTGCATAAGGCTGGAAGGCCTGTTTGCAATTGCGTAAGGCAGGTGCTGCCCAGGAAGTTCAGGGTGCGCGATTGTACGCAAGCTGCCGGGGCGATGCAAGAGGCCGTCCATCGTGCCTTGACACCCGCCGACGTGGGTCCTAGCATGCCGCGCAACCCTTCTGGAGCAACTGTCGCTGATGCAACCCCAAGCTTTCTACCGCGCGGTGGCGGACGATTTTAGCGCCGTCGACGGCATCATCAAGAAGCAGCTGACTTCCCGAGTGCCGCTGGTATCGAAAATCGGCGATTACATTACCTCGGCTGGCGGTAAACGCCTGCGTCCTCTACTAGTGTTGCTGTGTGGCAAGGCCCTGGGTCGCGAAGGCGATGACCTGCGTCTGCTGGCCGCAACCATCGAGTTCCTGCACACCGCCACCCTGCTGCACGACGACGTGGTCGACATGTCCGGCATGCGCCGTGGCCGCTCGACTGCCAACGCCATGTGGGGCAACGCTCCGAGCGTGCTGGTGGGCGACTTCCTGTATTCACGCTCCTTCGAGATGATGGTCGAACTGGGCTCCATGCCAGTGATGAAAATTCTTTCGCAAGCCACTCGCATCATCGCCGAAGGCGAAGTGTTGCAGCTGTCGAAGGTTCGTGACGCCAGCACCACCGAAGAAACCTACATGGAAGTCATCCGCGGTAAAACCGCGATGCTCTTCGAAGCCTCGACCCACAGTGCGGCGGCCCTGTGCGAAGCGACGCCGCAACAGGCCGAAGCCCTGCGTACGTTTGGCGATCACCTCGGTGTAGCCTTCCAACTGGTCGACGACCTGCTGGACTACCGTGGCGACGCGGAAACCCTGGGCAAGAACGTCGGTGACGACCTGGCCGAAGGCAAGCCGACCCTGCCCCTGATCTACACCATGCGCGAAGGTACACCGGAGCAGGCTGCACTGGTGCGCAAGGCGATCCAGAAAGGCGGGATCGAAGACCTGGAAAGCATCCGCGAAGCAGTGGAAGCGTCCGGTTCGCTGGATTACACCGCGCAACTGGCCCGTGATTACGTGGCCCGCGCGATCAAATGCCTCGATGCGCTGCCAGCCAGTGAGTATCGCGATGCATTGGTTGAATTGAGTGAATTCGCGGTCGCCCGCACGCATTAACCCGCGGCCCTGTAGGAGCGAAGCTTGCTCGCGAAAGCGGCGTGTCAGGCGATATCGATGTGGACTGACACACCGCATTCGCGGGCAAGCCTCGCTCCTACAAAATCATGTGCCGCCCCTGCCCCGTATAAACCCTATACAATGTGCGACTTTTAGCGATCCTGAATCCAAGGAGCTTTAGTGAGCACGTTGCCACCCTGCCCAAAATGCAATTCCGAATACACCTATGAAGACGGCGCGCAGCTGATCTGCCCTGAGTGCGCCCACGAGTGGTCCGCCAGTGGCGAAGCCGAAGCGGCTTCCGATGACACCGTGAAAAAGGATTCGGTCGGCAACGTCCTGCAGGACGGCGACACCATCACCGTGATCAAGGACCTGAAGGTCAAAGGCACGTCGCTGGTGGTCAAGGTCGGCACCAAGGTCAAGAACATCCGCCTGTGCGATGGCGATCACGACATCGACTGCAAGATCGACGGCATCGGCCCCATGAAGCTCAAATCCGAGTTCGTCAGAAAAGTTTGAATCGGTTGTCTTCCATCCCGCGCCGCGCGTGGGATGGTGCTTCACCCTCCCCCGCGTCGCCCAGCCATCCCTCGCAGTAGCTAAACGCCAGTCGTTTTGACCTTACGCAATCTTTACCCCGAAAAAATCACAAACTGCCAATAGGCCCTTGCTATTTGATGAATAAGAATTATTCTCATTGAAACCCATCAATGGAGATGAGACCCATGACTTATTTGATCGATGCCTGGCTGGACCGCCCACACCCGTACCTCAGAATCCTGCATCGGGAAACCGGGGAAGTCTGTGCGGTGCTTGAAGAAGAAGCCTTGAACGAGCTGCAGGATCAGGGTGATCTGGACGTCAACGGCTTGAGTTCCAGCGAGCCGGTAGTGCTCAAGGAACTGGTGCGCAATCTGTTTCTGTTTTGCTATGCCCGGGCGTTGCGCCCGACAAGCGATCTGAACCACAAGATCGAAATATGAAGATGACGCAAAACCCTGTAGGAGCGAGGCTTGCCCGCGAAGAGGCCATAACATTCAACATCATCGTTGACTGACACACCGCCTTCGCGAGCAAGTCGGATCGCCGCACCGTTCGCTCCTACAAGATCAAGGTCTTACAGAACGTCGAGCAGCTCGACGTCGAATACCAGTACGCTGTGCGGTGGAATGCTGCCAACGCCTTGAGCGCCGTAAGCCAGTTCGCTCGGCACGTACAGACGCCATTTGCTACCGGCGTTCATCAGTTGCAGGGCTTCGGTCCAGCCAGCGATCACGCCGCCGACCGGGAATTCTGCAGGCTGACCACGATCGTAGGAGCTATCGAATACAGTGCCGTCGATCAGGGTGCCGTGGTAGTGAGTACGCACTTGATCTTCACGGGTTGGCTTGGCGCCTTCACCGGAGGTCAGCACTTCGAATTGCAGGCCGGAAGCCAAGGTGGTGATGCCGTCACGCTTGGCGTTTTCAGCCAGGAATGCCAGGCCTTCGCCAGCAGCTGCTTCAGCTTTGGCTGCTGCTTCAGCTTGCATGATTTCGCGGATCACCTTGAAGCTTGCGGACATTTCTTCCTGACCCACACGGCTTTCCTTGCCGGCGAATGCGTCGGTCAGACCCGCCAGGATCGCGTCCAGGTTAACGCCCGGTGGCGGGTTGTCGCGCAGTTGGTCGCCCAGCTGACGGCCAATACCGTAGCTGACGCGGGTTTCGTCGGTGGACAGATTTACTTCGGACATGACACTGCTCCGCTGTGCGGACGGCCCTGGAACTTGCCGTGCGTGCACAGCGCGTTCCGGAGCGCCCGGAACCAAAAGGGCCAGCAGACTAGCACAGATGTCGTTGCGCTGATGAGAGGTGTCAGTGGTGCCAGGCAGAACGGAAGGCAATCGGCACCTTCAGACTTTCTTCTACACCGGAAACCAGCCCGCACATCTCATCATGAACAGAAGTGTGTACAAGGTTAAAAGACAAGGAGGGGAAATCGTGAAGCACTTCACGCGCATGCTCGACCGAGCGCAGGTGAAACATTTCCCCGCGGGCATCACTCAAGGGATACGCCGCGCCATGCATGCGTGCCTCCAGCAGATAGATCCCGCCTTCCATGGAGATCAGGTTCAGCTCATCGATTTTCCCGGCGATGGCATAAGCACGCAACTCAACGAAGTTCATGAAAGGCACCTCATACGGTGTCGAGCCAAGGTACTTACAGGCATATGCCTTGATGCATCAAAGTACAAGCCACAAACGACACCGCCCGTCTGTTTGCCTTTACCGTGTAGGAGCGAGGCTTGCCCTAATGCCAGTCAGTTAAGAAATTGACTTGCCCGCCCAGCAGTAATAGAAACGGGCTTATGTTTTTATGAGCCCGCTTCATGTCCCTACAAAACGCCCTTCAAGAAGTTACCAAACTCAATCCGATCT
>NZ_SISB01000027.1 GCF_004310295.1 Pseudomonas sp. BGI-2 | reverse complement strand
GCGATATCAGCCATTTCTTGATGCATCGGTACAACTGGATTCGGCCCCATCAATTCAACGGTGGGCTGGCGCCAGCTCGGGCCGAAGAAAAACTTAACGTCGTGTCCGGGATTAGTTGACCACTACAAGCATCAATGAGCAAATCCGGGAGCTGCTCCGGTTTTACGGATTGCGCACCAGCCTTATTCGCTTGAAGGTGATCGACGCCTTGCTGGTCGCCGCGAGGGAAGGAACGCCTATCGGTGTGCGTGGAGTGCATTCCTATCTGCAATCCTCTTCCACCGAGTTACCGTTTATCAGCGTGCGGGAAGTGCTCAAGCGCCTCTGTGAAGAGGGTGTCATCGTTTTTCGGGAAGATAAAAGCTACTGCTTTACTGCGCAGGCCATCGCGATACTGGAAACGCACTCTGATCGCGAAGACTCAATACCCTATAAATGCAAGTGAGTTCAGAGGGACTCCCCCGACCCGTATCGACCGGGTCGAGGTAGCCCATTCATGCCCTTACAGCTTCAACGAATGCATCACTTCACATCGAAGCGATCCAGGTTCATCACCTTGGTCCACGCCGCCACGAAGTCCTTAACAAACTTCTCTTTCGCGTCACTGCTTGCGTAAACCTCAGCCAGCGCCCTCAACTGCGCATGAGAGCCAAAGACCAGATCAACCCGCGTCCCGGTCCACTTCACTTCGCCAGAGTTCCGATCGCGTCCTTCAAACTCCTCGTTAGCCTCTGAGGTCGGTTTCCATTCCACCCCCATGTCCAGCAGGTTCTTGAAGAAGTCATTGGTCAACGCCTCTGGCTGCTTCGTGAACACGCCATGTCTGGTCTGCCCTACGTTGGTGTTCAACACGCGCAGGCCACCCACGAGCGCGGTCATTTCTGGCGCGGTGAGCGTCAGCTGTTGTGCCTTGTCGATCAACAGATGCTCGGCCGACACGCTGTAGCGGGATTTCAGGTAGTTACGGAAGCCATCGGCGATGGGTTCGAGGAAGCCGAAAGACTCGACATCCGTCTGTTCTTGAGAGGCGTCCGCCCGACCCGGTGTGAAAGGCACCGTGACGCTGTGACCGGCATTTTTCGCCGCCTGTTCGACACCCGCGTTACCAGCCAGCACGATCAGGTCTGCCAGCGAGATTTTCTTGCCGCTGTTGTTGAACTCGCTCTGGATGCTTTCGAGTTTCGCCAGCACGTTCCCCAGTTGCTCAGGCTGGTTGGCTTGCCAGAATTTCTGCGGAGCCAGACGCAGACGACCACCGTTGGCGCCGCCACGTTTATCGGAACCGCGGAAGGTAGAAGCCGCTGCCCAAGCCGTCGATACAAGCTGCGAGACGCTCAGGCCCGAAGCAAGCAGTTTGCTCTTGAGCGCGGCGACGTCACTGTCGTTGATCAGGGCATGGTCGACCTCTGGGATCGGGTCTTGCCACAGCAATTCTTCGCTGGGCATTTCCGGGCCGAGGTAGCGGGAGAGGGGGCCCATGTCACGGTGGAGCAGTTTGAACCAGGCACGGGCGAACGCGTCGGCCAACTGATCCGGATTGGCCAGGAAGCGCCGCGAGATCGGCTCGTAGATCGGGTCGAATCGCAGGGCAAGGTCCGAGGTCAGCATGGTGGGATTGCGCCGTTTTGACGGGTCGTGTGCATCCGGAATGGTGCCGGCACCGGCGCCGTTTTTGGTGACCCACTGGTTCGCTCCGGCGGGGCTTTTGCTCAGTTCCCACTCGAAGCCGAACAGGTTCTCCAGGTAGTTGTTGCTCCACCGGGTGGGCGTGGTGGTCCAGGTCACTTCCAGGCCGCTGGTGATGGTGTCCGGGCCTTTGCCGGTGCCGAAGCTGCTCTTCCAGCCAAAGCCCTGGGCTTCGAGGCCCGCTGCTTCGGGTTCGGCACCTACGTTGTCGGCAGGCCCGGCGCCGTGGGTTTTGCCGAAGGCATGGCCGCCGGCGATCAGCGCCACGGTTTCTTCGTCATTCATCGCCATGCGCCCGAACGTCTCGCGGATGTCTTTGGCCGAAGCGACGGGGTCCGGGTTACCTTCAGGACCTTCGGGGTTCACATAGATCAAGCCCATTTGCACGGCGGCGAGCGGGTTTTCGAGGTTGCGTCCTTGTTCGGTACGGCTCTCCTCGTTTTCTCCCGGCTCAGCGACGAGTGGGCCTTCGCCGGGCTCTTGCATGGGTTCGTTGTCCTTGCCGTAGCGGGTGTCGCCGCCCAGCCATTTGTTTTCCGAGCCCCAGTAGACGTCTTCATCCGGTTCCCAGACGTCGGGCCGACCGCCCGAAAACCCAAAGGTCTTGAAGCCCATGGACTCCAGCGCGACGTTGCCGGTGAGGACGATCAGGTCCGCCCAGGAGATTTTACGACCGTACTTTTGCTTGATCGGCCAGAGCAGCCGGCGCGCCTTGTCGAGGCTGACGTTATCCGGCCAACTGTTGAGCGGTGCAAAGCGCTGCTGACCCGAACCGGCACCGCCACGACCGTCACCCGTGCGGTACGTGCCTGCGGCGTGCCAGGCCATGCGAATGAACAGCGGCCCATAGTGACCGAAATCCGCCGGCCACCAGTCTTGGGAATCGGTCATCAGCGCCGTGAGGTCACGCTTGACTGCCTCAAAGTCCAGGGTTTTGAATGCTTCGGCATAGTTGAAGCCCTCGTCCGTGGGGGCGGACAGGGACGAGTGCTGGTGCAGGATTTTCAGATTCAGTTGGTTCGGCCACCAATCGCGGTTCGTCGTGCCACCGCCAGCGGCGTGATTGAACGGGCATTTCGATTCATTTGCCATGTGCGAGCTACCTTTGGTCGTGTTCATCCGGCTATCAGCCCGGGGTGGGCGTTAGATAGCAACGAGCCAAATCAATGACATAGGCTGCGGGGCCAGCAGTTTGATCAACTGATTGTCTGGACCACACGGGAATTCTGAACAGCGGCAATCGAGTTGCCTGTGCGGTGGCCCACGGGTGGCCTAGTCAAGCTTCGGACTCATTCCTGTCTCCCTATCAGCACTAAACCGGCCAGCTTGTTCCGCCAGCGCTGGATACAGGTTAGACCCCACTTGGGAAGTCAGCTAATAGGAGGAGTATTGGGGGGTGATAGGTAGAGTCTTTTACGGGTGTCGCGGGGAGGACCCGCGTCTATCTGAAGCTTAGACGCGGGTTTTCAGGTCTGTGAGCTTACTTTTGCACGTTCTGGTACAGCATCAACCTCGAGGTTTCATGCATGGCGCGGGTCAGCTCCGACAGGCGCTTGAACTCTTCAGGGTTTTTCTCGGCGACGTTGTCCAGCGGCGTCATCGAAGCCAGGTCGTGAAGGGTCGGCGAGCTGCCGTCGTGCTCCATCTGCACCATGTAGTGTTGAGTCACGCCAGCAATCAGCGGGAACGTTCCCTCACGCAATACCAGCGGTACCACGCGTTCACCTTCGGGTGCAGGCTGCTGGATATCACGGCCCATGCCGCTGTTGCGAAACTCAAGGCCGGCCATCCCCGCCACGGTAGGCAGCAAGTCCACCAGGCCGACCGCTTCCTCGACCTTGCGCGTCCCGATCAAGCCAGGCGCGTGGATGATCATCGGCACCGCGTTGCTTTCCAGGCCCAGTTGCTCGTAGGCCGGTGCCAGGAACGGGATCTGCGCGATTCGGGTGTTGTGGTCGCCGAACATCACGAAGATGGTGTTCTCGTACCAGCCGCCGGCCTTGGCGATTTCCATCAAGCGTCCGAGGTTGAAGTCCAGCAAGCGCACAGCGTTGTACTGCTCGACGCTGCGCGATCCTGCGGCCTGGACTTCGGCCAGGGTAGGGTGCTTGACCTCGAAGCCGTCATTGCTCTTTGGGATCGTGAACGGACGGTGATTGCCAGCCGTCTGCACATAGGCAAAGAACGGTTTGTCCTTGGGCAGGGCTTGCAGGATCTGATCGGTTTCCTTGAACAGGTCGAGATCGGAAATGCCCCAGACATCCACCACCGGGGATTTCCAGTCCCGCTCTTCGAACAAGCGCACGCCGTCGATGCTTTGCCGAATCAGGGCATTCATATTGGCCCAGCCGGAGTTGCCGCCGATGGTGTAGATCTTCTCGTAACCGGTGAAGGCATTGATCAGCGTGTTTTGCTTGGTGATCAGCGGGTTACGCGTCGCGGTTTCCTGTCGGGTGACGTCAGGCACCCCGCTAATGCTGGCCCAGACGGTTTTCGCGGTCCCGGTCACGGGCACATAGAAGTGCTCAAAGAACCAGCTCTGCGTGGCCAGGCGATCAAGATTGGGTGTCGGATTGATCGGGTTGCCGTAGGCGCCGACGGCGCTGGTCCCCAGCGATTCAAGCATGATGAACATGACGTTAGGGGGACGCGAGCCAGGTACTTTGTAGGGTTGTGGTGCCTGGTGACGTACAAAATCAAGGGTCTGCGGATCAGGTTTTTCGACCCCCAGGTAGTTGGCCATTACCGCGTAATGCTCACGTACCTGCGACTCGTCGTAGCGCGACTGGCCGACTTTGACCGTATCGTAGAGGAACAACACTGGGTTCAGGCCCAGCGCGGCCATCTGGTTGTTACCCGAGAAGAACGCATCGCTCCAGCGCAAAGGGACCGGGTTCTCAAGGTTCATGTTTTCGACACGACCTAAAATGCCCAGCAGCACCAACACGACCATCAACGCGCCACCCCATGTCGCGGAGATCGGGTGAATGATTTTGCGGGGGCGATCCAGCGTGACGCGTTCCAGACGCACCAGGACCAGAGTCACGAGCGCGACCGTTGCCAGCCAACCCAGTGAAATCCAGATCACCGGGTAAGTCTGCCAAACCATGTCGCGGGAAATTTGCGCATCCTCGATGAAGCGCAGCACGGTGGCGTTGATCCTCACGCCCAGGTAGGCGTAATGGCCAAAGTCGATGATGTAGATCAGCAGCATTACGCTCAGGACGGCGACCAGATACACGCGTGCGATCCGCCGAAGCAGGCGGCTGCGGAGCAGGTTCCAGCGAGGAATCCAGGCCAGCAATGCCAACGGCAGCATCGTCAGAATGGCCAGGCGCAGATCGAAACGAAAGCCGATGTTCAGGGTTTCCCAGACGCCCTTTGTGTCGATCAGGGCTTTGGGTTCGAACCCGGAAAAGCCGAAGAAGAACACCACCCTCAGCAGTGCAAACAGCACAAACGCAATCGCTGTAGCGCCTAGCCAGTAATGTAAACGTCTCGAGTGCAGCCAACCCATCCCTGTTCCCCTGTTAAAAAGTCGTTGAATCTCAAGCGGATTTGAATTCGTCGCCCACTGCACCACGGCGCTTGCTTGAGCGGCGATACGTCCAGCGTACGGCAAGCATCAGCAGTGCGCCGCAGCAATACAGACCCAGCAGCGGATCGACCAGGTAATCCCAATAGTTTTGCGAAGGTTTGATCCCGGCGATGAAGCCCAGGGTCGCGCTGGCCAGCATCAACACGGCGAGGCCATTGCGCAGGTAAAACAGGCCCAGTGTCAGCACCGCCACGACAATCAGCATGGGTCGCGGGCTGTAGCCGAACCGATAGGGGTCCAGATCACTCATGCCCAAGGTGGCCGGGTACAGCACCACGGCCATCGCGGCGAAGAGGATCAATACGCCGGTTTTGCCCCGCGCCGATGGCAGCATGTCCAGCCGACGCAAACAGCCCCACGCCATGAACACCAGGGTGGTGATCGCAAGGTCATCAATGTAGCTGCGCAAGTACGCGGCCAGGGTCAACCCTTGCAGCGATATAAAGCTGGCTGCCAGCAACGCGGCCAGCAGCGCGATCCGCCGGGGCCTGGGCAAGCCGAACGAGGGCAGCACCAGGAAGAGGATCATTGCGAAGCTGACATGGGCTTGCCACAGGCTGATCATTTGAGACGCTCGTTGAGCCACGCATCGTTAAAGGTAACGTGCTTGATGAAGGTGTTGTTCCAGGAATAAACCAAGTGATACATGCCGTCAGGACTGCGGATGAAGTACGGGTACTCGTATTCGAATTCACAGCCTTGGCTTTTACAGACACGGTTGTCGAGGTTGTCCAGAAACTCCGCTTCCAGCGATTGGCGACGTGCGCCGCTGGACCCGCGGAACTCTTTGCCGATGATCTCCTTGTAGGCTTCGGGAGAAAACGGAGCGCCCAGTGGATCGGGTGATTTGTCCAGGTCCCGCAACGAGCGCCAATCGTCCATTTTGGCGTCGGTCCCATACAGACTCAGCTTGAAGCGCCCCTCCTGCAGATCGTTGAGCGCCACCAGCAACCCGTGTTCGGGTGTTGCCACGGCCGCCAACGAAGAGTTCGGATTCGAAGGATCGAGCGGATAAGGCTCACTCCAGGTTTGCCCGGCATCTTCAGTGCGGGTCGCCAGAACACGGTGATGGGTGTTGCCGGCGTAACGCAGCAAGGCGATACCGCGCTGTCCGTCCAGCGGAACCACTGTGGGTTGCAGAGAATTCATGCCGTGGCTGATGCGGAATTTGTCGATCACATCGCCATCTGCGCTCAGGTAGAGGTACTCGGCAAACTTGCCCAGAAACTCGTGGTAGACCGGCAAGCCGATCGAGCCGTCGGCATGAAACACCGGCGCCGAGCGGACCAGGGTGCTGATGTTCAGAAAGGGCGACGTGATCAACTGACGAGGCGCGGACCAATGTTCACCGAAGTCGTCGGAAACCATCACATTGACCGCGCTACCGGCCCAGCCACCCATGGACACCGACACATAGAACAACCACACGCGATTATCCGGCGCCAGGGCCACCACCGGATTGCCCAGCTTGCGAATGTATTTTCGAGTGCCCTGTTGGGTCGAATCCCGAGTTGCCAAGACCTGTTCCGCACCCCATTCGCCGGTTTTGGAGTCGAACCGGGCGGAGCGCACCTGCACATCGGCTGCGCCTTCGCGCGAGCCGGCGAACCAGACCGTCATCAGGCTGCCGTCGGGCAAGGCGGTGACCGCCGAGGAATGCACGAAATCGACGAGCCCGGAGGAGGCGAAACGGCTGGTGTAAATGGGCTTGGCTACTTTACCGGCCACGGCCATCACGGGGCTTATCAGGGCAAAGGACGAGTGCGTATTGGCTGGATTGATGACCCACGCGGTCACAAAAAGGCAGGACAGTGCGAGGTAGGCACAGAAGGCAGGAATACTGGGAAGTTTGATGCGCATGACTACGTTGGCATCTCATGGCCCGAAAAGGCGCTTAACGTAACACTCCGTAGTACACGATCGGGTTTTATGATTTGCCAAATTGTAAGCAGGTATTTGTAGCGTGCTTGCATGTCGACGCGCGCAGCTGGCTTTAGCGTCTGAGACTGCCGTACTAGAGGGATTATGCTGGGCTGTGGAGCATTTCCGCCTTTGGTCGCAAAAGTCGGGCCTGTCACAGTTGAGTCATCGAGATTTGTGTTTTTTGTTCGGGCCTCTTCGTCGGAACGCCGCCCGGGGCAACGCTCCCACAGGTAATCGGCGTCGCTCACATGATGGGTGATCGACCCCGAAAACTTTGGGAGCGTGGCATGCCGGGGAGGTCGGCTCAACGGGATTGATCGACGATCTCAATCTGCGTCAACCCTATCAGCTCCGCCTGCTTTAAAATTTCCTCCGGCGTCGCGTCCGCAGTGGGCATGATCAGGCTGTTCTCTCCATCCCCAAAATGCAGCTGCAGCAAGTGCATCGCCGCCTCATGGACGGATAGCTGCGGCTGCTTCAGTTCGAACAAGTGTGTGCGGGGCTCGCCTTTGAACAGGTAACGCAGTGTGTACTTGTGCATGGTGGACTCCTTGTTATGGGAGAAGTGTCGCTGATTATCCCGCCTTGGTTGTCAGTTGTTAGTTCAACTGCTCGACGTTGCCCTTTCTCCGCAGATCCCGACAAGGTCATCGAGGAGCCATAGATGCTCATCGGTACGTCGTCCTGAACTACTCCAGGCTAAAAGGCACCATCACGTACCGCCCAATGGGTAAGAACTCCTCGTACAAGGGCGTTTAGTTACGGAGCGGAGCCTTGCGCCTCGCGCTGCTCTACAGCTGCTACAAAGTTCCAATGATCGGTTGCGGCGGCGGTGCTGCATTGAAAACCCTGCCTTTGGTCGGTGTACCTGAACCGGATTCACGATGGATTGATCCATTCTGAAAGAACTTTCGGGGGGCGTTGCCATGCACTCGTTTGCCAATCTGCTGACTCCGGCGCAAGAGCACAAACTGCGTGCGCTCAACACCTGGCACCTCGTGCTGGATGACTTGAGGCTGCGCATGGAGTGTCCCGACGCCTATCACGAGGAACTGATTCGTCAGTCAGACGAGATGGATCGCTTGGGCATAGTGAGTTGGCAAGAGTGGCGCGACCTCAGGGTTGAGGCGGATCAAGCGTATCTGCGCGCCATTTCGGGTGAGGACTACCACCGAGCGCTGGAAAAGGGGAGCGGCTGATTGAACCGGGTAGCAGCATGAACAAAACCATCAGCGCCACGGACTTGGGCATCGATTTGCAGCAAGACGATGAAGTTGCCCTGTTCAAATGGTTCATCGCCAGTTTTCTGATGGGCAAGCGGATTCAGGCGGAAATCGCCGCGCAGGCGTATCGAGTTATCGTTGGAAAACATACTCGAGACAGTGCGCTCAAGCTTGGGCACTGCACCCATCGTCAACTGGTCGGCATTTTGGGCGAAGCCCATTACGTGCGCTATGACGAGACGACGGCCCAGCGATTGCTAAAGCTGAGCGCCAAGCTGCACGATGAATACGCCGGGAAGATCGGCAACATTCAGCGCGCCAGTGAAAACCGCCAAGCGTTCGAAAAGCGCTTGGCGGAGTTCGAAGGGGTAGGGCCCAAGACCATCGAAATTTTCATGCGCGATGCTGGGGCCGTGCTGTATTGAAACACCCGTGTGGAAGCTCAAAAACTGCAAACCGCACCCTGGAACAACACCCGCCCAAACTCCGCGCCGGCGTCCAGTGGCGTGACAGCCAGCAGTTGATCCAAACGGATTTCCTGAGGGCCGCCAGCCGTTTCAAGGCAGAGAAACTCTTCCTTGTCGCTGGAGGTTCGCGTCGTCAGCGCTTTGGCGATCAGGCGTGCGCCGTCGTTCAACTCGATATCCAGTCGATAACCGCGCAGGCAAGCGATCTCCAGATAGTCGTGCAGATCGCAGTTCAAAGGCTGATACGCGTTCATCTCGTTACTCCTGGCAACCTTGCAGTTTGAGGATGAAGTGACCTTGTTTGCTGATCGCCTCAGCGACGACCGGATTCGTCGGTTCAACGTGGCAGAATCGGCATTCATTCTGGGAAATGTCTTCGTCCTGAATGCCCTGTTCATCAAGGAAACGGCGGGCGTACGACTTCGCCAGTTCAGGGTCATTACTGTCGATCAACACATCGAAATGCAGGTAGCGGCCATCTTTGGTACGCACATGGGTATCAAACACCTTAACGCTCATCATTTGCTCTCCTTCAGTTTCCAGGTGCCGGGCAGAGACAGGTCGCCCGAGGCAATGTCATAGACGCTGCTCACGCAAAGCAGTGGGTTGTGCAGATCGGCATTGACCTTCAGGGCCGCGGTGACGCCGTCGTAGTTGATACTTTCAGGGAAGCCCACGGCTGACAGAGGCACGCGAATATTCGCGGCGTTTTTCTCGACGCTCAGGTCGTAGCCGGGGGAGTCGATGTAGATCGGCGCGCCAGGCCAGGTGGCCGGTAGCTTGGGTTTGGCATCTTTGGGGATGTCGCGAACTTTCAGACCACCAGGCCCGCAGCTTTCGTCTTTGGTCAGCACAACCCAGTGGGAGTGCCAGAGGCCGCCATCGTTGTCCTTCTTGCCGTCCTTGTTTTCGTCCAGTTGCGGGGTGTCGTCGAAGTCCGGGTGCGAGGTCAGTGCCAGGGCAAGAATGCCTGACTTCGCCTCAAACCCGACGGCTGCGCTGTCCAGACTGGTCGGCCAGACGTAGCTATAAACGTCCGCACCTGCGAAAGCGCCTTTAGCCACCGGCACCCGACTACCGGCCTTGCCGTCGACCAATTGTTCGAACACAAGGTTGTTGCCTTCCTTGAAGACACGGGTATGGACAAGATCGAACGCGGCGTCAGTCTTGCTCTTCTCACTGCTGATCCCTGCCGAATCGTGGGCCCATGCCGGCGTTACCAGAAGCGTACTGATGGCCAGTGCCAGTACTGATTTCATGATTACCTCCATTCTGAGCGTGTTTCAATTTGGTTTCGAATCGATACCGAAAAGCCTAGGGCAAGACTGGATTTTGTCAATATGGTTTTTATCCGATACTATTTATCAACACTCTTATCTGGAAATTCCCCCGTGTTGTTCGATCTGCTGGAAAGACTGTCGAGCCTGACGCGCGTCTGGTTTCGCGAACACCCTAAGCTGACGGATCTGCAGCCAATTCAATTGAGCGCGCTGATGTATCTGGGCCGCTGCAATCGTTACTCCAACACGCCGTTGGCGGTGACCGAGTATTTGGGGCTGACCAAGGGCACCGTGTCGCAATCGCTCAAGGCGCTGGAAACCAATGGACTGCTGATCAAAACCCCGGACGCCAAGGACAAACGCAGCGTGCACCTGGAACTGACCGCGCCGGCCAGAGCCCTGCTGGGCGAAGTGATGCCTCCGGATTTTCTGGTCGCTGCCGCCAAGCGACTGGGCGCTCGTTCAGAGGATCTGGAAGGGCTGCTGCTGGAGCTGTTGAGGAATATTCAGCAAGGGGAAAATGTACCGAGCTTCGGGCTTTGCCGAAGCTGCCGCTTCCATCAGACAGTGGCGGACGAGGCCTTTTGTGGACTGACTCAGGAACACCTGGAATCCGGCGAAATCAACTTGATTTGCAGGGAACATCGAGTGCCCGAAGGCGCGCACGATTGAGAGCGGTCAAAGAATTGAAACAATCACAAGGATTCCCCATGGGTTTAAGCAAACGCGATCAGGCACGCATCGAGCGTCGCCTGGTTGCCACCCTGACCGAGGCGTGCGAAACGGCCAAAGCGCAAATCGTCGGATTTGAATGGCTGACCCACGAAGTCGATTACGACGAATTTCCTTCCAGCCTGAGGGTTGTCTGGGTCTTCGACACCCAAGCCAGCAAGGATCAGGCGTTGGCGAGCGGGCAGGGCGAGCGCATGGTCGAGCTGACGGCTATCGCGTTAAGCGAAGCGGAGGTGCTCGTCAGCCAAGTCTCGGCCCATGTGCAGTTCGATTCTGAAGAGCAATGCCAGCGTGCCAATGGTGGCAATTGGCAGCAGCGTCTGGCACGCAAGCGCTAATCCTTTACTGCATCTACTCGTACCAACAGGCTTTCGATTCAATAAAAGAGTGTTTGTGCTTCAACGCCAGGAAAGGCGAATCCAACGTACCGATCGCTATCGAAACCCACTCCGAAAACGCCCCCTTCGAATCAGACCAGAAAAGCGAAGAGCCGCAGTTGGAACAGAACTGGCGCGTGACGCCTTTGGACGATTCGTAACCCTTGAGTGCTGCTGCTCTCGCAGTGACAGAAACCGCCGACCGGGGAGCGCTCGCATACGTCGCGAAGGCCGCTCCATGGCTCTTTTGGCATTGTTTGCAATGGCAATGGGTGACGGCTTTCAGCTCGGTGGATACACGATATTTAACGGCGCCGCATAGGCAGCTGCCTTGGTGAAGCTCGTCCATGTTCATGGAGTTCCTGATTTTCGTCGCGCTACTTTAGCGGTCTTGCGCAAGGTTTGGCCATGACTGCAGCGCCCAGAAAAAGACCGCACGGAATCAAGATCCCAGGTAGAACCTACCGCATGTCGCAAAACACCGAAAGTCCGGCGCCAGGCTTAAAAAACGGCCGACGCAGCCGATAACGTGTTCATAAAAGTGACGTACCGAGAGGGCTACCCCATGTCTATAAAATTACGCTTGCTACTGCTGATTGGTACGAGCTTGCTCACTGCATTGATCGTGAGCCTGGTCAGTTACGTGGGAAACACCCGGATGGCTGAAGCAGTGAATGACAACGAGGTCAGCATGACCGCGCTGCGCAATCACCTCGAAGCCGACATGATGCACGACGCATTGCGCGCCGATGTGCTGTCCGCGATGGTGGTCGGGCTGGGCAAAAGTACCAGCAGCAAAGCCGAGGTGCGCAGTTCCATTGAGGAGCATGCGGCGCATTTTCGTGAAGTGCTGGGTGAAAACCTCAAGCTGCCGGTCAACGACACCATCAAGGCGGGCCTGAACAAGGTCAAGCCGAGCCTCGATACCTACATCAGTGCGGCCGAGCGCATTGTCGAGCTGGCGCTGGAAAATCCGGATTCGGCACAAAAGGAACTCGGCACGTTCAATACCGCGTTCAGCCAACTGGAGGACCAGATGGCGGCCCTCAGCGAACTGATCGAAACCAACACCCAGCAGACCAGCCAAGGCACCGAGCAGGCTATCAGCAGCGCGAATTTCACGCTGGGTGTCGTGCTTATCGCCAGCCTGTTATTGCTGCTCATCCAGGGACGCTGGGTGATTTCGAGCATCATGGGGCCGTTGCAGACCGCCAGCCGCATTGCCCAAAGCATCGCTCATGGCAACCTGAGCGAACCTATCGTCGAACCGACCCACAAGGACGAAGCCAGCGCATTGATCCGCAGTCTGGCGACCATGCAGCGTGACCTGCGCGGCATGATCGAGGTGGTGCGCAGCAATGCGCATGGCGTGAGTGGCATGAGCGTGCAGTTGAGCAGCGGCTGCCATCAGGTCGCCGACAGCAGCCAACAGCAAAGCGTCGCGGCCAGCACCATGGCCGCCGCCGCGAGTGAAATGACTGCGAGTATCGAGGAAATCACCCGCCACGCGGAGCGCGCATTGAACATGGCCAACCAGGCCGAGGCACTGGCCAAGGATGGCGGTCGCGTGATTCATCAGGTGGTCAACGACATGGACGGTATTGCGCGTTCGGCGCAGCAATCGGCCCAGGTGATCCGCACGCTGGACAAGGAGTCCGAGGGGATTTTCAGCATCATTCAGGTGATCAAGGGTATCGCCGATCAAACCAACCTGCTGGCACTCAACGCCGCCATCGAGGCCGCTCGCGCCGGTGAACAGGGCCGTGGTTTTGCCGTGGTGGCCGACGAAGTCCGCAGCCTGGCGGGACGCACCAGTGCCTCCACGCAGGAAATTGCCAGCATGGTCTCGCGCATCCAGCAAAGCACCCGCGAGGCGGTGACCAGCATGGAGGCAGGCGTTGCGCAGGTCGACAAAGGCATGGCCGTGACCGCCGACGTCGAGCGCGCCATCCGCGAAATCCTCCAAGCCACGCTCAATACCACTGAGCTGGTGAATGACATCACCCGCACGATCGGTGAACAGAGCCTGGCGAGTAACGAAATCGCCCATCAGGTGGACATGATTGCGGGGATGTCGGAAGGCAACAGCAAGGTTATTGGCCAGACGGCTTCGACGACTGATGAGCTGTCGACTTTGGCTGGCAAGCTGTCGCAGTCGGTGGATCGGTTTCGGCTTTGAGGCTTGTGTACTGATCAATTGATTTTCGGTGATTTTGAAGGCCTCTTCGCGAGCAAGCCCGCTCCCACATTTTGATCTTCATTGAGCACAGAATTTGTGTTCGACGAAGTTCAAGTGTGGGAGCGGGCTTGCTCGCGAATGGGTCAGGTCAGACAACACAGAATCCCAAGCCCTGCACCCATCCCCTAAAGGTATTTATCCGTAACCGCACCCTCTGAGGCGCTAGACACGGTCTTCGCATACTTGGCCAGCACCCCGCGTTTGTACCTGGATTCCGGGCGCACCCAGCGGGTCTTGCGCTCGGCCAGTTCGGCGTCGGAGACATCGACCGTAATCTGCCGGGTTTCAGCGTCGATGGTGATCCTGTCGCCATCTTCAATCAGCGCAATCGGTCCGCCCTCAAAGGCCTCCGGCGTGATATGCCCCACCACAAAACCATGGGAGCCACCGGAGAAACGGCCGTCGGTGATCAGCGCGACTTCCTTGCCCAGCCCTTTGCCCATGACCGCCGAGGTGGGCGAGAGCATTTCGCGCATGCCGGGTCCACCCTTGGGCCCTTCGTAGCGAATGACGATGACGTCGCCGGCTTTGACTTCGCCATTGAGAATCCCTGCCAACGCACCTTCTTCACCGTGATAAACGCGCGCCGTGCCTTCAAAGCGCAAACCCTCCTTGCCGGTGATCTTGGCCACCGCGCCCGTCGGTGAAAGGTTGCCGCGCAGCACCACTAAATGGGAGTCCTTTTTGACCGGCTGATCGAACGGCAGAATTACGTCCTGACCTTCGGGGTAGTCGGGCACGTTTTCCAGGTTTTCTGCCAGGGTCTTGCCGGTCACCGTCAGCACATCGCCGTGCAGCATGCCGGCGGTGAGCATGCGTTTCATCAG
Organism: Pseudomonas sp. BGI-2; assembly: GCF_004310295.1. Lineage (GTDB taxonomy): Bacteria > Pseudomonadota > Gammaproteobacteria > Pseudomonadales > Pseudomonadaceae > Aquipseudomonas. Next base: position 79,549 of record NZ_SISB01000027.1, on the reverse strand, counting down.
CGGCTGGATACCGCCGATGGCGACCAGCTCGCTCATCATGTATTTGCCGCTGGGGCGTAGGTCGGCGACCACCGGGGACACTTTGCCCAGCTCGACGAAATCATCCAGCGTCAGCTCGACATCCACCGCATGCGCCATGGCTAAAAGGTGCAGCACGGCGTTGGTCGAGCCGGCGAGGGCGATCACCACGCGGATGGCGTTCTCGAAGGCTTTGCGAGTCATGATGTCGCGCGGTTTGAGGTCCAGTTTGAGCAGTTCCATCACCTGCTGACCGGCGCGGAAGCTGTCTGATGCCTTATCGCTGCCGACGGCGTCCTGGGAACTGGAACCGGGCAGGCTCATGCCCAACGCCTCAATGGCCGAGGCCATGGTGTTGGCCGTGTACATGCCGCCGCAGGAGCCGGGACCGGGAATCGCCACTTCCTCGATCTGCTTGACCTGAATCTCGCTGATATCGCCGCGAGCGTGCTGACCCACGGCCTCGAACACGGAAATGATGTCGGTGTGACCAGCGCCCGGGCGGATGGTGCCGCCGTAGACGAAGATCGACGGGCGATTCAGCCGGGCCATGCCGATCAGGCAGCCGGGCATGTTCTTGTCACAACCGCCCACGGTTACCAGGCCGTCAAAGCCTTCGCAACCGGCCACCACCTCGATGGAATCGGCGATCACCTCCCGCGACACCAGCGAATACTTCATGCCTTCGGTGCCGTTGGCGATGCCGTCGGAAATGGTGATGGTGTTGAAAATAACGCCCTTGGCGCCCGCGGCATTTGCGCCTTTTTCCGCTTCAACGGCGAGCTTGTCGATGTGCATGTTGCATGGCGTGACCATGGCCCACGTCGAGGCGATGCCGATCTGCGGCTTTTTGAAGTCTTCATCCGTGAAGCCCACGGCACGCAGCATGGAACGGCCGGGCGCGCGCTCCACGCCATCGACCACTTGAGAGGAGTACTTACGCAAATCGGCTTTGTCGCTCATGACGTTCCCTCATATCCAGATCGCTGGCCCGACCGGTGTGGCCCGAAGCAACGGATTGAGTCTAGTCCCGGTTCGCCAACCTGGCCGCTCCCACAAAGTGCAAAAGCATCCAATAAGCGCTAATTCAGAGGCCCCGCACACACCTCCCGAATACATCCGCGCAACCACTGGTGCGCGGCATCGGCGTCCATTCGTGGGTGCCAGAGCATTGAGATGGTGATCACTGGCGTGGCGACCGGAAGGGGGAAACTGTGCAGGCCGGCACGCAGATTGTGGGTGTGGCGTTCGGGCACCGTGGCGATCAGGTCCGAGGCCCGGGCCAGCGCCAAGGCGGCGGAGAAGCCGCCGACGATGGTGACGATCTCCCGCGCCAGCCCAAGTGGTTTCAAGGCGTCATCCATCGGTCCTTGATCCCGTCCACGCCGCGAGACCAGGACATGCCGGCCGGACGCATACCGGGCGGGCGTGATCTTGCCCTTGCTCAGCGGATGCCCCGGGCGTACGACGCCGATGAAACGGTCCTGGTACAACGCGCGGGTGCGCACTTCCGGGCTGGTGGTGTCCGCGACAACGCCGGTCTCCAGATCGACCGTCCCGTCACGCAGCAGCGTGCTGTCCTGGTTCAGTTTCTGCAAAAAGTGCAGCCGCACGCCGGGGGCTTCTTCGCCGAGGCGAGCAATCAGCGCCGGCCCGAAGTTTTCGACAAAGCCGTCGCTGGTGCGCAGCGTGAAGGTTCGCACGAGTTGCTTGAGGTCGAGTTGCTCGGTGGGGCGCAGCACCGCTTCGGCTTGTTGCACCAATTGGCTGACGTGTTCGCGCAACTCCAGGGCTCGGGGTGTCGGCACCAGGCCGCGTCCGGCGCGGACCAGCAGTGGATCGCCGGTCGTTTCACGCAATCGTGCCAGCGCCCGACTCATCGCCGACGGGCTCAGCCGCAATCGTTGGGCGGCCCGCGCAACACTGCCTTCGGCGAGCAGCGCATCGAGGGTGATCAGCAGATTCAGGTCGGGAGTCGTCATGCTTCAACGTTAGCACGGCTGGGTGATGACATGGCGTCGTGTGCAGGTATCAAGTGCAAGTGGTGCGTCTTCCGCCATGGCAGACGCGAGCATACGCTGAAGGTCAACTTTCCCTAAGTGGCCAAACCATGAAACTCAACACGCAATCCGGCTCGGTCCGCTGGGCACTCGCCAGCCTTTCGCTGTCGATGTTGATGCCTTCCCTCGACACCAGCATCGCCAATGCAGGCTTGCCGACCTTGTCCCAGGCACTCGACGCGTCCTTTCAGGAAGTGCAGTGGATCGTCCTGGCGTATCTGCTCGCGATAACGACGTTGATCGTCAGCGTTGGACGTTTGGGCGACATCGTCGGTCGACGCCGCTTGCTGCTGTTTGGCATCGCCATTTTCACCTTGGCTTCGCTGGCGTGTGGCCTGGCGCCGTCGCTGGGGTGGCTGGTCGCCGCTCGGGCGGTGCAAGGCTTCGGGGCAGCGATCATGTTGGCGCTCACCGTGGCGTTTGTCGGTGAGACGGTGCCGAAAGCGCAGACCGGCAGCGCCATGGGATTGCTTGGCACGATGTCGGCGATCGGCACCACGCTGGGGCCATCGCTCGGTGGCGTGTTGATCTCCGGCTTCGGCTGGCAGGCGATTTTTCTGGTTAACCTGCCGCTGGGTGTTTTGAACGGTGTGCTCGCGTACCTCTATTTGCCCGCCGATCGCCCAACGCCGAAGGCTCAGCGCAGTGGTTTTGACGTTGTAGGCACGTTGGTTTTGGCGCTGACACTCGGCGCGTATGCGCTGGCAATGACGTTGGGCGCAGGTGTCTGGGGTTCGTTCAACCTCGCGTTGCTGCTGATCGCGGTTGCCGGAACCGGGGTTTTCCTGTTCATCGAGGCGACGGTTGCATCGCCGCTGATCAAACTGGCGCTGTTGCGTGATCGGGGGTTGAGCGCGAGCCTGGCCATGAGCACGCTGGTCTCGACGGTGATGATGTCGACGCTGGTGGTCGGGCCGTTCTATCTCTCGGGCGCGCTCGGGTTGAATGCAGTGCTGGTCGGGCTCACGTTGTCAGCCGGCCCGCTGGTTGCCGCGTTGACTGGCGTACCCGCCGGCCGCTGGGTGGACCGTTTTGGCGCGCAGCGCATGAGCGTTTTCGGGCTCGTCGCAATGGCATTCGGCGCCTGTGTTCTGTCAATTATTCCGACGCGTGTCGGTGTCCTCGGCTACCTCGTGCCCATCGCTGTGATCACCGCCAGTTATGCGCTGTTTCAGGCGGCCAACAACACGTTGATCATGGCCGGCGTCAGCCCGGATCAGCGAGGCGTCATTGCCGGCCTGCTCAGCCTGTCGCGCAACCTCGGGCTCATCACCGGTGCCTCGGTCATGGGCGCAGTGTTTGCGCTGGCTTCATCGGCGACCGACGTCACCAATGCAGCGCCAGAAGCGATCGCCCATGGCATGGCAATCACCTTTGCGGTAGCGGCAGGGTTGATTGGCCTGGCGCTCGTCATCGCGTTGCCAGCCCTGAAAGGTGAGCGCGCGGTGGCGTAATTCGAAGCAAAACACAGTGCGCGCGTTCTGGATCCTCAAGCCTCAATGCAACGAATGCCGCCTCAGGGCCTCATATGCAAAGGACGGGTCCACCGGTGCAGGTACGCATGGGATGGCCGAGCGCAAATTTACCCACGACAACAGGTGACTGTTTTTATGACTGCGGCTGACAAAAATCATGTGACCTGGCTGGTTGAACAATCGATGCTGCATGCCGCCAGACAGCGCGCCAAGCTCTACTCCGGCCAAGGTCGGATGTGGCAACAGCCTTACGCCCATACCCGGCCCCGTGATGCGTCAGCCCTGGCCTCGGTGTGGTTCACCGCTTACCCGGCGTCCATCGTCACCCGCGAAGACGGCAGCGTGCTCGAGGCGTTGGGCGATGAAACTTTATGGCATGCCCTGTCGAAAATCGGCATCCAGGGCATTCATAACGGCCCGCTGAAAATGTCTGGCGGCCTGACGGGTACCCAACGCACACCGACCATTGACGGCAATTTTGACCGCATCAGTTTCGAGATCGACCCGCAACTGGGCACCGAGGCGCATCTTCAGGCACTGGTGCGCATGGCCGCCGCGCACAACGCGGTGATCATCGATGACGTGATCCCTTCGCATACCGGCAAAGGCGCGGATTTCCGCTTGGCCGAGATGGCCTATGAAGACTATCCGGGTCTCTACCACATGGTCGAAATCCGCGAAGAGGACTGGCCGTTGCTGCCGGACATCGCCGACGGCCGTGATGCGCAAAATCTCAGTCCGCTGCAGGTCGACGTGCTCCGGGACAAGCACTACATCGTCGGCCAGTTGCAGCGGGTGATCTTCTTCGAGCCGGGGGTCAAGGAAACCGACTGGAGCGCGACACCGATCGTGATCGGCGTCGATGGCAAGCCGCGGCGCTGGGTCTATCTGCATTACTTCAAGGAAGGGCAGCCGTCACTGAACTGGCTGGACCCGACCTTCGCCGCGCAGCAGATGATCATCGGCGATGCCCTGCACGCCATTGACGTCATGGGTGCGAAAATCCTGCGTCTGGACGCCAACGGATTCCTCGGCGTGGAGCGCAAACTCGACGGCACGGCCTGGTCTGAAAGCCACCCGTTATCGATTACCGGTAACCAGTTGCTGGGCGGGGCGATCCGCAAGGCCGGCGGTTTCAGTTTTCAGGAGCTCAACCTGACCGTCGACGACATCGCCAGCATGTCCCACGGCGGCGCCGACCTCTCGTATGACTTCATCACCCGACCGGCCTATCAGCACGCGTTGCTGATGGGCGATACCGAGTTCCTGCGCTTGATGCTGCGACAGATGCATACCCTCGGCATCGACCCCGGTTCGCTGATCCATGCCTTGCAAAACCACGACGAACTGACCCTGGAACTGGTGCATTTCTGGACGCTGCACGCCCATGACACCTACCTCTATCAAGGGCAGACCTTTCCGGGCAGCATCTTGCGTGAACACATTCGCGAGCAGATGTACGAGCGTCTGGCGGGCGAGCACGCGCCTTACAACTTGAAATTCGTCACCAACGGCGTGTCTTGCACCACCGCCAGCATCATCACGGCGGCGTTGGGGATTCGTGATCTCGACGCGATCACAGCGGCGGATATCCAGCAGATTCGCCAGGTCCATTTGCTGTTGGTGATGTACAACGCCATGCAACCGGGGGTGTTTGCGCTGTCCGGCTGGGACCTGGTCGGCGCGCTGCCGTTGCCGGCCGAGCAGGTTGAGCACTTGATGGGCGACGGCGACACCCGCTGGATTCATCGCGGGGCCTACGATCTGGTGGATCTCAATCCGGACGCGCCGCTGTCGGCGGGGCAAATGCCGCGTCCGAAGACCTTGTACGGCAGCCTGCCCAGCCAATTGAATGATCCGGATTCGTTCGTCTCGCAACTTAAAAAAATCCTCGCCGCGCGCCGCGCCTACGATATCGCCGCCAGTCGTCAGATCCTGATCCCAGATGTCCAGCACTCCGGGCTGCTGGTCATGGTCCACGAATTGCCGGCCGGCAAAGGCACGCAAATCACCGCACTGAACTTCGGTTCGACGCCGATCACCGAGACCTTGCACCTGCCCAATATCGCACCGGGGCCAGTGGTCGACATCATCAACGAGCGCGTCGAAGGCGATCTCACGTCTGAGGGCGACTTCACCATTACGCTGGATGCCTATGAAGGGTTGGCACTGCGCGTGGTGAGCAGTTCGCCGATGATTTAAGGGTGTCGGGAGGCGTCAGTGGGCACCGCTCTGCTGCCGCCTGCCGGACCTTGCCGCAGTCGATTCTAGGTGGGCTAATCAGCCTCAACACGCTTGAAGGATAATGAAAGAAGTTTTTTCATGAATCTGGCAATGGGTGTTTCTATTTTTTTGTGGATCAAATAGGACGCACCTATCATTAAGGCGATAGTGCCCCAAAGCAACAGGTGCGGGTTCACAGCGGGATAAGCAATGTTAAAGATCATAAAGCCGATCATTTGATGTAATAGGTAAAGTGGGTAGGTTAACGCTCCTAGTGCAGTCCAGTTCAATGCCCCTATGGCTGCCGTTTTGTTGGTTGCGATCAAGAAAAACGTTATGAAAAACAGAATAATACTGCTGCATATGATCAGAGGGCTGAATTCAGTTGCATATTTCGTTTCGAGCAGTTCGGCCCATACGATTGATGTGTAGCAGGCCAATGCCAATGCACCTGCCAACAGGAGAATTCGTGTTTTCGTGATGCCCTTGGCCCATATCATGTAGAACGTTGCACCCGCTATGAAATAGGCAGCGTAATCGGTAACTAATATCGAGCGCATCTTTTCTAATATGAGTGCTTCTGTTATGGCAGATACCAGTAGCCAAAGCACGAGATAGGTCTCTATTTTTTCTATTTTCTTGAAGCCCAATACAATGGATATCATCAGGTAAAATTTTATTTCTGCAAACAGAGACCAGTAAACGCCGTCTATCGGCGGGACACCCATCACGTCGCTAAGGAGTGTCATGTTCGCGATGTATTGATAAAGGTTTGCTGTATACCGTGGTTGTCCGATGGCAAGTGTGATTAGAAAAGTGAGGGTGCAGCACACCCAGAAAGCCGGGCAGATACGAACAACGCGGGAGATGAAAAATACTTTGAGATTATTGCTTGAAGCAGTCATCAGAATGACGAATCCGCTGATCATGAAAAACAGTTCGACACCCAAGTAACCGTATTTGGCAGGCTCAGCCAATAGCGGGTAAGGCATTGTCGACATGTCGCCCTTTGCATACCCGCGAAAGGCATAGTGAAAAAACACGACTGCGATAGCCGCCAGGAAGCGCAGCAAATCCAGTTCTTTCAGCCGGCGTTTGATCATTTTAATGCGCTCCAGACGTGTTAGCGCTGACTGAAAAACTGACCATCTGCCGATAGAGATTTGACCCGGGCGGTTGTCGATTTGGTGTGGAGGCTATCGACTGCCTTGCCACACCTTGACGTAGTCGACGCTGAAGGTAGAGGGCAAGTCAGCATCGTCCACCACGCCGAACCACTGCCACATGGCCTCACTGTCAAAGACGATCTGCATCGGGAAGAAGAAATGGCTGTTCTTCGATTCCCTGACCAGTACGCCATCGACGTACCAGCGCAGGGTGTCGGGCTGCCAGTCGAAGCCGTAGATATGGAAGCTGTCCGCCAGGCGCCATGGACTGACCCAGGTGCTGCCATCGGCGATATGTTCGGTGCTTTGCGGCGTGGCCCACAGGTGGGCATTCATGTTGTAAAAACGGTCGAGGGCAGCGTTTTTGGTCTTGCCGCCAATCTCGAAGATGTCGATTTCGGTGGCATTGTCAGCCATGCCCGTCCACGCGAGCCAGAATGCGCTGGAGCCTGCCGAGTCCATGGGTTTGGCGCGCGCCTCGTAATACCCGAAGAGCCCACGCGAATGGGTGCGAACCATCGCCGAGGAGTAGTCCTTGAAGCCGAGCTTGACGTACTTCTGCGGCAAGGTTTCCTTGCGGAAGACGATGTTCAAGTTGCCATTCTTGACGCTGGCATTGTCCGGCTTGAACAGCGCCGGTTTGCGTCCGAGCGATTCGTTCCCTTCGGCATTGTTGACGTGCCAACGTACAGGATCGAGGGTGGTGCCGTTGAAGTCGTCGGACAGGTTGGTGTCGAGTGTCCACTGGCCGGCATTGGCCTGATCGGACAGCGGCAGGTTGGGGTTGGTATGGACCGGCAACGCGCCCAGCGGTCCGACACGGGTCCAGGTGTGAGCCGGTCCGGGAACGACAATGGACCATTTGTCCGCCAGGTACTCAAACGCCTGTTGCCGCTCGGCGAGGGAGGCAAACGGACGGTCGTAGACCAGCACTTCGGCGATGTCGCCGCGGAAGTTTTCGGCCTTGCCGACCACGTTGCGCCCGACGGCATACGGACCGATCGGTACATCGAAAAGCTCCAGCACGGAAATGGTCGGCGCATACGCGGTGGTCTGTCGCAGGCTGATGGCGAAATTCGGCAACACGTTATCGTTTTTGGCGATTTGCGGTCGCGAACTGAACAGCCGCTGCCAGGGATCAACGTTGGCTTCTGCTGGCCGAAGGGATACGAGAAACACCGTGACCGGGCCTTTTGCGCTGCGGATGTTTTTGCCCAGAAACCCCGAAACGCCACTGAAACGCACCACCGATTGACCGTTCAGGGCGTTCGCCACCTGCTTCGGTCCCAAGGCGGCATCGTCTGCCGTGGCGTCGTTGGACTGGCCGGATTTGTCGCGCCAGTACTGCACACGGTCCTGTGCATCGACGGTCATGGTTGATGCGTCGGCCGCGTCGAGCCATAGCACCAGGCCGCTGGCCGGCGGACGGGAGGGCGCTTGCGCCGCCGTGCCAGCCAGTGAAACCGACCACAGCAGCACCAGCAGATATTTGCTGAGCATCTGCATTACTTCGCCGTCATCAGGGCCGGTATGTCGAGGGACGACTGATACCCCTGCGGATTGCGCGACTGCCACCGCCAGGTATCGACGATCATCTGTTCCAGGTCGCGTTGCGCGCTCCAGCCCAGCTCACGTCCTGCCTTGCTCGGGTCCGCCCAGCATTTGGCGATGTCACCGGCACGTCGCGGGGCGAAGCGGTAGGGGATGGTGATGCCGGTAATGTCCTCGAAACTCTGGATAATCTGCAGCACGCTGTAGCCGATGCCGGTGCCCAGGTTCCAGGCGTTGATGCCCCCTTTGCCCTGCAATACCTCCAGCGCCTTGAGGTGGCCGATGGCAAGGTCGACCACATGGATGTAATCGCGCACGCAGGTTCCGTCCACGGTGGGATAGTCGCAGCCGTACACCGTGAGTTCGGGAATCCGTCCGATCGCAACCTGGGTCAGGCACGGCAGCAAATTGGCGGGGCGGCCGCTGGGGTCTTCGCCGATCATTCCGCTTTCGTGGGCGCCGATCGGGTTGAAGTAGCGCAACAAGGCAATGCTCCAGCGTGGATCCGCGTGGCACAGGTCGGTGAGCAATTCCTCGATCATGAGTTTGGTGCGGCCATAGGGATTGACCGGTTTGCCGGTGCCGATGTCTTCCAGGATCGGGATTTGCGCAGGGTCGCCGTACACCGTCGCCGAGGAGCTGAACACCAGATTGAACACTTCATGACGCACCATCGCCCGGCAAAGATTGAGTGTCCCGGCGACGTTGTTGGCGTAATAGTCCAAAGGCTTGCGAATGCTTTCTTCGACGGATTTGAGGCTCGCAAAATGCACCACGGCATCGACGTCGTAACGGCTGAAAATCTTGTCGAGCAAGATCGAGTCGCCAATGTCGCCATTGATGAAATCGACCCGGGTGTGGGTCAGCAGCTCAAGACGCGCGATGCACTCTCGACAGCTGTTGCACAGGTTGTCGAGCACCAGCACAGAGTGCCCGGCATTGATAAGCGCCAGGGCAGTATGGGAACCGATGTAGCCGGCCCCGCCAGTAATAAGCGTGGTTTTAGGCATGGTGAGGTGTTCCTGTCTCAGGGGGAATTCAGCGGGCGGTGAAAACCGTTTTGAATTCTTGCGGCCAGCGCGGGTGCAATACGCTGTACGCCACGGCATAGCTCAGGGCGCCAATACCGATGGTGCAAATCAGGTTCAGATAGCCTTGAAAACCCATTCGGGGAGCGACCATCAGGACGGTTGCTGCCATGACGAGCGAGGCAATCACGCTGCGGTAATTGGCGTCGAAGAACCGGTGCCAGCCATAACCGATGGCCGTGTTGAGTCCGCGGATTTGCAGCGGCGTGATGATCAGCATCCTCGCCAGCAGAGCGAGGGCGGCCGCCATGCCGCCATAAAGACTGCCGAAGCTGTAAACCAGCGCCAGTGACAGTACCGTGGTTGCCACTTCGGCCTTGATGGTCAGGTGGCTGCGATTGACGGCGATCAGCGCGGTCGTGGCATACATGGCGGTATTGCCGATGGCGGCGGTGCACGCCAGCACTTGCAGCAGGGGAATGGCCTCGGTCCATTTGGCGCCGAAGATCAACAGGATCACGTCGTGCGCCGTGAGTGCGATGCCGATGAACAGAGGCGTCAGCAGGAAGCCGCTGACGGCGGTCGAATCGCTGATGATCGCGCGCAACCGTGATGGATCTTCGCTACGCCGGGCAAACACCGGCAGCGCATAACTGATCAGACCGTGGTAGATCGCCGTACGCGGCAGATCGATGATGCGCATCGCCATGTTGAACATGCCCACCGCGTTGGTGCCGGCCGTCATGCCCAGGACCACATTGACCCCGCGTTGCAGCGCTTGCGAACTCAGCGCGTTGACGGCAACCGGCGCTCCGGACTTCAACAGTTCGCGCAAGACCGGGCCGTCGATATGAAAGGCAATGCGTCGCGGATCTGAGCGCATCAATACGATGATGGAGACGAACTCCATGATCAGTGCCTGGGCAACGACCGCCCAGGCCCCCAACCCCCACAGCGCGACAGCGATGCCGCCGACACCACCACACACCTTGCCCAGCAACGTGCGTGACGCCAGCATCCTGAAGTTACCGCTGCGGCGCATTTGCGCCACATAGACCCGCGCCATCATGGTGAACAGGATTTTCACTGAGGCCACCGCCGTCATCCATTGCAGCACCGGATCGGGCGTGTACAGCATCGCTGCGCCCGAGATGAGGACGATGGACATCAGGCTGACGAGCACCGCTGCCCAGAACGCCGTGGTGATGTGTTTGTCCTCTAACCGTTCGAGTCGTACCAGCGGGTCTTCCAAAACCGACGAATACACCAGGCCGATCAACTCGACGATGGCGATGATGACTGTGCCCACACCCAACTCTGCAGGCGACAGCAGCCTGGCATACGCGACAAAGGTAATCATCGACAGGAAGATCAGGCCGAATTTCTCGGTGAAGATCCAGATCAATGTCACCAGACGGTGATTGGCCATGGCGGATACCGGTTCAATGAGCGGTGGTTGATGCCGTTGTCTTGCGCAAGGTTCGGGCGCAGGCATAGAGGTAGCGCAAGGTCGGTTTGCCGTTGGCGAAGATCAGCGTTTGCCAGGAATACTCCAGCATTCGCCGGTACACGCCGATCACCTCGGCATGCTCGCCACGTCGGGAAAAGGCATTGAGAAAATCGGTGTGGTTGCCCAGCACGAAATCGATCCGTTGCTGCTTGCTGAGCTGCGCGCCATAGCGGGCGAGGTACACGTCGATGAACCTGATTTTGTTCGCATAGTACTTTTTCGGTTGCGCGGTCATGTTACCGCCGTTGACTGTGCGCTCCAGCAGCACCTGCGGCACCGTGTGGACCTCCCAGTGTTCGGCGATCCGGGTCCACATGAAGCGGTCTTCGGAGTAACGCAGGCTGGCATCGAAGCCGCCGTACTGCATGATCACCTCGCGCTTGACCAGCGCGGTGGATACGCCATTGAGGACGTTGGCGTGGATGAAATCGTCGAAATGCCTGCCGTTCTTGAGGTGGTTGTCCAGCTGCCGCCTGCCGTCGCTGTAATTGACCTGCGTGTAGCAGTCGATCAGCCCCACCGGCCGTCCCTGACGAGTGAGTTCGTCGTACAGCGCCAATTGCTGCTCGAGCTTTTGCGGACGAAATTGATCATCGGCATCGAGAAGCGCCACAAACGTCTCTTCACTGTGCCGCAATCCGTGGTTGCGGGCACTGGCCTGGCCTTCGTTGGCTTGTTGCAACAGCGTCAAGCGGAACGGCGCCACGAAGTCTCTGACCCGTTGTGGTCCGTCATCGGTGGAACCATCGTCGATGACGATGACGTGATCGGGCAGTCGGGTTTGCCCGACCAGGGACGCCAGCGTTTGCTCGATGCTGCCGGCTCCGTTGTACATCGGGATCACGACGCACACTGAGTGCGCTAAAGGGGAGGCTTGTTTGGGCACGGGTGTTTCTCCTTTTGTCACGCCTGGGCTGAATCGCGCGCTAAACCCTCGCCAGACGGACGCTGACGCAGGGCTGTCGGTGATAACTCGGGGAATGTCGCGTGGTGATGCCGAAAGGACAGGGCCAAAGTGCAGAACACCAGGAACTCGGCGGAGCGATAGTTGGGAATCACGTACGCCACATAATTGGTGACGACGAACAGGCCGATGATGACCAGGGCGCTGGCGCGAAACCGTGCCGCCTGGTTCGCCGTCACGGCGCGGTATTGTTTGAGCAGCGCTTCGCCCAGCAGCAACGCCAGCGCAGTCAACTGGATAGCGCCGCCGTTGAGCAGGGTCTCCACGTAGCCGCTGTGGGCGTTGCCGATGTAGCCCCAGCGATGGATGAAAGCATTGGCATCGGGGCTGGCCCAGAAGGCACCGAAGCCGTAACCCTTGAACCATTGTTGATCGACAAACGGCGCGAGCAGCTCCCAGATCAACGTGCGGTCAGTGAGCGACGGATCGCGACCGGCGATCTCCACCAGCCACGCAACGTGGCTGTACAGCAACAGGCAAGCCAGCAGAAACACCAGCGTGCAACCGAAGAACAGCCACTGCGAGCGGTTGATACGCAAGCGGATCAGGGTGAGGAAATACCAGTAGCTCACCGTACCGGAAATGATCAATGCCACGCCGGTCGCCGACTGGGCGAGCAAGATCGCGATCAGCGAAAAAAACGAGCAGAACAGGGCCCAGCGGTTGCGTTGGCGGATCATCGGCAGCAACAGCAGGATGGCGATTGCGTTGAGCCTTGCCCCAGCGTTCTTTTCGGCGAAAACCCCCTTGAATGCGCCGTCGCGAATGCCACCGGACAAGAACGCGACGTCAGGCATGACCACGGCGAGCATCAACCCGATCAACGCAGCCACGCCGATGGCACAGCCGAGCATGAAGGTGATTTTTTCAAGGGGGTAGTTGTAGGCAATGAAACCGGCAAAAAACACCACGCTGAGCATCGCGATAATCCGCTTGAAACTCAGCATCGGGTCGTGGGACCAGCCGATCGATGCGATGACACAGAGCATGAACATCAGCAGAAAGAAGTTGCTGCGGTAAAAGGTTTTGCTGAGGAACACCTTGTTGCGGATGAAGAAGAACAAGGGCACCAGCAGTGTGATGAGACCGCAGATCTGGTTGGCGACGTTGCCTTCGAGGTCTTTATCGATGTCGCCGAAGCTGGGGGCGCCACCCAGACTGAGGACAAACGTAATCACCTGGATGTAGAACAGCACGCCGAACAACGTGAAGGCGTCGCGTAGCGTGGAATATCTGATTTCCAGTGTGCTCATGGCGATGGCCTCCGGAGCAACGCGGCGAGGTAGGTTTCTACCGCGCTGGCATTCATGAAACGCGCGGCGGCATCGATGCGGGACTGGCGTTGCAGGTCTCGCGGTGTCGAGAGTTGCAGGGCGATGGCCTGCGCCAATGCGCTTGGGTCGTCGACGGCCACCAGCGGCGCGACGAGGCCACCGATGAGAATGTCTTGCGGGCCATGGGGGCAGCGGGTCGACACCACCGGGGTGCCAGTGGACAAGGCCTCTACCAGCGCGTTGGGGCTGCCCTCGAAACGTGACGACAGTACAAAGCAGTCGGCCGCGGCCACTTCTGCCATTGGATCGCGGGTGTAGCCTGGCACGTCGAACCGGTCGGCCACGCCCAGCGTGCGTGCCTGCTCAAGCAACTGCGCCCTGAGCGCGCCTTCGCCAAAAATGACCAGGCGAACGTTGGCGTCGGGCAACCTCGCGAAGGCGTTGATCAAGGTATCAAAGCCTTTTTGCGGGGCGAGGCGCCCCACGGCGACAATCACCGGGCTGGACTTTTGCAGCAACCAGCGGTGGCTAGGCCGCCCCGGCGGCTTGTCGCGAAAGTCGTCGTCGAGGACCGGATTGTCGGCAATGGTCACGTCCTTCAGACGTGCAAGGGTGGTGTCGACCAGGTCCTGGGCGACGCCTCGCGAGACGCAGATCACCGGATTGGGGATGAGCCGATACAACAGCGGTGCCACCCGATACGCCTGCCGCACCATGAAGCCTTGGTTAACGTGCTTGTCATGGGAAAACGTGTTGCGTTCGCTGACGTGCAGCCGTGCCAGTGTCCCTGACAATGAGGCGGCGATGATGGCCACCACGTTGACGTGAGTGAGGGCCGCCAGTTGTGCGTCGAAGCGATTGGCGCGCAGAAATCGCGCGAGGGCCGGCACCGCACGGGCGGTGCGCTGGCTTTGCAATTCGACTTTCTTGACGCGCGGGTCGAGGTTCGCCGCATGGAAGCCGCCGCCGGTGAGCATCAGCAATGTCACGTCATTGCCTGCGTCGACCAGGGCACCGGCGAGGCGCGTCATCATTTTTTCAGCCCCGCCTGCGCTGAGGTCATGCAGGATAATCAGCAACTTTTTCATTGGTTCCATACCTGGTAATACGCTTGCGCGGCGTACTGGCTGGTGTACGGATGGATGGCGTCACTGAGCATTTTTGCGCTGGGTGCAACGCCGCTCTGTGCCGCCAGGCTTTGAAGCATTCCCCGCGCCAACGCCGGTACATCGTTGACGGCGACCAGTTGACCCAGTCGACCGTTGTCCAGCAATTCCCTGGGCCCGGTCTCGCAGTCGCATGCCAGCACAGGCGTACCCAGTGCCAGCGCTTCGATCAGGACGGTCGGCATGCCTTCCTGCACGGAGCTCAGAATGAACAGCCGTGCGTGCTTCAGCAGCGGATAGGGGTTGCTCATGAAACCGGTGAAATGCACCCGGTGCGTGATGCCCAGTCGGCTTGCCTGAGTGGTCAGTGCGTCGAGCAAGGGACCGTCACCGACGATCGCCAGGTCCGGCAATGCTTCGCTGCGCAACGCCAGGGCGTAGGCATCCAGCAACAGATGAAACCCTTTAGGTTCCACCAGTCGGCCCACGCTCAACCAATAGTCGCGGGGTAAATCCGCGGGCAGCGGCGCTTGGGCGGCTTGAAGCAGTTGTTCGGTGACGACGGCGTTGGGGCAATAGCGGATCCGTTGCCGACCCCAGGGCATCCAGTCGACGAGGGACTGGCGCAAGGCTATGGAGACCGTTACCACCTTGCCGCTGCCGCAGAGGTACAACGAATAGAGCAGGCGCAGGCTTGAAGGGCCGGTTTTCTGTTCAGTGCAATCCAGTGCCGCGTGGCGGCTATAGATGACTTTGCAAGGACGGCCCAGGGTGGCGAACCAGGTGCAGAGATTGGCCTGCTCCTTGGCGGAAATGAGGTGGGTAACGCCCTCTCGGTGAATGAGCCGGCGCAACAGCACAATGGACTTGAGCAGGCCGACGATGCCGGCACCGCTGCCGCTGGCGAGCGTTTGCACACCCTCGGTGTCCGGCGTGTCACCGTTCATGACGAAAAAACTCACGCGCTGGCCATCCTTGAGAAACTGCTCGGACAACCGTTGCTGGACGCGCTCGACGCCGCCACCCGATTTGAAGTCCTTGAGAATGAACAGGATGTGCATGGTCATTCCCCAACGCTGATGGCAACTTTGCGCTGAACGATCATCCTCAACAGGTGCAAAAAGTTGCTGGGGTAATCGATGAGGTAGCGTTTGATCGTATGCGGCTCGCGATACATCCGATAAAACGCGCGCATATGCAGGTGATTGATCACTGGCGGGTAGTAATGCCGCGTGGCCATGGCTTCCTGGCGTATGAACCCGCCACAGGTGAAGGCAGCACCCCGAAATCCTGCGCGCAGCGCATCCTGTTCGAACTGCTCCTGCAGCCCGGCACCCAGGCCGACGATCAGAATGTCTGCTTCGCTGCGGCAGATGTCGGCCTGAATGCACCGGGCCTGGGACGCATCGAAGTAGCCGTTGTGATAACCGACGATGCTCAGCCGCGGATAGAGCATTTTGATCTTGCCGACAAACAGATCCAGTTCAGCCTGGCGGGCACCGACGAAATACACGCGCTTGCCCTGTTGCTCTGCGCTGCTGAGAACAGCGTCGGCAATCGACGTGAAATCAAAGCTGACCCGGCCGATCGTGCGGCCGGTTACGCGCGACATGAACGTCGACATCAGCATGCCGTCGCAAAAGTAGGCGACGGTGCCTGGGGCCTGTTCGAAAAGGCAGCCGATAGAAGCAAAGTTAATGAAGGAATAGGCCTGGTTGGCGTCGAGTAACTTCGGTGAGTAATGCCTGACTATTTGCAGCCTGATCATGGCGCGACTTCCTTCAGATGACCGGGTAGGTCTGCCGACCCACGGAGACGTAGGTAAAGCCGCGTTTGCTCAACCGCTGCGGATCGAACAAGTTGCGTCCGTCAAAAATCAGCGGTTGCTTGAGCTGCCGGCTGAGCAGGTCGAAGTCAGGCGCGCGAAACGATTGCCACTCGGTGACGATGATCAAGGCGTCGGCATTTTTAAGCGCCGCTTCCTTGGTGCCCGCCAGCGTCAAGTCATCGCGCGAGCCATATATGCGCTGGGCCTCCTCCATGGCTTTGGGGTCGAACGCCTGGACGCTGGCGCCGGCGCGCCACAAGGCTTCCATCAACACCCGGCTGGGGGCTTCGCGCATGTCGTCGGTGTTGGGTTTGAAACTCAGGCCCCACAGGGCAAAGGTCTTGCCGCGGAGTGCGCCGTCGAAGTGATTGAAAATCCTGGTGTACAGGCTGGCTTTCTGTTCGTCGTTGCGCGACTGGACGGCCTTGAGTACCCGAGCGTCGATGTCGACACTGGCGGCGGCGTGTATCAGCGCCTTGACGTCCTTGGGGAAACACGAACCGCCGTAGCCCACACCCGGATAGATAAATTGATATCCGATGCGCGGATCAGAGCCGATGCCATGCCTGACCATTTCGATATCGGCACCCAGTTTTTCGGCGAGGCTGGCCATTTCGTTCATGAAGCTGATCTTGGTCGCCAACATGCTGTTGGCGGCGTACTTGGTCAGTTCGGCGCTGCGCAGGTCCATGACGATGATCTTTTCGCGGTTGCGACTGAACGGTTCGTACAGTTCTCGCATGACCTCTTCGGCGTGCTGGCTGTCGGTGCCGATGATGATCCGGTCCGGGCGCATGCAGTCTTCGACCGCGCAGCCTTCCTTGAGAAACTCGGGATTGGAGACCACGTCGAAGGTCAGGTCGCCGCGACCGTTGTCGGCCAGCACCTGCTCGATGTGCGCTCGCACCCGGTCGCCGGTCCCGACGGGGACGGTGGATTTATCGACGATGATGTGATGCCGGTCCATGTTCAGCGCGATGGTTTGCGCAACGCTCAACACATGTTTGAGGTCTGCCGAGCCGTCTTCGTCTGGCGGTGTGCCAACGGCAATCAACAGCACATCGCCATGGTGGACAGCGCTGGCAAGGTCAGTGCCGAACTGCAGTCGTCCACTTTGGTAATTGTTGTGGACCAGGCTTTTCAGGCCCGGCTCGTAGAGCGGTAGCGTGCCATCCTTCAACGCCTTTACCTTGTCGACGTCGACATCCACACAGAGGACGTTGTGGCCCACTTCCGCCAGCGCGGCGCCTTGGACAAGTCCCACGTAACCAATACCGAATACGCTCACATTCATGATCAAACCTCGGGTCGTCGTGACAGCGATCAACGATGGGCAGGGGTCAATAGATGTTTTTCGAGAACAAGGTGAAGGGCGTCTTGATGAGGATCTTGATGTCCAGCCACAGCGACCATTGGTTGATGTAGTTGAGGTCCTGGGCGACGCGCAGCTGCATCTTTTCCACCGTTTCGGTTTCGCCTCGATGCCCGGTGATCTGGGCCAACCCGGTAATCCCCGGTTTGAGGCGGTGACGGGCCATGTAGGCGCGCACTTTGCCGGTGTAGTAAATGTTGTGGGTGACGGCATGCGGGCGGGGGCCGACCAGTGCCATTTGCCCGAACAACACGTTGAACAGCTGCGGTAATTCGTCGATGGAACTGCGGCGCAGAAAGCGTCCGAGCGGTGTGACACGATCATCGTCACGGGTGGCCTGCTGCACTTCGCGATCGTCGTGGAGGCGCATCGAACGAAATTTCCAGACCTTGATCACTTCGCCGTTGCAGCCGTGGCGATTTTGCTTGAACAGCACGGGACCGGCGGAGGTCAGCTTGACGGCGATCGCTACCATCAAGAGCAACGGACTGAGGGCAATAATGGCCACGGCGGCCAGGCTGCGTTCGAACAGGTCCTTGCAAAACAGGCTGGCGGGGTGCGAGCTGATCAGGCTCTCGTTGAGGTAAATCGCCGGCATTCGCTCGATTTCAGAGATCGAGTGGTTGAGCAGCACCATGCTGCCGAAATCCGGAATCCACACCACGTCGACGTTCATGTCCAGCAGATCGATGTAGAGCGCTTCGATGGTGGCGGCATGCGCCATCGTCAGGACAATGTAGACGCGGCGTACGTCCAGGCGGGTGATGATCTCGCGGATCCCATCGACGTGACCCAGCAGCGGCAGAATGCTCGGTGCCGGGCCGCTGTTATCGGCGGCGGCGATGAAACCCAATACCAGCGCGCGGTTCGGCTGGGAGAGTTTTTTCGCGAGTTCATGGGCGGTCGGGCAAGTGCCGATGATCACCGAGCGACGTTCCCTGCAGATCATTCGCGAATGCAGCCGGGCGAAGTAATGCAAGGGCAGAAAAGTCGCAGCCTGGACGAAAAAGCCCAGCACTGCCCAGACCATGATGACCTGGCGCGAGTAAATCGCACTGGTCTGGGTGGTGAAAGCAATGGTCGCCAGTACCGCCAGCAGGATCAACCAGCCGGCCAGTAACCGGCCGAGCCCGACCACCAGGCCATGTCGCTTATGGTAAACCTGCATCATGCTGTAGATGGGCACTGAACCGAGCACGGTCAGAATCATCAGGATGCGGTACTCGCTGGTCAGACTGCCAACACGCCAAAACACCAGTAGCGTCAGCAGCGAGATGGCCAGTGTCATCGCACACAACCACTGGCCCCAGAACGTCAGGCCTCGGCGATGTGCAATGTGAGCGGTGTATTGCGGAGTCATGGGCTTGACCTCGAGGCATGAGTGATCTGTCGGCACTGAACGGCAGCCACGACGTGGCTTCCGCAGGGCTTTTCCGTAGCTCGGCAGAGGTGAAGCAATGGGTGTGAGGGCAGATAGAGACGCAGAAAAAACGTGACAGGGTGTTATCTGGGCACGAAGTCGTAGTTGTAGAACGTTCGGGAATGGTTGTAGCCGTATTTGCGCGCCTTGCGCAGATCGACTTGATTGAGCACGGCGCCAAATACCGGTACGTGGCTTGTTTGCAACATTGAAATGCCTCTCTGCACCTGATTGATCGGCGTGCTGTCGGCCTTGACCACATAGATCACGGCATCCGAGTGCCGGGCCAGCAACAGCGCGTCGCTGATCATCTCCGCAGGGGGGGAGTCGATGATGATGTGGCGGTAGCGCGACTTGAGCACCTCAAGCATGCGCGCCATGCGCGGTGAGCTGAGCAGATCCTGTGGCGGCGGCTGGCGTGCCGAACTGAGCGCGTCCGCAGGGGACGGCAGGCGCAGTGCGGCGAACAGATCCTGCGATACCGGCTCCATCCTCCCGGCCGGCAGCATGTCCAGATTGCCCACCGAAACGATGCAGTCTTCGAGCCGGGCAGTCCCCGCAATCACATTGGCCAGTCCCGGACTGTCAGGCGGAAAGTCGAAGTTCAGCGAAAGGGTTGGCTGACGCATGTCGGCATCGATCAGCAGCACACGCTCCAATGGTGTGAGTGAGCTGGCCAGGTTGTTGGCAATCGTGCTTTTGCCTTCACCGGCGACGGTCGACGTGACCAGCACCACCTGCGACGGCATGTCACTGCTTTGCAACATCAGCCAGGTGCGCAGGTTGCGAATAGTTTCGGAAAAACGCGGGTTTTCATTGTCTTCGAACAACCTCGCCAGTTGCCGACGGCTTTTCTTCATGACCAGCGGTATAACGCTGAGTAGCGGAATGTTCAGCGTGCTTTCGATCGACTCGTCAGTCTTGAAGGTGTTGCTCAGTTTGTCCATGAGCAATGCCAGCGCCATGCCGATCACTGTCGCGATTAACCCGACGATCCCCACAATCAATGTTTTACGGGGCTTGCTCGCGTCGACAGGAACAATGGCCGGATCGACGATGCGCACTTTGGTGGAGTCCATGTCGGCGGTGGCGGCGGTTTCCTTCAAGCGGGTGACGAAGGTTTCATACAGTGCGCGGGTGCTGTCGACTTCACGCTGGAACTCGCGCAACTGGAATTCCTTGCGGGCGATGTCCTGGATCTGCGCCTTGTTAGTGTTGAAGGATTGGCGTAGCGAGGCTTCACTGGCCGAGGCCAGCTGGAATTGGCGTTCGATCCCGGCGACCACTTGCTGAACCTGCAACTGCAGGCTGGTGGTCGCGGCGCGCAATTCGGATTTCGCGGAAATCAGGCTCGGGTGTTTTGTCCCATAGCGCCCCGCCAGCTCATCGACCTTGGCTTGAGCCTTGGCCCGATCCACCTGGAATTGCTGGACCAACGGGTTACTCAAGACCGCCGGCACACTGGAGAGTCGGCTCAAGTCACCGCTGCTCAGGGCCTTCGCCTGGCGGTATTCGCTCTCAGCTTCAGCGCGGTTGCGACGGGCGTCGACCATACGATTGCCGGTCATTTCCAGTTCGTTGGCGCTGATGGTTGCGACCCCGCCAACGTCGACCAGGCCTTGCTCCTCCCGGTATCCCTGAAGCTTTTTCTCGGCGGCGCGCAGGTTGTCACGCAGCTTGACCAGTCGTGTGTTCATCCACGCCGTGGTGGTCTGCGAGGCCTTCTCGCTGGTGTCGAGCTGGCTGTCGGTAAAACCTTGGGCCAGCGCGTTGGCCGCTGCTGCCGCCAGAACCGGATCGGGTAGTTCGACCTCGATTTCCAGCAGCTGGCTCTTGCCGACGAACTTGACGCTGGTGTGCAGCATGAGGTTCTGCGTGACCTGATTGAAGACGTCTTCCTCGCTGGGCGCGCCTTTCACCGGCATCAGCGTGCCCAGCCCTGGCAGCCATTGGTCAAGATCAAGGTCAAGGTCCGCCAGCCATTTGCGCGGGGTGAACCAAGGCGTCGGTTGCTGGCGCGGGTCGGTGACCGGGTGGGTCGTCAGGCCGAGTTTTTTCACCGCGCGTTCGGCAAGGTCACGCGATTGCAGGAGCGCTTGTTGTGTCTGCAAGTATTCGGTGGCATTGCTGCCTGAATCCTTGACCTGCTGGAAGGACATCAGCGGCGGTGTTTTATCGTTGAATAGCAAGGTGGTGCTGCCGATGTATTGCGGGGTAATGGCCGAGACCGCAATGGCCGCCACCGCACAGCAAAGCAGGACCAGCCATCCGATGCTCCATTTGGCGCGCCAGATCACTCTCCAGATTTTGAGTAGGTCAATGGTGTCCCGGTTTTCGCTGTACGGCTGCTGATGCACATGCGTTTGAAGAGGACGCTCGACGTAGGGGCTAGGGCTGTTGTCCATGGTCAGAAAAACCCTTGTGCAATGGAAATGGTATCGCCGGGGGCAATCGTGGTGCTTCGGGTGACTTCATCGGTGAGTGTGGCGCCGCCATCACCGCGCACGATGGTCACGCGTTTGATCGAGGCCCGCTCGGTCAAGCCACCGCCCAGGGCGATTGCTTTCTCCAGGGTCAGCCCGGGTATGAATGGATAATTGCCGGGTTTTTTCACTTCGCCGTTGATGTAGAACGGACGGTATTCGATCTGGCTCAAGCTGACTTTCGGGTCGATCAGATACCCTTGTTTAAGCCCGCTGACGATAACTTTTTCGACTTGGCCGGGGGTCAGTCCTTTCGCGGAAATCTCACCCAGAAAGGGGTAGGAAAAGGTGCCGGCGTCGCTTAGGCGGATCTTTTTCAGGCTCAACTCCGGTTCGCCAAATACGATAATGCGCAAGACATCGCCAGCGGCCAGTTTGTACTGAGTGCCGGGGTCAGCTGCATACGCATTGGGTAGAACCGCCAGTGCGAACAACAAGCCCAGTGTGTGTGAGTTCATGGCGAAACCCTCTTAGAGGCTTACGTTGAAGCTGATCTGAACCACGTTGCGGGTAAAACTTTCGTTGTCGGCATCGGAGTCGTTATCGCGGAACCGATAGCCGAGTTCGATATCCAGCCACCGGCGCATCGCATACACCACGGCCAGGTGGTAGTCCTGTAAGTCGTCCGTGCGGCTTTGGCCCTCGTAGACATAACGACCGAACCCGGCTTGTGCCACCGTGGTGATCCGTTCGGTCCAGCCATGGCGCCAACCGACCTGGGTGAAGGTCGACTTGACGGCGTCGGCGCCATCGTCGCCCTCGGCGAGGGCCTGACGAGCCACAAAGGTGAACGTTGAATAAGTTCGCGGCTTCCATTGCAGATCTACTTGCCAGGTGGGGTTGTCGAGGTCCTTGGATTCGCTGCTGTCGAAGTCCTTTTTCTCATACCCGACGCGGACTTTGCCGGTGGTCTTTGCAGTGATATCCCAGACGGCACCGGCCAGCACTGCGTTGGATTTGCTGCTGCGCGGGCTGTCGGGCTGCTGGTAGTCAAATTGGGTGTGGTCGTATTCGAGCAGGCCACGGGTATTGCTGCCGATGCGGTGATACCACGTGGTGGTCAGGCCGGCGGTATTGCGCTCTTTGTCGTCATTGATGCCGTCGGCATTGTCGTAGCGGAGCTCTGCGTAGCTGGCGCCGAAATCGATCTGATTGTCAGCGCTCTTGGCGCCATAGGTGTAGAGACCACCCACCCGTTTGTTGTTGAGCTTGTCATTGACGCCCTCGACAGCCGTCGATTCGGTGCGCTCATATTTCCGGTATTCGGCTTCGAGTTTCAGACGGTGCCGGTCGGTGAATTCCATGATGCTGTCCGCCCGCACCCGTTGTGCGGTGTACGAGGCATCAGACTCGTCATGATAAATGTAGCGGGCGGGCTGCCAGATCAGTCGGGTGGCGCTGTTGCGGTCTTCGGCCTTGAGTTCGAAGTTGGGCGCCAATTTGGTGATCATGGACGATTGTTTATTGTTTTCCACCTCCCGGAAGTTATCGTCATAGCTTTCTGAAAACAGAAAGGTGGGTGTGAAACCGAATCCGTAAACATCAATAGGCGCCGGATCAATACTCCAGGCCATGCCAGGGTAGAGGGAGGCCATGATCAGTGCAAAAGGGCAACGTGAATTCAAGGCCATGTCATGGCTCCTGGAAAAAAACACTGAAGTCAGAGAGTCAGAGAGTGGTGTGGAATGAGGCGTGCTGACGTTCAAGGTCACCTAATGGCAAGCAAATAGTCTGTTCCCGATTAAGAAACTGCATCAGGATCATGACGCGCTCAGACCCATGGGGAGCGATGAAAATACCTCCAAGTGTCGACAGCGGACCGCGGATGATTTGCAGGTGTTCGCCGGGCGTCAGGGGCGGGTCATCGCGCGATTCTGCGGATTCGCAACAACGCACACGCAGATGCTCGATGACGTGATCGGTCACCGTCGCAGGTCCGTGATTGAACTCGACAATACGACTGACGCCACGCGTAGATCGTATGGGCGCCCAGTTATCGTTACCGCCAAGATGGATAAACAGATACCCGGGGAAGAGGGACTCGTGTACGCGGTGCTGTTTGCCGCGAATGATGCGTTCACTCACCAGTTGCGGGTGGAACACGACATAGTTTTGTTGAAGCAGGTTGATGTGGGCGCGTTCGTCCTGGTGAGGCTTGCATTGCAACAGGTACCAGTTTGAACGTTCGGCGCTGATGGCTGACATGCTGGTAAACCTCGTAAGTATCGAAAGTTTAAGCAGGCAGAGGCTATTAAGGCCCGGAAAGTTTTTAGTCAGACAGAGTTGCTGTTCTTATTGAAGGTGTATCAATAATGAGTCACGACATGTTGCATTGTTGAAACAGTTAAGAAGTGAGGGTACGTTATATATGACAGTGTTTTGGGTGTAAAGCCTGAGTAGTTTGCCGAAGACAAAGCTACCGCAGGGTCCCTGTCAGGGAGCCATAAAAAACAAGGATTTCAAAAGTTATCTGGCGAGGCAGCGAAAACGAAAAAACTGCACTTGTATTCTGTACCACCAGGCCATGGGTAGTTATTGACCAGTCTCGACAACCTGTCAAACGTTCCTTGTCAAAAAATATACCTTTTGTCCAATAGTGCTTCTGGCTGTATGCAAGTTGTTGTTTTTTTCAGCAATTTGTTTTCCGTCGGACGGTTTAAACTTTTTCTGGTACTCATAGTCGTGCTCTGGCGAAAGGGTGTGGAGATGAATTCCCCATTAGTGGGTCCGGTAATGACCGCTGGACCCTCTGCTATTGCAACGCTATAACTAATTGCCTGGGATTGGACAAGCGGGACTGCATTATGACCATTCTTGTGACTGGCGCGGCGGGGTTCATCGGGTATCACACCGTCAAACGATTGTGCCTGGAGGGGCGAGAAGTTGTCGGTATCGACAACCTTAACGGTTATTACAGCGTGGAATTGAAATACGCTCGGCTCAAACAGCTGAGCGAGTTGCACGGTTTCCGTTTTCAGACGCTGGATATTGTCGATAAACCGGCCTTGATGGCGTTATTCAAAGACGGTGAGTTCACCGAGGTCGTGCATATGGCGGCGCAAGCGGGGGTTCGTTATTCGCTGGATAACCCGGATGTGTATGCCCAATCGAATCTGGTGGGATTTCTGAACGTGCTGGAAGCCTGCCGACACTATCGGCCTGCGCATCTGATCTATGCGTCGAGCAGTTCGGTGTACGGCGCCAACAGCAAGCTCCCGTTCAGCGTCGATGACCCGGTTGATCAACCGGTTTCGCTGTACGCCGCCAGCAAGCGAGCCAATGAATTGCTTGCCCACAGCTACTGCCATCTTTACGGTCTTCGCGCCAGCGGCCTGCGTTTTTTTACCGTATACGGGCCTTGGGGACGTCCTGACATGGCTCTGTTCACGTTTACCGAAGCGATGCTCAATGGCCGCCCGATTGATATTTACAACCATGGCCAGATGGCGCGCGACTTCACCTATGTCGACGACATTGTCGAAAGCATCGCCCGCTTGCGTACAAAGCCGCCGGTCCCGGACCAGGAGGCTGATGGCGTCAACCGGATTTTCAACATCGGCCGTGGGAAACCGGTTGCGTTGCTGGAATTTGTCGAATGCCTGGAAACGGCGCTGGGCATAAAAGCTCAGCGCAACTATCTGCCGATGCAAAAGGGCGACGTCATCAAGACGTGGGCCGATGTGTCGGCGCTGGCGGACTGGGTCGGCTTCTCGCCCCACATAGAAATTGAAGCAGGCGTGAAGCAATTTGTGACGTGGTATCGCCACTTTTATCAGCGATGAGCCTTACGTTTCAACCCAACAGATTCAAGTGATCGATGGTCTCTATGACTCACCGCTATCGTACTGTGCAGCTGCCGAGCTTGCGAGGCTGCGTTCGGCTGCGCAGCAGTCGTAATCCCGGCTTGCTGGGTCTGACTGATACACCGCGAGTTGTGATTTACGACTGCTGCGCAGCCGGACGCAGCCTTCGCCAGCTGCTACAGGTCGCGGTGTGGCGCGTATTTTTCACAGCGCATCGCCCAGCAATTTTAGATACTCGGGGCTCTCGGAAATGGAATTGTGGCCCACACCCGGTATGACTCGCAGCGTGGCCACGCCTTTGGCGAAGTGCGTGTAGAGCTGCTCCGTGCTGGAGCGCGGTATGACTTCGTCGTGCTCCGCCGCGATCAACAGCGTCGGTATCGTGATGTGCGCTGCATATTTCCATGATTCAAACCGTTCCTGTAGCAGCCACTTCACCGGAAACCACGGGTACTGGCGCACGGCGAGATCTCCCAGGCTGTTGTAAGGCGTGATCAGGATCAGGCGGGAGGCCGGGCGCTGGCTGGCGAGACGCACGGCGACCCCCGAACCAAGGCTGCGCCCGACCACGGCGATGTGCGGATGAGTGTCGTAGACCTTGTCGAACAAGGTCATGGCATCGCGCTGGATGGCCTCCTCGGAAGGCGAGCCGGAGCTTCCCCCGAAGCCTCGATAGTGCAGCAAGTAGATCGCATGCTCCGGGAAGGCCTGCGCGAACCCGGGCAGGTTGCGAGAGACGTCCTCGGCATTGCCGCCGAAATAGATCAACGCCTTCGGTCCGTCGTGGGGCCTGACCGACACCCTTACCTGCGCATCCTCTACCGTCAGCTTGAGCAGCGTATCGGGCGTCTCGATGGCGCTGGGTTGCGGGAAGTAGATGAGCGCGCGCTGAAACACGAACAGCGCCGCACAGAGCGCCAGGTACGACGCTGCCAGGATGACGACGATTAACACCAGGGTTCGTGGCATTCGACTAACTTTAGTGGGCGACATTGACGGCTCTGGGCTGAGGAACCCAATCCACTGGATCGGAGCCAGAGTTTAGTTCATCGGTAGCCGGGCACGCCGATCCCGGCTACAGGGGAGGGCGCCCATGCCCATCGCTGCAAAGTGGCTCAACGTCCAGCCTGGCGAAAGAACTGCGCTGATGCTGGGCTTCGCGTTCCATTTCTGCGTGTTAGCCAGTTATTACCTGGTGCGACCACTGCGCGATGCCTTGGGCCTTGAGGGCGGTGCCGACAAACTGCAGTGGCTGTTCACGGCAACCTTCGTGGTGATGCTGCTGATGGTCCCGGTATTCGGTGCGCTGGTGTCGCGGCTGCCGGCCACGCGTTTCGTGCCGCTGATCTACCGCGTGATCGCCGTGTCGATGCTGGTGTTCGGCGTGTTGATCGCCAATCGCATTGCGCCAGTGGCCGTCGGGCGGGTGTTTTTCGTCTGGATCAGCATCTACAACCTGTTCATCGTCACTATTTTCTGGAGCGTGCTGGTCGACCGGTTTTCCAGTGAACAGGGGCGGCGGCTGTTCGGCTTCATCGCGGCAGGTGGCACCCTGGGCACGTTCATAGGGCCGTTGCTGGCGGCGACCATGGCCACGCGCCTGGGGCCGGTGGCGTTGACCGTCGCGGCCGCGCTGCTGCTGGAAGTCGCAGTGCGCTGCTATCGGGCGCTGCTGTCCCGGACGCAATCACAGTCTGGCAGCCGCTTGCTGGATGATCGGCGTATGGGCGGCAGCATGCTGGCCGGGATCACGCTGATTGTGCGCTCGCCCTATTTGCTGGGTCTGGTGCTGTTCATGCTGCTGCACACCAGCGCCGCGACCTTGTTGTATTTCGAGCAGGGACGGATTGTGGCGGGTAGCTATGCTGATGTGGCCAGTCGGACGCAGTTCTTCGCCGTCGTCGATTTGATCGTGTCGGCACTGACCTTGATCTTTCAGCTGCTGCTGACGGCACCGTTGATTCGTTTGATCGGCGTCGTTGGGGCACTGGCGGCGTTACCCCTGGCGACCATCGTGGCGTTTACCGCCATGGCCCTGGCGCCCGAGCCCGCCACCGTCGCACTGGCGCAGGGGCTGCGTCGTGCGGTCGAGTTCGCCATCGTGCGCCCGGCGCGCGAGGTGTTGTGGACCGTGGTCAGCCGCGAGGAAAAGTACAAGGCCAAGAATGTGATCGAAACCCTGGTGTACCGCGGCGGAGATGCCGCCAGTGGCTGGTTGTCGGTCGGTTTGACGGCCTTGGGCGCGGGTTTTGGTCTGGTGGCGCTGCTGATCGTGCCGTTTGCCGGGCTGTGGGGCTGGTTATGCCTGTGGCTGGCCAGGCGCCAGGAACAAGGGGCTGACCGTAAAAATGTGGAAGGGCAAATTTCATGATCCACACTGATCGGTACACGCGTCGCCAAATACTCACGCTGGCTGCCGGTGCTTCGGCGGTTTTCACCTTCGGCCCAGCCTTTGCTGCCACCACGCCGTCGAAGGAAACAGGAGGCAAGAACATGCAGACCCGCGCCATTCCTTCCAGCTCCGAGCCATTGCCCATCGTAGGGTTGGGTACCTATCGCGGTTTTGATGTCGAGCCTTCGAGTCCCGCCTACAAACAGCTGCCCGCGGTTCTGCGGGCATTGTTCGAGAAGGGCGGGACGGTGATCGACAGCTCGCCCATGTACGGCCGGGCCGAAGAGACGACCGGTGAATTACTGTCGATTCATGAGCCGCGCTCGCCTGCTTTCCTGGCCACCAAGGTCTGGACCCGTGGCCGCGAAGAAGGCATCGCGCAGATGGAGCAGTCCTTCAAACTGCTGCAAACCGACCGTATCGACCTGATGCAGATCCACAACCTGCTGGACTGGCAAATTCATCTGCCGACCTTGCGCAAATGGAAGGAAGAAGGGCGTATCCGCTACATCGGCATCACCCATTACACCGCCTCGGCGTATGAAGAAGTGGAAGCGGTGCTCAAGGCCGAGCCACTGGATTTCTTGCAGATCAACTATGCCCTGGACGATCGCGGCGTCGAGAAACGCATCCTGCCGCTGTGTCGCGAGCGTGGTGTGGCGGTGATCTGCAATCGGCCGTTCGGTGGCGGCAACCTGCTCACCCGCTTGAAGGACAAACCCTTACCGCGCTGGGCGGCGGACGTGAGGGTCAACAGCTGGGCACAAATGGCGCTGAAGTTCCTGCTGTCGCATTCAGCGGTGACCTGCGTGATTCCCGGCACCGGCAACCCGCGTTACATGGCGGACAATGCCGGCGCCGGTTTCGGGCCGATGCTGACCGGCGCACAGCGTGAGCAGTTGATCGATATCGTCGGTTAATGCCCTAGCGAAACCGTTCCGGAATGGCCTCGGCAAACGGATACATCGAGAAATAGGGCCTGGCTTCGTCGAGGACCCGCTGGACAGACGGCCGGGTCATCAACCTCTCGAAATACGCGTTCAAGTGGTGGTAATCGTCGGGGATCGGTTGCAGAGTGCTGGCATAGAACAGCGCCGGGGTCGCCGCACAATCGCCAGGAGTACGAGGCCCGCGGATGGTAGTAAAGCGTCAGCGACATCTTTGAGCTCCTCCTGAAAAGTTGCCTTCAACAGCATAGCCGCCGCCCGAGAATGTCCGGGGCGCAGTGCTAGACTTTTCAGGTGGGATGAGTCTGTTGGAGGTATGACATGACGGCTCAAACGATGGACAAAGAGCACATCGGTGTTGTGGTACGCAATTACGTGGAGGGCATGGTTTTCGCGGACGAAGCGTTGCTGCGGCAGGCTTTTCATCCTGCTTGTCGCATCATCGGTCACTATCAACAAGCGCTGGAATGGTTATCGCTGGAGGACTTCATCAGCGCGATCAAGGCCGAAGGCCCGGCGGCCAAAGAGGTCGAACCGTATTGGCAAACCGTTAGCGTCGACATAACGGGTGATGCTGCCGCTGTAAAAGTGATTGATGATTACGTCGGCATGCGGTTCACGGATTATCTGTCGTTACTGAAAATCAACGAACGCTGGATGATTGTTAACAAGGTGTATTTTTTGAACGAGTAAAGCTCGGTGGCCCGAGAGTCAAAAGACTCCCGGGCCACTGGAGGCGATCAGCGACGATCCAGCCACACCGTCTGCGCATTGCAGAACTCGCGCACCCCGAAGTGCGACAGCTCGCGGCCGAAACCGCTTTTCTTCACGCCGCCAAAGCTGACACGGGGGTCGCTGGCGCAGTAGCCATTGATGAACACGCCACCGGTTTCCAGTTCGCCGGCCATCTGTTGGGCACGTTCCACGTTGCCCGTGTAGAGGGTCGCGGCGAGGCCGAACTCGCTGTCATTCGCCAGTTCCAGTGCATGGGCTGCATCGCGCGCGGTGATGATCGAGGCCACCGGGCCAAACAGCTCCTGCTTGAACGAGGTCATCTGGTCGGTAACATCACCGAATACAGTCAGCTCGTAGAAGTTGCCCGGGCCTTCAGCCTTCTTGCCACCCAGCAACAACGTCGCACCTTCTTCCAGGGTGTCGCGCACCTGTTGATCCAGTTCATCACGCAGATCAAAGCGAGCCATCGGGCCAATGTACGTCTCGGTCGCCAGTGGATCGCCGACCACCAGTTTGCGTGTGGCCTCGACAAACTTGCGGGTGAATGCTTCGACAATGCCTTGCTCGACAATCAAGCGTTTCGCGGCTGCGCAGACTTGCCCGGTGTTTTGATAACGGCCAATCACGGCGGCGTTGACCGCTTCGTCGAGGTCGGCGTCGTTGAGCACGATGAAAGGGTCTGAACCACCCAGTTCCAATACGCATTTCTTCAATGCTGCGCCGGCCTGCGCGCCGATGGCCATGCCGGCGCGCACGCTGCCGGTGAGGGTCACTGCGGCGATGCGTGGATCAGCGATGGCTGTGGAAACACCCTCCGGCGTGACGTTGATGACCTCGAACACGCCTTCAGGGAACTCGGCTTGCTTGAAGGCTTCCAGCAGCAAGTAAGCGCTGCCCATCACGTTCGGCGCATGTTTGAGCACGTAGGTGTTGCCGGCAATCAGCGCAGGAACGGCGCCACGAAGCACCTGCCAGATCGGGAAGTTCCACGGCATCACCGCGAGAATCGGGCCGAGCGGGCGATGTTCAATGCGCGCTTTACCGCCTTCAACCAGGGTCGGCTCGGCGGTCAGCATGGCGGGGCCGTGTTCGGCGTACCACTCGCAGAGCTGCGCACATTTTTCAATTTCACCGCGTGCTTGAGTGATCGGCTTGCCCATCTCCACGGTAATCATCTTCGCCATCGCTGCAGCGTTGTCGCGCAATGCCTGAGCCAGGGTGATCAGGAGCTGCGAGCGTTGTGCAACCGCTGTGCTGCGCCAGACGCGGAACCCGGCAGCGGCGCGGGACAGTGCGGCTTGCAGCGCCGAATCGGATTCAAAAGGGTAGTGGCCGATCTGCTCGCCAGTGGCGGGGTTGATCGAAATGGCGTGGGTGATGCTGGAAACGCTGGTCATGGCATCGTCCTGCAAGGTGGGAATGCGCTCAGGTTACGGTGGCGTTTGTTTTCTGGAAACTGAATAATGCTGAGCATATCGTTCACGTTTGGAGAATGACTTGGATCTGGTTCAGCTGGAAATTTTCAAAGCAGTGGCCGAGCACGGCAGCATTAGCGTGGCTGCCCAGCACATCCATCGGGTGCCGTCGAACCTGACAACCCGAATCAAGCAGCTGGAACAGGACCTCGGCGTGGACCTGTTTATCCGCGAGAAAAGCCGCCTGCGCCTGTCGCCGGCCGGTTGGAGTTTTCTGGATTACGCCCGACGCATTCTCGACCTGGTGCAGGAAGCCCGGGCGACGATGGCCGGTGAAGAACCCCAGGGTGCTTTTGCGCTGGGGTCGCTGGAGAGCACGGCGGCGGTGCGCATCCCCGAGCTGTTGGCCGCCTATAACCAGAAACACGCCAAGGTCGAGCTCGACTTGTCCACCGGACCTTCCGGGACCATGATCGACGGCGTGCTGTCAGGCCGACTGGCCGCTGCGTTTGTCGACGGACCGGTGCTGCACCCTGCACTGGAGGGCGTGCCGGCGTTCGAGGAAGAAATGGTGCTGATCGCGCCGCTCAACCATGCACCGATCCACCGCGCGCGGGACGTCAACGGCGAAAACATCTATGCCTTCCGCTCCAATTGCTCGTACCGACACCACTTCGAAAGCTGGTTCAGCAAGGACGCGGCGGTGCCCGGTAAGATCTTCGAAATGGAGTCCTATCACGGCATGCTGGCCTGCGTCAGCGCCGGTGCCGGCCTGGCGCTGATGCCGCGCAGCATGCTCGAAAGCATGCCGGGCTGCACCACGGTCAGCGTCTGGCCGTTGTCGCAATCCTTCCGGTATTTACGCACCTGGTTGGTGTGGCGCAGAGGCACGGTGTCGCAGAGCCTGACTATGTTTGTGAGGTTGCTGGAAGAGCGGGGCGTGGTGCAGCAAGAAGCCTGAATCCCAAGAACATCACAAATTGAACGTGGGAGCGGGCTTGCTCGCGAATGCGGTGTGTCAGTCGACATCGATGCTGAATGATCCACCGCATTCGCGAGCAAGCCCGCTCCCACAGTGGTTTTCATTTCGACGTCAGTCGGTGTTCTGTTCAGCCTGCCCGGCAAACCATTGCATAACCTGCGCGCACGCCGGATGAGACGCTGCCGACGGTTGCAGGTACAGCGAATAGACGCCCCGCGTCTTCAACGGATCCCCGAACGGAACGACCAACACACCGCGATCAATCGATTCCTGCGCCAGGGTCAAGTCGGTCACCGCCACCCCAAGCCCGCGCGCCGCAGCATCAAGCGCCAATTCATCGAGGTTGAAGGGAATGTGCCGATAGTCCCCCAGCGGCTTGCCGTCATTGGCGGCCAGCCACTCAATCCAGGCTTGTTGGTCGGCCGAACGGTGCAGCAGCGGGAACCGCACCAGATCCTCCATCGACGCCAGCGGCTGGGTGGCGCTGGCCAGGCCGGGCGCACACACCGGCACCAGCGCTTCCTCGAACAGGGTCAGGCAAGCGGGGTCGCTGGACGGTTCGGGCAGGTAGAGAATGTAGGCGTCGCTGTCGCTGGCCGGCTCGACGATCTCGGTCGCCACGGTTTCGATAGACAAGGAAACGTCCGGGTGAGAGCGATAGAAATCGCTCAGTTTCGGCAGCAACCAGCGCACCGCCAACGAGACGTGCATGCGAATACGGAACGGGCGTTTTTGCGGAGACAGCCGATCCTCAAGGGCTTTCAGTTGTTCGAGGATATCGCGCGCGCTGGCCAGCACCTGCTCGCCTTCCGAGGTCAGGCGAATGCTGCGGCTGCTGCGGACGAACATCGGCACGCCGAAATGACTTTCCAGCTGCTGTATTTGCCTGCTGACGGCGCTTTGTGTCAGGCAGAGCTTATGCGCCGCTTGGGTGAAACTGCCGGAATCAGCAACTTCCACCAATGCCTGCATGGCTTGAAGCGAAGGGACGTGACGAATCTTATCCATGCGTTTTATGAATGGCTCAATGAATTTATAACGTTGGTTCTAACACCGAGGACCTAATAGATTCTAGCGCTAGCAGCCGCCATCACACATTGCCTATGCAATTACCGCATGTGCCGGCTAGCAGAACGACAGTCTAGGCAGGTGACGCATGAATAATGAATGTGGCTGGATCGCGCAAGCCGGGAGTGCCCCGGCGCGTGATCGTCTGATCGGCGCGCAACAGGCCGATTGGCTGATCATCGGTGCCGGCATTACCGGCCTGAGTGCCGCCCATGCGCTGGCGCAAATGCACCCGCAGGCGCGCATCGTGGTGGTCGACAGGCAGCGCGCGGCGCAGGGCGCTTCGGCGCGTAATTCCGGATTTGTGGTGGCCCACGAACACCCCGCCAACGATGAATTGATCGGCAAGTCCGGGTTTGCCGGCTTTGAGGTGGACACGACGATTTCACGTGCCGCCAGTGCGGAAGTGCGCAAGGTAATTGCCCGTCATGGCATCGAGTGCGACTTCCGGGACTCGGGCTATTTCTTTGCCGTCAGCGATCCCGGCAAGTTGACCCACATTGACGAGAAGCTGCAAACCTTGCGGACACTCGGCGCGTCCGCGGAGTTTTTCGAAGGTGAGCAACTGAATCAAAAACTTGGCACCCGGCATTACCGCGCCGCGATCTGGTGCGGCAAGGGCAACGCGTTGCTGCAACCGGCGAAGTACGTGAAGGGTTTGCTGGAGGCGCTGCCGGAGGCGGTCACCGTCTACGAAAACACCGACATCACCGGCCTCGAACGTTTGGGTAAAGGGCGTCTGCGGGCCAACGGCATCGATGGCAGCATCGAGGCGAAGCAAGTGTTGATCTGCCTCAACGCCTTCGTGCCTCGCGCCGGCATTCAGGACAGCGGCACCTTTGCCATGGAACTCAGTGCCAGCCTTACGCGGCCGTTGAGTGACGAAGAATTTCGCAACATCGGCAGTGTCGAGCCTTGGGGCGTGCTGTCCACCCGTCCGCTGGGCGCCACGGTGCGGCTGACGCCCGATCGTCGGGTGATGATCCGCAACACGGCGGAGTACCGCTCGCGGGATTTGTCCGGTCATGAACTGGCGATCCGTCGCCAGCACCATGTCGTGGGTTTGCAGCGGCGTTTCCCGTGGCTGACCGAGCAGGATATCCAGTACACCTGGACCGGACACCTGAGCGCCTCGCGCTCCGGGCAGCCGTTTTTTTCCAGGGCGGAAGAGGGCGTGTATGCCGTGGCCGGCTGCAATGGCTCGGGCGTGGCGCGCGGCACTCTTTGGGGGCGACTGCTCGCTGAACTGGCATCGGGTGTTGGCTCGCCGCTGCTCGATTCGGTGATGGACAGAGCCCAACCCGGCTGGCTCCCGCCGCGACCCCTGCTCGACATTGGCGCGATGTTTCGGATGCGCGTCGAAGCCGTCCGGGCCAAGACAGAAATCTAGATTCCGGTTATCACAAAAGAACAAAAAGGTGATTGAACATGCAAGTCAATACGATTTCCCTGATGGTTGCGCTCACGGCGTTTTCGGCGGCCACTCAAGCGGCCGAAGAGGTCAATATTTCCAACTGGAACGGCTACATCGCCGACGACACCTTGAGCAACTTCACCAAGGAAACCGGAATCAAGGCGACGTACGACATCCACGACAGCAACGAAGTCCTGGAATCTAAACTGATGACCGGCAACACCGGTTATGACGTGGTCAGCCCTTCGAACCATTTTCTGTCGCGACTGATCAAGGCTGGCGCGATTCAGAAGCTGGACAAAAGCCAACTGCCCAACTGGAAAAACCTTGATCCGGCGCTGATGAAAAAGCTCGAGGTCAATGACCCGGGCAATCAGTACGGCTATCCGTACATGTGGGGCACGGCCGGTATTGGCTACAACGTCGAGAAAATCAAAGCGATCTTCGGCACCACCGACGTCACCCACTCCTGGAGCCTGATTTTTGATGAGAACAACATCAAGAAGTTGAGTGAATGCGGCGTGGCGATTATCGACAACCCGACGCAAATCCTGCCGATCACCCTCAATTACCTGGGGCTGCCGCCCCACAGTCACGAGCCGGCGGATTACAAGAAAGCCGAGCAGGCGTTGCTCAAGATCAGACCTTACATCCAGTATTTCCACGCCTCCAAGTACGTCAGCGACCTGGCCAACGGTAATATTTGCGCGGTGATCGGCTTCAACGGTGATGTGGTGCAAGCGGCGGCCAGTGCCAAGGAAGCCAAGAACGGCATCGAGATTGCCTATTCGATTCCGGACGAAGGCTCGACCCTGTGGCTCGACATGGTGGTCATGCCCAAGAGCGCGCCCCACGAGAAGGACGGCTACGCCTACATGAACTACCTGTTGAAGCCTGACGTCATCGCCAACATCAGCAACAGCATCCATTACGCCAACCCGAACCTGGCGGCGGACACGCTGGTCAATCCGGCGGTGAAGCAGTACCTGGCGATTTACCCGCCGAAAAACGTGATGGATAAGTTGTTCACCGTCGAGGACCTGCCTGCCGCGATTGCCCGGCTTAGCACACGTCTGTGGACCAAGTTGAAAACCAACACCTGACGGAACGGTATCCGGGTTCCGTGGCTGGAACCCGGGCTTTACCGCGTCATGCTCGCTTCGGCAGTTTCCAGTTCGGCCGAATGAAGTGACAGGTGTAACCGGTCGGCAGTCGTTCGAGGTAATCCTGATGCTCCGGCTCTGCCTCCCAGAACGGGCCGGCGGGTACGATTTCAGTCACGACCCGGCCGGGCCAGAGTTTGGAGGCATCCACATCGGCTGCGGTGTCTTCGGCTACTGCTTGCTGCTCTTCGTTCAGATAGAAAATCGCCGAACGGTAGCTGAGGCCGATGTCATTACCCTGACGATTGGTCGTCGACGGGTCGTGGATCTGGAAGAAAAACTCAAGGATCTGACGGTAGCTGGTGATGGCCGGATCAAACACGACCTCGATCGCTTCGGCGTGAGTGCCATGGTTGCGGTAAGTCGCATTGGGCACATCGCCGCCGGAGTAGCCGACGCGCGTCGACAGCACGCCTTTTTGTTTTCTTATCAGATCCTGCATGCCCCAGAAGCAGCCACCCGCCAGGATTGCGGTTTCAGTTTGCGTGGTCATAGCGCTTACTCCTCAGTGTTCATTGATTTGATCAGGTTGTTGCGCAGGGTCACGATCGTCTTCTGCAGTAGCGTGAACTCGTCTTGCGTCAGGCCTGTCGCGGCGGCGAGGCCGTTTTCCGGTTGGTCTTCGCGCAACGCCTTGCCTTGTTTCGTCAGGTTGATGCGCACCTGGCGCTCGTCTTCAGGATCGCGCTGGCGTTGCAGGAAGCCCATCGCTTCCAGTTTCTTCAGGATCGGCGTGAGCGTGTTCGATTCAAGAAACAGCTTTTCACCGAGGCTGCCGACGGTCTGATTATCCTGCTCCCACAGCGCAACGATGGTGATGTATTGGGTGTAGGTCAGCCCCAGGTGTTCGAGGATCGGCTTGTACGCCTTGCCGAACGCGAGGTTGGTTGAATAGACCGCAAAACACAGGAAGTCGGAGAGCTTCAGGTCTTCGGGTACCGCTTTGTCGGTGGATTTCATGTGTCGCCTCGTTCGTCAAAGACGGCTTTGTCGTCTGCGTGAAATATACCTCGCGTGCGATGGTGTCGTAAGTGCTCTAAGCCGGTGCGTGATAAACGGCAAGGGCGGGTTAGACGTTGGGTGTCGAACCCACCGCGCCGTGCATCATGCCGTGAGGACGTTCAAGTCCACGTCGATGTTGCTTCGCGTTGCCTTCGAGTACGGGCAGATCTGGTCGGCGGTGTGCGCCAGTGTCTTCGCAATGTCATCTGCCAGGCCGGGCACGCGCAGGTCAAACGCATGCCCCGGCAAACAGTTGCTCGGCGGCCGGGTGCGGCTGGGTGGCAGCGAACACGTGCGCAGGCTGGGCATTGCCGGGCGACGAGATGGCGATGTCGAGGCTGCCGATATGGCCGCGCGAAGTGGTCCCAGTGCTGCTCATGGTGGTGTGGTTTTGCCGAAGGCCGGGACTTTTTCGATCTTGCTCATGGGGTGAATCCTCAAAGGTGCATTAGGGCTTGTTTATATATTGTATGCGCTTGTATCGCATGCGATGTAACTAATATTCTCGCAGTCGCCAATCCACATCAAGGGGGAATGGGGACTTGGCGACGAATGGTCGAATGACGGGGGAGGTGGCTTTGGCTCCCGATTCTGCGCAACGAAAAAGCCCGCACAGGGCGGGCTTCAGAATCGAGTAGGTGGCCAGCGCTGGTCTCTGGCTTACAAGGTTTATCAGGCTTCTGACAGAACAGTTTTGTGCTGTCCTGCTTCACACGGCATAAGGGCTGGACCTCACCTCGGAGATCTTTCTAACCGTGTACCCTTAGGAGCGCGCCCCACGCTTCCTCGCTATCCGCTTGCGCATCAGTCTGCGTCTTCACCTACAGCATTTAGAATAGCAAAGGCTGCGCAGCGCAAGCCGTGCTTTTTAGACCGATTTCGTCCTTCCGGAAAAGTGGCAGGATGGAAAACTGCTATCGGGTACAGCCTGGGCCGCAGTAGGTGACCGGATCAGATCAGATTGATCGTGACGTCGATGTTGCCACGGGTCGCTTTGGAGTACGGGCAGGTCTGGTGTGCGGCATCGACCAATGCCCGGGCAACAACAGGATCCAGGCCCGGAAGGCTGACATTGAGGCGTGCCTGGAGGAAAAATGCGTTTTCGGTCTTGCCTAGATCCACTTCGGTATCTACGGCGACATTGGCGGGCACACTCACCTTTAGCGCGGCGGCCGCTTTACCGATCGCGCCGATAAAACAGGCCGACCAGCCTGCGGCCAGAAGCTGTTCGGGATTGGTGCCAGTGCTTGAGGAGCCAGGCGGGGAAAGCTTGATGTCCAGACGTCCGTCCGAACTCTTCGACGCGCCTTCGCGGCCGCCGGTGGTATGGGTCTTGCCGGTATAAAGCACGGTGTCGATTTCATTGATCATGACGGGGTTCCTGCTAAAGGTTGGGGGCCTCACCCGTTCTGCCGCTGGTTTTATGGACGAAGGGGTGAGGTCCCCACTTTTTCACCTTTATGTAGTGCCTGTGTGTCCTGATCCGGTGGTTGTGTAACGCTGTGTAAGATTGCCAGTGAAAATACACACCGATACAAAACCGTTACGCCTGCCAGTTTTCTCTATGAGCCGGTGCACCCAGAGGCGAACGGGTTGCACCGCCATCGACGTCAATTTCTGCGCCCACGACGTTTGAAGAGTCGCTGGAGGCGAGGAACAAGGCGACGGTGGCGACTTCATGAGCTTCACTGATGCGACCGAGCGGGATGGTGGTCTTCAGTTTTTCCTCCAGCGCATCCATTCCAACCTTGGCGGCGTGAGGGTTCCAGACCGGTGTGCGTGCAGCCCCGGGAGTAATCTGATTGACGCGAATGCCACGCGGGGCAAATTCTGCGGCCATCACTCGTGCCGTCATGGTCGACGCAAAGGATCGTCAGCCGATCCGGAAACTGCAATTGGTTTCAACGGACGGACGACGTCTCAAACCAGAAGACATCGTGACCAAACTGGGTGTACCGCACTGACGTACGCCCGCGGTTGTATCCGAACGTATCTCCGATGCTGGTAGTTACCTGCGCATACAAATTCATGCTTTTCTCGACACCTGCGCGATACACAGCGACCTCCTAATGAAGCCACCGCAACCGCGGCATTCATTGGAGAATTGCGATGTCCCGTATCAAATCCCGTCACACCGCAGGCCTGCTCGGCGTCGCCCTGGCTGCCGCCGTTTCATTCAACGCATTCGCGGCTGAAGAAGCAAAAGCTCCCCCGCAAGCCACTCCGGCAAAAAGCTGGCAGACAGGCCTTCACCGCACCGACCTGGTACGCCAGGACCTCGACATTTCCAACGGTGAGGTGATTCAGGTTCGTGTCGATTTCGACCCGGGCGTCGTATCTCCCAAGCATTCGCATCCTGGCGTAGAAGTCGCTTACGTCATCTCGGGCACATTTGAGTATCAGCTCGAAGGGCGGGCGCCGGTCACGCTCAAAGCCGGCGACTCGTTGTACATCCCCGCGGGCACTGCGCATGTCGCGAAGAACGTCGGTGACGGCAAAGCCTCGGAGCTGGCGACCTACCTCGTGAAAAAAGACACGCCGCTGTTGATCCTGGAAAAATAAGCGATAGCCGCCCGATGCAGTGCATCGGGCGTCATCGTTAAACAGCGCCTTCAGATTCCGACGGTTTCCCCTGGCCAACCGGCCTGGCGCAATGCCTTGAGCAGTGTTTTTGGGTCCAGGCCCGGCACCGTGTGGCCGTTACCTTCAGTCGTTTCAGCGGCCAGCAGAGCGTTGATGATTGCTTCCTCCACCGCTTCAGTCGCGGCCAAAAACAACTCGCTGATGTGGTCGTTGTTGACCATGCTCAAGTTGTCGCAGGTCGGCGCACCTTTGCCTTCATAAGCGGCCGGTGGCACGTGTTGGTTGCCGGTGGCGAAGGCGATGAAGATGTCGCCGCTGTGGTCTTCGTTGCCGCCACCGGTACGGGCGAGTCCGAGGCTGGCACGCTGTGCGAGGCGCGTGCATTGATGCGGCAGCAGCGGCGCATCGGTGGCCAGGCAAACGACGATCGAGCCCATCCCAGGATAAGGCAGCGATGCCCTGAGAAACGGTGAGTCAGCCTGTTCCATATAGCGCCCGACCGGGTAACCATCAACGCGCAGCTCATTGCGAATGCCATGATTGGCCTGGACGATGGCGCCGACGGTCCAGCCGCCCTGAGCCTTGCTCAATTGGCGCGAGGACGTGCCGATGCCACCCTTGAATTCGTGACAGATCATCCCGCTGCCGCCGCCCACCGCGCCTTCCGTCACCGGTCCGCCTGCGGCATTGCGCTGGGCCTCGGCCACATGTTCGGGCTTCACATGAAAACCGTTGATGTCGCTGAGCAGGCCGTCGAAGGTTTCCAGCACCACCGGCATGTTCCAGTAAAGTCGCCCGTCATCGGGCTGGGACTCGCGATCCAAAGCAATCAGCGCATCGCGCACCACTCCCAGGCTGTGGGTGTTGGTGAAGGCGATTGGGCTGGTCAGCAAGCCGGCTTCACGAATCCACTCAAGCCCCGTGGCGTCGCCGTTACCGTTGAGCACATGGACACCGGCAAAACACGGTTGCTGATTGGTAGACCCGGCACGCGGTTCGATCAGGGTCACGCCGGTGAAGATGTCGCGGCCACTGGCGGTGCGGCCGCGCACATTGCTGTGGCCGACGCGCACGCCGGGCACATCGGTGATGGCGTTGAGGGGGCCGGGTAGCAATTGGCCGAACTGGATATTCAAATCGCGTGCACGTGGTTTCATCGTTTCTCTCATCTTCAATTCGTGGCAGAAAAAAGGGGGCGCTATTCCGGCAGGTGCAATACCTGTGGGAGCGGGCTTGCTCGCGAAGGCTGTGTGTCAGGCAAAGTAGTGTCGACTGACACTCAGCCTTCGCGAGCAAGCCCGCTCCCACAGGGTTTTTGCATTCAGTTCATTGACCGTTCTTCACCTTGCTCCAGATCCGCGTGCGCACCCGCTCAGTGGCAGGCGGCAAGGGCTGAAGGGTGAACAAAGTAGCCAACGCTTCGGCCGACGGATAAACCGCCGGGTTGTTGCGGGTGGCTTCGGCCACCAGCGGTGTCGCGCTGCGGTTGCCGTTGGGGTAGGACAAATGATCACTGACCGGGGCGATAACTTCGGGGCGCATCAGGTAGTCGATGAAGGCCAGGCCTTGCTTCGGATGCGGTGCGTCCTTGAGCAACACCAGCGTATCGAACCAGACCGGCGCACCTTCCTTCGGCAGGCTGTAAGCGATCTTCACGCCGTTGTTGGCCTGCTCGGCATTTTTCTTGGCTTCGAGCATCGCGCCGGACCAACCCACTGCCACGCAGATGTTGCCGTTGGCCAGGTCGCTGATGAACTTGGAGGAGTTGAAGTAGGCAATGTGCGGGCGCAGTTTGAGCAGCAGCGCTTCGGCCTTTTTGTAGTCCTCGGGATTGGTGCTGTTCGGTGGCAAGCCCAGGTAGTGCAGGGCGACCGGCAGCATTTCCGCCGGCGAGTCAAGCATCGCCACGCCGCACTGGCCGAGCTTGGCCAGGTTCTCTGCGTTGAACACCAGGTCCCAGGAATCCACCGGCGCCTTGTCGCCCAACGCGGCACGCACCTTGTCGATGTTGTAGCCAATGCCGTTGGTGCCCCACAGGTACGGCACGGCGTACTGGTTGCCTGGATCGTTGTTGGCCAGTTTCGCCAGCAGATCGGTGTCCATGTTCTTGAAATCCGGCATCTGTGCGCGGGGCAGTGGCGCCAAGGCACCGGCCTTGATCAGCGTCGGCAGGCTGAAGTTGCTCGCCACCACCACGTCGTACCCACTGCGGCTGGTCAGCAGTTTGCCTTCCAGCACTTCGGCGCTGTCGAAGGTGTCGTAAACCGGCTCGATACCCGTGTCGCGCTTGAAGTCGTGCAGGGTGGTGGGGCCGATGTAGTCATACCAGTTGTAAACATGAACCGTGGGCCCCTCGGCAGCCACCGCCGACAGTGAAACGCACAAGCAGGCGCTCAGTCCAAGATTGATCTGTTGACGGGGACGACTCATGATGCGGCACTCCTGGCCTGCTGCAGGCCGGTGATGAACAGGTGCTTGCAGCGTATCGGCAGGCGGGGTGCTCACCCATTCCCATCATGGGTTACTCGAAAGGGGTAGTGCGTGGACGCGTTGTTGAAAGAGTTGCCGGTGCACCAGGGGCTGGCGCGGGTATTTGGCGCGTTGGGTCAGGACGGTTTCTGGCGCGCGCTGGTCGACACACTGCGGCTGCTGGTGCCGCTGGACAATGCGTTGGTCGCGGTGATGAGGGCGGGGCGGGTGCCACGCTTGCTGATCGACTTCGACTCAAAAGGTGGCGCTACCGAGCATGAAGAACTGGCGGACTACAGCGCCGGCATGTACCTGCTCGATCCGTTTTACCAGGCGGCTTGCGCCGGCATTGCCGATGGCTTGCACAACCTCGATTCGCTGGCCCCCGACCAGTTTCAGCAGAGCGAGTATTACCTGAGCTACTTTCGCTCGGTGGTGGGCGGTGACGAATTGCAGTTCATGGTCAACATCGACGGCGCCGTACTCGGTTTGTCGCTGGGGCGCTCGACGCGGTTCACCCTCGAAGAGCAAGGCAGTCTGCTGTGTGTGCGGGATTGGGTGCTGTCGGCGATGCGCCGACACTTGCAATTGATGCCGCCGGAAGGTCCGGCCGCGGAACCTGTGGCCGGCGACTTGGCGACTCTTTTGGATCGCTTCGACGTGCGCTTGTCAGTGCGGGAAGTCGAAACGGCGCGACTGATTCTCCAGGGCTTTTCCAGCAAAGCCATTGCCCAGCAAATGGGCATCTCCCCGGAGACGGTGAAGGTGCATCGGCGCAATCTCTATCACAAGCTCAACGTGAACGGTCACGGCGAGCTGTTTGCGCTGGTGTTGCAGCCGCGATAACCGGCTCACCCCAATCCCCCTGTAGGAGCGAGCCTGCTCGCGAAAGCGGTGCATCAGGCAAAAAAGTTGTGCTCTGACACTCCGCCTTCGCGAGCAAGCCCGCTCCCACATAAAGCAGGGATCAATTTCCGAGTTTGAACACCAACGCCTTCAACCCGCATTCAACATCGGCATCCGGAAACTCCGGCGGATTCTCCAGCCGTTGCTCAAACCGCAAACCCGGCGCTTCACGCATCACACCGTCGATGAGGAAGTCCGCCCCGAACGCCGGATCGTTCATGCACGCCAGCACCGTCCCCTCGGGGCTGAGCAACTCCGGCAGCCGACGCAACACGCGCTGATAATCCTTGGTCAGCAGAAAACTGCCTTTCTGAAAGGACGGCGGATCGATGATCACCAAGTCGTAAGGCCCCTTGCCGATCACCTTGCCCCAGGACTTGAACAGGTCGTGGCCAAGAAAACTCACCTTGCTCATGTCATGGCCATTGAGCCGATGGTTGTCGCGACCACGGTTCAGGGCCGGGCTGGACATGTCCAGATTGACCACGTGCTCGGCGTCACCCTCGATGGCGGCAACCGAAAAGCCGCAGGTGTAGGCGAACAGATTCAACACGCGCTTGCCATCGGCATTCGCCCGCACCCAGTCGCGGCCATAGCGCATGTCGAGGAACAACCCGGTGTTCTGCTTGCGGCCCAGGTCCACGCGATAGCGCAGGCCGCCCTCGGTGATGGTCATGTCCTCGATCACTTCCCCGATCAGCCATTCGGTAGTGCTTTGCAGCAGATAACGATGCTGCAGCGCCAGGGTGTGTGCGCCAGATTGCGTCCACTCGGGTGACCGGGTGATGTCCATCAGCCGCTGTTTTAACGCATCCAGCTGCGCCGCTTCAGGTTCCTTGAACAGCGACACCAGCACCACGCCTTGCAGCCAGTCGACGGTCAATTGCTCCAGCCCCGGCCAGCAACGGCCCCGGCCATGGAACAACCGACGGGTTTCGGCGGGTGCATCGGCCAGGGCTGTCAGCAAATGGTCGTGAAGGATGGAGAGGGCATCAGCGTTCATCGGGCAGGGGCCAGCAATTGGATGGGGGCGGCATTTTAAACACAATTGT
Source organism: Pseudomonas sp. BGI-2 (assembly GCF_004310295.1). Classification (GTDB taxonomy): domain Bacteria; phylum Pseudomonadota; class Gammaproteobacteria; order Pseudomonadales; family Pseudomonadaceae; genus Aquipseudomonas. The sequence continues at coordinate 36,140 of NZ_SISB01000027.1, read as the reverse complement.
GGGTTGGTGGACGGCCGCGATGGTCGGCATGTACTCACAATATTGAAGACGCTTGTATCAAAAATGAATTTCCGTCGAGTCCGCTGCTCATACCTGTAAGCGGCGGATTTGAGCCCGCGAAATCATTAGGCAATCAGGGAGTGGCAAAGTCATGTGTCCAATATCGATGGCGGGTGAGCGGCTCCCTGGCGGGTTGATTCTTGTGGTTGAAGATGACCCGCTGATTCTGGAGTTTCTCTGCGAAATTCTTCAGGAGGAAGGTTTCAAGGTTGAACCGCATGTCAGTGCGGACGCCGCATCGAAGTATCTTGAATCGCACGCGAACGAAGTGGGTCTGTTGCTCACGGACATCACCATGCCCGGAAAGCGTAACGGCGCTGACCTGGCCAATGAGTTTGGCGATCGCTGGCCAGACAAACCGATCATGATCATGTCCGGTTTTGAAACCCCCGAATCTTCCGGGGTGCGTCATACCGTGTCTTTTATCAAGAAACCCTGGGCGTTGGGGCAACTGCTGGACTGTGTCGATGGGGCGTTCAAGTCGCGACGGTCGCTGTAGGTCGTGTACATTGACGGACCTGCCTGACACTCGAAGGAAGCCTGTCCTTGTCTGCCAATGACTCCGTTTTTAAGACGCCGTATCGCGCGTTCCTGTTCGACATGGACGGTACTGTCCTCAACTCCATCGCCGCCGCCGAGCGGATCTGGACCACCTGGGCCTTGCGCCACGGGGTAGATGTCGAGTCTTTTTTGCCGACCATTCACGGCGCGCGCGCCATCGACACCATCAACCGTCTGGCGTTGCCCGGGGTGGATGCCGAGGCACAAGCGCAGTGGGTTACCGAGGCGGAAATCGAGGACGTGGAGGGAATTGTCGAGGTGTTTGGCGCGGCGAATTTCCTTAGGTCTTTGCCAGCCAATCAATGGGCAATCGTTACCTCCGCGCCGAGGGCGCTGGCGTTGCGCAGGATGGCGGCGGCGGGGATTCCCGAGCCGGGTGTCATGGTCACGGCCGAAGCTGTCAGTGCCGGCAAACCTGATCCTGCGGGCTATCGGCTGGCGGCTCAGCTGTTAGGTTTTGCGGTGACTGAATGCCTGATCTTTGAAGATGCCACTGTAGGGATCCTTGCGGCAGAGGCGGCTGGGGCGGACCTTGTGATAATTACTTCGACGCATGACCATCCGATTCAGACGGCGCATGCCACGCTGGCGAGTTACGACTCGGTTGTCTGTCGTGCAGATGTTGACGGTCTCCTCCTGATCGAAACCTGATTTGTAGGAGCGAGCGGTGCGGCGATCCGACTTGCCCGCGAAGACGTTGGCACTAGCAATAACTGTCTCATGATCGACCGCGATGGCCCCTTCGCGGGCAAGCCTCGCTCCAGGTCGCACATGAGTAATCTCAGTACAAACCGGGAATCAACCGCCAGCTACGAGCGCAGTACGCCTCATACTCACCCCCGAACTGTGCCCTTAACAGCGCTTCTTCCGAGTGAATCCGGGCCATCAGCGGAATCACCGTCAGCGCCGCCAGCAACAGCCCAACCCCAGAACGAAACGCTAGCGCCCAGCCCACAGCAATGACCAACATCCCCAGGTAACTGGGGTTGCGCAAGCTGCGATAAATCCCGTCGGTGACCAGACTGTGGCCCGGCTGAATCGCCACCAATCCGCTAAAACGCTTGCCCAGCACAAACACTGGCCACATCCGTAGCGCGCCGCCGACGATGAACAGCAAAGCCCCCAGCCAGCGCACTCCTTCGCCACCGAAGGTCCAGTAGTCGATGCGGTCGGTGTAGGCTGGCAGATACCCGCTCAACAGTCCGATGACGCCGAACGCCGGCAACACCCAACGGTTGGCCCGGTCTTCACGTTCCCCGGAACTCAGGTTGACCTCGGTAAAAAGCGAGGCAACGGCCATTACCAACGTTGCGACAGCAACGACCACCAGCGGTGCCTGCGCGAAAAACGCCGCAAACCCGCCCAGCCCCCACACCGCGAGGCCAAGGTAGGCGAGGGTGGAGACGATGGCGAAAAACGCCAGCCTGGCCGAGATTTTCATGAGCACCCATTCCCGCTTTTAACCGATGTCCTCAGTGTAGATGGTCATGCTGATCCGTCGGTTTGGGCTAGCCTCACTGAACGGTTCAGTCGGGTGAAAGGAGGGGCGTATGGACCATTCGATGTTGGCCTGCGGAGAAGCCTTGGGAAGAGGTCGTCGGTTGATGGCGATTGTGATGCTCCTGGCCGTCATCGGGGGCGGCGTCGTCGCTTGCTCGACGCCCTCGATCGAGCCCTACTCTGCGCTTGAACTGCGGTCTTCAGCGCCAGCCGCCGGCGCTCTGACAGCGCGCTTCATGGGCGTGTCGACCCTGATGCTCAGCGATGGCAACACATCGATCATGACCGATGGCTTCTTTTCCCGTCCGGGATTCTTGAGGGTGGCGCTGGGCTGGATCGGGCCGGACAGGAGCCGCATTGATACGGCATTGCACGCTGCAGGCAACCCGACATTGGCCGCGGTGATGGTGGCGCACGCGCATTACGATCATGCACTGGACTCCGCCGTGGTCGCCTTGCGCACGGGGGCGGTGTTGGTAGGGTCCGCCTCGGTCGCCAATATCGGATCAGGTGAAGGACTTCCACCCGAGCGAATCGAGACTGTCGAAAACAAACAATCCTTCGAGTTCGGCAAGTTCAAGGTGCAAGTCTTCCCGTCGCCACACTCTCTTGGCGCAAGATATCCAGGGACCATCGACGTGCCGCTAAAACAACCCGCCAGAGCCAGTGAGTACAAGGAAGGCGGCAACTACTCTTACTTGATCGAACAGTCCAATGGATTACGGATTCTCATCCACCCCAGCGCCAATTTCACACAAGGCATGTTCAAGAACGTGAAGGCAGACGTTGTATTTCTGGGCATCGGTTTCCTCGGCAAACAAGACCTGCAATTCGCCAGGGATTACTGGCACGAAGTGGTGCAAGTCACCGGCGCGCGGCTAGTGATTCCGATCCACTGGGATGATTTTTTCGAGCCCCTCGACAAGGGGTTACACCCCATGCCCAAGTGGATGGACAAGTTCGATATCGCGATGCAACGTTTGATGCCTATGGCCCTGGCCGATGGCGTGGCCCTGAGGCTGATGCCACTGTATAAAGCAATCGATCTGAAGGCAGCGCTTCCCGCGCGCTAACGCTCACTCCGTCATCTGCGTCCTGGCATTGCGCCGAATCACCTGCGGTGGCTGGCCGAACGCCCTAAGGAAGGCTTCGCGCATGCGACGGCGGTCGGTGAAGCCAGCCTCGGCAGCGATCTGATCGAGGGTCAGGCGCCCGCGTTCGAGCATCTGCCGCGCCGCTTCCAGGCGCAGGTTTTCGATGGCCTTGGCCGGGGACTGCCCGGTCTCGGCGCGAAAGGTCCGGCTGAATTGCCGTGGGCTGAGGCGCGCCACTTCCGCCAGTTGTTCCACTGACAACGCGGATGTCAGGTGTTCCCGGGCGTAGCCGAGGACGGTCTGAATGCGGTCGGATTTGGGCTCCAGTTCCAGCAATGCCGAATGCTGCGACTGGCCACCTGCGCGGCGCTGGTACATCACCAGTTTCTGCGCGACGGAACGGGCCAGTTCGGCGCCATGGTCTTTTTCGACCATGGCCAGCGCCAGGTCGATGCCCGCGGTCATGCCGGCGGAGGTCCAGATGGAACCGTCGATCACGTAAATACGGTCTTCTTCCACTTTGATCGATGGAAACCGTGCTTGCAGGTCCCGCGCATACGCCCAATGCGTGGTGGCCCGCCGCCCGTCGAGCAGACCGGCCTGGGCCAGCACGAACGCCCCAGAACAAATCGACGCCGTGCGCCGTGCGGTCTTCACGCTGTCGCGCAGGTAAGCAAGCACACCTTCTGGCGCCTGCTCGAGGATCGAATCGCCGCCGACCACGATTACCGTGTCGAACACCCGCTCACCGAACGCCTGAGTGCCGACACTCAAACCACCGGAAGCCCGCAGGGAGCGACCATCCTCAGAGATCACGCTGACCTCATAAAGCGCTTCACCGGCGCTGAAGTTGGCGTACTCGAACACCGGCATGGCCGCCAGCGCCATGGACTGGAAACCCTCGAAAACCACGAACGCCACGGTAGTCATGATCAAGTCCTCAAAAAGCCGTGTCCTGAAAACGTACTTTAAACGTCATTTGAGACGAGCGTGAGTCAATTTATAACTGTTCACACCCGGCGACCTTATCGCCTCACTGTGAAGGAAATTGAACATGGCTCTCTCATCCAAAGGCACCGCACTGATCACTGGCGCCTCTTCGGGCATTGGCGCGGTGTATGCCGACCGTCTCGCCCGGCAGGGTTACGACCTGATTCTGGTCGCCCGCAGCCAGGGCAAACTTAACGCGCTGGCCAACCACCTGAGCAACGAAACCGGCCGCGCCGTGGAAGTGGTCGCCGCGGACCTCAAAGACAAGGCCGGCCTGCTGCGGGTTGAAAGCATTCTGCGCAATGACGCCAGCATCACCTTGCTGGTCAACAACGCCGGCGTCGGCGGTGTGATGCCGTTGCTCGGCAGCCCGGTGGACAACATGGAAGACATGATCACCCTCAACGTCACCGCGCTGATGCGACTGTCCTATGCCGTGGTGCCCGGCTTCGTCGCACGGGGCGCCGGCACCGTGATCAACATTTCCTCCATCGTCGCAATCGCTCCGCAAATCCTCAACGGCGTTTACGGCGGGACCAAGGCATTCGTTCTGGGCCTGAGCCAATCGATGCACCACGAGTTGGCCGATAAAGGCATTCGCGTCCAGGCAGTGTTGCCCGGCGCCACCGCCACCGACTTCTGGAGCGAGGCCGGCAACCCGGTGGAAAATCTGCCGCAAGAGATCGTGATGTCCGCTGAGGAGATGGTCGATGCCGCGTTGGCAGGGCTGGTGAAAGGGGAAGTGGTGACCATCCCGGGCCTGCACGAGGGCGACAAATGGGATACCTACGAAGCCCAACGCCAGGTGCTGTCAGGGTCGTTCGGCCACTCATCGGCGGCACCGCGCTATCAGTAAGACGCAAACCGTGGGGCAGGGTGAACTAAGCTTGGATAAGGATCGTTCATCACCGGCGCGTCGAAACCTCGACACGCCGGTGCTGCCAAAGGGAGCTCGCGATGCTTCACATCAGAACGCCTTTGATTCTGCACCCAGGCCTGTCAACGCCTACCCGGCGCATCTGGCTCAAACTGGAAAACCTGCAACCCAGCGGCTCGTTCAAATTGCGCGGCATGGGCCTTTTGTGCAGTCAGGCAAAGGCACAGGGCAAGCGCAAAGTCGTCTGTCCTTCCGGCGGTAACGCCGGTTTTGCCACCGCCGTGGCCGCCGCAGCCCTCGGGTTGAAAGCCTGCATTGTGGTGCCGCACACCACCCCGGAGTCCACCCGCGCCAGGATCAGGAAAACCGGTGCCGAGGTGATCGTTCACGGCAAGGTATGGGACGAGGCCAATCTACGGGCGAAAGAGCTTTCACAGGGTGCGGATACCGAATACGTGCCGGCCTTCGATCATCCCGTGTTGTGGGAAGGGCACAGCACCCTGATTGATGAAGTCCTCGAGGATTGCCCTCAAGTCGATGCGCTGGTGACGTCGGTGGGCGGTGGTGGTTTGTTGGCGGGCATCCTGACCGGATTGATGCGGCACCATCGCATGGACTGTCGGATCATCACGTGCGAAACCCGTGGCGCGGCGTCCTTCGCGGCCGCCATCGAGGCCGGGCATCCCGTAAGGTTGGCGCGCATCGACACCGTCGCGACATCGCTGGGGGCTGCACAAGTGGCCGCGTGGCCGGTGCAGCACATCCTCGAATTTCCTCACGAATGTGTGGTGCTCAGTGATGACGAGGCGATCATGGGCGTGGTGCGTTACGCCAACGACTTGCGCCAGTTGGTCGAACCGGCGTGCGGTGTTTCACTGGCGGTGGCGTACCTGGACCATCCAGCGATTGCCGAGGCACATGACGTGGTGATTGTGGTGTGTGGCGGGGTCAGCATCAGCGCGCAGTTGGTGGCCGGGTGGGCGCGCTTATCCGCAGGGTGAAGCAAGGCAGGGCCGCAAACTATCCTAATGTCGCGAACCCCACCTCAACCCTCATTGGCCGGCAGCTACGCTTTCGTGAATCAGGATCGCTCTGGCCAGCTCTTCGTCGCTTGCTTTGAGTCCGGGATTTGCCTGGCGAATCTGATTCAATACCGACTCCAGGTACACACCGCGAATCGTACCGCCACTGGCCACGAAGCTGGAGGCGTCATCACGGGCCGGAATCGACAGTTTGTTGTCCTTGAACGTCGAGTACAGCGATGCGGAAACCCCGGCAGAGGTGGCGACATCACCTGCATCCACTTTGGCCATCGCGGAGCCGAAGGGTAAACACAACATGAATGAGGAAATGATAATCAGACGGCGCATAGCAATGTCCTCTGAAGCGTGAAGCAAAAAAGGAAGTACCTCATTATTTAGGATGCCCGGCGAACGTCAGAAGTTCCCTGTTGGCGCTCACCCGCGCCCCGATACCGTTCAAAATTGCAGCGTTGCCCCAGTGGTCAGCCACTGATCACGTTCCCCCGTCAGGTGGCGCCCCACCACCAGATCGACATCGATGCGCTCACCGATATGCAGCCTCGGCCCGGCTTGCCACGCCTGTTCGCCGCCTTGTTGGCCGTAGCGTTCAGCGATCAGCGTCAGGGAGCGGGCCAGGTCGTATTCGACGCCGGTTCCCCAGGTCCAGCGATGGTTTTGCTCGCCATCGTCATAGGCGTGGGTCCAGCCGGCATTGAGGTTCAGGCGCAGGGTTTCGAGCGGTTGGTAGGTGAATGGCAGGTTCAGGTCGGCGCCATCGAAGGGGTGGGTCCGATTGAAGGCAAAGTGCGCCGAACCTGCCAGCGCCATCTCAAGGCCAAGGTCTTCCCGTGAGAATATTTGCGACTTGAATTGTGGGCTTAGCTGAGTTTCCGAATCCCCTTCATCGCGACTGTGCTGCACGGCGGCGCCGAGTTGCACGTTGGGCAGGCCTTTGAATGTGCAGTCCTGTGACATCACGCTGGTGCTGGATGAATGGTGCCGGCCGTTTTGGTACCAGGCGTCGATGTTGCATTCACCGGGTGCGTTGATTCCGGTGTCATCCACCGCATACGCACCGCCGGCAGCGTTGGCGCTGGAGATGATGCTGAGCAGCGCGATCAGGCCCAGGGTGAGGCTGACGAACAACAGATTTCGCCGCAGAGTCCGGCGTTGGGAGGGCGGCAGACTGCGCACGAAGGACGTAAACAGGCGAGTTGGTTTTTGCATGTAATTTACCTCGAAGTCTTTTGATGGCGAGCAGCGAGTCAGCCTTGATGCGGTCATGTAGCAGCTGCCGAGCCTGCGAGGCTGCGTTCGGCTGCGCAGCAGTCGTAAAACCAGAGATTGCGGTTCATCAGCCAGACAGCGTCGAATGGACTCACGACTGCTTCGCAGCCGAACGCAGCCTCGCGCTGCTCGGCAACTGCTACAGGACCGCGTTGTGACGTGGGGCTCAGCCCCGACCCTCTACCGATAAGGTTTGCAATCCGGCCGCCCGGGCCTGGGCGACCAGTTCTTCGGTGTCTTCGCCGCCGGGCAGGGCGATCACCATGTCCGGTCGGCTGTCGGCGTAATGGCGACCCGCGCAGATCAAGAGGCGCATGACGGGTTTTCCTTGGCCAGATCGGTGCTTTCGACCGCTTGCTCACCGGCACGCTCCAGCAGCGGATAGCCCAGGGCTGCGATGTGGTGATGCACGCGGCGGTAATCGCGCAGGACCCGCTGGAAGATGTCGCCGGACTCCGCCCAGGTATTTTTGTCTTCCTGCAACTTGCGAAAGTGCGCGCGGCTGGCATGCGCTTCGAGCCTTCTGACGGTCTCCTTGCGATGGATCAAATGGTGCGCGGTGGGAATGTCCTCGCGCAGGAACACGGTGATCGCCAGGCTCAGGCTTTCCAGCAGCGCGTCGTGCAGCGGGGCGATGTTTCCCAGCTCGAACGCCGAGAATTGTTCGCCACGGCGCAACCGGCGCATGGCCAACTGCGACAGGCTGCTGGAAAGAATGTCCGCGGCATGTTCCAGGTTGATCACGAACATCAGGATTTCCTGGGAACGATCGGCATCGCTGTCACTGATGCCTTCCTTGCCGATGTCCGCCAGATAAGCCCGAATGGCCGCGCCCAGCAGGTCCAGTGATTGATCGATGCGCCGCACTTCATCGGCACAGGCGGGCGCCGAGGTGTGGAACAACTGCACCAGTCGGTCGAGCATCGTCGAGAGCATGTCGGCCATGCGCAACGCTTCGCGGGCAGCGTTGGACAGGCCGATGTTGGCCACTTCCAGACCCGCTTCGTCGAGGTAGTGCGGCATGCCCGGATCAACATCCCGCTCAGGCGCCGGCAGTAGATGGGTGAGCCATTTGGCGAGCACATCGGTCAGGCCGATGAACACCAGCGCCAGCAGCAGATTGAAGCCGCTGTGCAGGGACACCACCAGCAACGAGGGCGCAAGCTTCAGCTCGGCAAGCAGTCCGGCGAATGGCAACACCACCAGGGCACCGACCGCACGCACCAGCAGATTGCCCAGCGGCAGACGTCGGCCGACGCTCGAACCGGCATTGATGACCGAAGGCAGCGCACCGCCAATGTTCACGCCCAGTACCAGCGCGACGAGCGTGGTTGCCGACAGCAGGCCGGTGGCGGCCAGCGAGACGATCAGCAACACCACGGCCACGCTGGAATGGCACAGCCACGTGAGAATCAGCGCCACCAGCAACGCAATCAACAGATCGCCGTCCAGGCTCTGCATGATCAATTGGAAGACTGGCGCGCCTTCGACTTCCGCCAGCGTTGAACCGAGCATGCGCAGGGCCAGGAGCATCAGCCCCAGACCGATCAGCGCACAGCCAACGCTTTCGTAGCGCGAGTCATCGCGCAGACGGAATACCATCAAACCCGCTAGCAAGACGATAGGGGTGAGGATTGAAACGTCGACGCTGAGCAGTTGCACCACCAGGGTCGAACCGATATTGGCGCCGAGCATCACCGCCAGCGCGGGCGCCAGACCCAAGGTGCCGGCGGCTGTAAACGACGTCGCCATCAGGCTGACGGCAGTGCTGCTTTGCAGGATGCCGGTGATGCCGATACCCGACAACAAGGCCATCCAGCGGTTGTTCAAGTTGTGGCCCAGCCACTGGCGAAGCGGCGTGCCGAAGCCGCGCAACAACGCCGAAGAAATCATGTGAGTGCCCCACAGCAAGAGTGCTATGGAGCCTGCGAGGTTGATCAGTAGAGTAGTTCCCGACATGAGGACTCTCCCTTCTTCTGTAGGGTTAAACACATTTCCCTGTGGGAGCGGGCTTGCTCGCGAAAGCGGACTGTCAGCCAACATCAATGTTGATTGATCCACCGCTTTCGCGAGCAGGCTCACTCCTACAATGGAATTGTGGTGTTCAGGTGATTTGGGTTGCCCCCTCACTTGGGGGCTCAGGCCATCAGAACCACTGCTTGAAGCGGCGGATGTAGATCGTCTTCATGACTTGCGCGAACACGCAGTAGCTGAGCAGGGTGCCCACCAGCCAAGGGAAGTACGCCCACGGCAGCGGTTGCAGGCCGACCAAAGTGCCCAGTGGCGAGAACGGAATGTAGATCCCCAAGGCCATCACCAATCCAGTCATCAGGATCACCGGCAACGCCGCCGTGCTCTGGAAGAACGGAATCTTCTGGGTGCGCAACATGTGCACCACCAACGTCTGCGACAGCAGCCCTTCGATAAACCAGCCGGACTGGAACAGGCTCTGCATTTCCACACTGTTGGCGGCAAACACGTACCACATCAGGGCGAAGGTGGTGATGTCGAAGACGGACGAGGTCGGCCCGATCCACAGCATGAAACGGCCAATGTTCTTGGCGTCCCACTTGCGTGGTTTGCGCAGGAACTCCTTGTCCATCTTGTCCCACGGCAGCGACAGCTGAGAGATGTCGTACATGAGGTTTTGCAGCAACAGGTGAATCGACAGCATCGGCAGGAATGGAATGAACGCACTGGCCACCAGCACCGAGAACACGTTGCCGAAGTTGGAACTGGCAGTCATGTTCAGGTACTTCATGATATTGCCAAAGGTTTCGCGGCCCTTGAGCACGCCTTCTTCCAGCACCATCAGGCTCTTTTCCAGCAGAATGATGTCGGCCGATTCCTTGGCGATGTCGGTGCCGCTGTCCACCGAAATGCCGACATCGGCATCGCGCAGGGCAGGGGCGTCGTTGATGCCATCGCCAAGGAAACCCACGGTGTGACCGTTGGCCTGCAGCGCCTTGAGCACCCGGGACTTTTGCAGCGGCGTCAGCTTGGCGAACACCGTGCGTTCTTCAACCCGTAGCTTGAGCGTGGTGTCGTCCATGTTCTCGATGTCTGGCCCGAGCAGCGGCGTGCCGGGCTCCAGCCCGACTTCGCGGCAGATCTTGCAGGTCACCACGGCGTTGTCACCGGTCAGCACCTTGACCGTCACGCCCATGTCGCGCAGCGCGGCAATCGCTGGTCCCGCCGTTTCCTTCGGTGGATCGAGAAAGGTCAGGAAGCCGCGAATCACCAGCTCGCGTTCATCCGCGGTGTTGTACTGGTTTTTGCTCTGCGCTTTCGGAATGTCGCGGGTGGCGACCAGCAGCACCCGGAAACCGTCCTCGTTGTACTCGTTGGCCAGGGCCAGCAGATCTTTGCGGCGCTGTTCATCAAGAGCCACGACCGTGCCGTTTTCATGAATGTGGCTGGCGATGGTCAGCATTTCCTCGACCGCGCCTTTGCACACCATCAGGTGATCGTCGCGGCTGTCCTTGACGATGATCGACAGGCGCCGACGGACGAAATCGAACGGCAACTCATCGACCTTGCTGTAGGCAAATGGAACCCGGCTGACTTTTTGGAAAAGCAGCGGGTTGCTATTGGCGAACTGCACCACGGCCTGGTCCATCAGGTTTTTCAGACCGCTCTGGTGATGGCTGTTGAGCCACGCCAGTTCGAGGATCGTGTCGTCGCGCCGGCCGTTGCTGTCAACGTGGTGCTCAAGAATGATCTTGTCCTGCGTCAGCGTGCCGGTCTTGTCGGTGCACAGCACGTCCATCGAACCGAAGTTCTGGATCGCGTTGAGGCGCTTGACCACTACTTTGCGCTTGGCCATGGCCATCGCGCCTTTGGCCAGGTTGGCGCTGACAATCATCGGCAGCATTTCCGGGGTCAGTCCGACCGCAACCGCCAGGGCAAACAGGAATGCGTCGCTCCAGTCGCCTTTCGAGAATCCGTTGAGCAGGAACACGATCGGCACCATGACCAGCATGAAGCGGATCAACAACCAGCTGACGCTGTTCACCCCGCGGTCGAACGCCGTTTGCACCCGCGAGCCGACAATGGCTTTGGCGAGCGAGCCGAAGTAGGTGCGCGGGCCGGTCGCGACCACCACCGCTTTGGCGGTGCCGCTGACCACGTTGGTGCCCATGAAGCAGATGTTCGGCAGGTCCAGCAGGTTGGATTGATCGGCTGCGCCGTGGGTTGCCGACTTCTGCGCGACGTCGCCCAGGGTGTCGTACTTCTCGACGGGCAAGGCTTCACCGGTCAGCACCGCCTGGCTGATGAACAGGTCGCGGGATTCGATCAGGCGGATGTCCGCCGGGATCATGTCGCCCGCGCTGAGCTGGACGATGTCGCCGGCCACCAGTTCGCGCATCGGCACTTCGCGCAGCACCGGGCCGTTGCCATTTTGTCCGCGTCGCAGCACGGTCGCCGTGGTGCGCACCATGGCTTTGAGGGCTTCAGCGGATTTGGCCGAGCGGTATTCCTGCCAGAACCGCAGCAGGCTGCTCAGGGTGACCATGGTCATGATAATGATGACCTTGGTCAGGTCCGCATCGTCGCCTTCGCCCTGGCTGATTGGCAGCCAGTAGTCGGTGAAGAAACTGATGCCGGCCAGGGTCAGCAGGACATAGATGAAGGGATTGTTCAGGGCTTTGAGCAGTTGGACGATGGCGTGAGGCGGCTTGTCGTGGGCGACTTCGTTGAAGCCTGCGTGCGCCAGTCGGCCTTCGGCCTCAAGTTCAGTCAAACCCTCAGGGGTGGCGTTGAGATTGGCGAGGGTCACGGCCAGGCCGTTTTGTGCTTCCCGGGCGGCACGCATCGACAGTTTGGCGTTGTCGCTGCTGGCGCCTTTGGCGCGGATATCCGGAGTTTTTACAGTCGTCATTGTGTGTGCTCCTGCCGCCGTCTTGCGGCACGACACACAGCCGACTCATCTATTCATAGGCGAGCGAATGTATGTCGAGTCGCAAACAGGCGATCAATATCGAAAGTGTTGTTTTCTTGTGTTTTAACGTTCGCTGCGTATCAATGAAAAGTTGATACGCAGCGAACCGTCTACTGGCTTCGTCCATAACTAACTCCAACAATTTTATGTTCTAAAAGGCAATAAGAAGTTGCCGAATTCCCTATTAAGGAAAACGTTCAGGGAAGGACTTTGGAGTGCCTTCAGATCAACTGAAGGTGCGGGCCCGGAGGATCAGACCGAACATTCGCGCGATGCGCCGACTCGGTGGTTCCTGGCTGTCGTCGAAGCTCCAGCGTTGCTGAAGCCGACCCGTCATCGGGCAGACGCGCCAGTTGGCACGAGGGTGTGCCTTGGCAGGGGAAGAAGGGGTGGAAAACGGGGCGCTGACCCGAGTCGTCAATAGACGCTCACGGCACAGCTTGACCCGCATGGTCGATGCAAAGGCGCGTACGCCCGGCATTACGGTGGTTTTGAAGTTCATAACATGCCTCTGGACCGGACGGACGCCGGTGAGGCAAGTTACGGTGGAGCATCAAGCTCTAGCGCAGCTCACCCGACCGAAAAGTCGAGTCCCGTCATTTACTGGGTTATGTGCCAGGTTCCGCGAATTCGCAGTGTCCCGACAGCGACTAGATACTGTGTCCATTGGATTCTTTTGTGAGTTGAAAAAAGGCCTTCGTCGAAGGCCCGGGCAATTTACTCAGGGAGGTGGGTGAAGTCAACCTTCAATGTCCGCTAAATGCCGAGTTGAATGGAAAAAACATTGGATTCGAATATTGAAGTTAGAACGTGTTCAGCTAAATGACAGTTAGTGACACGCCTCGGTGATTAACGGGAGAATCGATTGCGATAATCCCTCGTCGAGATTCCAAGGTTGCGCTGAAAGGTAAAACGCATGCGTTCTTCATCACCAAACCCGCATTGCCGGGCAATTTGATCAATGTTGCGCTCGGACTCTTCCAGCAGGCGTCGGGCGGCTTCCAGTCGCAGCACTTCCACCGATTTGGCCGGGGTGCGGCCGGTCTTGAGTTTGTAGACCCCGGCAAAATTTCGCGGGCTCATCTGCATCTTTTCGGTCAGCGCTTCAACGGTGAGCTTTTCGCTGCTCAGGCTTTGCGCGATCCATAGGTGCAAATCGTCGAAGGCGGCACCGTCCTCGGTCGCGATTGCAGCAATTGGCTGTACTGGGCCTGGCCGCCGGGGCGCTTGAGAAACACCACCAGTTCCCGGGCGACCTCCAGCGCCACTTCACGGCCGCAGTCGGCTTCCACCATCGCCAGCGCCAAGTCGATGCCGGCGCTGACACCCGCCGACGTCCACACCGAACCTTGCTGGATGAAGATCGCATTTGTGGCGGGTAGTACCGATGCCCCTGCGCGAGGTCATGCTTGAGCAACCATGGCCCTTCTTGTCAGTCAGGGTCACAACACCGCCTGCTGTGCCGGGCAGAAATGGGGACGCGTCTATTTATCTGTCCGCTGCGCCGCGCAGCGGCCCCAAAAAAGGGACCGCTGCACATCCGAACGTCAATTACCCGTTCACCACAGCAAGAGAAACCTACTTCGGCAGATCGATTTTATCCAACACCCGATTGGCCGTGATCTCCGCCATCATGATGCTGTTGGAAATACCCAGCAGCGCGTAGCGGGATTCTCCGTCCAGATGATCCACCAACTGGTGGACCATCACATCGACCGAGGCCAGGATTTCGACCAGATAAACCGCCAGGGTTTCGGCCGTGGCCTCGGGGTCTACGGAAAACAGGGTGCTGCGTGTTCGTTGGGTGGCTTTGATGTCGGCGTTCGATGGGAAGTGGAAGTCGAGCGCTCGCTCGGCGGCCTCGTTGAGTTTTTTTGAATCGGGTTCGTATGGCGAGGCCGGATCGGTGTCCGGTGGGTTGGGCGTTACTTTGAACATAGGTGCAAACTCCTGAAATGGAGCCGCAACCACATCGCGACTAAACGAATGGTGGCGGCTGTGCGCAGGTTAGTCGACCGGGGGAGTTAGCAAAACCGGCGCGCCCGAGGGCGCCCTGCGCACAACCACCATTAAGCACAGGACTGAAATGCCTGACTGAATGACGCGCTATGCATACTAACAACCACGGGCGACTAAACCCGATCACTGATGGGCAGTGACGGGGATCAAGTTACCGAGCGACCCTTAGGCGCACAAGCCGGCGGATTCTGGCGCAGCCGTAGGCAACGGCGCAAGGTTTTGTAGCTTTCAGGAAGTATCTTTGAGGGTGTTTAAACATGCGCTGCTTCACGGTTAAACAGGCGTGCGCGATAGGTAGCTGGATGTGTTCATACACAACATTCTGTGGCGAGGGAGCTTGCTCCTGCCGACCGATCCGCGCCCGGGCGCAGCAGGCGCCAAGCCATCCGACGCGATCATCCTGAAAGTGCGCGGTTGCAGGTTTTGGGGCCGCTACGCGACCCAACGGGGGTGAACCCCCTCGCCACAGGGTTTTGTGTACTCTTCACTTTTTGTTCGTTCCCATGCTCCAGCGTGGGAATGCTCTCAACTGCCACAGGAATTCGGTCAGGCCAGGGCTGCTTCCGGACAGTGCATGGCATTCGACGCCAGCAAATCGGCAATCTCATCCTCGGAAAAGTCGAAATCACGCAACACTGATCGCGAGTGTTGGCCATTCTCCGGGGCCGGCGCATACGGCGTTTGTGCCGCCTCCAGGCTGTTGACCGGAAACCCCGGCACCCGCACCACGCCGTGCTGCGGGTGGTGCAATTCCACCAGCATGCCGTTGCTGGCGATCTGCGGATGGGCCAGTACATCGTTGTAATCGCTGATCTTCGAACAAAGGATGTCGGCCTCGCGCAGCACCTCAAGCCAATGGGCAACGGGCCGGGTGAGGAACACGTCGGTCAGTGCTGCGCACATGGCTTCACGGTGAACCACCCGTTGCGCCGAGCTGGCGAAACGCGGGTCGTCGATCCACTCCGGATGCCCGAGCACACCGCACAGAGTGGGCCAGCGATTGCCGTTGTACGCGGCGACCATCAGCCAGCCATCCGCCGCCTCGAAGGCTTCGTTCGGCGCGGAGTAGGGCGCGGCGCTGCCGATGCGGGTCGGCAGTTTGCCGTCGCACAGGAAGCTGGCCAGGGAGGCCTGTTGCAGCGCCAGTGCCGAGTTCATCAGGCTGACGTCGAGGTGACCGCCCAATCCGTCCTTTTCCCGGGCATGCAGCTTGGCCAGCACGGCCATGCACGCCATGTAGCCGGTGACTACATCGACCACCGGCGCTTGCACCTTGGACGGCGCCGAGTTTGGCGTGCCGATCAGGCTCATCAGGCCGGAATCGGCTTGCAGAATGCCGTCGACGCCAGCGCGGTCGGCATACGGACCTTGCTGACCATAGGCGGAAATCGAGCAGTAGATCAGGTCCGGTGACCATGAACACCGTGTTCAGGCGGCTGACCGCCTCTGGAGCCAAGGCCAGAATGCGTGCCTGGTTGGCCAGTTGGTTGGCCCGGTTGCCGATGTCCAGCGCGGTGGCACAGGCCAGGATCAACCACCAAAAACCTGCGGCACCGCCCACATACAAGACGATGAAAGCCAGCAGCACCGCGCCGGTTCCCAGATAACTCAGCTTGATGCCGTAGTGTTGCGTGAGTCGTCCAAGCCATGAGGCGGCGACAATTCCAACGATGGCCGAAAGCCCGAACAACCCGGCCTGTCCACTGGAATAGTGATAAGGCTCAAGCGCCAGCAGCGAAGCCATGGATCCCCAGAACACGTTCAACGCACCGAAAATCAAGCCTCCGCTCACTGAAGATCGACGCAAAGTCGGATGATCGCGCACCAGTTTCCACATCGATTTCATCAGGTCCAAATAGGGCAGTGTGCTGGACGGTGCGCTCACGGGCATGCGGATCAGGATCGCGATAAACAGCAGCACATTCATCGCGGCGGCGGCGAAAAACATGCCGCGCCAGCCGATCCAGGTGCTGACGGCCCCGCTCAGGACCCGCGCCAACAGACCGCCCGCCGACAAACCACTGACCATCATGCCCAGCACGCTCCCGCGTTGCTCCGGGTGCGCGAGGGCGGTGGCGGCGGGAATGATGATCTGCGCACTGACGGCGGTCAGGTCTGTGGAATCAAATCCTGGCCGCAATCGAGCACCAACCGCGCACCGCCCAGTTCACTGGTGCCCACGTCAAGCGCAAACCCATGCAGGCTGACAATCGCCGCAACGATCGAAAGCCCCAACCCAAACCCGCTTTTCTGATTCCCACCCTCGGCACGGTAAAAGCGTTGGAACACCGCTTCGCGTTCGCTTTCTGGAATGCCGGGCCCTGAATCGAGTACTTCGATTCGCGTGCGCCCACCGTCATTGACCCCCCGCAAAATCACCTCGCCACCCGGCGGTGTAAATTTGATCGAGTTGCTCAACAGGTTCGCCAGGGCTTCAAACAACAGCGCCCGATCACCGTTCAACATCGGCAACGAGGCCGGTAATTGCAGCTTGAACACCAATTCACCTTCCTCAGCCAGCGGCAGGTAAAAGTCATGCAGCTCCTGCAGCAACGGCACCGGATCCAGCTGCACAAAACCGGACCGCCGCTGGCGATCCTCCAGCTCGGAAATCCGCAGTAACCCACGAAACCGCGCCATCAAGGTATCCGCTTCACCGAGCACTGAATCCAGCTGCACGGCCAACGTCGAACCGTCGTCCGCCTGCTGCTGGATCCGGTACAACTGCGCCCGCAAGCGGGTCAGCGGTGTGCGCAGGTCATGGGCGATGTTGTCGCACACACCCTTGACCTCGTTCATCAGGCGTTCGATGCGTTCTAGCATGGCGTTGACGATGGCGGCGAGCATGTCCAGCTCATCGCGGCGGTTGGACAGCGGCAAACGCCGGGTCAGGTCACCGGCGACGATAGCCTCGGCGCTGGCCTGAATCGCACGAATCCGCCTCAACGGGCGTCGCCGCAACAGATGCCAACCGGCGATGCCGGGCAGGATGGTCAGCGTCACGCCCCAGAACAACGCGTGCAGAATGATGCGGGTCACGGCAAACAACGAACCGTTATCGCGCACCAGCACCAGCCAGCGACCGTCCTTTGTCTGGGTCGCGACCGCATCGCAGCTGTCGGCGGGCAGGCTGGGGTCGTCAGACTCGACGCAGTCACCGAGCATGTGAATCTTGCCATCCAGTGGCAGGCCTTCGGGCATGTGGCGCAGGGCACCGCTAAGGTAGCGGTGCTGCGAATCGAACAGGCCATAGGCGTCGATGCCGCGAATGTCGAAGGTCATGCTGACGGCGAGGGCATCGGCCAATTGTTCGCCCTGAAAGTGCGAAAACAGATGCTGACGCTGCATCAGCGAGTGCTTGGCCAAGTTGTCCAGGTAAGCGGACACCTCGTAGTACATGACCCCCATCAGGATCCCGCTCCAGATCACGAACAGTGAACTGTAGAGTGCGAGCAAGCGGCTGCTGGAAGAACGCCAGCCGTTAGAGGGGTTCAGCAATGACATAACCCGAGCCTCGCACGGTCCGAATCAGTGGGACTTTGCCAGGCGGGTCGATCTTTTTGCGCAGCCGGCCGATGTGCACATCGATCAGGTTGGTGCCGGGGTCGAAGTGATAACCCCAGACCTCTTCGAAAATCATCATCCGCGACAGAATCTGCCCGGTGTTGCGCATCAGGAATTCCAGCAACTTGTACTCGGTCGGCAACAGCGTCAGCAACTGATCGTCGCGGCTGGCTTCGTGGCTGATCAGGTTCAGTTCAAGATCGGCGACCCGCAGCGTGGTCGCCTGGGCGGTCACGGTGTTCTGGCGACGCAACAGCACCTCGACCCGGGCGGCCATTTCATCGGTGGCAAACGGCTTGGTCAGGTAATCATCACCACCAGCCCGCAATCCCCGCACCCGCTCATCGACGTCGGAGAGGGCGCTGATCATCAGAATCGGCGTGGCCACGCCCATGGTCCGCAGGGTGGTGACAATGGCCAGGCCATCGAGCTCCGGCAGCATGCGATCGAGGGTGATCAGGTCGTAACCACCGCTGACCGCACGCTCCAGGCCTTCGCGGCCATTGTTGACCCAATCGACGTCGAGGCCGTGGCTACTGAGTTCGGCGACGATTTCCCGGGCGGTCACGGCGTCGTCTTCGATGGTCAAGATGCGGGTCATAGGGCTGGCCTGATAGTCAGTTCATGGCGGAGTGTGGGGGCATTTTGCCAAGAATTTCTGGCGGCTAAATAAATTAACTTTCATGTTGCTTGATGAGCCTGTCAGGAGCATTGATATCATCCGGCCACAATTCAAACAGGAAGTAGCTCTGTGCGCTCTTTGATTCGCCGCGGCGGGATGCCGATTGTTCTGTTGTTGCTGTGCATCGCCAGCGCATCCGCCTGGGCCGGCAATACACCGTGTTCTGGAAAAAAGGGCGGGATTGATCGCTGCGACGGCGATCTGTTCCTGTGTAATGACGGCTCGATCAGCGCTTCGAAGAAAAGTTGCTCTGGGACCTATGTCGGCCAAAGCCAGGCCCGTCCGCAAACGTTGCTGCAGAGTGACGATGGCTGCACCTGCGGCACCGGTTCGTTCTGCACCGGCCCTAGGGGTGGCGTGTATTGCCTGACCCCAAGCGGCAACAAGAGCTACAAGCGCAAGTAGTTCGTACGCAATGCATAAAACCCGCTGCAATTGCCGGTTCCTTGCAAATTGCATGGAAATTGGAAGTTCAAAATTTATAATCATTTGAAATGAAACGATTTATTTAAAGTTGGCGACTGGCACGGTGACTGCACTTACTCCTTTGAAGGTTGTGACACCATCTTTCCTGCCTGGAGCGATACAACAATGAATAGATCCTCTGATGGTTTCTATCCTGCCGCAGAAGAATCAACCACGCTCTCGGGTGTGTCCTGGGGAGCGATCTTCGCCGGAGCCGCTGCGGCGGCGGCCTTGTCGCTGATTCTGGTGCTGCTGGGTTTTGGTCTGGGATTCTCGGCTGTTTCACCGTGGGCCAACGAGGGCGTGAGTGCCAAGGGCCTGGGTATTTCAACGATTGTCTGGCTGGCCGTTACGCAAATCTTGGCGTCCGGACTCGGGGGCTACATCGCCGGTCGCCTGCGGGTGAAGTGGGCAAACATGCACGGTGATGAAGTCTATTTCCGTGACACGGCCCATGGTTTTCTGGCCTGGTGCGTGGCAACGCTGGTCACCTCGACGCTCGTCGTCGGCTCGGTCAGCAGCATTGTCAGCGGGGGTGTTCAAGCCGGGGCGAGTGTTGTCGGTGGGGCTGCGAGTGCCGCGACTCAAGCCGCTGGCACCGCTGCGGGCAATGCCAACAGCGACCAATATGGCTACTTCGTCGACACTCTGTTCCGCGATGACCGTCCGGCTGCCGTCAGCGATGACGCCGCCCGTAGCACCGTGACTCGCATCTTCATCCGCTCCCTGAGCAACGACGGTCAACTGGCTGCCGAGGACCGGACTTACTTGGCGCAAATGGTTGCTCAACGTACCAACCTGACCCAGGCGGATGCGGAGCGCCGTGTCGATGAAGTCTACGCCCGCACCCAAAAAGCCGCGGCCGACGCCAAGCTGGCTGCGCAGCAAGCCGCTGACACCGCCGCCAAAGTCGCTGCCTGGACTGCGCTTTGGATGTTCATTGCGCTGCTGATCGGTGCGTTTTTCGCCAGCCTCGCCGCTACCTTCGGCGGTCGTCGCCGGGATGCCGTGGTGTATCTGGAATCCGACGATTACGTGGCCACTACCACTACGCTGCCACCCGTTCGCTAACCCAGGAGAATTACTATGCGCTCATTACTGCTGTTCTTTCTTGGCGTGCCAATCCCGATCATCATCCTGATCGCCCTGTTCATGAATTGATTAGCTGAGGCTCATGCCTCTGCCGCTTCCGCCTCTGGTGGAAGCGGCTTTTTGCTTTCTGGCGTCCAATAAAGCGATGATGAACCCCTGTGGGAGCGAACTTGTGTGGCGAGGGGATTTATCCCCGTTGGGCTGCGAAGCAGTCGTGAATCCATTGCACGCGGTGTATCTAACACACTGCGGTTTTAGATTCAGGGGCCGCTTCGCAGCCCAACGGGGATAAATCCCCTCGCCACACAAGTCCGCTCCCACACTTATTTTGCATTTGGCTTAAAAAGGGGAGAAGTACGTTGGACAAAAAGGAAATCAAACGGCAACTGGTGGCCATGCTCGACGCCGGGCGCTCCAAAACCGAGACGTTCAAGGCTTTCTCCGGTGGGGCGGTGAAGGATCGGGTGCTGGCTTACTGGATCGGTGCCACTGCGGATCCGGCACTGCTGGAAAAACACTCACTCAAGGTCAACATTCTGATCGCGTTGACGTGCGTTCAGGCACTGCTGGGCGCGGTCACAGGGTTTTTCCTGGGCTCTATGATCGGCCCCGGTGCCGTGGTGTTCTTCACCCTGTTTGCGGCGTTGGTACCGCTGGCGTTTGCCTGGGGTTTCTACAAGAGCGTGGCGCAGGCCTACACCATTTACGTGATTCTGACCGTCAGTCAGATCTCGCGGATGTTCCAGGGCTATGAAGAAGACCCGGTGATGACCGGGGTTGGCGTCGCAATCACCTTGGGCATGGTGTTTTTTGCCGCGTGGGTAAAAAACCTGTTGTTCCCTGACCTGGGCTTCGTTGGCTCGAAAAAGGTCAAGGGCGAGTACGTGTTCTCCAACTGATCGACGGGTTGGGGTTCGGTGCCTTTCACTGGCCTGGATCAATATTCTCTTCTGCAATATCTCCTACCGTAAAAGATCCAAGCCCCTTCTGCGGCTTCGACTACATTGCTTTGACGTGCACTTGTTGCGCTGTCGAAGTACCGGTGCGAGCTTTTAGCCGTTGGCCCGCAAGGTGTAGTGCAGCAAGGAGCTGTGGAACCTCACCTGAACTCATCATGGATGAACATCGTAATGCCACGCTTAGACAGAACGTTTGATATCCAGCCGCTGCCGCAGGCGGATATGACTGTGCACATCAATAATCAGCCGGTCAGCGCCGCCATCGGCGAAACCGTCCTCTCGGTCATTCAATCCCTTGGCCTGCGCCAGGTGGCCCGCAACGATCACGACCAAATCAGCGGCGCCTATTGCGGCATGGGCGTGTGCCAATGCTGCCTGGTGAAAATCAATGGCCGGCACAAACGTCGTGCCTGCCAGACCGTCGTGCGTGATGGCATGAAGGTCGAAACCCAGGTCAACCGCGTCGTTGAGCAGGAGGGGGTATGAGCCTGCTTCCGGTGATCGTCGGCGGTGGACCGGCGGGGATGGCTGCGGCCATTGAACTGGCCCGACACGGCGTGCGTTGCACGTTGCTTGAAGAGGCTTCGCGGCTGGGTGGCGTGGTCTATCGGGGACCGTTGCGCGATGGCGTGCAACTCGACTATCTGGGACCTCGATATTCGGAAGTGTTGGCCAAGTTGCATGGCGAGTTTGAGGCACACTCGGCGCTGATTGACGTGCGCCTGAACCACCGCGTGATCGGCGCCGAAGGCACGCGCGCGTTGGTGGTGCTGGACGCCGACGAACATTTGCAGGAAATCGAGTATCCGCAACTGGTGCTCGCGGCCGGTTGCCATGAACGCAGCGTGCCGTTTCCCGGCTGGACCTTGCCCGGCGTGATCCTGCTGGGCGGCCTGCAATTGCAAATCAAGAGCGGAGTGGTCAAGCCTCAGGGCCCCGTGGTGATAGCCGGCACCGGACCTTTATTGCCGCTGGTGGCCTGTCAGCTGCACGCGTCCGGTGTGACCGTCGCGGGTGTTTATGAGGCGTGCGCATTCGGCAAAATCGCTCGGGAAAGCCTGTCGCTGCTGAACAAGCCGCAGCTGTTCCTTGATGGCTTGAGCATGCTCGCGTTCCTGAAACTGCATGGCATCCCGATGCATTACGGCTGGGGCGTGGTGGCGGCGCAGGGCGACGGTGAACTGAGTTCCGTGACCGTGGCACCGTATTCCAGCACCTGGGTGCCGGACCTGAGCCGTGCCGAGCAGATCGCGGCGCAAACCCTGGCGGTCGGCTACGGTTTCATCCCGCGCACCCAACTCAGTCAGCAAATGGGCCTGAACCACGGCTTCAGCAACGACGGTTACCTGCGGGCGAGTGCCAATATCTGGCAGCTAAGCAGCGAGCCTCACGTTCACCTGGCCGGCGACATGGGCGGGATTCGCGGTGGCGAAGCGGCGATGCTCGCGGGGCGTATCGCGGCCGTGTCGATCCTGTTGCAACGGGGCGTGCTGGACGCAGAACTAGCCTTGGTACGGCGCAACCGCTATTTGTCGAAACTCAAGGCCATCGTGCGCTTTCGCGCCGCGGTCGACCGCTACACCGAACGCGGCGCCGGGCAAACCGCGCTGCCGGCCGCCGACACGGTGATCTGCCGCTGTGAACACGCGACTCGCGCCGATATCGACCGGGCGCTGGAGCAGGGCGTGCAAGACTTGGCCAGCCTGAAAATGCGCACCCGCGTGAGCATGGGCGATTGTCAGGGACGCATGTGCGTCGGCTATTGCACCGACCGCTTGCGCGAAGTCACGGGGCGGCAAGACGTTGGCTGGTTACGGCCGCGCTTCCCGATCGATCCGATTCCCTTTTCTGCGTTCCACTCTGTCGGCATGGAGGCCACAAATCATGAGTAAGTTCTATGACGTGGTCATCGCCGGTGGCGGTGTGATCGGGGCGTCCTGCGCCTATCAGTTGTCCAAGCGCAAAAACCTCAAGGTCGCGTTGATCGACTGCAAGCGCCCGGGCAACGCAACCCGTGCTTCAGCCGGTGGCCTGTGGGCGATCGGCGAGTCGGTAGGGCTGGGCTGCGGGGTGATTTTCTTTCGCATGATGTCGGTCAACCGCAAGCGCGAGGCCCAGGGCTCGGCGGTGGTGGTGGATTCCAGCACGCCGCACATCCTGCCGCAGTCGTTCTTCGATTTTGCCTTGCAGTCCAACGCCATGTATCCGGCGCTGCACCAGGAGTTGAAAGACAACCACGGGATGGATTTCAAGTTCGAACAGACCGGTCTGAAATTCGTGATCTACGACGATGAAGACCGCCTCTACGCCGAGCATATCGTCGCCTGCATTCCACACCTGGCGGATCAAGTGCGCTGGCTCGACCAAGCGGCGCTGCGCGAGGCCGAGCCAAGCGTCAGCCATGAGGCGAGCGGGGCGCTGGAGTTTCTCTGCGACCATCAGGTCAGCCCGTTTCGACTGGCCGATGCCTACACCGAAGGCGCGCGGCAGAACGGCGTAGACATGTACTTCAACACCAATGTCACCGGGGTTTTGCACCATGGTTCCCGCGTCAGCGGCGTGCAGACGGCCGAGGCCGGGGTGTTTCACTGCAACACGCTGATCAACGCGGCGGGTGCCTGGGCGGCCGATTTGAGTGAGCAGGCCACCGGGATCCGGATACCGGTGAAACCGGTCAAGGGGCAGATTCTGCTGACCGAGCGCCTGCCGAAAATCCTCAACGGTTGCCTGACCACCAGCGATTGTTATGTGGCGCAGAAGGACAATGGCGAGATCCTGATTGGTAGCACGACGGAGGACAAAGGCTTCGACGTGACCACCACCTACCCGGAAATTGCCGGGTTGGTGCAGGGTGCGGTGCGGTGTCTTCCTGAGTTGGCGGACGTGAACCTCAAACGGACCTGGGCCGGGCTGCGGCCGGGGTCGCCGGATGAGTTGCCGATTCTCGGGCCAATGAACGGGGTGGAGGGTTATCTCAATGCCTGTGGGCATTTCCGCACGGGGATTTTGACGTCGGCGATTACCGGGGTGTTGCTGGATAAGCTGGTGAATGGAGAGGCGTTGCCGCTGGATATCACACCGTTTTTGGCGGATCGGTTTGCGGTGGACGTTGAATTGAGAAAGCTGGCCTGACATTACACCGCGTTATCGTTCTTCGCGGGCAAGCCTCGCTCCTACAGGTTCTGCGCTAATCCTGTAGGAGCGAGGCTTGCCCGCGAAGGCGGCATCACTATCACCAAATGACTTAAACCTTACCGGCTTCGCGCTCCTCCATCTGATCCGCCTCAAACAACCGCGCCAATTCCCCCCGGGCTTCCTGAGCGGTTTGCAGCACCTTCGCTGCATCGTCATAAACCGCATGCTGAGCCTCCAGCACCTGTTCATCGTGATGCTTGAAACGCTTGATCCGCGCATCGGCCTGTGCCTGGGTCAGCCCTAGCCCGACCAGGGTGCGGCGGCTCATTTCCAGACTCGAATAATAGGTCTCCCGAATCGCCTCGGCGCCAATATCCACCAACCGGTGCACATGCTGACGGTTACGTGCCCGTGCGATGATTTTGATGTGCGGATAAAGCTTGTGCACCACCTCGGCAGTCTTGATGTTGGTGTCCGGGTCATCGGTGGCGATGACAAAATATTCCGCCTGCTCGACCTTGGCCGCGCTGAGGATTTCCGGACGCATCGGGTCGCCGTAGAACACCGGCACGCCGCCGAAGCTGCGGGACAGCTCGATGGTTTCCACGGAGGTGTCCAGCGCCACGAACTTGATGTTTTGTGCCCGCAGAATCCGCGCCACGATCTGTCCCATCCGGCCCATGCCGGCGATCACCACGCGCGGTGCGTCGGTGTCGATTTCGCGGAATTTCTCCGGCACCACCACGGGCTGCACCCTCGGCGAATACAGGCGTGCGCACAGCAGCAACAACAGCGGCGTGACCGCCATGGACAAGGTGATGGTCAGCACCAGCAAGTCGTACAAACGCGGCTCAAACAAACCCTGGTCGCGACCAATCTTGAACACCACAAACGCAAATTCACCACCGGCCGCCAGCACGATGCCGAGGCGAATTGCGCTGACTTTGCCCAACCCGCCGGCCAATCGGCCGACCACAAACAACAGCGGCAGTTTGATTGCGATCAGCAGCAGGGTCAGCCCCAACACCGCGATCGGCGCGCTGACCAGCAGGCTCAGGTTGGCGCCCATGCCGACGCTGATGAAGAACAACCCCAGCAGCAAGCCCTTGAACGGCTCGATCTGCGCTTCCAGTTCGTGACGGTATTCAGAGTCCGCCAGCAGCAGTCCGGCAAGGAACGCCCCGAGCGCCATCGACACACCGACCAGGTCCATCAGCCACGCCGTGCCAATCACCACTAGCAACGCGGTGGCAGTGGACACCTCGGGCAAACCGGACTTGGCGACCACGCGAAACACCGGGCGCAGCAGATACCGTCCGCCGATCACCACCACCGCAATGCTGCCCAACACCCGCAAGCCGTGATTCAAATCTTCGGCCGCCGTGGTGGTGTGATCGCCGCCCGCCAGCAGCGGCACCATGGCAATCAACGGGATCGCGGCGATGTCCTGGAACAGCAGAATCGCAAACGCCAAGCGTCCGTGAGGGCTGGTCAGCTCCTTGCGCTCGGCCAGGCTTTGCAGGCCAAACGCGGTGGATGACAGCGCCAGGCCTAGGCCGAGCACGATGGCGCTGTTCAACGACTGGCCGAAGACAAACAACGCCAGCACGCCGATCACCGAACCGGTCAGCAGCACCTGCGCCAGACCGACGCCGAAGACCGATTTGCGCATCACCCACAAACGTCGTGGCGACAGTTCCAGGCCGATGATGAACAGCAGCAACACCACGCCGAGTTCGGAAATATGGCTGACGCTTTGCGGATTGCCGATCAAGCCCAGCACAGACGGACCGATGATGACCCCGGCAAACAGGTAACCCAGCACCGCCCCCAGCTGCAGACGTTTGGCCAAGGGCACGGTGAGCACCGCCGCGAACAGAAAAACGACAGCGGCTTGCAACAGGTTGCCTTCATGGGGCATGGCTTACTCCAGAACTCGGTACGGCGGAGTGCCAAGGATAAAGGGTGGGGCTTCAGGCGTCAGCCATGAACATCAACTCTTGTTGCCTGATATACCGCCTTCGCGAGCAAGCCCGCTCCCACATTGGATCTCCAGTGCTACGTAGATCCAATGTGGGAGCGGGCTTGCTCGCGAAGGCGTCCGAATGGGCAACCAATGAGTCAGATAAACCCCTCGATATGCGCCATCCCCCGAGCCACATACTCGTCCTTCTCACCCACCGGCGCGAAATGGTGCAACACCTCTCGCGCCGCTTCAGTGCTTTTGAGCCGAGCCAGCAGCCACACCGCCAAATACTGCGCCGACAGACATCCCCCCGCCGTGGCGATATTGCCATTGGCATAGAACGCCTGATTCACGACATTGACGCCAGCCGCCTGCACCCACGGCTTGCTGATGGCGTCGGTGCAGGCCGGTGCGTCACCCAACAAGCCGAGCTTGCCCAGCAGAAAGGTGCCGGAACATTGCGCCGCCAGCAACTGACGGGTTGAGTCGAAGCGCAGTTGATCCATGATCGCCGGGTCGGCAGCCACTTCACGGGTCTTCCTGCCACTGCCCACCAACACCGCGTCAGCCTGACAGGCTTGCGCCAGATCGATGTGCGCGTCGATGGTCAAACCGTTCATCGACGTGACGCGCGGCGTCGGCGAGGCGATGCTCACGCAAGGAGATACGGCTGAGCATGCCGAAGGCGATCAGGGAGTCGAGTTCGTTGAAGCCGTCGAAGGTCAGAATGGCGATGTGCATGGCTAATCCTGCTGGTTTTTGCCAAGCGTACGCCCGGCGAATGCGCCGTTCCCCGTACATTCCGCGGCAGAATCATCGCAACAGTAAGGAATGATTCCACACGGGAGCAGTCGGAGTTCAGGTGCCACGAATTTACTGGAGGTTCATCGATGAACAACAAGACCCTTATCGCCAGCCTTGCCCTCGTCGCAGGCCTCGCCGGTATCAACCCCATCGTTCAGGCGGATGATCCCCCCGCAAAAACCGTCCAGCCCGGGATTAACAACTCCCGCCAACTGGTGGTCGGCGACCGCGCCCCGGACATTTACCAGCGCAGCGAAAAAGCGATCGGCAACTGGAAAGCGAAAGGCTTGAAAGCGCCGAAGGAACAGTCGCAGTGGGTGCAGATCAATGACAAGTACATGATGGTGATGGTGACCAACGGGACGATTGTGGATATCACGCCGATAGAGCGATAGTTCCAGTGTGAAGGTTCCTCATGCACTGCGTTTGTACGTGTCGTATGACGGGGTGCATCGGCTCATTTTAGGTAGTAACGGTTGAGCGTGGAAGAACGCGGTTTACGTACTGACAATACTTGAGTTTTATTCGGTAATAGTAATATCCTTTGAGATGATGGCAGAATGATTCTCTGTCGAAATAGTCAATGGATAGTTATGACGATAAATTTTGGATTTTCAGTAAAAAATTATAAGTGTTTCAAGTTGCGGGGTGCTAGTTTTTATTCGATAAAGCCAATTAACTTGCTGGTCGGAAGAAATAATGTTGGGAAGTCGACTTTTCTTGAGATTTTAGATGCGCTCTGTAACGCTGAAGGGTTAAGTGGCACGGCATTTCACGAGGTTGAGCTTTTTGAAACCCTTGAGCCTGATATTTTCAATGGCTTGAATTTTGATGAGTCATATTATGAGGATGAAGAGCCGCCTCCAACTATAAGTCATGATCATTTGTCAGGTGCGCTAGTGAGTTATATCCAGCGCCCAGACCAGGTTCGGTTCAAGGAGGTTGGTTGTGAAGTTTCCGATTTTGAGGCGAGTGTTCTAGCGACAAGATATTCGAATGATGATTTTCGCAATAAATTCGAAGGGTTTATAGCTGATAATGCACAGATTTTACCAAAGAAGCATGTCAGGTTGTTGGCAGATAGGGATATCGTGCCGGAGTATGGTGAAGATGATTTGGAGTTTACGGGGAACGGTGTAGGTGCCACTCGAATAATTCATTCATTGTCTCATTATTCTGATAGCAATAGAGAGTTGGTTGCCAAGACTTTACTTGAGTCTCTGAATCAGATCTTTAGATCCGACACCCAGTTTGTTGAAATTACCACGAAGTACCATAAGGTGGGTGGTTTATGGGAGATTTATCTTTCAGAAAAAGATGGAAGACTGTATCCGCTCTCTCAGTCAGGCAGCGGGCTGAAAACAATTATTCTGGTTTTGTTAAATCTGTTAGTACGTCCCGCTATTGAAGATAGATCTGTCAAGGATTACATTTTTTCGTTTGAGGAGCTGGAGAATAATCTGCATCCGACATTGCAGCGAAAACTGTTCCAATACCTAGAGCATTTCGCAGTTCAGCATGATTGCCATATTTTTATAACAACGCATTCTAACATTGCCATTGACTCTTATAGTAACTCCCCTCATGCGCAAATCAATCATATTCAGAAAGAGGCCGGCGAGGTCGTAGGCACTCTGGTAAATAGCAGTGTACATAGTTACGGGATGATCGCGGATCTTGGGAATAAGGCCAGTGATTTGTTTCAGTCAAATGGGCTTATTTGGGTAGAGGGGCCGTCAGATCGAGTTTATTTGAAGAAATTTATAGATATTTGGAGTGGCGGTACGTTACGCGAAGGCGTCCATTATCAATTTGCTTTTTTTGGGGGGAGTTTATTGTCACACTTGGACATGTCACCGCCTGAGGGGACTATCGACGAAGTATTGAGTGTTCTGAGAATTAATAAAAATGCAGTGCTCGTTTGCGATGGAGACCAACGAAGTGAAAGTGCTCCGCTCAAGGCTCGGGTCATTAAAGCGGTCGAATCGCTCAAGATGTCGGGGAATTATTCGTGGGTCACTAAGTGTCGCGAAATTGAGAATTACGTCCCTAAAGAAGCATTTCAAAAAGTAAATTCTTTGGGAGAGGTGGAGGCTATTGGTTCTTATGAGTCATTTGTTGAATATTTGCAGCACTACAATGTTACCCGGTCACCCGTATATCGAGACAAGGTCAATAATGCAGAGCTTTATGCGAAAGAGTTTACCAAGGAAAATTTAAGTTTTCGGGAAGAGCTTGACGTTGAGGTGACAAAAATCTGCGAATTGATCAAGGGCTGGAATTTTATGTAGTTGCCATGTACTTGGTAGTTCCAGTACGAGTTATCAGTATTTATTAGTCACGGATCGGTGTTTTCAATCAGCCACTGCTAGGGTAAAACGCTCAATGCGTCACACGTGCGTCACACGCGGGTCGATGCATTGAGCTCGTCGGTATCGGTTCGATCAACCGCATTCCTTACGGGCAACGCAAGGACTGAACGGGTCATTCGACCCTGCTAGAACTCACCGTCTGATCGCCCAACCGATACTGATTATTCCCGCTGCGTTTCGCCTCATACATCGCCAGATCCGCAATGTGAATCAACCGGTCCATGCTTGGCGCGTGGTCCGGGAACACCGCCACGCCTAGGCTGGTGCCGATGTGGCGCTGGTCGTTGCCGATGGTGATTGGTGGTGATAGTTCGACGAAGATTTTCTGGCAGATGGTACGCGCCTCGTCTTGGAGGCTGACGCCTTGGGGCAGGCCCTGAAGAATGACCACGAACTCGTCGCCGCCGATCCGGGCGACGGTGTCGGTTGAACGCAGGATTTTCTTCAACCGCGTAGCGGTAGTGACCAGCACGCGGTCGCCGGCCGCATGACCGTAATGATCGTTGATCGCCTTGAACCCGTTGAGGTCGACAAACACCAACGCCACCCGCGTGGCGCTGACGCGAGCCTGTTCCAACGCTTCGCAGAGGCGTTCTTCAAGCACCAAGCGATTGGGCAGACCGGTCAGCGGGTCATAATGGGCCAGGTGTTGCAGATAACTGGCCGAGGCTTTTTCTTCGGTGATGTCACGCACGACGCCCATCATCTTGACGGTGGCGTCATGGTCGTTCTTGACCACGTTGCCGGTTTCCCGCAGCCAGCGAATGCTGCCGTCGGGCCAGATAACACGGTATTCCTCGTCATGGTTTTCACCGGTTTCCAGACAGCGCAGTTCTCCGGCCCGGACTTTGACCCGATCGTCCGGGTGCACGCAGGCGCAAAATAGAGCGTAGGAGGGCGTCACCTCGCCGATCTTGAAGCCGAACATTCCATAGATCGCGTCCGACCAGTAGAGCTTGTCGGTGTCGACATCCCAGTCCCAAGTGCCGATGCGGGCGAAGTATTGGCTGCGTTTGAAACGCTCGGCATCGCCGTCCTGGCGAATGTGCAGGCCTTCGGACAGGCTGGCGATCAATGCGCGATGCATGGCCAACTGCTTTTGCAGCGAACGCACGCGGCAAATCAGCGCGACGATCAGGGCAAGCATCACTGAGCCGATGGCTGAGCTGGTCCAGACGTCATTCATTCAGAAATTGCCATCGTGTCGTTTTGATCCGTGAGCCTTGGTGTTGGTTATCTTAGTTGAGGTTAATGCTGAAAACCGTTCCGAATGGGTTGCCAATGGCGCACATTTCTGGGAAAACGGCGCCCATTACGCCCTGTTGGGTGAGTGAACAATAGAGTGAACGTGATGAATGATGAATTGCAGGTAATCGATCTCGAAGTCGGCGACGGCAAAGCAGCCGTCAAAGGCGCGCTGATCACCACCCAATATCGCGGCTGGCTGGAGGACGGCACCGAATTCGATTCTTCCTACAGTCGTGGCAAACCTTTCCAGTGCGTGATTGGCACGGGGAGGGTGATCAAGGGCTGGGATCAGGGGATTATGGGGATGCAGGTTGGCGGCAAGCGCAAGTTGTTGGTGCCGGCGCATTTGGCGTATGGCGAGCGGACGATGGGTGCGATCACGCCGAATTCGAACCTGATTTTTGAGATTGAATTGCTGGAAGTGCTGACGCGGGATGATTGATTCGTAAGTTGAAGTTGGCTTCGTGGCGAGGGTAAGCCCCTCGCCACAAGAGTCGCGTGTTCGAACTCCCGCTGGATCAGGTGAACGCTTCAATATCGTCAAGCGTGTCCGCAACAATTCCTTCAAGGCTTGGGAATTTTTCCTTCACATTTTCGAGTTCCGACAGAACCGTTTCCTTATCCAGTTCGCCATGACGGCGAGCGAGATGACCAAGAGCCGTGATGGCCGATGCTGCAACTGATTCGGACTCACTTGCGAGGTATTTAAGGCAAGTGTGCAGAGCCCAGATGTTGTCTGCTTCATTCAGCCCGATGGAAACCAATGCTGCAGTGATATTCGTATCGATGCCGCTAGCAAGAAGCTTCGTCGCTTCATCATGGCTCATGGATGGATCTTGATAGAGAAGGCTCACTACATGATTCCTGGAATAATCGCTTGGATTGCCGCCGTGGGATTGCGAAGCAGCCCCAGCCTGCGAACGAGATACTTGAGGCAAACCTACTCCCGCACGCCTATAAAAAGGTCCAGGTCAGTCGGTAGTTGCTCATTGAGAGCTACAGCGATTTGTTGGACTTGCTCGCCGTTTAGTAGCCATTCCCCATCAGCGCTTTCATCAAGGCTTTTCCAGTCTAGAACATCCATTACCGCGGCTTCAAACTCAGGTCGAACTGTAAGCTCGTATTTTAAAGAGTCATCCTCGTTATCACCTTTGAAAAATCCGCTAATCCATAAAAACATAATCTGCCTCATAATCTATTTTTGGGTGGTTCTGCCTGGTTTTGCGGGATCTATCTGTTCACCGGTTTCGTGGTTGAACTCGCCAAGATGCTTACCTTGTTTGTCATAAATCTCTATCGCACCTGTCTTACTGTCCCATTCATATATTCGTCCCTTTCGGTCCTTCCATCGACTGCGCTTACCCCCGCCACCTTGAACACTGCTTTTCGATTTAACAGGAACGGTATCTGGAAACGCAGGTAATGCCAGCGGCGGCCTGTGGTACTTGATATCACCACCAATAGCTGGTCTTGAAAACACAACATACAGGGGCTGCACACCGGAGTCAGCCGGGAAAACCAGAATGAAGTCTTTGTATTCAGGTGGGTAAATCGGGTTGACGATGATGCAATCTGCTTGTTCAGTAGGCGGATAAATCCAGATATGCGGGGCTTGTGGGGCACCTTCTAGCGGCGGGATTCCCGAAGTGGTGGACGGTTCAACGGCTGGTGTCCATATCAGAGTTGCACCATCACCAAAATCCGCCACTTGCTGAGTGCCTTGCGCAACGAAATGCACAACAGGAATCAACTCCCAATCGCTGCGCTTCTGGGTGTTGTATCCGTATCCTTTTATGGTGCCGTCGGCCTGCTGTTCGACATGCAGTCGGACACGTGTACGGACTTCTTTGAGCGACTTGAGCTGTTCTTCTGTGTACAGGGAACTGTCCCCCAGACTGGACGGCCAGAGTAGGGCAACCATCCCCACCAATGCGCCGGCAGCAACACCACCCGTTACTGCACCGACACCACCGGCAGCACTTGTCGCGTTGCCAGCAGTGCCAACCTGTCCCAAAAGAAGCTTGCCCATTCCAGCGGGGAACGCGCTACCACTGATTTTTTTTAGAGGGATGTTTCCCGCTGCATTCCTTTCACGGCCGCCCAGTAAAGAGAATTGTCCGTAGTCGGCCAATTTCTCGACCGGGACAAACCCGGATGGGTTGTCATGGTTGATTACGCCGTCGGGGAGGTTGCAACTTTTGGCGAACACACAACCCATGTAGCCGGGATGATCCGGTTGTTGAGCTTGCCCGATGAAACGGTCTTCATACGCCTGTTGTCGGGCCAACATGTCGTCATATGTTTTTTGCCTGGCCTCCCGCTCCGCCAATTCGGTGGCGGTCAGGTAGCGGCTTGTGACGTGATGTCCGTCACCGGACGGAGGGTTTTGAACCCGAGGTATGTCTGTTTTGCGCGCCATGAGCGTCCTTGTTCATCCTTTTGAAAGCGAAGCGGACGCTATATCAGTGGGCATTTGATAGATGTAGGACGTTTCTGAAAATTGTGTTCGAACCTGATTTTTGAGATTGAATTGCTGGAAGTGCTGACGCGGGATGATTGATTGGCGCGTGGGTTGAAATGGCACATGCGGCGAGGGAGCAAGCCCCTCGCCGCAATTAAACAGTTTTCCCCACTACTCCCGCACCCCTATGAAGAGATCCAGGTCCGTCGGTAGCTGCACATCGATCGCCATGGCGATTTGTCGGATTTGCGTGGCGGTCAGTAAACAGTCCCCGTAGGCGCTTTCTTCAAGATTTTTCCAGCCGAGTACACGCATCATTGCGTCTTCAAACTCAGGCAGAACGGTCAGTTCGTACTTTAAGTCGTCACCCTCTTGATCACCTTTTGAAAATCCACTGATCCAAAAAACATAATGGGCCTCCTGATTTTTGCCCGGATAGTCCTGCGGAGTGTTGTGGGCGAGGTGCCCGTCGCCTGACGATGGGTTTTGAATCGGAGGTATGTTTGTTTTGCTAGCCATGAGCGTCCTTGTTTCAACTTTTGAAAGCGATGCGGACGCTATCTCAACGGGCATTAAATGGATGTAGGCATTTTCTGAATGTTGAGTTGTTGTTGAAAAAGGTACGGCTCGCTACGTCCGTGGCGCTGAAACGGGCGGGCCAAAGGCTTTCCGGTTTTTTTGTGGTGAGGGAGAAACCCCCTCACCACAGATCCCCGCTAGCCTTTCGGATCGATGTTATCCAGCGCCCGGTTTACGGCGAGTTCACCCAGCATGACGACCTGCGCAATCCCCAGCGCCTTGTTGCGATGCGGGCCTTCCAGCAGGTCGGCGAAGTCGCTGAGCATGACGCTCGCGGAGGCCATGGATTCGCAGGCATTGGCCAGCAGGCTTTCGCTGTCCATGTCGGGGGCGACCATGAACATGGTGCTGGGTTTGCGTGGGGTTTTGGCTTCTTTGAGGGCGGCGGGATTGAGGTAGTGATCGAGGGCGCGCTCGGCGGCTTCGTGGAATTTTTTTGAATCGAGGGATTCGTAGGGGGAGGCCGGGTCTGTATCGGTTTCTGATCCCGGGGGATTTGGCGTTTCTTTAATCATAATGATGCTCCTTGGTCCGTTAGGAGCTGCCAACATCACTTGCAGATGATGGGGTGGCAGCTATGCGCGGGTCTGCAAGACCGGGGAACCAGGAACCCGGCAGACCCGAAAGTCTCCCGCGCAAAGCCGCCATCAAAGCGGACACAAAAAAGTGTCCTTTTGGCAATGCTATGCGATTGGTCCGTCGGGCTTGCAGACCCGATCACTGATGAGCAGTGACAGGGATCAAGTTACCGACGAGCCCCAAGGCACACAAGCCGGCGGATTCTGGCGCAGTTGTAGGCAATGGCGCAAGGTGATGTAGCCTCCTGCGACAGTTACAAATGATGTAGTGATTTAGCCACCGCTCCCCCCCCGCAATGACTGACGGTCAGTCCTGAAACGTCTCCCTATACGCATACAATCCCGGCGTTCCACCCGTCATCACAAACAGCACATTGTCCCCGCGCTGAAAGCGTCCTTGCCTGAGATCACCCAGCAACCCGGCAAACGCTTTTCCGGAATACACCGGATCAATCAGCACGCCTTCAGCGCGAGCCATCAAGCGCACCGCGTCCAGCATGGCAGAGGTCGGCAGACCATAACCGTCGCCCAGCTGACTGCCATCAATGGCAATCTCTGAAGCCTGAACAACCGCGTTGCTGCCCAACAACGTCAGCGCATCCTGAGTCAATCGCACGGTTCGGTTCGCTGACGTGTCCCGATCAGACAAGACCGAATACGACTTGACGATCGACGTCCCCCGCCCCAGCAATTGAAAGCCTGCAGCCAGCCCGGCGTGAGTGCCTGCGCTGCCATTGGGCACGACAACTTGCTTGAAGATGAGGCCAAGCTCCGTTTCCTGCTGCGCGATCTCCGCTGCACAGCGCGCATAACCGAGGCTGCCCAGCGGCGTTGAGCCTCCCGTCGGTATCACCACAACCTTGCGTCCGGCTTCTCGAAGTTGCGCGGCGCGTTTCTCGGCTTCGGCGAGTGAGTCGCTGCCACCCGCAAGCACCCGTATGTCAGCGCCAAACAACTGGTCGAGCAGGACGTTGCCGTTCAGCTCGTAGTCCACTTCGGCTTTTGGTACCGACCGAGTCAAAATCAGTTCGCAGGCGATGCCCAGGCGGGCACACACGGCGGCCGTAAGGCGCGCATGGTTGGACTGGAGGCCGCCGATGGTGATGACCGTGTCGACCCCAGCCGCGAGCGCCGCGCCGAGATGAAATTCGAGTTTGCGCAGTTTGTTGCCGCCACCGCCAATCAACATGTGATCATCACGCTTGAGAAACAGGCCGATGCCTTGTGCCTTCAAACCCAGCAGCTGTTCCAGGCGTTCGGCCCGCTGAATCGGCGTGGGACCTTGCAGCAGGTCTGCCCGTGCAAAAGAACTCAGTGACTTGTACAGTAGGGTTTGCATCAATGGCGCCTCGTTATGCATTTTATTAAAGTGACTCTAGGGACAAAGTCCCGGGTGATAAACGCATCGCCGGTTATTACTCTTTTAACCTGATGTATTGAATGCAAGGCAGGGTGATGAGCAAACTCAGGCAAATGGTCGACTTTATTGCGGATCGACTGGGGGTGACAGGGTAGCGGTGCGTCGTTTGTTATGCCGCCATCGCGAGCAGGCTCACTCCCACATGGGATCTGAGTCGTACATTACCTTTGTATTCGACGCATATTCCCTGTGAGAGCGAGCTTGCTCCAGGCGGCGTTCCGACGATGAACGATGACGCGGTCTTACGGCCAGCCCTTTCAAGGTGTTTTCCCTTTATGGGCTTTGAGCACTCGATCGGTCGACACATGAGCATTCGCAGCCTTTCCCTCCAGCCACTCCTTGGGCTTGGCGATTTTGGGGCCGCGTATGCTTTTGGCAACCTGTTTGGGCTTGATATTCCTTGCCAGCGTCAACAAGCGCTGTGCCAGCGTTTCTGTGGTCGATTGAAGTGACAGATAATCCG
>NZ_SISB01000026.1 GCF_004310295.1 Pseudomonas sp. BGI-2 | reverse complement strand
CTCTACAGACAAGGTCAGGAGCAAATCCTGCCTTCAGGAGCGATCGGCCTCCCCCAGAAACGCACTTGCTGTTGTATGAATCCTTAAGCGTAACCTCTCTCGTTGGAATCAGGGTCAACATACAAGGAGCGAGCGATGCGGCGATCCGACTTGCCCGCGAAGCAGACGACTCGGTTTTTCAGGCAAACCGCGTTATCGTTCTTCGCGGGCAAGCCTCGCTCCTACAGGGTATTCTGGCGGTCCTGATATCGGACGTTTTTCCATGCTGGTGATTTCCAACAATGTGCATCTGCCGGATGCCGAGATCGAGTTGACGGCCATTCGTGCGCAAGGCGCCGGTGGGCAGAACGTCAATAAGGTCTCCAGTGCCATGCACCTGCGTTTCGACATTCCGGCCTCGTCCTTGCCCGAGTTCTACAAGGAGCGGCTGCTGGCGCTGCGTGACAGTCGCATCACCAGCGAAGGGGTGCTGATCATCAAGGCCCAGCAATACCGCACCCAGGAAGCCAATCGCGCGGATGCGCTGGAGCGGCTGATCGAGTTGATTCTCAGCGCGACCAAGGTCGAGAAGAAACGCCGCCCGACCAAACCGACTCTCGGTTCGAAGAAGCGTCGGCTCGAATCCAAGACCAAGCGTGGCAGCATCAAGGCTGGGCGGGGCAAGATCGATTTCTAGCGCGCGTCGCGCTCTTCACGGTACTTTTCATTAAGGTGCTTGGGCGCCTGCCGGTACAAATAAACGCTCAGCGCCAAGCCGCTCAACGCGGCAATCGCGGCAAACAGAAAGATCGAAGCAAAGCCAAACCCGGCGGCAATCGCACCGGCCACTGGCCCGGTAATCCCCAGCGACAAATCGATGAACAGCGAATAGGCCCCGACCGCTGCGCCACGACTGGAAGCGGGCACCAGGTTGACGGCTTCCACGCCCAGCGCCGGGAACACCAGCGAGAAGCCGAAACCGCTCAATGCCGCGCCGGCCAATGCCCAATGAGCATCCGGTGCCAGCCACAGCAGCAATAACCCCAAGGTTTCCACCGACAGACAGGCAATCGCCACCCGAAAGCCGCCGAGACGGTTGATCAGGTTGCCGAACAGCAGCCGCGCGCCGAT
The DNA here is from genome assembly GCF_004310295.1 of Pseudomonas sp. BGI-2. GTDB lineage: Bacteria > Pseudomonadota > Gammaproteobacteria > Pseudomonadales > Pseudomonadaceae > Aquipseudomonas. The sequence continues at coordinate 97,884 of NZ_SISB01000026.1, read as the reverse complement.
GAAGCTGGCGCCGAACAGGCTCAGGCACAGCACCGCGTTGTCCCAGTGTTGCGTGGCGTAATACAACGTGATGAAGGTGGCGATGGTGCCGAATCCGATCGAGCCCAGCGCCAAGCCGCAACCATGTGGCAGCACCCGTCCCAGCACGTGCATGAACGGCAGCCGTTCACCGACCACAATCGGCGCGGCGGTTTTCGGCCAGGCCAGCGCCAGGCCGAGGACCGCCAGCAGCACGATGCTCACGCCCATGCTCCACAAACCCAATTGACTGACCAGCAGCACGCCCAACGGCGCGCCGATCGCCAGTGCGCCATAACTGGCGATGCCGTTCCAGGAGATGACCTTGGCGGTGTTCGCCGCGCCGACCCGGCCGATGCCCCAGCCAATCGAGCCGGAGCCCACCAGACTTTCCGCGCTGCCAAGCACCAGGCGGCCGATCAACAGGCTGATCAGGCTCAGCATCGGCAGGCTCTGGGTCCAGGCCGAAATCAGCATGAACACGCCGCTCAAACCGCAACCGGCGAGGCCGTACATGACGGCGAGTTTGCTGCCCTTGTTGTCGATGATTTTCCCGGCGTATGGCCGGCTGAGCAGGGTGGCCAGGTATTGCACGCTGATCACCAGCCCGGCAATCATGGCGCCGAAGCCGAGGTCGCTGTGGACATAGCCGGGCAATACGGCGAGGGGAATGCCGATGTTCAGGTAGCCGATGAAGGTAAAGAGAACGATGGAAACGACTTGCAGCGTGACCGCCAGGGGGCGCTGGTTTTCAGACATGGGTAAAGGTCCACGGGAAAGCAGGATAGATAGGCTGCTTATGATAGCGGCGCGAGCGGCCGCGGGGCGTGGAAAAGTAAAACTATTTGCCGGGCGGGGTTACTTGGGTTTTGCGGGGGCAACCAATTGCGTCGTGACCAGAGCGGCGAGAGCGTTTTCTTCGCTGCCGAAACGGGCGAGTAACGCGGCTTGTTTCTCGGGGGACAGGCGATTCCAGATCTCGATCATCTTCTCGGCGGTGCCGATCAGGACGCTGGCCTGGGTTTCTGAGAAGTCGTCAGTCATGGTGTGGGACTCGGGGTTCAGGCGGTGTGGAAAGCGCATGTTAGCGCTTTCCACACGGTCTGGCATTGCAGGTGTTTCAGTCTTCGCTGTCGGCCTGGCGGCGTTCAGTGGCTTCTTTCGGCTCGGGCTGTTGGGCACCGGCTTGTTGCGGGGTTGTCTGCTCAGTTTCGTGCAGGCTTGGGAAGGGGAGATTAGGGATCTCGTGCATGTTTCGCGCTCCTCGCAAAGTCTGTTGATAGATCTGGTAGATCCGCGCTTTTAAAAAGCTTGGGCAGGATACAGCAGGAGAAATGACAAATAGACTTTTATATCCATTTGTTTCGACGGATGGAGTTGTCTAGACAGGTCTGTAGGAGACGCACAGGCAATTGTGGGAGCGGGCTTGCTCGCGAATGCGGTGGATCAGTCAATGTTGATGTCGACTGACACTCCGCTTTCGCGAGCAAGCCCGCTCCCACAGGGGATGTGCAATGGCTTGAGGTTATTTGCAGACTTCGGCGATTGCCTCGGCCAGCAGATCCAGGCGTGTCGCGTCGATCCCTGCCACGTTCGCCCGGCCGGTGCCCACCATGTAAACGCTATGGTGATCACGCAGCTGTTTAACCTGATCCGGCGTCAAACCGGTGTAGGAAAACATCCCGCGTTGCACGCCAATATGCGCAAAGCGTTCGCGCAAGCCGTGTGGTTCAAGCGCTTCCACCAGCCCGCTGCGCAGTTGGGCAATGCGCAAACGCATGGCTTCCACTTCGTCGGTCCAGCGGCTTTTCAGCTCCGGGTCGGCGAGGATCGTTGCGACTACTGCCGCGCCGTGATCCGGCGGGGTCGACCACAGGTTGCGGGCGATGTTGGCCAGTTGGCTGCGTATGTCGGTGAGCTTATCAGCGGTTTTCGCGCAGACGATCAGCGCACCGGTACGATCGCGGTACAGGCCGAAGTTCTTCGAACATGAGCTGGTGATCAGCAGCTCCGGCAACTCGGCGGCGAACAGCCGGGTCGACCACGCGTCCTGCTCCAGACCGTCGCCAAAGCCCTGATAGGCGAAGTCGATCAGCGGCAGCAGATCGCGGCTGCGCACCACGTCCAACACTCGGCGCCAGTCGTCATGACTGAGGTCGAAACCGGTCGGGTTATGGCAGCAGGCATGCAGCAACACCACGTCGCCCTTCGGCGCTTCGCTGAGGGCGGCGAGCATCGCTTCGACGTCGAGGCGGTTGTCGCTGCCGACGTACGGGTAGTGACTGACCTTGACCCCGGCCGCCGCGAAAATCGTTTCGTGGATCGGCCAGGTCGGGTTGCTCAACCACACGCCTCGGCCGGGCAGGCACTGGGCGATGAAGTCGGCACTCAGGCGCAAGGCACCGGTGCCCCCTGGGGTCTGAGTGGCGCCGACACGCTGTTCGGCGATCAGCGCCGAGTCGGCACCGAGCACCAGCTCATTGATGACTTTGCCGAACAATGGATTGCCGTGACCACCGATGTAGGTCTTGGTGTTCTGGCCTTCAACCAGTCGCGCCTCGGCGATTTTCACCGCTTCGGGAATCGGCGTCTGGCCCTGGGCATCTTTATAGACGCCCACGCCAAGGTCGAATTTGCGCGGGTTCGGGTCCTGCGCGTAGGCCTCCATCAGGCCGAGAATCGGGTCGCCAGGTACTCGACCTATGGCGTCGAAATGCATTATTTGCGGCCCTCGGCATCCTTGGCCACGTCGTCAGTGCGTGCGGCCATGATGAAATCGTTGCGGTGCAGACCCTTGATGGAGTGACTCCACCAGGTCACGGTGACTTTGCCCCATTCAGTCAGCAAGCCAGGGTGGTGACCTTCGGCCTCGGAGATTTCGCCGACCGCGTTGGTGAACGCCAGCGCGTGCTTGAAATTCTTGAACAGGAAAACCTTTTCCAGCTGCATGATGCTGTCGCGAACTTCGATGTTCCAGTCAGGGATCTGCTTGATCAGTACCGGCAGTTCTTCGTCGCTGACTTGAGGGGCGCCGGCTTGGCAGGCTTCGCAATGGGCTTGGTTCAATGTGGACATGATGGGTTCCTGAAATCGAATTATTGGAAATCGGCCGTCAGTCTCCCCACGCTAAACCAAAGCGTCGGTTTCTGACAGGCTCACTTGATTCTAAAAGCTGCGGATCACGCGGCTTTTTTTGGCGGAAATTTTGGCGCGTGCAAGCCCAGCTGCATGCCTTGCTTGACCATGCTCATGATGTCTTCATGGGCCACATCAAACAGACGCTTGAGGTTCGGCAGGACAAAGTACAGCGGCTGCAGGATGTCGATGCGATACGGCGTGCGCATGCATTCCAGCGGATCGAATGCCTGATGCTCAGGCTCGTCCGACAGGCAGTAAACAGTTTCTTTCGGCGAGGAGAGAATGCCGCCGCCGTAGATGCGCAGGCCTTCTGGCGTATCGACCAGGCCAAACTCGATGGTCATCCAGTACAGGCGCGCCAGGTACACGCGTTCTTCCTTGGTGGCCTGTAGGCCGAGTTTGCCGTAGGTGTGGGTAAATTCGGCGAACCAGGGGTTGGTCAGCAGCGGGCAGTGGCCAAAGATCTCGTGGAAAATGTCCGGCTCTTGCAGGTAATCCAGTTCTTCGCGGGTACGAATAAACGTTGCGACCGGAAACTGCTTGTTGGCGAGCAATTCGAAAAAGGTCTGGAAGGGGATCAGCGCCGGAACCCGGGCCACTTGCCAGCCGGTGGTTTCACCGAGGACTTTGTTGATCTCGCCCAGTTGCGGAATGCGGTCGTGGGGCAGACCGAGTTTTTCGATACCGTCCAGGTATTCCTGGCACGCACGACCCTCGATCACTTTCAGTTGGCGAGTAATCAGCGTGTTCCACACCGCGTGTTCTTCAGCGGGGTAGTCGATAAAACCTTGCGCATCGGGCTCGCGAGCCACGTATTGCGTCTGCTTCATGCTGCTCTCCTGCTAAGGGATTTCGTTCTTGTTATGTGCTGCTATGGACTTAGAAATACCCCAAGGCGTGCGGTGATGCAGCAGGTGATCGCTGGTGTGCGTAGGAGAATTCGTCGTTTTTCGTAAAGTATTCGTTACGGATCGGCCTCTGCTGCGCAGGTATTGAGTTTTCCGGGTTTGAAAAGCGCTGCAGCTGTCACATAATCTTGACGACTAACTGAGCGGCTCGGCAAATAAATACGTCCGAGGTCACTGCGATTACCCCTTGTGGGAGCGGGCTTGCTCGCGAAGGCGGTCCGTCTGATACATCAATGTCGGATGTGCCGACGCTTTCGCGAGCAAGCCCGCTCCCACAGGTTGCATCAACCTTATTCACAGCTTTTCAGGCCTTTTATATGCGTATCAAAGTCCACTGCCAGAACCGCATCGGCATCCTGCGCGACATTCTCAACTTGCTGGTCGAGTACGGGATCAACGTCGCTCGCGGTGAGGTCGGCGGTGAGCATGGCAATGCGATCTACCTGCATTGTCCGAATCTGATCAACATTCAGTTCCAGGCGTTGCGCCCGAAATTCGAATCGATTGCCGGGGTGTTTGGCGTCAAGCGTGTAGGCCTGATGCCCAGCGAGCGTCGGCACATGGAGCTCAATGCCTTGCTGGGCGCATTGGAGTTTCCGGTGTTGTCGATCGACATGGGCGGCTCAATCGTCGCGGCCAACCGGGCGGCGGCGCAGTTGCTGGGTGTGCGGGTCGATGAGGTGCCGGGCATTCCGTTGTCGCGGTATGCCGAGGACTTCGACTTACCGGAATTGGTGCGCGCCAACAAGTCGCGGATCAACGGCTTGCGGGTCAAGGTCAAGGGTGACGTGTTTCTCGCCGACATCGCGCCGCTGCAATCAGAGCATGACGACAGCGAAGCCATGGCCGGCGCGGTGTTGACCTTGCACAGGGCTGATCGGGTCGGTGAGCGTATCTATAACGTGCGCAAGCAGGAGTTGCGCGGGTTCGACAGTATCTTCCAGAGTTCCAAGGTCATGGCGGCGGTGGTGCGCGAGGCCCGACGCATGGCGCCGCTGGATGCGCCGCTATTGATAGAAGGCGAAACCGGCACGGGTAAAGAGTTGTTGGCGCGTGCCTGCCACTTGGCGAGCCCTCGCGGTCAATCACCGTTGATGGCACTCAACTGCGCCGGTTTGCCGGAATCGATGGCCGAGACCGAGTTGTTCGGTTACGGCCCCGGCGCTTTCGAGGGGGCGCGGGCCGAAGGCAAGCTCGGGCTGCTGGAGCTGACGGCGGGCGGTACGCTGTTTCTCGATGGCGTCGGGGAAATGAGCCCGCGCTTGCAGGTGAAGTTGCTGCGCTTCCTGCAGGACGGTTGCTTTCGCCGTGTAGGCAGTGATGAAGAGGTTTATCTGGATGTGCGGGTGATCTGCGCGACGCAGGTGGACTTGTCCGAGTTGTGCGCACGCAGTGAGTTTCGCCAGGATTTGTATCACCGCTTGAACGTGCTGTCGCTGCACATCCCGCCATTGCGTGAATGCCTCGACGGTTTGACGCCGCTGGTGGAGCACTTCCTCGATCAGGCCAGTCGGCAGATCGGTTGCCCGCTGCCGAAACTGGCGCCGGCAGCGATGGAGCGCCTGAGTCATTACCACTGGCCGGGCAATGTCCGGCAGTTGGAGAACGTGTTGTTCCAGGCGGTTTCCCTGTGCGAGGGCGGGACCGTGAAGGCCGAGCACATTCGCTTGCCGGATTACGGCGTGCGTCAGCCGCTTGGCGATTTCTCCCTCGAAGGTGGGCTGGATGCGATTGTCGGGCGCTTTGAGAAAGCGGTGCTGGAACGGCTGTATTCCGAGCATCCGAGCAGTCGGCAGCTGGGCAAGCGCCTGGGGGTTTCCCATACGACCATTGCCAATAAATTGCGTGAGTATGAAGTCGGCAAGACTGAGTCATAGCTGACATTTGCTGTGATGGTGGGGGCCCCTTCGCGAGCAAGCCCGCTCCCACATTCGACCGAGGTCCACCAGAAGAAGCGCGGTCGAATGTGGGAGCGGGCTTGCTCGCGAATGCGGTAGCGCTGTCAACACCCGATCAGCCTTTGCCACTAACCGGCATAACACCGCCGGTTTTTCGTCTCCGATACATTTCCCCAATCCCCGCAATCCCCCTCAAGTCCTTTGTTTGCCGGGCCTCGCGCCGTCAAAAGAAAGTTGGTCTGCAAATTGCTTATCGCTCAGCAGTACAGCGGTGGGCGGCAAACGTCCGGCATGCAGAGGAAAGAGCGTGGACAAGTACCTTTATGTGGCAATGACCGGCGCCAGCCAGAATGCTCTGGCGCAGAAGGCTCATGCCAACAACCTGGCAAACATCTCCACCAACGGTTTTCAGAAGGACCTGGAACAGGCCCGTTCGATGCCGGTGTTTGGTGACAGCTTTCCGGCGCGTGCGTTTGCCATGACCGAGCGTCCGGCCACGGATTTCTCCCCGGGTGCGCTGGTGCAAACCGGTCGCGACCTCGATGTCGCGGTGCAGGGCAATGGCTGGATCGCCGTGCAGAACCCCGATGGCGGTGAAAGCTACGTGCGCACCGGCAGCCTGAACGTTGACGCCTTGGGCGTGCTGCGCGCCGGCAACGGTATGCCGGTGATCGGCAATGGCGGGCCGATTGCCGTGCCGCCCGAGCAGCAAATCGAAGTCGGCGAAGACGGCACCATCAGCATCCGTGCGATGGGTGAAGGCCCGCGGGTGATGGCCGAAGTCGACCGGATCAAACTGGTCAACCCCGACTTCAAGAACATGACCAAAGGCCTGGACGGTTCGATCCACACCAAGGACGGCAAGCCGGCGCAGGCCGATGCCAACGTCAAACTGGTGTCCGGGTTCCTGGAGTCGAGCAACGTCAATGCCGTGGAAGAAATGACTTCGGTGCTGGCGCTGGCCAAGCAGTTCGAGCTGCACATCAAGATGATGAACACCGCCAAAGACGATGACCAGGCCATGGCTCGGGTCTTGCAGATCAGCTAATTATCAGAACGTCGCGCCGTAAAACAGGCGCACGAGGAGAATCGAATGCTTCCGGCTCTATGGGTTGCCAAAACAGGTCTGTCCGCCCAGGACACCAACCTCACCACCATTTCCAACAACCTGGCGAACGTATCGACCACGGGTTTCAAACGTGATCGCGCCGAGTTTCAGGACTTGCTGTATCAGATCAAACGCCAGCCAGGCGCCCAGTCGACCCAGGACAGCGAACTGCCGTCGGGTCTGCAAGTGGGTACCGGTGTGCGCATCGTCGGCACCCAGAAAAACTTCACCGCCGGCAGCCTGCAAACCACCGAGCAGCCGCTTGACCTGGCCGTCGACGGTCGCGGTTTCTTCCAAATTCTGCAACCGGACGGCACCACGTCCTACACCCGTGACGGTACATTCCACCTGGATTCCAACGGCCAGATCGTGAACGCCAGCGGCTTCGCCCTGGAGCCGGCCATTGTCATTCCGAACGACGCCCAGACTTTCACCGTCGGCCGTGACGGCACCGTGTCCATCACCGTTGCCGGCAACCCGGCCTCCCAGGTGATCGGCAACCTGCAAACCGCCGACTTCATCAACCCGGCCGGTCTGCAAGCGGTGGGTAACAACCTGTTCCTGGAAACCGCTGCCAGTGGCGCGCCGCAAGTCGGCACCCCGGGCCTCGGCGGTTTCGGCACCACGCTGCAGAACACCCTGGAAACGTCCAACGTCAGCACCGTTGAAGAGATGGTCAACATGATCACCACTCAGCGCGCCTACGAGATGAACTCCAAAGTGATCTCCACCGCCGATCAGATGCTCTCGTTCGTAACGCAGAATCTGTAATCAAGTCTATGAGGCGGCCATGCGGTCGCCTGCAATACCGTGAGGTAGGGTCATGAATCGCTTTGTATCTGTTCTGGCACTGAGTGGGGTCGTCGTGCTCGCGGGCTGCGTCGCTCCGCCGCCCAAGCCCAATGACCCTTACTACGCCCCGGTGTTGCCGCGTACGCCGTTGCCGGCTGCCGCCAATAACGGCTCGATCTATCAGGCCGGTTTTGAACAGAACCTGTACAGCGACCGCAAGGCGTTCCGGGTCGGTGACATCATCACCATCACCCTGAACGAACGCACCCAGGCCAGCAAGAACGCCAACTCGCAAATTGACAAGAACAGCAAGACCGGCATCGGCCTGAGCTCGTTCTTTGGTGGCGGTCTGAGCACCAACGATCCGGTGGGCAGCGGTAGCCTGAGCCTGGACGTCGGTTACGAAGGTGACCGCGCCACCAAGGGCGATAGCAAGTCCGGCCAGAGCAACAGCCTGACCGGTTCGATTACCGTGACCGTCGCCGACGTGTTGCCCAACGGCATCATCGCCGTGCGCGGCGAGAAGTGGTTGACCCTCAACACCGGCGATGAGCTGGTGCGGATTGCCGGCCTCGTTCGCGCCGATGACATCGCCACCGACAACACCGTGTCGTCGACCCGCGTCGCCGATGCACGCATCACCTATTCGGGCACCGGCGCGTTTGCCGATGCGAGTCAGCCAGGCTGGTTCGACCGTTTCTTCCTCAGCCCGCTGTTCCCTTTCTAGGTGGCTATGTTGAATCTTAAACACCTGATGGTGGGCGTCCTGTTGCTGTCCGCGGCATTCGACGCTCAAGCCGAGCGGCTGAAGGATATCGCCAGTATTTCCGGCGTGCGTTCCAACCAATTGATCGGCTACGGCCTGGTGGTCGGGCTCAACGGCACCGGTGACCAGACGACCCAGACCCCGTTCACCCTGCAGACTTTCAATAACATGCTTTCGCAGTTCGGCATCAAGGTGCCGGCAGGTTCGGGCAACGTGCAGTTGAAGAACGTCGCGGCGGTATCGATCAGTGCCGACTTGCCTGCGTTCGCCAAGCCGGGTCAGCAGGTGGACATCACTGTTGCGTCCATCGGTAACTCCAAGAGCCTGCGCGGCGGCACCTTGCTGCTGACGCCGCTCAAAGGTATCGACGGCAACGTCTACGCTATCGCTCAGGGCAACCTGGTGGTCGGCGGTTTCGATGCTGAAGGTCTGGACGGTTCGAAGATCACCGTCAACGTTCCGTCGGCCGGTCGCATCCCCGGCGGTGCGTCGGTCGAGCGTGCGGTGCCAAGCGGTTTCAATCAGGGCAACAGCCTGACCCTGAACCTCAATCGTTCGGACTTCACCACTGCCAAGCGCATCGTCGACAAGATCAACAACATGCTTGGCCCTGGCGTCGCTCAGGCCATCGACGGCGGTTCGATTCGGGTCAGCGCGCCGCTCGATCCAAGTCAGCGCGTCGACTATTTGTCGATCCTCGAGAACCTTGAAGTCGACCCGGGTCAGGCGGTGGCGAAAGTCATCATCAACTCCCGTACCGGCACCATTGTGATCGGCCAGAACGTCAAGGTTTCCCCAGCCGCCGTGACCCACGGCAGCTTGACCGTGACCATCACCGAAGACCCGATCGTCAGCCAGCCCGGCCCTCTGTCCAATGGCCAGACCGCCGTCGTGCCGCGCTCGCGGGTCAATGCCCAGCAAGAAGCCAAGCCGATGTTCAAATTCGGCCCGGGCACCACCCTCGACGAAATCGTGCGTGCGGTGAATCAGGTCGGCGCGGCACCGGGTGACTTGATGGCAATCCTCGAAGCACTGAAACAGGCCGGCGCGTTGCAAGCCGACCTGATCGTGATCTGAGGACAGCGACCATGGATATGCGCAAAGGCGGTCTGGGTGTCAGCAGCAACGATTCGGGTTCTTATTCGGACTTGAATCGTTTGAACCAGCTCAAGGTCGGCGACAAGGACAGTGACGCGAACATGCGCAAGGTTGCGCAGGAATTCGAGTCGCTGTTCCTCGGTGAAATGCTCAAGTCCATGCGCTCGGCCACCGAAGCGCTGGGCAAGGACAACCCGCTCAACACCCCGGCGGCCAAGCAATACCAGGAAATGTACGACCAGCAGTTGGCCGTTTCCATGTCTCGCGAAGGCGGCGGTATTGGTCTGGCGGACGTGCTGATGCGGCAGATGTCGAAGAACAAACCGCTGGCGCCGGGCGAGGCTGCGGCCTTGTCCGCCGCCAAGCAGGAAGCGGCGAAAGCTGCGGTGCCGACGCCGATTGCCGCGGGCACCGTGGCCACCGACGGTCCGCTGTCGCGGCTCAATGGCCAGCGTCCGTTGTGGGCGTCGCGTTCGGTAAAAGCGCCGACAGGCGAGGGCACGCATCACAATGACATGGAGCTGATCAATCAGCGCCGTCTGGCCTTGCCACCGAAACTGACTGATCGCTTGCTCGCCGGTCTGGTGCCTTCGGCAACGACTGCCGCCGCAGTGACACCGAACAAAACCCTGCTGCCTGAACGCGCTGCGACAACCGCAGCGACCGGGGCCGGCCCGCTACTCAATGGCGACTGGCTGGCCTCGCAAACCGATAACAAATCCAGCGGACGCCTGCAGGTTTATGGCCGTGCGATGGCGCAGATTCCACTGGCGCCGCCGAAGAAAGCCTTCAGCTCCGCCGACGAATTCGTCAACACCATGCTGCCGATGGCCAAGGAAGCCGCCGACCGTATCGGCGTCGATCCGCGTTACCTGGTGGCCCAGGCCGCCCTGGAAACCGGATGGGGCAAATCGGTCATGCGTGCCCAGGATGGCAGCAGCAGCCACAACCTGTTTGGCATCAAGGCCAGCAGCAGCTGGAAGGGTGAATCGGCACGAGCGATCACCAGCGAATTCAGGAATGGCGAGATGGTTAAGGAGACGGCTCAGTTCCGTTCCTACGACTCTTACAAGGACAGCTTCCATGACCTTGTGACGCTGCTGCAAACCAACAATCGCTATCAAGATGTTGTGAAGTCGGCCGATAACCCAGAACAGTTTGTACGCGAGTTGCAAAAGGCCGGTTACGCAACCGACCCGGACTACGCAAGCAAGATTTCGCAGATAGCCAAGCAGATGACGAGTTACCAGAATTACGCTGCGGCGGGCGCTACCACCACGCCTTTATAGGCACAAGCTATAAGGTCTGAACCATGAGTTTGCTCAATATCGGGATGTCGGGGCTGGCTGCTGGCCAATCCTCGTTGATGACCACCGGTAACAACATCGCCAACGTTGACACCGCCGGGTACTCACGCCAGCAATCTGTGCAGAGCACTAAAGGCTCTATTCAGTACGGCAATGTGTTCATCGGCACCGGTACGACGCTGTCCGATGTGCGCCGAGTGTACAACAGCTACCTCGATGCTCAGTTGCAGACCACCACTTCGCTCAACAGCGATGCGCAAGCGTATCTGGGGCAGGCCACGCAAGTGGACAAGCTGTTGTCCGACAGCGGCACTGGTATCACCAAAACGCTGCAGTCATTTTTCTCGTCTTTGCAAACGCTGTCCGCCAACTCCAATGACAGTGCTTCACGTCAAGCGTTGTTGACCAATGCTCAGGGGTTGAGCAGTCGCTTCAACGCCATTTCCCAGCAGTTGAATCAGCAGGGTTCGTACATCAACAATCAGTTGGGCTCGATGGCCGAACAGGTCAATAAGCTGGCATCGACCGTTGCGGCCTACAACAAGAAAATCAGTGAGGTCAGTGGTTCGGGCGGCATGCCCAACGATCTGCTGGACCAGCGCAACGAGACCGTTCGACAGCTCTCCGAGCTGGTGGGCACGCAGGTCAGCGAAACTAACGGCCGACTGGATATTTATCTGGGCAGCGGCCAGCCGCTGGTCATAGGCAATACTGTCAATACTTTGCGCCTGGCGACCGACAAGTCTGACCCTACCCGTTCCTCGATCATCATGGATCGCGGCAGTTCGACGATCGATATCACTTCCGTGGTGTCGGGTGGCGAGATGGGGGGGCTGTTGCGTTACCGCGACGACGTGCTGACGCCAGCAGTCAACGGGCTGGGTCGCATCGCCATGGTGGTGGCCGATCAGGTCAACAAGCAGTTGGGGCAGGGGCTGGATCAGAACGGCAATTTTGGCTCGGCGTTGTTTAACGACATCAACAGCGCGACGGCGATCAGCCAGCGCAGTATCGCCAATGGCAACAACGACCCGACATCCGGCAACCTCAACGTCACCATCAAAGACACCAGCAAACTGGCCGCCAGTGATTACCAGGTGACCTTCACCAGTGCCACCGGCTACAGCGTGCGTCGTCTGTCGGATAATACCGACATGGGCAGTTTCACCCTGCCTGTGCCTCCGGCCGCAGCCCCGGTCATCGACGGCTTCAGCCTGACCCTCAATGCGGGCCCGGTGAATGCCGGCGACACCTTCAAGATTACCCCGACGCGCAGTTCTGCCGCGGACATGACGACCGTCATGACTGACATCAAGCGCCTGGCCACGGCCGCTCCGCTGACCTCCACCAAAGCCTCGGGTAACGATGGCACCGGCAGCGTCAGCCAGCCAGTGCTGAGCACCGGCCTGGATATCTACGACCCTGTCCAGCGTCAGGACATGCAAACGGCGGTCAAGGCAGCAATGCCGATGCGCCTGCTCATGATGAGCAGCACCGCTTATGAAGTGTTCGATGCCAAAGGCACCAGCATCGGGACCGGCAGCATCGTGCCTGGTCAGAACAACGATCTGAATATTTCGGTGCCTTACACCGACGGCGGGGGCGTTGCGAAAACCTTCAAGGTCGCGATGACCGTCAGCGGCAGCCCCGCCAAGGACGACAGTTTCAATATCTCGATGACTGCACCCGGCAGTACTGACAACCGCAACGCCCAGGCGCTGCTCGGTCTGCAGACCAAGGCCACGGTCGGCGCCAACGCCACCAGTCCGGGCGTGAGCTTCACCGATGCCTACGGTGGTCTGGTCTCGTCAGTGGGCTCCATGACCAAACAGGGGCAAATGGATGCCACTGCCACTGGAGCCATCCTGACCCAGGCCCGGGATTCTCGCGATTCGCTGTCGGGTGTCGACCTCGATGAAGAGACCGGTAACCTGATCAAATACCAGCAGTACTATTCGGCCTCTTCGCAGATCATCAAGACTGCGCAGGAAATCTTCAGCACTCTGATCAATGCCCTTTAAGGAGCCGTAGAACATGCGTATTTCTACTGCACAGTACTATGCGACGACGGCTGCCAACTATCAGCGCAATCTGAACAACGTGATGAAAACGGCCGAGCAGGCCAGCAGTGGATTGAAGGTGACGACGGCATCGGACGATCCTGTCGGCGCGGCGCGTTTGCTGCAGCTCGATCAGCAAGAAGCAATGCTGGGTCAGTACACCAACAACATCAACGCGTTGAACACGGCCCAGGCTCAAGAAGAAAGTGTGCTGAACAGCATCAACGACGTGCTGCAAAAAGTCAGCGAGCTAGCGGTACGTGCCGGTGGTGCTTCGTTGAATGATGACGATCGAAAATCCATCGGAGCAGAAGTCGCCCAGGCTGAAGAGCAACTGCTGAACTTGATGAACAGCAAGGATGCCAACGGCAAATACATTTTTTCCGGGGCCAGCAACAACACTCCACCTTTTGCACGCAATAGCGACGGCACCTACAGCTATCAGGGTGACCAGACCCAGTTGCAACTCAAGATCGGAGATTCGATGTCGCTGGGTCTCAACGATACCGGTTGGGACGTTTTCCAGCAGGCGATCAATGCCAGCCGCAGTTCGACGAACATGATGGCTCCGGCGGTCGATGACGGCCGTGTAGCCCTGTCTCCAGGTCTGGTGAGTTCCGGCCCGGCATTTGATGCGAGCTTCCGCGGCGGCCAGCCTTACACCTTGTCGTTCGCCAGCAGCACCCAGTTCGTGATCACGGACGCATTGGGTAATGACGTGACCGCCGAAGCGAATGGGGGTGGCAAGTTCGATCCTAATGCCAAGGGTGGCTCCGACATCAACTTCCGCGGCGTGACCTTTGCCTTGGATGTCACGTTTCAGGCGGGCGATACTCCCGCCAACGCCGACGCGGTGATCGCCGGTCACAGTTTCCAGCTATCGGCCAAGCCGGACAGTTTCGTCAGCACCCGTGCTCCGGGGAATGCTTCGACGACAGTGGTCAGCCAGACCTCGGTGACCAATGCTGCAGACTACAATAGCTTTTTCCCTGAGGGTGGGGCAGTTTTGAAGTTCACCAGCCCGACGACTTTCGACCTGTACGCCCGTCCGTTGACCAGTGGAAGCGCGCCGGTATCATCCGGTACCGTGGCTGCTGGTGTTGCGACAGCCGCCGGCGTCAGCTTTACCCTCAGCGGTGCGCCCGCGGCCAACGACCAGTTCGACGTGTCGGTCAATACCCACCAGACCCAGAACGTGCTCGACACTGTCAGCCAACTGCGTCAGGCGCTTGAAACGCCGACCCAGGGCAATCCGGCCGCGCAGCGCCATCTGGACAGCGTTGTGGCTGCATCCATCGCCAACCTGGGCAATGCCAAGAACCAGGTTGACCTGGCCCGCGGCGCGATTGGTGCTCGCGGCAATGTCATGGACATGCAGCGTGATCAGATTCAGAGCTCCGGCCTGATCAACAAATCGACGCAGAGCTTGATCGAGGACGCCGATCCGGCGGAAGTGCTGACCCGTCTGACCTTGCAGCAAACCATGCTGCAGGCGGCGCAACTGGCGTTCTCGAAGATTTCCCAGTTGGGCCTGTTCAACAAGCTTTGAGTCGGTCTTGACCGCTCGCGGCCAGTCCCTGTTATAGGGGCTGGCTTTTTTTTTGCAATTTTTTGAGTGGGGCAGGGTGGATCGGAGCCTGGCTTGGGCCACAAAATCAAATAAAGCACCGATCTCTGAGTGACCCGCCAGTCAAAACGCGCATCTTCACTGTATCCTGTCTGCGGGCGGTGAATGTGGTGGGCCTGTCCAAGGTGATCCTTGAGTCCCGACGTCGCTCCTCTGGGAGTCAAGCCCTGACTGTAGACGCCCTCGATTCAGCGAGCGGCGATATTCAGCTGTTTATTATTGGGAAGCCATAATGATTGGCATAAAAAACATAGCGAGTTACGTGCCGGCAGCCGGGGTTGACAACTACGCCCAGGGTGCAAAGTTCGACAAGGACGAAACCTTCATCCTTGGCAAGATCGGCTCGGCGTTTTTGCCGCGCAAGGGTGCCGATCAGGAAACTTCGGATCTGTGCGTCGAAGCAGTCAATGCCCTGTTTGCCGCCAGTCCCGAACTCAAACGTGAATCCATCGATTGCTTGATCGTCGTCACCCAGAACGGTGACGAAGAAGGTTTGCCGCATACCGCTGCGATCGTTCAGGACAAACTGGGTCTGCCAACCCATGTCGCCGCTTTTGATATCTCCCTGGGCTGTTCCGGTTACGTGTACGGCATCTATGCCCTCAAGGGGTTCATGGAAGCGACGGGGCTGAAAAATGGCCTGCTGGTGACGGCTGATCCGTACTCGAAGATTGTCGACCCGGAAGACCGCAACACCACCATG
This sequence comes from Pseudomonas sp. BGI-2, assembly GCF_004310295.1. Lineage (GTDB taxonomy): Bacteria > Pseudomonadota > Gammaproteobacteria > Pseudomonadales > Pseudomonadaceae > Aquipseudomonas. The sequence goes on along the minus strand of NZ_SISB01000026.1, from coordinate 82,461 downwards.
CTGTTCGGCGATGCCGCCACCGCGACCTGGATGGGCGAAAACGCTGTCTGGCAGCTCGGCAAGTCGAAGTTCGGCACTGACGGTTCCGGTGCGCCGCACCTTAAGGTCACCGATGGCGTGTTCTTCATGAACGGCCGCCAGGTCTTCAACTTCGCCTTGCTGAAAGTCCCGGCTCATTTGCACGAGCTGCTGGATGAGTCCAACTTGCAGGCGCACGATATCGACGCTTTCTGCATTCACCAGGGCAGCGCGGCGATTGTCGATGCCGTGGCGCGTCGCTTCGAAGAAGGCGAGCCGGAGAAGTTCATCAAGGACATGCTCGAAACTGGTAATACCGTGTCTTCGAGTATTCCACTGCTGTTACAGAACCACGTGTTCGATTCCAAGTGGACTCGTGTGGCTATCAGTGGTTTTGGCGTAGGGTTGTCGTGGGGCTCGGCGCTTCTCTATCGCGGCTGATCGGGTTTACCGTTCAGTCAACATACAAACGCCCGGAAGCGAAAGTTTCCGGGCGTTTTGCGATTCTCTGGCGTCGAATTAATGACTCTAACGCCTTGAAAATAAAGGGCTGGCACCCTGCCACTAAAAATTTCGAAAAAACCCCTCAAGCAAAGCCTCTTCACGACGATAACTATTACGTAGGTTCTCTAGGCCACACCCGGCGGTTGCCAGGGCCGGAAGCCGCAGTATCCATCCAACGAGGATTTCGTCATGGCTTTAACCGTAAACACCAACATTGCGTCGATCACTACCCAGGGCAACCTGAACAAAGCCGGCGGCGCCCTGCAAACCTCCATGCAGCGCCTGTCTTCCGGCCTGCGTATCAACAGCGCTAAAGACGACGCAGCTGGCCTGCAAATCGCCAACCGCCTGACCAGCCAGATCAACGGCCTGGGTCAAGCTGTAAAGAACGCCAACGATGGCATCTCCATCGCGCAAACCGCTGAAGGCGCAATGCAGGCTTCGACCGACATTTTGCAAAAAATGCGTACCCTGGCTCTGTCCTCGGCTACCGGCTCCTTGAGCGCTGACGATCGTAAGTCGAACAACGACGAATACCAGGCTCTGACTTCCGAGCTGACCCGTATCTCCCAAACCACTACTTTCGGTGGCCAGAAGCTGCTGGACGGTTCGTACGGCACCAAAGCCATTCAGGTCGGCGCCAACGCCAACGAAACCATTAACCTGAGCCTGGACAACGTTGCGGCTAACAACATCGGTTCGCAGCAAATGAAGAGCGCTGCTATCGCTCCGGGTGCCGGTATTGCTGGTGGTGCAGTTGTTGTTACCGGTAACGGTCAGACTGCATCGGTTACTCTGGCTGCTGCTTCTTCGGCCAAAGCCACCGCTCAACTGCTCAATGGCGCTGTTGGTGGCCTGAGCGTTACTGCCAGCACTGAAGCTCAGTTTGTTGTAGGTGCAGCTGCTGCGACCACCCCTGCTTCCTTCACCATGACGGTAGGCACCTCGGCCGTTGCGTTCGTCGGCGTAACCGACACCGCCAGCCTGGCTGACCAGCTGAAGTCTAACTCCGCGAAGCTGGGTATCAGCGTCAACTACGATTCGGTCAAAGGCACTCTGTCGATCAAATCCGATTCGGGTGAGAACGTTGCATTCAGCGCTTCGACCGCTCCTGGTTCGATCACTATCGCCACCAAAGACGGCACAGGTACTTACGGTGCCGGCGTTGCACTGGCTGACGGCATCATCGCGACCGGCGCCGTTAACCTCGACTCCGCCAAGGGCTTCTCGCTGACCGGCGCTGGTGTAGCTGGCGTATTCGGTGCTGCTACCAGCTCCCTCAAGACCACCATCGCTCAAACCGACGTGACCGACGCCACCAAAGCACAAAACGCTCTGGCTGTAATCGACAAGGCTATCGGTTCGATCGACAGCGTTCGTTCGGGTCTGGGTGCTACCCAAAACCGTCTGACCACCACTGTGGACAACCTGCAGAACATCCAGAAGAACTCCACCGCTGCCCGCAGCACCGTGCAAGACGTGGACTTCGCTTCGGAAACTGCCGAGCTGACCAAGCAACAAACTCTGCAATCGGCTTCGACTGCCATCCTGTCGCAAGCCAACCAGCTGCCATCCGCTGTGCTGAAGCTGCTTCAGTAATAACGGCGCTTGGTGATGGACGAAAGGGCGCGTTTACGTGCCCTTTTGTCTTTTCGTTGATTGAGGAGATCGGACATGGACATGAGCGTCAAATTGAACCAGCCTTATCCGCCGGTAGCTCTGTTGCACCCCACCGCGCCGACCGAACGGACCAGCCAGCCCAACGTTGAAGCCGTTGCCGAGTCTTCTGCCGAGAGTAAACGTGACGACCTGGAAAAGGCAGTCGCCGACATTCGCGAATTCGTACAAGCGAGTCAGCGTCAGCTGGATTTTTCGATTGACGATTCGACCGGCCGGGTCGTGGTCAAAGTCATTGCCACCGAAAGCGGTGACGTGATTCGCCAGATCCCTTCGGAAACCGCGTTGAAACTGGCGCAAAGCCTGAGCCAGGCAAGCAGCTTGCTCTTTGATGACAAAGTCTGAGCTGGCATGAATTTTGTTGCTGTTGCCTGCTGAAGCACATTGCGTCAGTAAAGCAGCGGCCACTGCATATGGAGATTGATGATGGCGGGTTCAACGGTTAGCGGTATTGGTTCGAATATCGATACCCAGGCGATCGTAAAGGCTTTGGTGGATGCCCAGCGGGCGCCCAAGCAGGCACAGATCGATACTCAGAGTGCGAAAGCGACCACCACGCTGTCATCGATCGGCAAGATTCAGGCAGCACTGGATGCCTTCCGTGGTGCACTAACGACCATGGGTACCGACAACAGCTTCAGCGGGTTGTCGGCCACGTCTTCGGACGAAAAAGTCGCCACGGTCACCATGGGTAAAGGCGCGTCCAGCGGCACCTATTCGTTGTTGGTCACGCAGTTGGCTTCGGCGTCGAAGCTGTCGACCCGCACCTTCGTGGATGGCCCAACGTCTATCGTCAACGCCGGCACAACGGCGACCACGCTGACGATTTCGCAGTCGGGGAAAAACTTCGACGTCAGCATTCCGCCGAATGCGACGCTGCAAGAAGTGCGCGAAAGCATCAACACGCAGTTCTCCACCGCCGGCATCAGCGCCAACATCCTCACCGACTCCACCGGCTCGCGGCTGGTACTGACTTCTACCACCATGGGCGTGGGGTCTGACCTGACGATGTCGGGCAACTCGGGTATCAACACCGGTTCGACGGTGATCGAGGTGCCCAAGGACGCTAAATACAAGATCGATAACGGTGCTGAACTGATCTCCAAAAGCAACACGATTACCGACGCGATCAGCGGCGTGAATCTCAAGTTACTGGCGGTCTCGCCGACGCCTACCGGTGGTGGTCCGCAGACGTCGTCGACGCTGACATTGAGCACCAGCACCCCGGCGCTGAAGTCCGGCGTCAAAGGGTTTGTCGACACCTATAACGCGTTGATGAAAGAGATCAACGCGCAGACCAAAGTCACCAAGAATGCCAACGGCACTTCGGTTGCCGCGTCCCTGACCGGGGACTCGATGATGCGCAGCCTGGTGTCGTCGATTCGCAACGAGATGAACGCGCTGTCTGGCACCGGTACCATGAAGTCGCTGGCCGAGTTCGGGATCAGTACTTCATCCGAGACCGGCCTGCTGGTCATCGATGACAAGCGTTTCTCCAAAGCCGTTGAAACCAATGCGGCGGACATCAGCAGCATTTTCAGCGGCAAGAACGGTCTGCTGACACGTCTGGGCACAGCGACTGATACGTACGCCAAGGCCAGCACCGGAATGCTGGCGGAGCGCACCAAATCCCTCGCCGATACATTGACGGATTTGAACAAGGAGCAATCGGCGCTCAACGAACGGATTGCCACGTTGCAGCTGAGCCTCAGCGCGAAATACAACGCCATGGACTCACTGGTCGCGAAGTTGCGGGCGCAGAGCGACAGCATCATGACCACGTTGAACGCGTTGAATAACCCGAAAGAAAGTTAACAGCGACCCGGCACAAAAAAACCCAGGCTTGTCGAAAAAGACAGCGCCTGGGTTTTTCATTGTGTGTCGACTGGTTAAAGTTATTGGCCGTTGCGCCGACATAAAGGTCAGAGCAACTCATTTTCAGCTGTCGTCTGCCGAGGTAGAAACATGAACCCCATGAGAGCCCTTCGCCAATATCAGAAGGTCAATTCCCACGCTCAGATCTCTGAAGCCAACCCTCATCGTCTGGTGCAGATGCTCATGGAAGGCGGGCTCGACCGTATGGCTCAGGCCAAAGGGGCGCTGGAGCGTGGGGATATCGCTCTCAAGGGTTTGATGCTGGGCAAGGCGGTGGACATCGTTATCGGGCTGCGCGACGGGCTTGACCCGGAGAAGACCGAAGATCCTGCTTCGGTGCAGCAGCTCGACAGCTTGTACGCCTACATGGCGAACCGCCTGATGGAAGCCAATCGCGATAACGACGCGGCAATCATCGATGAAGTTTCCGGCTTGCTCGAAACCCTGAAAAGCGGGTGGGATACAATCGCCAACCACTAGGCCTGACGGCCGAGGATGACGTCATGAGTCATGCACTGCACCGCATTGAAGAAACCCGTGAAGCCTTGGTCGACGCTTTGGCTGCGCGCAATTGGGACGCGATTGGCGAGCTGGACGCGACCTGTCGTGAATGCGTTGATGATGCGCTGAGCGAGGCACCGGTCGACGAAGAAGCGCTCCGGGCCAATCTGGAAGGGCTGCTGGAGGTGTACAAGGAATTATTGACGGCGACTATGGGCGAGCGTCAGGCGATAGTCGATGAAATGTCGCAAGTCACCCAAGCGCAGCGTGCGGCAAAGGTTTACCATCTGTTTGGTTAATTAATCCCCGGTTAATCCAAACATAGTGCGCCATAAATTTGACTGTGCACGGTTTTTTGACTTAACTAGTGGCTGGTTGAACATTTCAGGCGTCTACAGGCATAACGTGTCTGCAAGCGTCTAGCTTGCCCCTCATTTTGGGCATTGAGTTGACTAGGGAAGTTGCTATTGCATGTGGCGTGAAACCAAAATTCTGCTGATTGATGACGATAGCGTCCGCCGTCGCGACTTGGCGGTGATATTAAATTTTCTTGGCGAAGAAAATTTACCCTGCGGTAGCCATGACTGGCAGCAGGCTGTCGGCTCATTGTCGTCAAGTCGTGAAGTGATCTGCGTCCTAATCGGGACGGTCAATGCGCCTGGCGCACTTCCGGGCTTGTTAAAGACACTCGCTACCTGGGATGAGTTCCTTCCGGTTTTGTTAATGGGCGATAATTCTTCCGTTGACTTGCCTGAAGACCAGCGTCGCCGTGTGCTTTCGACCCTCGAAATGCCGCCCAGCTACAGCAAACTGCTCGACTCGCTGCACCGTGCCCAGGTCTATCGTGAGATGTATGACCAGGCCCGCGAGCGCGGTCGTCATCGCGAACCCAATCTTTTTCGCAGTCTTGTCGGCACCAGCCGGGCGATCCAGCACGTCCGTCAGATGATGCAACAAGTGGCCGACACCGACGCCAGTGTGTTGATCCTCGGCGAGTCCGGCACCGGAAAGGAAGTGGTCGCGCGCAACCTGCACTACCACTCCAAGCGTCGTGATGCGCCGTTCGTTCCGGTCAACTGCGGGGCGATCCCGGCCGAGTTGCTGGAAAGCGAATTGTTCGGCCACGAGAAGGGTGCTTTCACCGGCGCCATTACCAGTCGTGCCGGGCGTTTCGAACTGGCCAACGGCGGCACCCTGTTTCTCGACGAAATCGGCGACATGCCGCTGCCGATGCAGGTCAAGTTGCTGCGCGTGTTGCAGGAGCGCACCTTCGAGCGCGTGGGCAGCAACAAGACCCAGAGCGTCGATGTGCGCATCATTGCGGCGACTCACAAGAATCTCGAAAGCATGATCGAGATCGGCACCTTCCGCGAAGACTTGTACTACCGCCTGAACGTGTTCCCGATCGAGATGGCGCCGCTGCGCGAACGTGTCGAGGACATCCCGTTGCTGATGAACGAGTTGATCTCGCGCATGGAGCACGAGAAGCGCGGTTCGATCCGCTTCAACTCGGCGGCGATCATGTCGCTGTGCCGTCACGGCTGGCCGGGCAACGTTCGCGAACTCGCCAACCTGGTGGAGCGCATGGCGATCATGCATCCGTACGGGGTGATCGGCGTGGTCGAATTGCCGAAGAAATTCCGTTACGTCGATGACGAAGACGAGCAGCTGGTCGACAGCCTGCGCAGCGACCTTGAAGAACGAGTGGCCATCAACGGCCATACCCCGGACTTCACCGCCAACGCCCTGCTGCCGCCGGAAGGCCTCGACTTGAAAGACTACCTCGGTGGTCTGGAGCAAGGGTTGATTCAGCAGGCGCTGGATGATGCCAATGGCATCGTGGCCCGCGCTGCAGAACGCCTGCGTATTCGTCGCACCACGCTGGTGGAAAAGATGCGCAAGTACGGCATGAGCCGTCGCGACGGTGATGAACAGGCGGATGATTGACGCCTGTTTTTCAAGTCGTTCATTTGTAGGCGTTTTTTTTTAGGCACGGGTATTGCTACATCCCTCGCAACGTTCCGTTTAACTGACGGTCAGCCAAGCGAGAGAGCACGATGCCCCAAGCCGCCCAGATGTCTCCTGTCCCTGATGCTTCTGGGCAACCGTCGTCCGTAGAGCAGGCAAGCCGGCTTGGCCTTGAGCAGGCGTTCTCGCTGTTCAGCCAGATGTCGAGCCAGTTGACCGATTCCTACAGCATGCTTGAGGCTCGGGTCACCGAGCTCAAGGGCGAGCTGGCGGTGGTCAGCGCTCAGCGCATGCAAGAGCTGGCGGAAAAAGAACGCCTGGCCAACCGTCTGCAAAACCTCCTCGATCTGTTGCCTGGCGGCGTCATCGTCATCGATGCCCAGGGCATCGTGCGCGAAGCCAACCCGGCGGCCTGCGAGTTGCTCGGTCTACCCCTCGAAGGCGAACTCTGGCGCCATGTCATTGCGCGCTGCTTTGCACCCCGGGAAGACGACGGTCACGAAATCTCCCTCAAGGACGGTCGGCGTCTGTCGATCGCCACTCGCTCGCTGGATGCCGAGCCTGGGCAGTTGGTGTTGCTCAACGACCTGACTGAAACCCGTCATCTGCAAGATCAACTGGCCCGTCACGAACGCCTGTCGTCCCTCGGTCGCATGGTCGCTTCGTTGGCCCATCAAATTCGTACACCGCTGTCCGCTGCCTTGCTCTACGCCAGTCATTTGACTGAACAGGAATTACCGGTCGCCACGCAGCAGCGTTTCGCCGGGCGCCTGAAAGAGCGTTTGCATGAGCTGGAGCATCAGGTTCGCGACATGTTGGTGTTCGCTCGCGGCGAGTTGCCGTTGACTGACCGCGTCACGCCCAAGCAGCTGATGCAGTCGCTGCAATCGGCGGCGCTGACTCATGTGCAAGACCTGCCGATTCGCTGGCAGTGCGACAGTCATGCAGGCGAAGTACTGTGCAACCGCGACACTCTGGTCGGCGCGATTCTCAACCTGATCGAGAACGCGATTCAGGCCAGTACTGGCGATGTTCGATTGAAGGTGCATTTCTACGCCCGTGAAAACAACCTGCGCGTGTGTGTCAGTGACAGCGGCAGCGGCATCGACGGCAAAGTGCTGGCGCGCCTGGGCGAGCCGTTTTTTACCACTAAAACCACCGGAACCGGCCTGGGCCTGACCGTGGTCAAGGCAGTGGCCCGTGCTCATCAGGGAGAATTGCAGTTGCGCTCGCGGCCGGGTCGCGGCACGTGTGCGCAGGTCATCCTGCCGCTTTTTTCCGGTGAACAGCCTAGCGCTCAGGGAGCGGAGTGAAGGACATGGCAATCAAGGTTCTGCTGGTCGAGGACGACCGCGCACTTCGCGAAGCGCTGGCCGATACGCTGCTGCTGGCGGGGCACGACTACACGGCGGTCGGTTCGGCGGAAGAGGCGCTCGCGACGGTCGGCAATGAGGTGTTCAGTCTGGTGATCAGCGACGTCAACATGCCGGGCATGGACGGCCATCAGCTGCTCGCGTTGCTGCGCGCGCGCCAGCCGCAGTTACCCGTGTTGCTGATGACCGCTCACGGCGCCGTCGAGCGGGCCGTCGATGCGATGCGCCAGGGCGCGGCGGATTACCTGGTCAAGCCGTTCGAGCCTAAAGCCTTGCTCGACTTGGTGGCGCGGCACGCATTGGGCGCGCTCGGTGCGACCGAGAGCGAAGGGCCGATCGCTTTCGAGCCGGCCAGCGTGCAGTTGCTGGAACTGGCCGCACGGGTCGCACGCAGTGATTCGACGGTGTTGATCTCCGGCGAGTCCGGTACCGGTAAAGAAGTCTTGGCGCGCTACATTCATCAGCACTCCCATCGCGCCAGTCAGCCGTTCATTGCGATCAACTGCGCGGCGATCCCCGACAACATGCTAGAAGCTACCTTGTTCGGTCACGAAAAAGGTTCGTTCACCGGTGCCATCGCGGCGCAGGCCGGCAAGTTCGAGCAGGCCGATGGCGGGACGATCCTGCTCGACGAAATTTCTGAAATGCCCCTCGGGCTCCAGGCCAAGTTGCTGCGTGTGTTGCAGGAGCGCGAAGTCGAACGGGTCGGCGCGCGCAAGCCGATTACCCTGGACATTCGGGTTGTGGCGACCACCAACCGTGATCTGTCCGGTGAAGTGGCGGCAGGGCGGTTTCGTGAAGATCTCTTCTATCGGTTATCGGTGTTTCCGCTGGCCTGGCGTCCGCTGCGCGAGCGCACCGCCGACATCCTGCCGCTGGCCGAGCGTCTGTTGGCCAAACACGTCAATAAAATGAAGCATGCCGCGGCGAAACTGTCGCCCGAGGCACAGGCGTGCCTGATCGGTTATCCGTGGCCGGGCAACGTGCGTGAACTGGACAACGCGATCCAGCGCGCCTTGATTCTGCAGCAGGGTGGTTTGATCCAGCCTCAGGATTTCTGCCTGTCCGGGTCGGTGGCCTGTGCACCGTTGCCTGCTTTGGTGCCTGTCCGGGCCGTGGAGGTCGAAGCCGAATCGGCTGGGGCGTTGGGCGATGACCTGCGCCGCCGTGAATTCCAGATGATCATCGACACCTTGCGCACCGAACGCGGCCGCCGTAAAGAAGCCGCCGAGCGATTGGGTATCAGCCCGCGCACCTTGCGCTACAAGCTGGCGCAGATGCGCGATGCCGGAATGGACGTGGAAGCGTACTTGTTCGCCACCTGATTCGATTTTTGTAGCAGCTTGAAGGATTGGAATGAGGGCTAAGGAAGGGCTTTTGTTCAGAGTGGCCTCGGAGCTGGCACCCTTGTTGCTAACACCTCACTACCCGCCGAGTGAGTGTCAAAAAATTGCGGGTCGCCAACGAGAGTAGACGATGAGCCAAGGTATTGAATTTAATCGGTTGATGCTCGACATGCGCTCCATGCAAATGGATGCCATGTCTGCGCCTAAATCGACTGCCGCAGTCCCTGAACTGGGTGGCAGCAGCTTTTCCGACATGCTCGGTCAGGCCGTCAATAAAGTGAACGACACCCAGCAGGCGTCCAGTCAGTTGGCCAGTGCCTTCGAGATTGGCAAAAGTGGCGTCGACCTGACGGATGTAATGATTTCCTCGCAGAAGGCCAGCGTGTCTTTTCAGGCGTTGACCCAAGTGCGCAACAAGCTGGTTCAGGCATACCAAGACATCATGCAGATGCCGGTTTAAGGACGAATTGAGTCATGGCAGAAGCAGTCGCTGATAACGTTCCGGCCAAGGCCACTCCGATAGACGGCAAACCGCCGCTGTTCGGGTTGTCCTTCCTGGAAAACCTCTCCGAGATGACCATGTTGCGTCAGGTGGGCCTGTTGGTCGGCTTGGCGGCGAGCGTGGCGATTGGCTTCGCCGTGGTGTTGTGGTCCCAGCAACCGGACTACCGGCCTCTGTACGGCAGCCTTGCCGGTATGGACGCCAAGCAGGTCATGGAAACCCTGGCCGCCGCCGATATTCCCTACAACGTTGAACCCAACTCCGGTGCCTTGCTGGTCAAGGCCGATGACCTGTCCCGTGCGCGGCTCAAGCTCGCGGCCTCTGGTGTCACTCCCAGCGACGGCAACATCGGTTTTGAAATCCTCGACAAGGACCAGGGCCTGGGGACCAGCCAGTTCATGGAAGCGACCCGTTATCGTCGCGGCCTCGAAGGCGAATTGGCTCGCACCATTTCCAGCCTGAACAACGTCAAGGGTGCCCGCGTGCACTTGGCGATTCCGAAGAGCTCGGTGTTCGTGCGTGACGAACGCAAGCCAAGCGCTTCGGTGCTGGTTGAACTGTATTCCGGCCGCTCGCTGGAGCCGGGTCAGGTGGTGGCGATCATCAACCTGGTCGCGACCAGCGTTCCCGAGCTCAGCAAATCCCAGATCACCGTGGTCGACCAGAAGGGCAACCTGCTGTCGGATCAGGCGGAAAATTCCGAACTGACCATGGCCGGCAAGCAATTCGATTACAGCCGTCGCATGGAAACCATGCTGACCCAGCGCGTACACAACATTCTGCAACCGGTGTTGGGCAACGACCGCTATAAAGCAGAAGTGTCGGCAGACGTGGACTTCAGTGCCGTCGAGTCAACCTCCGAGCAGTTCAACCCGGATCAACCGGCCTTGCGCAGCGAGCAGTCGGTCAATGAACAACGCACCGCCAGCAATGGCCCGCAAGGTGTGCCGGGTGCTTTGAGCAACCAGCCACCAGCGCCAGCCTCCGCGCCGCAAACCACCGGTGGCGCTACCGCGTCGGCCGGCATGGTGCAGCCAGGCCAGCCATTGATTGATGCCAACGGTCAGCAGATCATGGACCCGGCCACCGGCCAGCCCATGCTCGCACCGTACCCGGCGGACAAGCGTCAACAATCCACCAAGAACTTCGAACTCGACCGTTCCATCAGCCACACCAAGCAACAGCAAGGCCGTTTGAATCGTCTGTCGGTGTCGGTGGTGGTGGACGATCAGGTCAAGCTCAACGCAGCCAACGGCGAAACCACTCGTGCTCCGTGGAGCGCCGATGAATTGGCGCGCTTCACTCGCCTGGTACAGGACGCCGTCGGCTTCGACGCCAGCCGTGGCGACAGCGTCAGCGTGATCAACATGCCGTTTTCCGCCGAGCGCGGTGAAGTGATTGCCGATATTGCGTTCTACTCCCAGCCATGGTTCTGGGACATCGTCAAACAAGTGCTGGGTGTCTTGTTCATCCTGGTGCTGGTGTTCGGTGTGCTGCGTCCGGTGCTCAACAACATCACCGGTGGCGGCAAAGGCAAACAGCTAGCAGGCTTGGGTAGCGACGTCGAACTGGGTGGCATGGGCGGTCTGGACGGCGAACTGGCCAACGACCGCGTCAGCCTCGGTGGCCCGGCCAGCATCCTGCTGCCGAGCCCGAGCGAAGGCTATGACGCACAGTTGAACGCAATCAAGAGTCTGGTGGCAGAAGATCCGGGTCGCGTGGCCCAGGTCGTGAAAGAGTGGATTAACGCAGATGAGTGATAACCGAGCCGTTGCCGCCAAACTGACCAAGGTCGACAAAGCCGCGATTCTGCTGCTGTCGCTGGGGTCAACCGATGCCGCCCAGGTGCTGCGCCACATGGGGCCCAAAGAGGTCCAGCGTGTGGGTGTGGCCATGGCGCAAATGGGTAATGTGCACCGCGAGCAAGTCGAGCAGGTGATGAGCGAGTTCGTCGACATCGTCGGCGACCAGACCAGCCTCGGCGTCGGCTCCGACGACTACGTGCGCAAAATGCTCACTCAGGCACTGGGCGAAGACAAGGCCAATGGCCTGATCGACCGCATCCTGCTGGGCGGCAACACCAGCGGCCTCGACAGCCTGAAGTGGATGGAGCCGCGCGCCGTCGCCGACGTGATCCGTTACGAGCACCCGCAGATCCAGGCGATCGTCGTGGCGTACCTCGATCCGGACCAGGCCGGTGAAGTGCTCGGCAACTTCGACCACAAGGTGCGTCTGGACATCATTCTGCGGGTTTCCTCGCTGAACACTGTGCAGCCGGCGGCCCTGAAAGAACTCAACCAGATTCTCGAGAAGCAGTTCTCCGGTAACTCGAATGCCGCGCGCACCACCCTGGGTGGCATCAAGCGTGCGGCCGATATCATGAACTTCCTCGACAGCTCGATCGAAGGTCAGCTGATGGACTCGATCCGCGAAGTCGACGAAGACCTGTCCGGTCAGATCGAAGACCTCATGTTCGTGTTCAACAACTTGTCCGATGTCGACGACCGCGGGATTCAGGCATTGCTGCGCGAAGTGTCCTCCGACGTGCTGGTGCTGGCCCTCAAGGGTTCGGACGAAGGCGTCAAAGAGAAGATCTTCAAGAACATGTCCAAGCGGGCGGCCGAACTGTTGCGCGACGACCTCGAGGCCAAAGGCCCGGTGCGCGTCAGCGACGTGGAAACCGCGCAGAAAGAAATCCTCACCATTGCCCGCCGTATGGCCGAAGCCGGAGAAATCGTTCTCGGCGGGAAGGGCGGCGAAGAGATGATCTAAGGTCACTATGTCGTCCAAACATGATGAGTCCCAGACCGACCTGATCCGAGGCAAGGCCGTCGCCGGTTTCGACGTTTGGGCGTTGCCCAGCTTCGATCCTTTTGTGCCGGAACCCGAGCCGGAGCCCGAGCCCGAGCCGCCGGAAATGGAAGAAGTGCCGCTGGATGAAGTCCAGCCACTGACCCTCGAAGAGCTCGAAAGCATTCGCCAGGAGGCCTACAACGAAGGCTTCGCCACGGGCGAGAAAGAAGGTTTTCACAGCACCACGCTCAAGGTCCGTCAGGAAGCCGAAGCCGTCCTGGCACCGAAGGTCGCGGGCCTGGAGCAGCTGATGGCCAACCTGTTCGAGCCTATTGCCGAGCAGGACACCCAGATCGAGAAGTCCTTGGTCGACCTCGTGCAGCACATCACCAAGCAGGTGATCCAGCGCGAACTGGCCATCGACTCGACGCAAATCGAACAGGTCATGCGCGAAGCCCTCAAGCTGTTGCCGTTGGGCGTGGGCAATGTGCGGCTGTACATCAATCCGCAAGATTTCGAACAGGTCAAAGCCCTGCGCGAGCGCCATGAAGAAACCTGGCGCATCGTCGAGGACGAGTCCCTGCTGCCCGGCGGTTGCCGGGTCGAGACCGAACACAGTCGCATCGACGCCACCGTTGAAACCCGCGTCGCCCAGGTCATGGCCAAGCTGTTCGATCAGTTGCATGACCAGGCCTTGCACCCGGCTGCGCCGGACTTGAGCCTGGAGCTGCCGGTCGACGAAAAACCTGCGGTCGCTGCGGTCGAGCCAACACTGGACGACCCCGATGCGCCTTGATCGCACCAGCTTCGCCAAGCGCCTTGGCAGTTACGCCGAGGCCACGGAGCTTGCCGGCGCGCCGATCCTTGAAGGCCGCCTGCTGCGTATGGTCGGCCTGACCCTCGAAGCCGAAGGTTTGCGCGCCGCCATGGGCAGCCGCTGCATGGTCATCAACGATGACAGTTATCACCCGGTGCAAGTCGAAGCCGAAGTCATGGGCTTCTCCGGCAGCAAGGTGTTCCTGATGCCCGTCGGCAGCGTCGCCGGCATTGCGCCCGGTGCCCGCGTGGTTCCTATGGCGGACACCGGCCGCTTGCCGATGGGCATGAGCATGCTCGGACGGGTGCTTGACGGCGCCGGTCGTGCGCTGGACGGCAAGGGCGGCATGAAGGCCGAAGACTGGGTGCCGATGGACGGCCCGACCATCAACCCGCTCAAGCGCGAACCGATCAGCGAGCCGCTGGACGTGGGTATTCGCACCATCAACGGTTTGTTGACGGTCGGCCGCGGTCAGCGTCTCGGTCTGTTCGCCGGTACCGGCGTCGGTAAATCCGTGCTGCTGGGCATGATGACCCGCTTCACCGAGGCTGACATTATCGTCGTCGGGCTGATCGGTGAGCGGGGTCGTGAAGTTAAAGAATTCATCGAGCACATCCTCGGTGAAGAAGGGCTCAAGCGTTCTGTCGTCGTGGCGTCCCCGGCGGACGATGCGCCGCTGATGCGTCTGCGCGCGGCTATGTACTGCACGCGAATCGCCGAGTATTTCCGTGACAAGGGCAAAAACGTCCTGTTGCTCATGGATTCCCTGACCCGATTCGCCCAGGCCCAGCGAGAAATCGCCCTGGCCATCGGTGAGCCGCCAGCGACCAAGGGTTATCCGCCATCGGTGTTCGCTAAACTACCGAAACTGGTGGAGCGGGCCGGTAATGCCGAGAAGGGCGGCGGTTCGATCACCGCGTTCTACACCGTACTGTCCGAAGGCGATGACCAGCAGGACCCGATTGCCGACTCGGCGCGAGGCGTGCTCGACGGGCACATCGTGCTGTCCCGGCGCCTGGCGGAAGAAGGTCATTACCCGGCCATCGATATCGAAGCGTCCATCAGCCGGGTCATGCCATCGGTGGTCAGCCCCGAGCACATGTCGCGCGCGCAGATGTTCAAGCAGTATTGGTCGCGTTATCAGCAAAGCCGCGACTTGATCAGCGTCGGTGCCTACGTGCCGGGTGGTGATCGAGAAACCGACATCGCGATTTCCCTGCAGCCGGCCATGACCACTTATCTGCGTCAGGGCTTGAACGACAACATCGGCATGGGCGCCAGCGAAAACCACCTTGCCTCGATTTTCGCCCCGGCAGCGGGCGGCTAACCGGCCATGGCCCAGAGCCGCGCGGCACGCCTGGCACCCGTGGTGGAAATGGCCGAAAAGGCCGAAAAAACCGCGGTCATGCGCCTCGGGCACTTCCAGGGCCAGGTTCGTGTGGCGGAAAGCAAACTCGCCGACCTCGAAAACTTCCGCCTCGAATACCAGGAGCAATGGATCGTGCGCGGCAGCTCGGGCGTTTCCGGCCAGTGGTTGCTCGGCTACCAGGGCTTTCTTGCGCAACTGGGCACAGCCATCGATCAGCAGCGTCAGAGCCTGAACTGGCACCAGAACAACCTGAACAAGGCGCGCGATTCCTGGCAACAGGCGTTTGCCCGGGTTGAAGGCTTGCGCAAACTTGTACAACGCTACATGGACGAGGCGCGGAAGCTGGAAGACAAGCGCGAGCAGAAGCTGCTGGATGAGTTGTCCCAGCGGTTGCCGCGGCATGATCCGTACTGAGTCAGTCGGACCGCGTTATCGTTCTTCGCGGGCAAGCCTCGCTCCTACAGGTTATGTGCTGTCCATAATGCGTGAACGACACAAAACCTGTAGGAGCGAGGCTTGCCCGCGAAGGCGTCCTCAAAGACTCAGCAATTTCCCGCCTTGCTCCCATCTCCGCCAAGTGCTAAACCTTGTACACGTACGTTCACCCATGACAAGGAAGCCGATAAATGCCAGTCGTTACAAAAGTCTCCCAGGATGGGAAAAAGCTGACGATTTCGGTCGAGGGTCGATTCGATTTCGCCAAGCATCAGGAATTCCGAGAATCCTACGAGAGGCTTGAGCAAAAGCCCGAATCGTTCGAGGTGGATCTTAAAGCAGCCACCTACCTCGACAGTTCCGCGCTCGGCATGCTCCTGCTGTTGCGTGATCACGCCGGCGGTGAGAATGCCGAAATCACGTTAACCAACGCCAACGCCGATGTGCGCAAGATTCTCGCCATCTCCAATTTCGAACAAATCTTCGACGTTGCATGACCGCCATGCAGCCGTCGCTTGAATCGCTGACGATCCTCATCGCCGAAGACAGCGCGGCCGATCGCATGCTGCTGTCGACGATCGTCCGGCGCCAGGGCCATGATGTGCTGACGGCTGCCAACGGTGCCGAAGCGGTCGAAGCGTTTCGCGAGCAGCGGCCGCACCTGGTGTTGATGGACGCCATGATGCCGGTGATGGACGGTTTCGAGGCGGCACGCCAGATCAAGGCGTTGGCTGGGGAAACCCTGGTGCCGATTATCTTCCTGACCTCGCTGACCGAAAGCGAGGCCCTGGCCCGGTGTCTGGAGGCCGGCGGCGACGATTTTCTGGCAAAGCCGTACAACCAGGTGATCCTCGCCGCCAAGATCAAGGCGATGGACCGCTTGCGCCGGTTGCAGGCCACGGTGTTGCAGCAACGTGACTTGATCGCCAAGCATCATGATTACTTGCTCAACGAGCAGCGGGTGGCCAAGGCCGTGTTCGACAAGGTGGCGCATTCGGGCTGCCTGAGTGCGCCGAACATCCGCTACCTGCAATCCCCTTATGCGCTGTTCAACGGCGATCTGCTGCTCGCGGCGTTCACCCCCGCCGGCGACATGCACGTGCTGCTGGGCGATTTCACCGGCCACGGTTTGCCGGCCGCCGTGGGCGCCATGCCCCTGGCTGAAGTCTTCTACGGCATGACCGCCAAGGGTTACGGCCTGGCTGAAACCCTGCGCGAAATGAACGCCAAGCTCAAACGCATCTTGCCGGTGGACATGTTCTGCTGCGCCACTTTGCTGTGCCTGAGCTTTCAGCGACGCTCGGTGGAAGTCTGGAACGGCGGGATGCCGGACGGTTACTTGCACAGCATCGCCAGCGGTGAGCGTACGCCGCTGCCGGCGCGGCACTTGCCGCTGGGTGTGCTGAGCCCGCAAACCTTCAATGACCGCACCGAAGTGTTTCCGATGGCCGTCGGCGATCGGGTGTTCCTGCTGTCCGACGGGGTCATCGATACCTGCGATGCCAACGAACAGTTGTTTGGTGTGGAGCGGTTGCAGCGGGTGTTCGCGGTCAATCGCCAGCCAGGCGCGCTGTTCGAAGAGATCGAGCAGGCGCTGCGGGACTTTCGTGGCGAGGCGCGCGATGACGTGAGCATGGTCGAGGTCAGTCTGCTGGAGGCGGCGCAACTGACTCCACCAGCGCCGGTGTATTCCGACAGCGGCCAGTCCTGTCCGCTGGACTGGTCGGTGAGTTTCGAGTTTCGCGCCGCGACCCTCAAACGTTTCAATCCGCTGCCGTATCTTTTGCAATTGCTGCTTGAGGTCCACGGCCTGCGGGCTCAGAGTGGTGCGCTCTACAGTGTGTTGGCAGAGCTTTACTCCAACGCCCTGGAACACGGCGTGCTCGGTCTGGATTCAGGTCTCAAACGTGATGCTTCGGGGTTCGCACGCTATTATCAAGCGCG
Source organism: Pseudomonas sp. BGI-2 (assembly GCF_004310295.1). Taxonomy (GTDB): domain Bacteria; phylum Pseudomonadota; class Gammaproteobacteria; order Pseudomonadales; family Pseudomonadaceae; genus Aquipseudomonas. Next base: position 65,339 of record NZ_SISB01000026.1, on the reverse strand, counting down.
CAATGAGCGGCTGGAGGCGTTGCACGACGGCTATGTGCGGGTGCATTTGCAGGTCGTGCCGACGGGCAAGGGCGGGAGCCTGATTGTGCGGGTCGAAGACAGCGGCAAGGGCTTTGATGTGGCGCGGGTGATGGAGCGTCCTGTCGATGGCAGCCGTCTGTCGGGGCGTGGCGTCAGTCTGATCCGCCAATTGAGCCGTAGCGCGAGCTGGTCGGACGACGGTCGAAGTGCAAGCGTGGAGTTTTTCTGGGAGGCTCTGGCATAATTCACCCATTCTTGATCAAGGAGTGAGCAAGTGGCTGACACACATCTGGACCGCGACGTGCTGAGCGCGTTGCAGGAAGTCATGGAGGATGAGTATCCGACGTTGCTGGATACCTTCATCGCCGACTCCGAAGAACGCTTGCGCATCTTGCGCAAAGCCGAAGATGCCGCACAACTCATGAACGCTGCCCATAGCTTCAAGGGCAGCAGCAGCAATATGGGCGCCATTCGCCTGGCTGAGCTGTGCAATGAGCTTGAGCAGCGCGCCAGGCAAAAAAGCCTCACTGGTATTGAAAAACTGGTCGGCGAAATCGACGGCGAATTCGCCATTGTCCGTCCACTGTATGAGGCGGAGCGCCAGCGCTCTCTGGCTGACTAACGTGACCGTCCGGCGCTTTTGGCGCCTGTCGAGTTAATTTGGCTCGACCTTTGCAGTTATCTCACTCAACTGTACCTACGATCCCAGTGCAGCGGAGACCGTTTTATGCCCGTTACCCCCAATTCGCTTCTACAGGCCGTCGCGACGGCCAAGACTCAAGCCGCCTCCGCCAATACCCCGGCGCCGGCCGCTGAGCCAGGGGACAAGGCGTCCAGCTTCGCTGATGTCTACGCCAATCAAGCCCGGAACAAGCCTTCTGTGGTCGCTGATAAATCGACCAGACCTGCGACCGACAATGCTGCGCAAGGCTCCGGCAAACCGGATGCCAGCAGTGATAAGCCTGCCGCCCCGGAACCTGCGGTTGCCGATAGCGGCAACTCCTTGCCCGCCGATAAACCGGCGCCGACTGACGACGCCACTGCCAGCGACGACCAGCCCGGGACCACCGAAACGCTGGTGACCGATACGGCGCCCGTTGGTCCGAGCCTCGATCCGGCCCTTGATCCCGCGTTGATGCAGGCAGTGCAACCGCTGGTGACCGTGCCGGTCGCGCAAACTACTGCGCCCGTTGTCACGAGCGCAGCGCCACAGGTTGAAGCGCCGGTTGCCGCCGCCGTCGTTGCCGCGACCGCGCAAGCAGCGCCCGTCACCGATAGCGAATTCGATCCGGAAGCTGATCCACTCGACGCGCTGCCCGCCGTGCGCATGGCCATGGAGCAGAGCGGTCATGTATCCGCTAGCAGCCAGTCCCAGCCAAAAGCCACGCCTGCCCAAACCCAGGCTGACGGTGAACTGACGACGGCGCAGAACTTTGCCGCCGGCATGGCGAGCATGCTCGATGTGCAAGCCGACAAGGACAGCACCAGTCAGGGCGGCGAGAAAGCCTTCAGTGGTTTGATCGATAGCGGCCTCAAGGATTTGACGTCCACCAGCAGCGATACCCGTGTCGATGACTTCGCCAACCGCCTGGCGGCACTGACCCAGGCGGCCACACCGAAAACCGCCAATGCCTTGCCGGTGAACCAGCCGATCGCGATGCATCAGAGCGGCTGGACCGAGGAAGTGGTCAACCGCGTCATGTACCTCTCCAGCGCTAACCTCAAGGCGGCCGACATCCAGTTGCAACCGGCTGAGCTGGGGCGTCTCGATATCCGGGTGAACATGGTTCCGGATCAGCAGACCCAGGTTACCTTCATGAGCGCCCATCCAAGCGTTCGCGAAGCGCTGGACAGCCAGATGCATCGTCTGCGTGACATGTTTGCGCAACAAGGCATGGGTCAGGTCGACGTCAACGTGTCCGATCAGTCTCGTGGCTGGCAGGGGCAGGATCAGGCTCAACAGGGGCAGGGCGGTCGGACCAGCGCCAGCGGCGGACGCCTCGATGACATGGATGACGAGGTTGCACCGAGTGTCGCCGAAGTGGCAGCCACCGCCACCAGCGTGATCGGCTCCAGCGCCGTCGATTACTACGCCTGATCCAACACGTTCCCTGTAGGAGCGAGCGCCGAACCGCTCGCTCCTACAGTTGATCTCCATTCGCTGTCTCCCATACCTCCCGACACTTCTGGCATAACACTTGCTCTTGCCTTGCCGTGCGACTGTGAAAACCCGAATAGTGACGGATTATTGGCATGGCGAAGAGCGACGCAGTAGTAAAAGACCCCGCAACCAAAGGCAAGATCAAGCTGATCATTGTGATCGTGGTGGCCCTGCTGCTGGCGATCGGCATGTCCGTGGGGGCGACCTGGTTCTTCATGCACAGCGCCCAGAGCAAGCCTGCCGCCGCTGAAACCGCCGTGGTCGGCAAGCAACCAGCGATTTTCGAGCCCATGGCCCCGGCCTTCGTGGCCAACTACAACGTGAACGGTCGCCAGCGCTACATGCAGGTGAGCATCACCATGCTAGGGCGCAATCAAGCGGATCTGGAAGCGCTCAAAGTGCACATGCCGGTGATCCGCAATAACCTGGTCATGCTGTTCTCCGGCCAGGATTTCGCCACGCTGGCGACCCCGGTCGGCCAGGAGATGTTGCGTCAGAAGGCCACGGCCGGCGTCCAGGAAGTGGCGCAGAAAGAACTCGGCAAAGTGGTTATCGAACAGCTGCTTTTTACTAATTTCGTACTGCAGTAGGAACACGACATGGCCGTGCAGGACCTGCTGTCCCAGGATGAGATCGATGCGCTGTTGCATGGCGTCGACGATGGTCTGGTACAGACCGATAACGTTGCTGAACCCGGCAGCGTCAAAAGCTACGACCTGACCAGCCAGGATCGCATCGTCCGCGGACGTATGCCGACCCTGGAAATGATCAACGAGCGTTTCGCCCGCTACACCCGCATCAGCATGTTCAACATGCTGCGCCGCTCGGCGGACGTTGCCGTCGGTGGTGTGCAGGTGATGAAGTTCGGCGAATACGTGCACTCGCTGTACGTGCCGACCAGTCTCAACCTGGTCAAGGTCAAGCCGTTGCGCGGCACCGCGCTGTTCATCCTCGACGCCAAACTGGTGTTCAAACTGGTGGACAACTTCTTCGGCGGCGACGGCCGTCACGCCAAGATCGAAGGGCGTGAATTCACCCCCACCGAACTGCGCGTCGTACGCATGGTGCTGGAGCAGGCCTTCGTCGATTTGAAGGAGGCCTGGCAGGCAATCATGGAAGTGAACTTCGAGTACATCAACTCGGAAGTGAACCCGGCCATGGCCAACATCGTCGGCCCGAGCGAAGCGGTAGTGGTCTCGACTTTCCACATCGAACTCGATGGCGGTGGCGGCGACCTGCACGTGACCATGCCGTACTCGATGATTGAGCCGGTGCGCGAAATGCTCGACGCCGGCTTCCAGTCGGACCTGGACGATCAGGACGAGCGTTGGGTCAACGCCCTGCGCCAGGACGTGCTGGACGTCGACGTGCCGATCGGTGCCACGGTTGCCCGTCGCCAGTTGCGCTTGCGCGACATTCTGCACATGCAGCCGGGGGATGTGATCCCGGTCGAAATGCCGGAAGAAATGATCATGCGCGCCAACGGCGTGCCGGCCTTCAAGGTCAAGATGGGCTCGCACAAAGGCAACCTCGCGTTGCAGGTGATCGAGCCGATCGAGCGCCGCTGACCGGCGCTCCAACCCCCTTTTAATTGGCTGCTCTTGATTGAGCAGTTGCCCGCCGAGGACAAATGATGAACGACGATATGAACGCCCAGGACGACCAGGCACTGGCTGACGAATGGGCCGCCGCCTTGGAAGAAACCGGTGACGCCGGCCAGGACGACATCGACGCCTTGCTGGCTGCCGACGCCGCTAGCTCGCCGTCCAACCGTCTGCCAATGGAAGAGTTCGGCAGCGTGCCGAAGAACCACGACCCGGTCACCCTGGACGGTCCGAACCTCGACGTGATCCTCGACATCCCGGTGTCGATTTCCATGGAAGTGGGCAGCACCGACATCAACATTCGCAACCTGTTGCAACTCAACCAGGGTTCGGTGATCGAGCTGGATCGCCTGGCCGGTGAGCCGCTGGACGTGCTGGTCAACGGCACCCTGATCGCCCACGGCGAAGTGGTCGTGGTCAACGAGAAGTTCGGCATCCGCCTGACCGACGTGATCAGCCCAAGCGAACGTATCAAGAAGCTGCGCTGAGTGAAAAAGGTTCTGGGGCTTCTGCTTGCGTTGCCGTTCAGTGTTCTGGCAGCCGAACCTGTGGCCACGGCTGCAACGGTCGCTGCTGCGCCGGCGGTCAGCAGCGGTGTGGCCGGGCAATTGACGCAGTTGGTGTTCGGCTTACTGCTGGTGCTGGGGTTGATCTTCTTCCTCGCTTGGCTGTTGCGCCGGGTCCAGCAGGCCGGGCCGGCCGGCAAAGGGCAGGTGATCGAGATTGTTGGTTCCCGTGCCTTGGGCCCGCGTGACCGACTGATGCTGGTGCAGGTCGGCAACGAGCAGATCCTGCTCGGCCTGAGCCCTGGCACCATCACCGCGCTGCATGTGCTTAAAGAGCCGATTGAAGTGCCGACCACCACCGAGAAAGCGACTCCGGAGTTCGCCCAGCATCTGTTGAAGATACTCGGCAAGGATCAGAAGGATAAGAAGTAATGGGTGCGTTACGCATCGTCTTGACGCTGGCCCTGATGCTGGCCGCGCCGCTGGCGTTCGCCGCCGATCCGTTGTCGATCCCGGCGATCACCCTGGGCACCAACGCCAACGGCGCTCAGGAATACTCGGTCAGCCTGCAAATCCTGCTGATCATGACCGCGCTGAGTTTCATCCCGGCTTTCGTCATGCTGATGACCAGCTTCACCCGGATCATCATTGTCTTCTCGATCCTGCGTCAGGCCCTGGGGCTGCAACAGACGCCGTCGAACCAGATCCTCACCGGCATGGCGCTGTTCCTGACGCTGTTCATCATGGCGCCAGTATTTGACCGGGTGAATCAGGACGCCTTGCAACCGTATCTGGCGGAGAAACTCACCGCTCAGGATGCCGTGGCCAAGGCTCAGGTGCCAATCAAGGACTTCATGCTGGCGCAGACGCGCAGCAGCGATCTTGAGCTGTTCATGCGCCTGTCCAAGCGAACCGACATTGCCTCGCCGGATCAGGCGCCGCTGACCATTCTGGTGCCGGCCTTCGTGACGTCGGAGCTGAAAACCGCGTTCCAGATCGGCTTCATGATCTTCATTCCGTTCCTGATCATCGACCTGGTCGTGGCCAGTGTGCTGATGGCCATGGGTATGATGATGCTCTCGCCGCTGATCATTTCCCTGCCGTTCAAGATCATGCTGTTCGTGCTGGTGGATGGCTGGGCGTTGATCATCGGCACCCTGGCGAGCAGCTTCGGCGGTGTGTCGCCATGACGCCGGAAGTGGCGGTAGACATCTTCCGCGAAGCGCTGTGGCTGACCACGATGATGGTTGCCGTGCTAGTGATTCCGAGTCTGCTGGTGGGCCTGCTGGTAGCGATGTTTCAGGCCGCCACGCAGATCAACGAACAGACCCTGAGCTTCCTGCCGCGTCTGCTGGTGATGCTGGTGACGCTGATCGTCGCCGGCCCGTGGCTGGTGCAGACGTTCATGGAATACATCCTGCAGCTGTACGGCAGTATTCCTCAGGTCATCGGCTAAACCATGCCGTCGCTGCTGCAGCTGACCGATACCCAGATCAGTACCTGGGTGGCGATGTTCATGTTGCCGCTGTTTCGCATCGGCTCGTTGCTGATGGTCATGCCGGTCTTTGGCACGTCCCTGGTGCCCACGCGCGTGCGCCTGTACTTCGCCCTGGCGATCACGGTGGTGATTGCGCCGGGCCTGCCGCCAATGCCGCCGATCAATGCACTGGATTTGAGTGCGCTTTTGCTGATCGCCGAGCAGATCCTTATCGGCGCGGTGCTGGGGTTTTCCTTGCAGCTGTTCTTCCAGGCGTTCGTGGTGGCGGGGCAGATCGTTTCGATTCAGATGGGTATGGGCTTCGCGTCGATGGTCGACCCCACCAACGGCGTCTCGGTTGCAGTGATCGGGCAGTTCTTCACCATGCTGGTGACGCTGTTGTTCCTGTCCATGAACGGCCATCTGGTGGTCTTCGAAGTCCTTACCGAAAGCTTCACCACGATGCCGGTTGGCAGTGGCTTGATGGTCAATCATTTCTGGGAACTGGCCGGCAAGCTCGGTTGGGTCCTCGGTGCTGCATTGTTGCTGGTGCTGCCGGCGATCACGGCGCTGCTGGTGGTCAACATCGCGTTCGGCGTGATGACTCGGGCCGCACCGCAGCTGAACATTTTTTCCATCGGTTTTCCGCTGACCCTGGTGCTCGGGCTGTTCATTGTCTGGGTCGGGCTGGCGGACATCATCAATCAGTATCAACCGCTGGCCTCCGAGGCCTTGCAGTTTTTACGCGAACTGGCACGGGCGCGCTGAGTCATGGCTGAGAGCGAAAGCGGTCAGGACAAAACAGAAGACCCCACGGAGAAACGCAAAAAGGACTCCCGTGAGAAGGGCGAGATTGCGCGCTCCAAGGAACTCAATACTCTGGCGGTCATGCTCGCCGGCGCGGGTGCGCTGCTGATTTTTGGCGGCGCATTGGCGCAGGACATGATGGAGCTGATGCGCATGAACTTCTCGCTGTCGCGGGAAGTGATTCTGGATCAGCGCTCCATGGGCACTTACCTGCTGCATTCGGGGCAGATTGCCCTTTTTGCGATTCAGCCGGTGATGATCACCATGCTGCTGGCTGCGCTGATCGGTCCGATTTCCCTGGGTGGCTGGCTGTTCGCGGCCGGCTCCATGGCGCCCAAGTTCAGTCGCATGAACCCCGGCGCGGGACTGAAACGGATGTTCTCGGCCAAGGCGCTGGTGGAGTTGCTCAAGGCTCTGGCGAAGTTTTTTATCGTGTTATTCGTGGCGTTGGCGGTCTTGTCGGCGGACATCGACGATCTGCTGCGCATCGCCCACGAGCCATTGGACATGGCGATCATTCACAGCCTGCAAGTGGTCGGCTGGAGCACCTTGTGGATGGCTTGCGGGCTGATCCTCATTGCTGCGGTCGACGTGCCGGTGCAGCTCTGGGAAAGCCACAAGAAACTGCTGATGACCAAGCAGGAAGTGCGCGACGAGCACAAGGATCAGGAAGGTAAACCAGAGGTCAAACAGCGCATTCGCCAGTTGCAGCGCGAGATGTCCCAGCGCCGAATGATGGCGGCCATCCCCGAGGCCGACGTGGTCATTACCAACCCGACGCACTACGCCGTCGCCCTCAAGTACGATCCCGACAAAGGCAGCGCGCCGGTATTGCTGGCCAAGGGCAGTGACTTCCTCGCCTTGAAGATTCGTGAAATCGCCGTGGCCAACAATGTGCTGCTGCTCGAATCGCCAGCCCTGGCACGTTCGATCTATTACTCCACGGAGTTGGAGCAGGAAATCCCCGGTGGGTTGTATCTGGCGGTCGCTCAGGTATTGGCCTACGTCTACCAGATCCGCCAGTACCGCGCGGGCAAGGGCAAGCGTCCGGATCCGCTCAAGGATGATTTGCCGATTCCGCCGGATTTGCGGCGCGATTCTTGAGTTCGTACTGGTACATCCGGTTTCGTCGCGAGCAAGTTCCAGCGCGGCTCCTCCACTGATATGCATCTACAAAGCATTTTGCAATTCATTGCAATACCTTGCGGAGGTCGCACTTGTCTGCAAGTCACCGGTATTACACCGGGCTATACGAACGTCATTTGTTTGCTGAATCGAGTCCAGCTCCCCAGTTCAAGAATCTCGAACGTCACTGTGACTGTTTCCCGGACTGTGTTCACCACGTCAAAAGTGCAATCCCAACTTGGCTGGTAGAGTCGGATATTCGCTATCTGAGCAGAGTATGCAGGTAGGCGAGCACTGCCAGATACTTGGGCCCTAAGAGTCATAGGTTGATTGATTGCGAAAGTGTCATAGGTGACTCGGTTGGGCGATATTCCGTTAGCTGCAGCCCCTGATGATACGTTGGCTCTCACACCTGTACTCCCCAATGCGGCATCTGCTGGAAAGGACGCTGAAAAAATCATCGATGCCCTGATGCTTGGTCCGGTGCCATAGGTGGCGGTCAAGTCAACCGTCTGTGCCAACGCGTTGGAAACCGGTTGTATTGATCGGCCTTGCGAGTCCAATCTCATGTCGATCTCATTGGAGGCATTGCTGAATCGCGCATTTCCCGAGAGCTTGGCGTTGACTTGTCTGTTGGGTTCTCCAGTTATCGTGGCGGAGTTCGTCGCACGAGTGTGGGGCCAGTCATGAGGCAGAGCCTGTCCTGCCAATCCGCCCGAAGAAATATTGATTAGAGGAGCCGGCAGTACTTGCTCTCCTATGCGCACTCTTAACACCTTCGAAAACATCAACCGCTGCCCACTTCCAGATTTGTAAACGCTGTAATTGATCCGGGTGTCGATGCCTCGATTTTCTGCGATCCAGTTCGAAGGGAGTGTGAAGGTCGGCGTAACGCCAGTCTGCACTTCGCGCTCGTCGCTTTCCCACGTGGTTTTGCCGGTGGCGCGTATGCGAACGGTGTAGCCGTGCACCATACCCACGTACCTGACGCTTAGGGTTTTCTGATCTGTCGACAGGGTTGGTGCCAGTAAATTGAACTCGTAGGGGTTGATATGCAACAGGAGGATTCTGGAAGGAATCAGTGCGGTGCCCGGTGCGGTGCGCACGGTGTAGTAGACCTTTACCGTATGGCCGATGGCATCGATCACTTCAATGCGTGGGATTCGAATATCAATAGCCCCCGGTGTTCCGACGGTCACCACCTCTGAATTATAGATGTGCCGAGGATTGCCCCAGGTCACGGTCACGGTGTGACCCCGAGCCATGCCGGAGTAATGAGGGACTTGAGCGGTAATGAAATCACGGTGGTAGACGCTGTCGAAGTCGAGTCGATCCCCTGCGGAGCCATGGGCTTCGAGAATTTTCGGATTCGCTGGGTTTGTAACGGCAGTGATCGAGTCCATGAGTTTTTTCCTGTGGGTATGTTGCTCCATCGGGCTGCTCTATCTGGCCTCCAAGGCGCTATTGATGGCAACTGTCAGATCTGACAGTGGCGACGAGCGGTCGAGAGGTGGGTGGAGGTGGCTCCATCATCCAAAAACCGCACGTGCAATGCGCCGCCTGTCGAAATGCCTGCTCCACCTGTCAACTCTGACAGTAGACAGTCAGCGCCCGCTCGCGCTGTCATGCCCGTGGGAATTCTCCCGATCAATGTCCTTGCAGTGGAGGTTCTGATCATTCGATTGGAGCGCCAAGGATGGGTGTTTGCGTCAGTTCTAGAGGGAACCATCATGACAGAGCGTCTATATCGAAAACTGCAGGGTATGGAGTTGGAGTTTGTCTCGGGCAGGCTGTAAGAAAACCCGGCCGAGCGGGCGATCGGGTACACCGTTACTTTCAAAATGAGCCTGGATTTCACGAACTTCGAGCAAATCTCCAGCCTATACATTCCGGACTATTTGAATAATCCGATCAACGCTATCCGGCCTGAGCTGACCAGTTTCGCTTACCACTACTCCTACAATTATTTTTTCGATGCTGCCGGAAATACCCGCGACAAAGAAGCGCTGTTTAATGTTTTCAGGAGTCCAAGGTACTACATGAGTCAATGGTCAACGGGTGGGCTGGAGCGGCGATATGCCAAGCCCCAATTCGAAATCATCGCTGATCAGCTACACATCACTGCCCGGATGGATTTTCGTTGGGAAGACAAGCGTCCGATCGTTGTAAAAGATCTGCCGATCATTCCTTTTGAATGGGCGCTGAATCTTTTGAAAGGCGAGTTTGTGGGCCCTGCCACAGCAGTCGCCCCTGCCACTGTGGTGGTGCTTGGATATGCCCAAGAGGAGTTGGTCAATCAAGACGGGCTGGAAATGCACAAAGGCACGCGTTACATGATTGGGGGCAAGCTTGGGTTTGGCGCGATTCTCAAAGAGCAAATTCTGACAGCGGGTTGATCCATATTTCTGGTGCTTTAAACGCGTAGCAACTGCCGAGCTCGCGAGGCTGCGTTCGAGACGGAGTCATGCTCGACCGCATTCCTCGCAACGGTTTAACGGCTGCTGCGCAGCCGGACGCAGCCTCGCAAGCTCGGCAGCTGCTACAAATCCTCAATAAAGCCCTCTATTCCCCATCTCTGCAAAAGTTGGAAGGTTTCTTGCAGTAGCCGCCCTGCGCCTGCTTCAGGCGTCAAAAGTTTGCTTTAAGGAACGGGGAAAACCGGTGGATCGCTCTCAGTTACTCAACACTGCCCGCACAAACGTTGCCGACTTAAGTCGGGGCAATCTGGGTGTGCCGTTGTTGCTGCTGGTCATGCTGGCGATGATGATGTTGCCGATCCCACCGTTCCTGTTGGATGTGTTCTTCACCTTCAACATCGCTTTGTCGATCGTGGTGTTGCTGGTCTGCGTCTATGCCTTGCGACCGCTGGATTTCGCGGTGTTTCCGACCATTCTATTGGTGGCGACGCTACTGCGGCTGGCGTTGAACGTGGCCTCCACGCGGGTGGTGATGCTCCACGGTCAGGACGGTCACGCCTCAGCCGGCAAGGTGATCCAGGCCTTCGGCGAAGTGGTGATCGGCGGTAACTACGTGGTCGGTATCGTGGTCTTCGCGATTTTGATGATCATCAACTTCGTTGTAGTGACCAAGGGTGCCGGGCGGATTTCCGAGGTGAGCGCGCGCTTCACCCTCGATGCGATGCCCGGTAAACAAATGGCAATCGACGCCGACTTGAACGCCGGCCTGATCGATCAGAACCAAGCCAAAATGCGCCGGATGGAAGTGGCCCAGGAAGCCGAGTTCTACGGTTCGATGGACGGTGCCAGCAAGTTCGTTCGCGGCGACGCCATTGCCGGCTTGCTGATTCTGTTCATTAACCTGATCGGCGGCATGGCCGTCGGTATTTTCCAGCACGGCATGAGCTTCGGCGATGCCGGCAGGGTTTATGCGCTGTTGACCATCGGTGACGGTTTGGTGGCGCAATTGCCATCACTGTTGTTATCGACAGCGGCGGCGATCATGGTGACTCGTGCGTCCGGGTCGGAAGAGATGGGAAAACAGATCAATCGCCAGATGTTCGCCTCGCCGAAAGCGTTGGCAGTGGCGGCGGGTATTATGGCGGTCATGGGCCTGGTGCCCGGCATGCCGCACTTCTCCTTTCTCAGCATGGCGGCCGTGGCGGCCGGCGGTGCGTACCTGTTCTGGAAGAAGCAGAACGTGGTCAAGGTTCAAGCCCTGCAAGAGGTCAAGCGTCAACAGGAGCTGCTGCCATCCCCGGCTCGCGCCCAGGAAACCAAGGAGCTGGGCTGGGACGACGTGACCCCGATCGACATGATCGGCCTGGAAGTCGGATACCGGCTGATTCCGCTGGTGGACCGCAACCAGGGCGGTCAGTTGCTGGCGCGGATCAAGGGTGTGCGCAAGAAGCTGTCGCAAGATCTGGGCTTCCTGATGCCGACTGTGCATATCCGTGACAACCTCGACCTGGCACCGAGTGCCTATCGCCTGACCCTGATGGGGGTGATCCTGGCCGAAGCGGAGATTTACCCGGATCGCGAACTGGCGATCAATCCGGGGCAGGTCTACGGGACGCTCAACGGCATTACCGCCAAAGATCCGGCTTTCGGTCTGGAGGCGGTCTGGATCGAAATCAGCCAGCGTGCCCAGGCGCAATCCCTCGGTTACACCGTGGTCGATGCCAGTACGGTCGTGGCCACCCACTTGAACCAGATTCTGTACAAGCACTCCAGCGAACTGATCGGTCACGAAGAAGTCCAGCAACTCATGCAATTGCTGGCCAAAAGCTCACCGAAACTGGCCGAAGAGCTGGTGCCGGGTGTGGTGTCTCTGTCGCAGCTGCTGAAAGTTTTGCAGGCTTTGCTGGCCGAACAGGTGCCAGTACGGGACATCCGCAGCATTGCCGAGGCCATCGCCAACAATGCCGCCAAGAGTCAAGATACTGCCGCGTTGGTGGCCGCCGTGCGCGTCGGCGTATCCCGCGCAATCGTCCAAAGCATTGTAGGGACTGACTCCGAGCTACCAGTTATCACTCTGGAGCCAAGGTTGGAACAGATATTGCTCAATAGTCTTCAGAAGGCAGGACAAGGCTCGGAAGAGGGCGTTCTGCTGGAGCCAAGCATGGCTGAGAAACTGCAACGCTCGTTGATCGATGCGGCGCAGCGTCAGGAAATGCAAGGTCAACCGGTGATTCTGCTGGTGGCCGGTCCGGTTCGCGCGATGCTTTCGCGATTCGGCCGACTGGCAGTCCCGGGTTTGCATGTGTTGGCTTACCAGGAAATTCCTGACAACAAGCAAGTGACCATCGTTGCGACAGTAGGGCCCAACGGCTGAGGTAGTGGTTTATGCAAGTTAAGCGTTTTTTCGCCGCCGATATGCGTCAGGCCATGAAACTGGTTCGTGATGAGCTGGGCGCTGATGCCGCCATTATTGGCAATCGCCGGATTGCCGGTGGCGTCGAGCTGACGGCTGCCCTGGATTACAAATTGTCTGCGCTGGCCCCGCGTGTTCCGAACATGGAACTCGAGGACGAGCTGCGCAAGACCCAGTCGCGGATCGTCACCGCCCAGGCCGAATTGAGCTTGCGTGGCGAAGGCGAAACCGAAGGCGACAAGACCACCAATCGCCAGTTGTTCGCCGGCCTGCCGTTGACCGCCGCCGAGCCGCTGATCGAGCCGACGTATGCCGAACCTCGTCGCTCCGCTCCAGCCCCTGCGCCAGCCGCTGGCGGTGTGGACCCGCGTGCATTCGACTCGATGCGTTTCGAACTCAACAGCCTGCGCGAACTGATGGAAGTGCAACTCGGCTCCCTGGCCTGGAATCAGCTGCAAGGCAGCCGTCCGGCCCAGGCCAACCTCTGGCGTCGCCTGCAACGCATCGGCCTGTCCGGCCCGTTGTCCCGCGACTTGCTGGCGATGATTACCGACATTGAAGAACCCCGTCAGGCCTGGCGTATGTTGCTGGCGCACTTGGCGCGGATGATCGCCACACCGGAAGTCGAGCCACTGGAAGAGGGCGGCGTGATTGCCATGGTCGGCCCTGCCGGCATGGGCAAGACCACCACTCTGGCCAAGCTCGCGGCCCGCTACGTTCTGAAATATGGCGCGCAAAACATCGCGCTGGTGAGCATGGACAGCTACCGTATTGGTGCTCAGGAGCAACTCAAGACCCTGGGCCGGATCCTCAACGTGTCGGTAACTCACGTCGATCCGGGGCAATCGCTGGTGCAGGCGCTGGATCCCTTGCTGCGCAAACGCGTGGTGCTGATCGATACCGCGGGTCTTCAGGCCAGCGATCCGGCACTGCGCATGCAGCTCGAAAGCCTGGCCGGACGTGGCATCAAGTCAAAAAATTATCTGGTGTTGGCAACCACCAGCCAGAAACAGGTCCTAACGGCCGCTTATCACAGTTACAAACGCTGCGGTCTCGCTGGCTGCATCCTGACTAAACTGGATGAAACGGCATGCCTGGGCGAGGTGTTAAGCCTGGCCATCAGTCATGAATTACCGGTGGCCTACCTGACCGATGGCCCGCGGATTCCGGATGATTTGCATCTGCCGCGTCGTCATCAGTTGGTCAGTCGCGCCGTAAGCGTGCAAATGCAAGAAGAACCCAGCGAAGAAGCCATGGCTGACATGTTCGCTGATATTTACCACAGCCCGACCAAGCAGGTTGGCTGAGGTACTAATGAACAGTTTTTGTACCTACATCGATGGTCTGCCATGCATTGTTCAGTTTATGAGCGCGCAGCCAGTAATGTGGCCTCCGTCTATGCAAGACAAGGTAAAGAAATAACATGGGCAGCATGCATCCCGTACAGGTGATCGCGGTGACCGGCGGCAAAGGTGGCGTCGGGAAGACTAACGTGTCAGTGAACTTGTCCCTGGCTCTAGCTGAGCTCGGCCGGCGCGTCATGCTGCTGGACGCTGATCTGGGGCTGGCGAACGTCGACGTCCTGTTGGGGCTGACACCCAAACGTACCCTGGCCGACGTGATCGAAGGCCGCTGTGAGCTGCGCGACGTTCTGTTGCAGGGCCCCGGCGGTATTCGCATCGTCCCGGCCGCGTCCGGCACGCAGAGCATGGTTCATCTGAGCCCGGCTCAACACGCTGGCCTGATCCAGGCGTTCAGCGATATCGGCGACAACCTCGACGTCTTGGTGATCGACACCGCTGCGGGTATTGGTGACTCGGTAGTCAGTTTCGTTCGCGCAGCGCAAGAAGTCTTGCTGGTGGTGTGCGACGAGCCGACCTCGATCACGGATGCCTACGCGCTGATCAAACTGCTGAACCGCGATTACGGCATGAACCGCTTCCGCGTCCTGGCCAACATGGCCCAGAGCCCGCAGGAAGGTCGCAACCTGTTCGCCAAGTTGACCAAGGTCACGGACCGCTTCCTCGACGTCGCCTTACAATACGTCGGCGCGGTGCCTTATGACGAAAGCGTGCGTAAAGCGGTGCAGAAGCAGCGCGCCGTCTATGAAGCCTTTCCGCGCTCCAAGTGCTCCCTGGCGTTCAAGGCCATTGCACAGAAGGTCGATACCTGGCCGTTGCCTGCCAACCCGCGTGGGCACCTGGAGTTTTTCGTCGAGCGCCTCGTGCAACAAACGGCAGGACCGGTGTTATGACAGCCAGCGGTTACAACCTCTACAAGAAGTCGGCACGTGACGCGCAGTACGAGCTGATCGAGCGTTACGCGCCACTGGTCAAACGCATTGCTTACCACTTGCTGGCCCGTCTGCCGGCCAGTGTTCAGGTTGAAGACCTGATCCAGGCCGGGATGATCGGCCTGCTTGAAGTATCGACCAAATATGACGCCAGCAAAGGCGCGAGTTTCGAGACGTACGCGGGCATTCGAATCCGCGGCGCGATGCTCGATGAAGTACGCAAGGGGGACTGGGCGCCACGTTCGGTTCACCGCAATACCCGCATGGTCAGCGACGCAATTCGCTCGATTGAAGCTAAAACCGGTCGTGACGCTAAAGATCATGAGGTTGCGGCCGAACTCCAATTGAGTCTCGACGATTATTACGGGATTTTGAACGACACCCTGGGCAGCCGGTTATTCAGTTTCGACGATCTGTTGCAGGACGGCGAACACGAAGGGCTGCACGAGGATGGCGCGAGTGCACATCTGGAGCCGTCACGCGATCTGGAAGATGAACGCTTCCAGGCAGCGCTGGCGGACGCGATTGCCAATTTGCCGGAGCGTGAGCGACTGGTGTTGGCGCTGTACTACGACGAAGAGCTGAACCTCAAGGAAATCGGTGAGGTCCTGGGGGTCAGCGAGTCTCGGGTCAGCCAGTTACACAGCCAGTGCGCGGCCCGTTTGCGGGGGCGTTTGGGGGAGTGGCGAGCGCGCTGAAGGCAGTGTGGGGACACTGCGAACGAGGCTGGTGTGGTGTTGAACTGCACCGGTCGCGATCTGTTGTGCTCCATACAGTCATCGAGTGCATTGCCGGATTGATTGAAATGGCGCGTCCAGGTGCTGGGCGCGTTTAAGACTGCTTGGAGGTCGAATTGGACAAGAACATGAAAATCCTCATCGTTGATGACTTCTCAACGATGCGGCGGATCATAAAAAACCTGTTGCGTGACCTTGGGTTCACCAACACGGTCGAGGCCGACGATGGCATTACAGCCATTCCGGTTCTCAACAGCGGGAGCATCGACTTTCTGGTAACGGACTGGAACATGCCTGGCATGACCGGTATCGATCTGCTGCGCCACGTGCGCGCCGATGAAAAGCTCAAGCACCTACCGGTGTTGATGGTGACCGCTGAAGCCAAGCGCGAGCAGATCATCGAAGCGGCCCAGGCCGGTGTTAACGGCTATGTGGTCAAACCATTCACGGCCCAGGCGTTGAAAGAAAAAATCGAAAAGATTTTCGAACGCATCGGTTGATCCACTGCGCCACGGGGGAGCTATGGAGCATAAAGAATCTTCACTGGGCGATTTTGAATCGACCCTGAAAAAACACGCGGTCGAACTGGTCGAAAGCCTTGAAAAAGGCAGGTTCGGCGACGCTGTGCAACTTATCCATGAGCTCAATCAGACCCGTGACCGCGGCCTGTATCAGGAAGTGGGCAAGCTCACTCGCGAGCTGCATAGCGCGATCGTCAATTTCCAGATTGACCCGAACATGCCGCAAGCCGAGGAAGTGTCGCAGATCACGGACGCCACCGAGCGCCTGGGGTATGTGGTCAAGCTGACCGAGGCCGCTGCCAACCGCACCATGGACCTGGTGGAGAATTCCACGCCGCTGGTCAACAGCCTGAGCGAAGAAGCCCAGGCGTTGAGCGCGGATTGGGGGCGGTTCATGCGTCGCGAAGTCGGGGCTGAAGAGTTCCGCGAACTGGCCCGGCGCGTCGACGGTTTCCTGACGCGCAGCAGCGAAGACAATCGCACGGTGTCGAGCAACCTCAACGACATTCTGCTGGCCCAGGATTACCAGGACCTCACCGGTCAGGTGATCAAGCGCGTGACCCAATTGGTCACCGAAGTTGAAAGCAACCTGCTCAAGCTCGTGCTCATGGCCAGTCAGGTAGACCGCTTTGCGGGTATCGAACATGACCGTGATGCGATGCTCGCTGAAAAAGATCCGCAAAAACATCTCTCTCAGGGTGAAGGTCCGCAGATTCATGCCGATAAAAGAGAAGACGTTGTGTCCGGTCAGGACGATGTGGACGATTTGTTATCCAGCCTAGGATTTTAGAGTTTTAGCATTTTAGGTTTTTTAGGTTTTTAGACCTCAGGAGCACCCCCTTAATGAGCTTCGGCGCCGATGAAGAGATCCTTCAGGATTTCCTGGTTGAGGCCGGCGAGATTCTAGAGCAACTGTCCGAACAGCTGGTCGAGCTTGAAAGCCGACCGGATGATGCGGACTTGCTCAATGCAATTTTTCGCGGTTTTCACACTGTAAAAGGGGGCGCCGGCTTCCTCCAGCTCAACGAGCTGGTGGAGTGCTGTCACATCGCCGAGAACGTGTTCGACATCCTGCGCAAGGGTGAACGTCGCGTCGACTCGGAACTGATGGACGTGGTTCTCGAAGCGCTGGACGCGGTGAACAGCATGTTCACCGAAGTTCGCGAACGCAGCCCGATTACGGCTGCCACGCCTGAATTGCTCGCGGCACTGGCCCGTCTGGCCGAGCCGCAAACGGCTGATGAAGCCGCACCGGTTGCTGAAGTGGTCGAAACACCTGCCGCTGAAGAATCGGGTGACATCACCGATAACGAATTCGAACAACTGCTGGACTCGCTGAACGCCGTCAAGGCTCAAGCCGAAGCGCCGGCCGTTGCTCCAGTGGCTGGCGCTGATTCTGCGGCCAGCGACGAAATCACCGATGCCGAGTTCGAGTCGTTGCTCGATCAACTGCACGGCAAAGGCCAGTTCGCCGTCGATGCGGTGGCGGCGCCCGCTGCACCGGCTGCCCCGAAAGCGGCAGGCGACAGCTCCGACATCACCGACGACGAATTCGAAGCATTGCTCGACCAGCTGCACGGCAAAGGCAACTTTGCGGTGGATGCGCTGGAGTCGGCCATTGCCTCCGTACCCGCTCCGGCTGCGCCAACCGCTAAAGCGGCTGGCGGTGATCTGATTTCCGATCACGAGTTCGAATCGCTGCTCGACGAATTGCATGGCAAAGGCAAGTTCACCGAAGTCGGCACAGGTACTGCGGTGGCTGCTCCAGCCGCCAAGGCTGTTGCGCCGAAACCCGTCGCCAAAGCGCCCGAGCCTAAAGCCGAAGCGCCGAAGCCTGTTGCTGCTGCACCGGCTCCGGCCCGCACACCGTCCGCTCCACCACCGGAAAAACCGGCCAGCGAAGCCGAGACCACCGTGCGGGTCGATACCGCGCGTCTCGACGAAATCATGAACATGGTGGGTGAACTGGTACTGGTGCGTAACCGCTTGGTGCGTCTGGGCCTCAACAGCGGCGACGAAGCCATGTCCAAGGCCGTGTCGAACCTCGACGTGGTCACGGCCGACCTGCAAACCGCGGTCATGAAGACGCGGATGCAACCGATCAAGAAAGTTTTCGGGCGCTTCCCGCGTCTGGTTCGCGACCTGGCACGCCAGCTCAAGAAAGAGATCAACCTGGAACTGGTCGGCGAAGAAACCGACCTCGACAAGAACCTCGTCGAGGCCCTGGCCGACCCGCTGGTCCACTTGGTGCGCAACTCGGTCGACCACGGTATCGAAGAGCCGGCCGAGCGCGAAGCGATGGGCAAGCCTCGCAGTGGCAAGGTGATCCTGTCCGCTGAACAGGAAGGCGACCACATCCTGCTGTCCATCTCCGATGACGGCAAAGGCATGGATGCTGACGTGTTGCGCGGCATCGCCGTGAAGAAAGGGTTGATGGACAAGGATGCAGCGGACCGCCTCAGCGAATCCGATTGCTTCAACCTGATCTTCGCCCCGGGTTTTTCGACCAAGACCGAGATCTCCGACGTGTCGGGTCGTGGCGTGGGCATGGACGTGGTGAAAACCAAGATCGCCCAGCTTAACGGCACCATCAATATCTACTCGACCAAGGGCAAAGGCTCGAAGATCGTCATCAAGGTCCCGTTGACCCTGGCGATCATGCCGACGCTGATGGTCATGCTCGGCAACCAGGCGTTCGCGTTCCCGCTGGTGAACGTCAACGAGATCTTCCACCTCGACCTGTCGCGCACCAACGTGGTGGACGGCCAGGAAGTGGTGATCGTGCGGGACAAGGCACTGCCATTGTTCTACCTCAAGCGCTGGCTGGTCAGCTCCGCCGCTCACGAAGAGCAGCGCGAGGGCCATGTGGTGATCCTTTCGGTGGGCACTCAGCGGATCGGCTTCGTCGTCGATCAATTGGTAGGCCAGGAAGAAGTGGTCATCAAGCCATTAGGCAAAATGCTCCAGGGAACCCCGGGCATGTCGGGCGCCACCATTACCGGTGACGGCCGCATTGCGCTGATTCTCGATGTTCCGAGCATGCTCAAGCGTTACGCCGCACGGCGTATTTGATTCTGGTGGGGCGGGGCGACAGAGCCTCGCTCCGTCTAACGGAGTGTTTATGGCAGTCAAAGTCCTGGTGGTGGACGATTCGGGGTTTTTCCGCCGCCGCGTCTCGGAAATTCTTTCAGCGGATCCGAATATCCAGGTCGTCGGTACGGCGACCAACGGAAAAGAGGCGATCGATCAGGCGCTGGCCCTCAAGCCAGACGTGATCACCATGGACTACGAGATGCCAATGATGGATGGCATCACGGCCGTGCGGCATATCATGCAGCGCTGCCCGACCCCGGTATTGATGTTCTCCTCGCTGACTCATGAAGGTGCTCGGGTAACCCTCGATGCACTGGACGCCGGTGCGGTGGATTTCCTGCCGAAGAATTTCGAAGACATCTCCCGTAACCCGGAGAAGGTCAAACAGCTGCTGTGCGAGAAGATTCTCAGCATCTCGCGCAGTAACCGTCGCGCCAACACCTACAGCGCACCGGCCCCGGTCGCCGCGCCAGCCCCGACGCCTGCGCCTTCGAGCGTCAGTAGTTACGGCAGCAGCGCGCCTGCGCGTCCGGCAGCGGCACCGATTCCGGCGCGTACTTACGCACCTGCCTCGTCGCCAGCGCCGAAACGCAAAGCCTACAAATTGGTCGCCATCGGTACGTCCACTGGCGGCCCGGTTGCCTTGCAGCGGGTTCTGACCCAATTGCCGGCCAATTTCCCCGCCCCCATCGTATTGATCCAGCATATGCCGGCCGCCTTCACCAAGGCCTTCGCCGAACGTCTGGACAAGCTCTGCCGCATTAGCGTCAAGGAAGCCGAGGATGGCGACATCCTGCGTCCGGGCCTGGCGCTGCTGGCGCCGGGTGGCAAGCAAATGATGATCGACGGCCGTGGTGCGGTGAAAATCCTCCCCGGCGACGAGCGCTTGAACTACAAGCCGTGCGTGGACATTACCTTCGGTTCCGCGGCCAAGACCTACGGTGACAAAGTTCTGGCGGTCGTGTTGACCGGCATGGGCGCCGACGGTCGTGAAGGCGCGCGCCTGCTCAAGCAGGGCGGCAGTGCGATCTGGGCTCAGGATGAAGCCAGCTGCGTGATCTACGGCATGCCGATGGCCATCGTCAAAGCCGAACTCGCCGACGCGATCTACGGTCTGGACGATATAGGCAGGCACTTGGTCGAGGCGTGTGTCTGATGGATGTTCTAAGCCTAATCGGGATCATCATGGCGTTTGTCGCCATCATCGGCGGCAACTACCTTGAAGGCGGTCACCTCGGCGCTTTGGCCAACGGCCCGGCGGCGCTGATCGTACTCGGTGGGACCATCGGCGCGGCATTGCTGCAATCGCCGATGAGCGCCTTCAAGCGCGCCATGCAAATCATTGGCTGGATTCTGTTTCCGCCTCGCGTTGATCTGGCCGGTGGCATCGACCGCGTCGTCAACTGGAGCCTGACCGCCCGCAAGGAAGGTTTGCTCGGTCTGGAAGGGGTGGCCGATGCCGAGCCTGACAGCTACTCGCGCAAGGGCCTGCAACTGCTGGTGGACGGTGCGGAGCCGGAAGCGATTCGCAGCATCCTGGAAGTGGATTTCTACACCCAGGAAAGCCGCGACATCGAAGCCGCCAAAGTCTTCGAAAGCATGGGCGGCTACGCGCCGACCATCGGCATCATCGGTGCGGTGATGGGCCTGATCCATGTCATGGGCAACCTGGCCGATCCGACGCAACTGGGCAGCGGCATCGCCGTCGCCTTCGTCGCGACCATCTATGGCGTGGCCAGTGCCAACCTGGTGTTGCTGCCGATTGCCGCCAAGCTCAAGTCCGTCGCTTTGCGGCAGTCGCGTTATCGCGAAATGTTGTTGGAAGGCATTCTGTCGATCGCCGAAGGTGAAAACCCTCGCTCTATCGAGTTGAAGCTTCAGGGCTTCATGGATTGATGGGAGTAATGGACTATGGCTCGTCGCCGGCAACCTGAAGAACATGTAAACCATGAGCGTTGGCTGGTTTCGTACGCCGACTTTATTACGTTGCTGTTCGCTTTCTTCGTGGTGATGTACTCAATCTCTTCGATCAACGAAGGCAAGTACAAGGTTATTTCCGAAGCGTTGATCGGGGTCTTTACCGACTCCGACCGCGCCCTCAAGCCGATCCCGATCGGCGACGAGCGACCGAAGACCGTGACCCCGGCCAAGCCACTGGTTAAAGACGCCGAGCAGGTCGACGCCGGTATCGCGGGCGCCAGCGATCCGCTCAAAAGCATCGCCGACGACATCAGCGCCGCGTTCGGCGACTTGATCAGTTCCAATCAGATGACCATTCGCGGCAATGAGCTGTGGGTCGAGATCGAACTCAATTCCAGCCTGCTGTTCGGCAGTGGCGACGCCATGCCCAGCGACATCGCATTCAACATCATCGACAAGGTCGCCGGCATTCTGAAACCGTTCGACAACCCGATTCACGTCGAAGGCTTTACCGACGATCAACCGATCCGCACCGCGCAATACCCGACCAACTGGGAGCTGTCCTCGGCTCGTTCGGCGAGCATCGTGCGCATGCTGGCGATGCAGGGCGTGAACCCTGGACGTCTGGCGTCGGTGGGTTACGGCGAATTCCAGCCGGTGGCCAATAACGCCACTGCCGAGGGCCGGGCACGTAACCGCCGTGTCGTGCTGGTCGTGTCACGCAATCTCGATGTACGCCGCAGCCTCACCGGTACCGGAACGGCCAATGCACATCCGGATGCCGCGTTGAAGCGTGCTGGCACACAAACTGCACCGACCCCAGTCAAGTCGCCGGTACGAGAGAGCGCCGTCAATTCTCCGTCACCCGCATTAATACGTTGAGCTATTTCTCGGTCGACCATTTCGACCGGGAGGAACAATCCGAATGAGAGTCTGGGCAGTCGCCAATCAAAAGGGTGGTGTCGGTAAAACCACTTCCTCTATCGCTTTAGCCGGTTTACTGGCTGAGGCGGGCAAGCGCGTGGTCGTGGTCGATCTCGACCCCCACGGCTCCATGACCAGCTATTTCGGTTATGACCCTGACAGCCTGGAACACAGCAGCTACGACCTGTTCCTGCACAAGGGCACTGTGCCGCAAGGCTTGCCCGGTCAATTGCTGCTGCCGACCAGTGACGAACGCATTTCGCTGTTGCCGTCGAGCACCGCTCTGGCCACGCTTGAACGTCAGTCGCCGGGCCAGAGTGGTTTGGGCCTGGTGATCGCCAAGAGCCTGGCGCAGCTGTGGCAGGACTTCGATTACGCGGTGATCGACAGCCCGCCATTGCTCGGCGTGTTGATGGTCAATGCCTTGGCGGCGAGCCAGCAGTTGGTGATCCCGGTGCAGACCGAACACCTGGCCGTCAAAGGCCTGGAGCGCATGGTCAACACCCTGGCGATGATCAACCGCTCACGTAAAGTGGCGTTGCCGTTCACCATCATTCCGACCCTGTTCGACCGCCGCACCCAGGCTTCCCTCGGAACCCTTCGCGTGCTGCGCGACAAATACCCGGAAGAAATCTGGCAAGGCTACATACCGATCGACACGCGCCTGCGGGATGCGAGTCGGGCAGGGCTGACGCCTTCGCAATTCGACGGCAAGAGCCGTGGTGTTCTCGCTTATCGCGCCTTGCTCAAGCATTTGCTGGCGGCACAACTTGTCCCGCAGGTGGCCTGAGATGAACTCATACCATGTACCTGTAGGAGCGAGGCTTGCCCGCGAAGCAGACGCCGCGGTCTTCACAGTTAAACCGCGTTATCGTTCTTCGCGGGCAAGTCGGATCGCCGCACCGCTCGCTCCTACACAGGTGCGCGCATGAATCGGCCGGTGAAAATCACCTCGCGTCCACAACTGGCGCTCCAGTCCTATCTGGACAGCCTGCTGATGGAGGCGACTGAAGAGTTGTCGCTGGAAGTCGAAGCGGTGGCTGAAGTCATTGAGGCCGTTGAAACGGTCGAGGTCGAAGCAGCACTGGATGAGTTCCAGGCAGCAGTGCTTGAAGAGCAGGCGCGTGATGCGCAGAAACCCGTTATGCCTGCCGCGCCTGTCGTGGCGCCAGTGGTTGCTGCGGTCGCAAAAGCACCGGTGGTGATCGAAGAGGCGCCGACACCGATTCTGGCGCCGGTCTCGACCCTCGCACCGCTGCTGCAAACCCTGGTGCCGCCGCTGGTCGAAGTCCATCTGCCGCCGAGCAACACACCGCCACCGGTTGCAACCGACGGTCGTCCGGCGTGGGCCGCCGAGCCGTTCGAATGCCTGCTGTTCGATGTCGCCGGGTTGACCCTGGCGGTGCCGCTGGTGTGCCTGGGCTCGATTTACTCCCTGGCCGGTCACGAGCTGACGCCGCTGTTCGGTCAGCCGGAATGGTTCCTCGGGATCCTGCCGAGTCAGGCCGGCAACCTGAAAGTATTGGACACTGCGCGTTGGGTCATGCCCGACCGCTACCGCGACGATTTCCGTCAGGGCCTGCAATACGTTATTTCGGTTCAGGGCTACGAGTGGGGGCTGGCGGTGCATCAGGTCAGCCGCTCGTTGCGCCTGGACCCGAACGAAATCAAATGGAGAAGTCATCGAGGTCAGCGGCCATGGCTCGCCGGCACGGTGATTGAGCACATGTGTGCATTGCTGGACGTCTCCGCGTTGGCCGAGTTGATCGCCAGCGGTGGGGCAAAGCACATGAGCGGCAGCAAGCCGCTACACAAATCGACATAACAGCCGACATAACAATCATGCGACGGCATTGTTGAATGCCGCCACACAGAACACACACCGCCAGGAGCGGTTTTTTGAGGGGTCAGGGTATGAATGATAAGGCGTCGTCTGCAAAAGGTTCCGAAGATCCGATCCTGCAATGGGTAACCTTCAAACTGGACAATGAAACCTACGGCATCAACGTGATGCGCGTTCAGGAAGTCCTGCGTTACACCGAAATTGCCCCGGTTCCGGGTGCCCCGAGCTACGTGCTGGGCATCATCAACCTGCGCGGTAACGTGGTCACCGTGATCGACACCCGTCAGCGCTTCGGCCTGATGAATGCCGAGATCAGCGACAACACCCGTATCGTCATCATCGAAGCCGACAAGCAAGTGGTCGGGATCATGGTCGACAGCGTGGCCGAAGTGGTTTACCTGCGTCAGTCGGAAATCGAAACCGCGCCAAACGTCGGTAACGAAGAATCCGCCAAGTTCATTCAAGGCGTGTGCAACAAGAACAACGAACTGCTGATCCTGGTCGAACTGGACAAGATGATGAGCGAAGAAGAATGGTCGGACCTGGAGAACATTTGATTGATTCTTGAGGTGGCGGTCATTGTCCTGTTCCTCTTCTGGGCAGGCACGCTGGCAATGTTCCTGGCGTACATTCGCGCTCAACGGCAAATTGGCGCGCAACAGGCCCAGGGCGATGCGCTGCGCGATCAGCGCATCAAGGACCTGGCCAAGCGCGTCGACGACTATCAGAGCGGCAACGTGCGCATGGGTGAAGACCTGCACGAACTGCGCGCAGTCGTCGGCCCGTTGCCGGACAAGCTGGCTCAGCTGGAACAGCGCGATCCGTCGAGCCTGTCGTTTGCCCAGGCGGCGCGGCTGGTCGGGATGGGGGCTACCGTCGATGAGCTGACTCAGTCTTGCGGGTTGACCCAGGCTGAGGCGGAGTTGATGCGCAAGTTGCACAAGAACTGAGAAAGATCAAAAGATCGCAGCCTCGTTTCACTCGACAGCTCCTACACGGCGTACGCGTACCCCATGTAGGAGCTGTCGAGTGAAACGAGGCTGCGATCTTTTGCATTTAAACAGAGATGTTTAAATGACATCTCCAGACACTCTCCCTGGCTACACATCCTTGCGCCGCTGCCTACGGCTCAGTCAGAATCCGCCGGCTTGTGCGCTTCAACCTTGGCCTCTATCGTTTCCCTGCCACTGCCCATCAGTGGTCGGGTTTAGTCGCCCAGCGGTAATTGAAGTTGCACAAGTGCCCGTCAGGCAGGTGTTTCCTACCTGCTTTTGATGGTGGCTGTGCGCAGGGCACCTCCGGGTGCGCCGGTTTCTTCAATTCCCCGGTCGACTAACCTGCGGACAGCCGCCACCCCCTCGTTTAGTCGCAAGGTGGTGTCAGCATTACTTACGGAATTGAAGATCATGTTCAAAATTACGCCCAACCCGCCGGAAGCCGATGACGTTTCCCCATACGAAACCCCCGATTCAAAAAAACTCAACGAAGCCGCCGACCGCGCCCTCGATTACTACCTCAAACCGGTCATTCCCAAAGACTCCCCACGCAAACCCAGCACGATTTTCTGTCAGTACCGATGCAAAACTGACCCACCCTACCGGTTGAAAACTGACCCACTTGGGCAAAATGCAGCTTTTGCGAGCTGCCCATGCTGTCCCAGGAGCAACACGTGGAAATCAGTGTTCTTATTCGTCAGGGTTTGTCTATTCGGGCCATCGCCCGGCAGATGGGCTGCTCTCGCAATACCATTCGACGCCACCTCAAATTACAGGCCCAGCGCCAGCCCGTCGTCTATGGCCCGCGCGCGCAGCGCGTGGGCAAGCTTGTGCCTTTCGAGGCCTATCTGCGCCAGCGCGTAGAAGCCGCTCGACCCCATTGGATTCCCGCCATCGTGCTGTTGAGGGAGATCCGCGAACAGGGTTACGAAGGCGGATACTCAATCCTCACCAGCTTTCTGCTGACCTTGAAATCCAAGGCAAACGAAGCCGTCGTTCGCTTTGAAACCGAGCCCGGTGAGCAGATGCAGGTGGACTTCACCGTCATTCGGCGTGGCCGCGATCCGTTGTTGGCATTCGTTGCAACGTTGGGCTGGAGTCGTGCGACCTACGTCGTTTTCTCCCGTCGCGAAGACTCCGCAGCCTGGTGTTCCGGGATCGAAAAGGCGCTGCGTTTCTTCGGCGGTACGCCGCGAAAGCTACTCTTCGACAACGCCAAAACCATCATCCAGGAACGCGATGTTTATGGCCCCGGTCAGCACCGCTGGAATACCGCACTATTGAATTTGGCAGAGCGCTACGGCTTCACACCGAAAGTCTGCCGGCCTTATCGGGCGCAGACCAAGGGCAAGGTCGAGCGCTTCAACCACTACCTGAAAAACAGCTTCGTAGTGCCACTGGCCGCGTCACTTAACCAGGTCAACTTGCTGTTGGATGTTGAGGTCGCGAACAGCAAGATCGGCCCTTGGTTGATGGAGGTCGCCAACGCCCGAACACATGCGACGACGGGCGAAATACCGCAACACCGACTGGATACCGAAGTGCACCACTTGTTGCCCCTGCCAGAGATTCAAGGGGTTGCGAGCAGCATGATTTCGGTCGTCCAACCCATGCCGGTGGAAAGCTTGCAGCATCCGCTCTCGGTTTATCAGGCACTGCTTGAGGTACGTCCATGAACCTTCAACATCTGCGCATCGAGTCTCTTTGCCAACAGTTCAAGCTCGACACTTTTGCGACGGACTGGCCGGCACTGGCCCAGCAAGCGGCCGAAAAAGAAACGAGCTATGCCGACTTCCTGGAACAGCTTCTGCTAAGCGAGGATCGCGCTCGAAACGAGCGGCGGCGGCAAGCGCTGCTGCAACAGTCCGGGCTGCCGGCGGTGAAAACGGTTGAACAATACGACTTCAAATTCGCCAGCGGCGCGCCGCAAAGCCAGATCCTGGAACTGGCCGGGCTGGCCTTCATCGAGCGTAAGGAAAACGTCGTACTGCTGGGGCCTTCGGGCGTTGGCAAAACACACTTGGCCAGCGCTCTGGCTTATCGGGCGATCATGGCAGGCATTTCGACCCGATTTATCTCTGCCGCCGACCTGACTTTGCAACTCGTCGCCGCGCACCATCAAGGGCGCCTGGCTCAGTATTTCAGTCGCGTTGTTCAACGCTCGAAACTGCTGGTGATTGATGAGATCGGCTATTTGCCGTTCGGCCGTGACGAAGCCAACTTGTTCTTCAACGTGATCGCCAAACGGTACGAACATGGCAGCTTGGTGCTGACCAGTAACTTGCCGTTCAGCCAGTGGGCAACGACCTTCGCGGACGACTCGACACTGACCGCTGCGCTGCTGGATCGGCTTCTGCACCATGCGCATATCGTCCAGGTCAGCGGACAGAGTTATCGACTAAAGGACAAGCTGAAATCAGGTCAGGTGGTGCCGAGAGAAACGGCCTCGCCACAGAAATAAACAGACCTCAAACACCGCCGGGGTGGGTCAGTTTTACTTCGGTAGGGTGGGTCAGTTTTCAACCGGTGTTGACAATTTTCTTTGTCGACCCTGACGCCGATGACGAAACCCTGCTGGCCAACACCTGTGAATCCCTGGCATCGGCGAGTGTGATGCTGAGTAATGTCGCGGGGCTATTAGAGGGGACACACCGCAATACTATCTTGGGGATTCAGCAGGTGGTGATGCTGGGTGAGCTGGCGGTGAATCGGATGCTGGACAGGCCTAACCCGCAGTCTTAACGGTAATTAAAAGATCGCAGCCTCGTTTCACTCGACAGCTCCTACAGGGTGTACGCCGTCTCAATGTAGGATCTGTCGAGTGAAACGAGGTTGCGATTTTGCATTCAACCCAAAATTCTATTGGTTGCTCGTCCTCAGACCTACGACGCCTTAGTATGCTGCCTACAACTTTGTCGGATCGCGCCGACTTGTGAGAGTGGTCTGTCGTCGGTAATTTGCTCTCGGTAGCTGCACGT
Organism: Pseudomonas sp. BGI-2; assembly: GCF_004310295.1. GTDB lineage: Bacteria > Pseudomonadota > Gammaproteobacteria > Pseudomonadales > Pseudomonadaceae > Aquipseudomonas. The sequence goes on along the minus strand of NZ_SISB01000026.1, from coordinate 37,504 downwards.
CGTCGGCGTGGTTTTTTTCGCCTGCTGTCAAAATAAAGTTCTGATTCCAAGGCTTTCAATGCTCGATATCCTGCGCAGCACACCGCTTTGGGTTTATGCGGTTTTTTTGATAGTGACCTATTTCGGGGGCATGGCTTGCTTTAGGAATCATGAGTCGAAAAGGTCATTGCAGATAACGCCGATGATATTTGTCGCGATCTCCCTCTCGTCCCTGGAGTTCTCGCAGGGCATCGCAATACCGTTATCGGTTTACTCGCTAGGCTTATTGGCAGGATGGTTTACGGGTCTGCGCTTCTATTCGTACAACGACGTCGAATGCGAGGGTAATCGGTTGGTGCTGGGTGGGACGATCAAGGTGCTGTTGGTGTATTGGGGCTTTTTTGCCTGGCGTTATTTCACCGGTTATCAGGCGGCCGTGCATCCTGAGCTGGCTAACGAAGTGTCGGAGGTGGCATGGTCAGCTCTGGGGGCAGGTCTCATCAATGGTTTGATAATCGGCCGTAGTTTAAGGCTTTTGCGTTTTTTTAAGCCGAGTAGCGTGTCAGCGGCGTAGTTGATAAGAAAGTTGCACGAGAGCTGATCTTGGTGTGGCCGCCGAGATCGCTATTCTCGAAATCTCAATAATCATCCCCGCGCTCAGTCACATCCTTCTCCACCGAAGGCGCCTCCGGATCATGCCCCGCCGGAAACTTGCCCTTCAGGTTCCACGCAAACGCAATAATCTCGGCAATCGTGCGGTACAACTCTTCCGGAATACTCTCCCCCAGTTCCATCCGCGCCAGCAGCTTCACCAACTCTGCGTTTTCATAGATCGGCACTTCATAATCGCGGGCAATTTTCAGAATGGCTTCGGCCAGTTCTTCGTCACCTTTGGCCGTGAGGGTAGGGGCGTGGTTGCCGTCGTATTTGAGGGCGATGGCCTGGCGTGGGGTGTTGGGGTTTCTCATGCGGTTTCGTCGACCCAGCGTTGTTCGAGGCGGGTTTGAGGGCCTTGCGGTGGCGTGCCGAGGTGGCAATCCAGATCGCCGACGTTCAGTCCGGAGTCCAGCAGACGCTGGCGCAGCGCGGCCAGATTGCTTTCAATCAGGCTGGCGGTGTACGGCCGTTCGGCCCAGAGCTGGCTGGACAGGCTGCCTCGGATCAGCTGCGCCTGAATCTGCAACGGGCCCAGCGGCTCCATGTCGAACGCCAGGTCCACGCGCCACAGTTGCTGTTTCGGCTCGCGTTCGTCCCGGCGTTCGTGCGGTTGTTCTTTTTCGGGCGCTTCTTCGCGCTGGAATTTGACCTGCAACGGCACGATGTCCTGCAGGTTGCGCATCGGGATTTCCAGCTGCCAGGTGCTGAGCAGCCGTCCATCGTCAGTGACGCCGGTTTGTTCGAGACTCGACAACTGATGGCTTTGCAGGCGCGAAACGGCCGCCGCGGCCAGACGCAGCAAATGCTCCAGATCGTTTTCACCGTCCTGGCTTTGCAGCAGCCGTTCGGGAAGCGGGAAGCTGGTGAGCAGCGGTTTGGCGCTGACCTGGCCGAGCATGCCGAGGGCGCTGCGCACGAAGCTCGGCATGGTCTGGACCAGCGTGTTGGCCGCAAGGATCGCGTTGAGATTGGTGTTGGCCGGCAATCCTGGCGTCAGTTGCGCGATCAGCTTGAGCAGATCGCCTTTCATGTCCGGCGCCAGTGTCGGGTTTTGACCGGTCAGCAGTTTCGCTTCGAGGAACAGGCCGCTATTGGCCAGTGCCTGAGCCAAACCTTTGGGCGTACTCAGTTGTTGAACGTCCGGCAAACCGGCCAGCAGTTTTTCCACGGCAACGCGCAGGTCGCTGGACGTCTGATCTGACGGTGGCAGGTTTTGCAGGACTTTGATCAAACCATCCAGCGAGCCTTGGCGGCTCTGCTGACTGACCAATTGCTGGGTGACCGCCAACTGCTCCTGACGATTGCTCAGCGGTACGAATTTCAAGGTTTGCGTGTCCTGCACCAAGGCACTCAACAAGGTACCGATGCGCAGCGGCGTCGGGCTCTCGATGCTCAGGGTGCTGCCGCTCAACGCGGTGTTGAGCAGGCTCACCATCGAGCGAAACACCGTCGGCTGTCCCGGCACCTGCGGCAGAACCTGCGAGGTCAGCACTTTGCCCTGCAACAGCGTCCCGACCGGCAATTGCGTCGTGTCGATGCGGGTGAGGGTGGCGACGCTGGACGCGATGGCTTGTTGCACCGTGATGGCCAGGTTGCTTGCTGATGGCTGAGTGATCGCCAGGTTGGTGCCTTGGGGCAGCGGCTGGGTGCTGGTGGCCTGGACTGTGGTCTGGCGGCCGCTCTCGAGGGTGACTTTGAGCAACAGTTGAAAGGTCTGATCCGCCTGCTTGAGCGACAGCACTTCGGCGTTGGCGGTCTGGCCGGGTGTGATCAGGCCCTCCATCGGCGTCAGCAGCTTGAGCAGATCGCCACTCAGCACCAATGGCCGCGAATTCGCGGGGGTGGTCTGCGGTAGCGGGAGGATGTTCATTTCGCCTGTCATACGCGGTCACAACCTGAGGAAATTGCCCTCTTGAGAGGAGGGCATGGCATGTATAATGCCGCCCCGTTGTATCCGAGGCGCTGAAAACATTTCAAATACTTGATCCAGCTCCTTAGAGCGGGCCGCCAATGCATTTATCCTGCATGTCTTTAACGGCCGCTCCACTGCCGACTTGAACCCTGAAGGCCCGTGATCTCTTGACCAGTCCAGTCCTGCAAACCGTTGCCCTCGCTTGTGAGCGAGACCTTCGGCTGCTCTTCGAAAATCTCGAATTGAGACTGGCCAGTGGCGAAATGTTGCAAATCAGCGGCCCTAACGGCAGTGGCAAAACCAGCCTGCTGCGCCTGTTATCCGGCCTGATGCAGCCGACCGCCGGTCAAGTGCTGCTCAACGGCCAGCCGCTGAACGATCAGCGCCTTGAACTGGCGCGCAACCTTTTGTGGATCGGGCATGCCGCCGGCATCAAGGATCTGCTGACGCCGGAAGAGAACCTGATCTGGCTCTGCGCCCTGCATCAACCGGCCTCCCATGAGGCGATCTGGCAGGCGCTGACTGCCGTCGGATTGCGCGGTTTCGAGGATGTTCCTTGCCATACGCTGTCTGCCGGGCAGCAACGCCGGGTAGCATTGGCGCGCTTGTACCTGGACAGTCCGCCGCTGTGGATTCTCGATGAGCCGTTCACCGCGCTCGATAAACAAGGCGTGGCGCAACTCGAAGAACACCTGGCCGCCCACTGCGAGCGCGGCGGCATGGTGGTGCTGACCACTCACCACACGCTGAGCCGGATGCCAGCCGGCTATCGCGACATCGATCTGGGGAAGTGGGGCGTATGAGTGTTTTCGGCCTGTTGGTCGCCCGTGAGGCCCGTCTGCTGTTCCGTCGTCCTGCTGAACTGGCAAATCCGCTGGTATTCTTCGCGATCGTCGTTTCACTGTTCCCTTTGGCTGTCGGACCCGAGTCTCAATTGTTGCAAACCTTGTCTCCGGGACTGGTCTGGGTCGCGGCCCTTTTATCGGTCTTGCTCTCGCTGGACGGGCTTTTCCGCAGTGATTTCGAAGACGGATCGCTTGAACAGTGGGTCCTTTCGTCGCACCCCCTGCCTCTTCTGGTTTTGGCCAAGGTACTGGCACACTGGGCCTTCTCTGGCCTGGCACTGGTTTTGCTCGCTCCACTGCTGGCATTGATGCTCGGTTTGCCAACCGCCTGTCTGCCGGTGTTGCTGCTTTCTTTGTTGCTGGGTACACCGGTGCTGAGCCTGCTCGGTGCGGTGGGCGCGGCCCTGACGGTGGGATTGAAGCGTGGTGGCCTGTTACTGGCGCTGCTGATTCTGCCGCTGTACATCCCGGTGTTGATTCTTGGCAGTGGCGCCTTGCAGGCGGCATTGCAAGGCATGCCGGCGACCGGTTATCTCCTGTGGCTTGGTAGCCTGACCGCCCTGGCGATAACCCTGACACCGTTTGCAATAGCTGCTGGCCTGAAGATCAGCGTCGGCGAATAATGAGGTCTGGTCATTTTTTGATCAGTAAAGACCCTGGCTACTCGTGACACGAGCAGCAACCGTGATGGAAACAGTAATGAACTGGACTTGGTTTCATAAGCTCGGCTCGCCCAAATGGTTTTACGGCATCAGCGGCAAACTGCTGCCATGGCTGAGCGTCGCGGCGTTGCTGCTGATTGGCGTTGGTGTAGTGTGGGGCCTGGCCTTCGCGCCGCCTGACTACCAGCAAGGCAACAGCTTTCGCATCATCTATATCCACGTTCCTGCCGCCATGCTGGCGCAGTCCGTCTACGTCATGCTGGCGGTGTGCGGCATCGTCGGGCTGGTCTGGAAAATGAAACTGGCCGACGTCGCCCTGCAATGCGCGGCGCCCATCGGTGCCTGGATGACCGCCGTGGCGCTGGTCACCGGCGCGATCTGGGGCAAGCCGACCTGGGGCTCGTGGTGGGTCTGGGATGCGCGACTTACGTCCATGCTTATTCTGCTGTTTCTGTACTTCGGTCTCATTGCGCTGGGCAACGCGATCAGCAATCGTGACAGCGCGGCCAAGGCCTGCGCGGTCCTGGCGATTGTCGGCGTGATCAACATTCCGATCATCAAATACTCGGTGGAGTGGTGGAACACCCTGCACCAGGGCGCGACCTTCACCCTCACCGAAAAACCGGCGATGCCGGCCGAAATGTGGCTGCCACTGCTGCTGACGGTGCTGGGTTTCTACTGCTTCTTCGGCGCGGTGCTGTTGCTGCGCATGCGCCTTGAAGTGCTCAAGCGCGAAGCCCGGGCCAGTTGGGTGAAAACCGAAGTGCAGAACAGCCTGGAGGCCGCTCGATGAGTTTTGCTTCATTCGGCGATTTCCTCGCCATGGGCCATCACGCCCTGTATGTCTGGTCAGCCTATGGCATCTGCCTGGCGGTGCTGGCCCTCAACGTGGCGGCGCCGATCCTGGCCCGCAAGCGGTATCTGCAACAAGAGGCGCGACGTCTGCGCCGGGAGAACGGCAAGTGAATCCGCTGCGCAAAAAGCGTCTTATCATCATTCTCGCGATCCTGGTGGGTGTCGGCGCTGCCGTCGGCCTGGCCCTGAGCGCCCTGCAGCAGAACATCAATCTGTTTTACACCCCGACCCAGATCGCCAACGGCGAAGCCCCGCAAGACACGCGCATTCGCGCGGGCGGCATGGTCGAGAAAGGTTCGCTGCAACGTTCCGGCGATTCGCTGGACGTGAAATTCATCGTCACCGACTTCAAAAAATCCGTGACCATCAGCTACCGCGGCATCCTGCCGGACCTGTTCCGCGAAGGGCAGGGCATCGTGGCGCTGGGCAAACTCAACGCCGAGGGCGTGGTGGTGGCCGACGAAGTGCTGGCCAAGCACGATGAAAAGTACATGCCGCCAGAAGTGACCAAGGCTTTGAAAGACAGCGGTCAATCTGCTCCAACGCCCGCGAAGGAGGGTTGATCGATGACATCCGCACTTTTTATTCCTGAACTCGGCCACCTGGCCATGATCCTGGCGCTGTGTTTCGCGCTGGTTCAGGCCATCGTGCCGTTGCTCGGCGCCTGGCGCGGTGACCGTCTGTGGATGAGCCTGGCCCAACCGGCCGCCTGGGGCCAGTTCGCCTTTTTGCTGTTCGCCTTCGGCTGCCTGACCTACGCGTTTATGGCCGACGACTTCTCTGTCGCCTACGTCGCCAGCAACTCCAACAGCGCCTTGCCGTGGTACTACAAGTTCAGCGCGGTGTGGGGCGCTCACGAAGGTTCGCTGCTGCTGTGGGCCTTGATCCTCGGGGGCTGGACCTTTGCGGTGGCGGTGTTCTCCCGGCAATTGCCGCAAGTGATGCTGGCCCGCGTGCTGGCAGTGATGGGCATGATCAGCACCGGTTTCCTGCTGTTCCTGATCCTCACCTCGAACCCGTTCAAGCGCATCCTGCCGCAAGTGCCCAGCGATGGCGCGGACCTCAATCCGCTCCTGCAAGACATCGGTCTGATCGTTCACCCGCCGATGCTGTACATGGGTTACGTCGGTTTCTCGGTGGCTTTCGCCTTCGCCATTGCGGCGCTGATGGGCGGTCGTCTTGATGCGGCATGGGCGCGCTGGTCGCGTCCGTGGACCATCGTCGCCTGGGCCTTCCTCGGTATCGGCATCACGCTCGGTTCGTGGTGGGCCTACTACGAACTCGGCTGGGGCGGCTGGTGGTTCTGGGACCCGGTGGAAAACGCATCCTTCATGCCTTGGCTGGTGGGTACGGCACTGATTCACTCGCTGGCGGTCACGGAAAAACGTGGCGTGTTCAAGAGCTGGACCGTGTTGCTGGCCATCGCCGCGTTCTCGTTGAGCTTGCTGGGGACCTTCCTCGTGCGTTCCGGCGTTCTGACCTCGGTTCACGCCTTTGCCTCCGACCCTGAGCGCGGCGTGTTCATCCTGATCTTCCTGCTGTTTGTGGTCGGCGGTTCGCTGACGCTGTTTGCCCTGCGCGCACCAGTGGTGAAAAGCCACGTCGGCTTCAATCTGTGGTCCCGGGAAACCCTGCTGCTGGGGAACAACCTGGTGCTGGTGGTGGCGGCGTCGATGATCCTGCTCGGCACCTTGTACCCGCTGATTCTCGATGCGATGACCGGCGCCAAGCTGTCGGTCGGCCCGCCGTACTTCAACGCGTTGTTCATTCCGTTGATGGCGTTGCTGATGATGGTGATGGCGGTCGGCATGCTGGTGCGCTGGAAAGACACCCCGGTCAAATGGCTGTTCAACATGCTGACCCCGGTGTTGCTCGGCAGTGCCGCGTTGGCCGTCGTGGCCGGCGTCGCTTACGGCGACTTCAACTGGGCCGTGATCGCGACGTTCATGCTCGCCGCCTGGGTGTTGCTTGCTGGCGTGCGTGACATCTTCGACAAAACCCGCCACAAAGGCCTGGTCAAAGGCCTGCCGACCCTGACCCGCAGCTACTGGGGCATGCAAATCGCTCACCTCGGCATCGCCGTGTGCGCCCTCGGCGTCGTGCTGTCGAGCCAGAACAGTGCCGAGCGCGATTTGCGCCTGGCGCCGGGCGAGTCCATGGACCTGGCCGGTTACCACTTCGTGTTCGAAGGCGCCAAGCACTACGAAGGCCCGAACTTCACCTCGGACAAGGGCACCGTACGGGTGATCAAGGGCGGCAAGGAAGTCAGCGTGCTGCACCCTGAAAAACGCCTCTACACCGTGCAGAACTCGGTGATGACCGAAGCCGGGATCGACGCCGGTTTCACCCGTGACATTTACGTCGCACTCGGCGAACCGCTGGGCGATGGCGCCTGGGCCGTGCGTGTCCATGTCAAACCGTTCGTGCGCTGGATCTGGTTCGGCGGGCTGCTCACAGGTTTCGGCGGGTTGCTGGCGGCGCTGGATCGCCGTTATCGGGTCAAGGTGAAAAGCCGCGTGCGTGAAGCACTGGGCATGACGGGAGCCACTGCATGAGACGTTGGTTAATGCTGTTGCCACTGGCGATTTTTCTGGTGGTGGCTGTTTTTCTTTATCGCGGGTTGTACCTGGACCCGGCCGAGTTGCCTTCGGCGATGATCGGCAAGCCGTTCCCGGCGTTTTCCCTGCCGACCGTGGAGGGCGATAAAACCCTGACCAAGGCCGACATTCTCGGCAAGCCGGCACTGGTCAACGTCTGGGCCACTTGGTGCATCGCCTGCAAGGTCGAGCATCCGGTACTGAACAAGCTGGCCCAGCAGGGCGTGACGATTTATGGCATCAACTACAAGGACGTCAACGCCGACGCGAAGAAGTGGCTGGTGGAATTCCACAACCCTTACCAGTTGGGCATCAGTGACGCGGACGGCTCGCTGGGCCTTAACCTCGGCGTGTATGGAGCGCCGGAAACTTTCTTCATTGACGCCAAAGGCATCATCCGCGACAAGTTTGTCGGGGTGATCGATGAGCAGGTCTGGCGCGAAAAACTGGCGGCCAGGTATCAGGCGCTGGTGGATGAGGCCAAGCCATGAAGCGCTGGATAGCCGCTGTTGTATTGGGTTTGAGCATGGCCGGCGTGGCGCACGCGGCCATTGACACTTATGAGTTCGCCAAAGAAGGCGATCGTGAGCGTTTTCGCGAGCTGACCAAGGAGCTGCGTTGCCCCAAGTGCCAGAATCAGGACATCGCCGATTCCAACGCACCGATTGCCGCCGACCTGCGCAAAGAGATATTCCGCATGCTGGGCGAGGGCAAGGACAATCAGCAGATTATCGACTTCATGGTCGATCGCTACGGTGATTTCGTCCGCTATAAACCCGCTCTGAATGCCAAGACCGCCTTACTCTGGTTCGGCCCTGCCGGCCTGCTGCTGGGCGGTTTTGTGATCATCGCCGTGATCGTCCGCCGTCGTCGCGTGCAACGCACTGACACCAAGGACGAGCTTTCTGCCGAGGAGCGCGAGCGCCTCGACCACCTGTTGGATAAAACCAAGAATGATTGATTTCTGGCTCGCTGCAGGTCTGCTACTTCTGGTTGCCCTGAGTTTTCTGCTGATCCCCGTTTTGCGTGGCCGTCGTGCGCAGCTCGAAGAGGATCGTACTGCCCTGAACGTCGCGCTGTATCAGGAGCGCGTGGCTGAGTTGCAAGCCGAGCAGGAAGAGGGCGTGCTCAACGCTGCGCAACTGGAAACCGGTCGCGCCGAAGCGGCCCGTGAATTGCTGGCCGATACCGAAGGCGTCGATGCACCGCGCGTGGCGCGCCTGGGCAAACCGTTGCCCTTGCTGGCGGCGATTCTGGTGCCGGTCCTGGGGTTGGGCTTGTACCTGCATTTCGGCGCCAGCGACAAAGTCGAACTGACCCGTGAATTCTCTCAGGCGCCGCAGTCGATGGAAGAGATGACCCGGCGTCTGGAGCGCGCGGTCGCGGCTCAGCCGGATTCGGCTGAAGGCTTGTACTTCCTCGGTCGCACGTACATGGCTCAGGATCGTCCTGGCGACGCGGCGAAAATCTTCGAACGCACAGTGAGCCTGGCCGGTCGTCAGCCGGAACTGCTCGGCCAATGGGCTCAGGCCCAGTACTTCGCCGATGGCAAAAAGTGGTCGGACAAGATTCAGGCGCTGACTGACGAAGCACTGAAAGCCGATCCGAAAGAAGTCACCAGCCTTGGCTTGCTGGGTATCGCAGCGTTTGAAAGCCAGCGTTATCAGGACGCCATCGACTACTGGAATCGCCTGCTGGCGCAATTGCCGCCGGAAGACAGTTCCCGTGCCGCGCTGCAAGGCGGGATCACGCGGGCGACCGAGAAGCTTGAAGCCAGCGGCGGCAAAGTCGCCCAGGCCCCAGCGGCCAAAGCGGCAGCGAAGCTTAAAGTCACCGTCGATCTGGCGCCCGAGCTCAAAGCCAAGGTCCAGCCCGGCGACAGCGTGTTCATTTTCGCCCGCGCCACCTCAGGGCCACCCGCGCCGCTGGCCGCCAAGCGACTGACCGTCGCCGACTTGCCGGCCACCGTCGAACTGGGCGATGCCGACGCAATGATGCCGCAGTTGAAACTGTCGAACTTCCCTGAAGTCCAACTGGTTGCGCGCATCTCCCGCGCCGGCCAACCGACTGCCGGCGAATGGATCGGTCGCAGCCAGCCTCTGGCCAGCAGCACCACCGCAGCGCAAAAACTGACCATCGACAGCCCGGACAAATAACAGGAAAGCCACCATGACCGCCATCGCTCGTATCACCCTTCTCAGCCTGGTTTTGGGGTTAAGCGCTTGTGCGGTCCAGCGGCCACCTGAGCAGCCAACCCCGCGACCGATCCCGCCGTCGCAGCCAAGCACCAAACCGGCGCCCTCGACGGCGCCGAGCAAACCAAGCACCCCGGCCAAACCCGCCAAGCCGCTGCCACGCACCTCCGCCAGCTTCGCGCCACCACCGGGGGGTAACAGCCATTGGGATGCCAAGCTCGGCGTTTATGTGCTTGATGATCAATCCAACACTTTCTACCGCCAACGCACCTACTACCGCTGGAACAACGGCTGGAGCCGGTCGATCAGCCCGAACGGGCCGTGGGAAGAGACTAATATCCACGGTGTGCCAGGTGGGTTGGGACGGCAATTCGGGGAGTAAAACTTTCGAAGCGGATTCAATGAGCATGTTACTTTCTAGTCAGCTTAATACCTGTAAGGCATCCGGCTATGAGGGCAGCAATGGACATTGAAAATGCGACCAACGCCGAGCTTCGCGAACTGTTGTCGCAAATTGTGATTGATCCTGTTCGTATGGAGCGTGTGGCCTCCCTCTCTTATAAACACCAACTAGGTTTTAAAAAAATACATTCTTTCAGATGATGAAAGTGGGTGTACAAGAATGCATTTTTGGCCTGATCTGGATTCAGCGCGAATGGAGGATATTCACTCCCATTGCGCTGCTTTTACGCGCCGGCACTCGGCGATTTTGCGGGCGGTGAGGCCGGAGTCGCTCTGGGCGCCCAGCCGCAGGGCGAGTCGACGCCTTCTTCGACCAGACTGACGTTGCGGTCGTCGAGCATCAGGTCGATGTTCAGGTCCGGGTTCTGATCGAGGAACGGTCCGAGGTGCGGAACGATGTGCAGTCGGCCGAAGGTCACGGTGGCGCAGATGCGCAGGTTGCCGGTGAGGCCGCTGGCGGCACCACGCGCGGCGTTGTCGGCCTCATCGGCTTCTTCGATGGCGCACTTGGCGCGTTCGAAAAAGGCCAGCCCGGCTTCTGTGGGCGTCAGGCCACGAGTCGAGCGCAACAGCAGTCGAACCGCGAGGCGCGCTTCCAGTTGCGCAATGGTTTTCGACACGGCGGGCTGGCCGATATTCAGGCGCCTCGCGGCGGCGGAAAATGAGCCGGTTTCGAAGGTTTCCATTGCACCGAGGCGGTCCATCTCACGTCCTTGTGAAGATCAAACTGTGGGGGCGGGCTTGCTCGCGAAAGGAGACTGGCATTCAACATCTATGTTGTCTGTTATGGCCTCTTCGCGAGCAAGCCCGCTCCCACAGGGGCTTTGTGTATTCAGTTAGAAGGCGGCTTTACCGATTGAAGATCCGCCGTCGACAAACAACGTTTGCCCGGTGATAAACCCGCTCTGCTCGGACAACAAAAACGCGATGGCTGCCGCGATCTCATGCGGCTGCCCCAAACGGCCCATCGGAACACCCGCCAGGTACCGCGCTTCACCTTCGCTGCCTGGCGGATTGTTGGTGCGAAACAGCTCGGTTTCAGTCGGCCCCGGCGCCACAGCGTTCACCGTCACGCCTGTTTGCGCCAGTTCCAGCGCCCAGGAACGCGTGAAGCTGATCAGCGCCGCTTTGGCCGCCGCGTACGCCGTGCGCTGGGTGATCCCGAGGACGGTCAAACTGGAAATGTCCACCACCCGGCCCCAGCCCTTGGCGCGCATGCTCGGAAGCAGCGCTTGAGTGGCCTGCAGCGCCGAATGCAGGTTGACCCGCATCACGTCGTCGAAGGTATCGAGGTCGATTTCTCCCAGCACTTGCGGACGAACCAGGCCGACGTTATTCACCAACCCATCAAATTCGTAAGTCCTGGCCAGATCCGCCAACACTTCCTGGGTCAGCGCCCTGTCGCTCAAATCCAGCGGAAACAGAATGCCGGGGAACGTCAGGTCCGGCGTTCGGGCAATCCCGACCACCCGATGCCCCGCGCGGTCCAGATGCTCGGCCACTGCCCGGCCAATGCCTTTGCTGGCACCGGTAATGAGAAAGGTACGTCGGGTCATTGCAAACTCCTTGAAAGAACATACCGCCGGGGCAGGCTGCATGTGAACGGGTCAGCCGCGAATCGCATCCAGCATCGCTTCAGGCTCTGGACGCTGAGTGTAATCCGGGTTGACCTCGGGCGTTACGAGTCAGGCGAGATCTATCCTGAGCCCGACGCGAGGGGTTCACATCCTGAAAAACATCGTGAACAGATCCAATCCGGTTTCTATGGTGCAGTGGCGCTCCATTAAGTTGAAGATTTGCTGGAGGTACCGCTGTGCACTATCCAATCATTATCGAGTGGGGAGATGAGAGGACTGCGACAGGTATTCAAATACCAGATATCCCGGGTGCTGTGACTGCCGGTGATACGTTCGAGGAGGCGTACGACGCTGCCATCGAAATTGCGCAGATACTTCTGCAACAAATGGAGACGCATGGGCTGGATATTCCGGTGCCAACATCGGTTAGCGAGCATCGAGGCAATCCGGAGTTTTCAGGTAAAGGCTGGGGAATGTTGACGATTTAAAGTGCGGAGCATCTGTTGCTCGACATTCACGAGCAAGCCAGATTCCTGTGGGAGCGTGCGGTGCGGCGATCCGACTTGCACGCGATGCTTTTTATGACTCAAGCGGTCGCCAGCGAACGCTTTTCCGAAACACTCAAAAACCGCAACAACGCCAACAGCGCAAATGCACTGCCCACAATCACGATCCACAACCAGCCGCCATGCTCATACACCGCGCTGGCCACCGACGAACCAAAGGCGCCGCCGATGAAGATGCTGGTCATGTACAACGCATTCAAGCGGCTGCGGCTTTTGGCGTCGAGGGCGTAGACCGCACGTTGGCCGAGGACCATGTTCATCTGTACGCAGAAGTCGAGCACCACGCCGGTGACCGCGAGGCCGATGACGCTGTAGACCGGGTGGATGAACGCAGGCAGGAAACTCAGGCTGGCGAACAGCAGGGCCAGCAATGAGGCGATGCGGGTGTGGCCGGCATCGGCCAGTCGACCGGCAATCGGCGCGGCGATCGCACCGATGGCGCCGACCAGGGCGAAGATCGCGATCTGGGTTTGTGACAAGCCATGATTGCGCGCCAGTTCCAGGGGCACGGCAGTCCAGAACAGGCTGAAGGTGGCGAACATGCAACCCTGGTAAAACGCGCGCTGACGCAACACCGGTTGTTGGCGCAACAGCGTCCACAGAGAACCGAGCAACTGGCCATAAGTAGCGCTGTGATCAGGCTGGCGCTTTGGAATTGTCAGCGCCAGCACCAGGCTGATCGCGGCCATCAGTACCGCCGCGATCACAAACATCGCGCGCCAGCCGAAGTGGTCAGCCACCACGCTGGACACTGGCCGCGCTAACAGAATCCCCAGCAGCAAACCGCCCATGATCCCGCCGACCACCCGACCGCGTGACTCTTCCGGCGCGAGGTGCGCGGCCAGCGGAATCAGGATCTGCACCGACACCGAGCTGAAGCCCACCAGCAACGAGATCAGCAAAAACACATTCGGCTGATCGGTGAACGCCGCGCCCAACAGGCTGGCAATCGCCACCACGGTCGTGATGATCATCAAGCGGCGGTTTTCCAGCAGATCACCCAGCGGCACCAGGAAGAACAGACCCAGCGCGTAACCGATCTGGGTCAGCGAAACGATCAGGCTGGCCATGGTGCTGGTCAGGCCAATGTCCGGGGCGATCAGGCCGATGATCGGTTGGGCGTAGTAGATGTTGGCCACAATCGCGCCACAGCAAAAGGCGAACAGCATCACCATGCCTTTGGTCATTGTCGCGGCGCCGTGGGGCACCTGAGTCGCTGGGTTCATAACGTGTCTCGCTGAACAGAAGGGAATGCGCGCAGGCTAAAGAGGTATCGGATTCGGCAGAAGAGGGATTGGAGTGATAGCAATCATTCCTTTGCGGAATGAGTGAGGGACATGGGTGATGTCCATCGACGAACCTTGCGTCAAAATATTGAGGTCCGATGATACATTCACTTACATCCTGTTCGATAGCGTGCTTATGTTCTCTCTTCACGTTTCCTGAACGGAAGGCACTTCCATGAATGCGATGTTTCGTCACCTTATACGCAGCGCTTCAGTTGTTACCCTGGTTGGCTTGTTCACGGCGGGACTGGTCCAGGCCGCCGACGCGCCGGGCATGCGCATCGGTGTGCGCGGCGAGATCACCGGCGTCAGCCCCAATGTATTGAAAGTCCACGTCAACAGCGGCGAAAACGTGGTGATCAACCTGACCAACGACACCAAGGTCCGCGCCGTTACCTTGGCCAATATCGAAGACATCAAACCGGGCAGCTACATTGGTTCGGCGGCCATTCCACAAGACGACGGCACCTTGAAGGCGCTGGAAGTCCACGTCTTTCCACCGGAGCTGGCGGGCAGCGGCGACGGGCATCGGCCGTTCGATCTGGTCAAGGGCAGCAGCATGACCAACGGCAGCGTGGGTGATCTGGTGGTCAGCAATGGCCGGGTGTTGACCGTCAACTACAAGGGCGGGCAGCAGAAGATCCTGGTGCCGGAAGATGTGCCGATCGTGAACCTGATACCGGGGGATCGCAGCTTGCTGAAGGTGGGCGTGAAGATCGTGACGTTTGTTACCCAAGGGGCGGACGGGACGCTGACGGCGCAATCCATTTCGGCCGGGAAGGATGGCGTTACACCACCGATGTAGGACCTGGCCCCAACCTCTGTTGATCGTTCCCACGCTCTGCGTGGGAATGCCTCAACGGACGCTCTGCGTCCGCTTCTGGGACGCGGAGCGTCCCGGGCTGCATTCCCACGCAGAGCGTGGGAACGATCAGTCAGCGGCCACAAAAAAGGCGACCTTCTCAGGTCGCCTTTTTGTTGGGCTCAGGAATTACTGCCCGCTGTAAATCTGATCAAAGATCCCACCATCATTGAAGTGGGTCTTCTGCACAGTCCGCCAGTCACCAAAGGTCTTCTCAACCGAAAGAAAATCCACTTTCGGGAACCGATCGGTGTACTTGGCCAGCACCGCCGGATCACGTGGACGCAGGTAGTTGGCCGCAGCAATTTCCTGACCTTCCGGCGACCACAGGTACTTCAGGTACTCCTCGGCCGCCGCTCGAGTGCCTTTCTTGTCGACGGTTTTGTCCACCACCGACACGGGCGGCTCGGCTTCAGCGGAGACGCTTGGGTAGATCACTTCAAACTGATCACGACCAAACTCGCGGGCAATCATTTCCGCTTCGTTTTCGAAGGTCACCAGCACATCACCGATCTGGTTGGTCATGAACGTGGTGGTGGCTGCACGGCCACCGGTATCCAGCACCGGCGCTTGCTTGAACAGCTTGCCGACGAAGTCCTTGGCCTTGTTCTCGTCACCGCCGTTTTTCAGCACATAACCCCAGGCGGACAGGTAGGTATAACGCCCGTTACCCGAGGTCTTCGGGTTCGGCACGATGACTTGCACGCCATCCTTGAGCAGGTCTGGCCAGTCTTTCAGGGCTTTCGGGTTGCCTTTGCGCACGATGAACACGGTGGCCGAGGTGAACGGCGCGCTGTTGTTCGGCAGGCGGGTGACCCAGTTTTCCGGGACCAGTTTGCCGTTGTCCGCCAGGGCATTGATGTCGGTGGCCATGTTCATGGTGATGACGTCAGCCGGCAGGCCATCGATCACCGAACGCGCCTGTTTGCTGGAGCCGCCGAAGGACATTTGCAGCGTGATGTTCTCGTTGTGTTCCGCTTGCCAGTGTTTCTGGAACGCAGTGTTGTAGTCCTTGTAGAAATCTCGCATCACGTCGTAGGAAACGTTGAGCAGGGTCGGTGCGGCCTGAGCCACGCTGGTCAGTGCCAGGCCAGCGGCCAGAAGTGAGGCGCCAAAAAGTTTTTTCACTGCGCATTCCTTGTTCTAGAAGTTTTTATTTAGAAAGTGGGGCAATTTGCGAGCGACTATAGCCGGGCTCGCATAGTCCTTTAAAGATTAAAAAGTACTGTGCTTATTCCAGTTTCTTGAACAGCTGATTGCCACATCGCGAGCAAAATGCCGCGCCGTGTTCGTGGTTGTTTTTCTTGCACACCGGGCAGTCGTGTTGCAGTTGTTCGCCACGCATGGCGTTGGCCAGTTCGGCGGTAAAAATTCCCGTGGGCACGGCGATGATCGAGTAACCGGTGATCATCACCAGCGACGAGACCACCTGGCCCAACGGGGTCTTCGGCACGATGTCGCCGAAGCCCACGGTGGTCAACGTGACGATGGCCCAGTAGATGCCTTTGGGAATGCTGGTGAAGCCATGTTCCGGGCCTTCGATCACGTACATCAGCGTGCCGAACACCGTCACCAGCGTGCAGACGCTGACCAAAAACACCACGATCTTCTGCTTGCTGCCGCGCAGCGCCGACATCAGATAGTTGGCTTGCTTGAGGTATGGGCTGAGCTTGAGCACGCGGAAAATCCGCAGCATCCGAATGATTCGGATGATCAGCAGGTACTGCGCATCGGCGTAATACAGCGCCAGGATGCCGGGCACAATCGCCAGCAAATCCACCAGCCCATAAAAGCTGAATGCGTAGCGCAACGGCTTGGGCGAGCAGTACAGACGCAAGCCATATTCAATGGCGAAGATGATGGTGAAGCCCCACTCGATGTACGCCAGTACGTCGGCGTAGTTCTTGTGGACCGTGTCGATGCTGTCGAGCATCACAATCACAATGCTGGCGAGGATGATCAACAGCAGGATGCCGTCGAAGCGCCGCCCGGCCTTGGTGTCGCTCTGGAAAACCATGACGTAAAGGTCTTCACGCCAGTTTTTGCTGCTGTCCATGGATACCGCCTGAACCAATGATCAGCGAAGCCTAGGTTGATTCTCCTCCAGAGTGCAAGGCGTACGGGCGACCGTGGTCTTGCCGAGCATTTGAACAACCGAGCGGATCAGCCAGCAGGAGAGGATGAACGGCGCGGTCAGCGTTGGCAGACCGATGGCGGCAAACACCGGCGTCAGCAACAGCGCTGATGCAATACCGATCAGCGGCAGCCAGAGCTTTTGGCGCTGCGAGCTGAAGGCGAGGGCGGCAAGTACGGCGTTATAGCCACCGAGACCGATCAATGCGCTATAGAAGTCGTGATGCAGCAGGCTCCAGCCCATGCCTGCGACAGACGCCAACAACGCCCAGCAGAATGCGCGGCGATCAGCGATCAGCAAACCCACGGCAATCATTGCACCGGCCAGCGGATGACCGAGGAACATCACCTGACCGAGGCCTTTGAGTGGTGCGGCGAGCATGTTCAGCGTATTGATTTCGATCAGGTGCGCAGTTGTCGAGGGCGTGGCGAAGCACAGTAACAACCAGCCCAGCCCCACGAAGGGCGCCGTATAGGCAGGCAGGTATTGGCTGACCCGGACGCGTTTGAGCCACTGTTGAGTGAACATCGCACTCAGTCCACCCGCAGCGATAATCAGCGGCGGCAACAGCGCGGACCAGGGGAAATACAGGCTCAGCAGCAGGCCGAGCAAGACACCGTTGTAACTGAACAGCCCGGCCTGGCGGTCGGCCTTGGCATAGTTTCGGCGTTGCGCGGTGAGCAAACCGGCGACACCGCCCAGCAGCGCACCGCCGAGCAGGGTGGGCGCGGTGAAAAGAATCGCCAACAGGCACAGCAGACCGCACAGCGGATGGCGCTGGAGGAAGATCTGGCTGAAGCCGTTGAGCAGGGCAGTCGCCCAGTCGGGGCAGTGGGTGTTGAAGTGGTTGGCAGGCATGGCAGTTCTGAAAGTCAAAGGGAGCGAGTCGGTCGAGCGCGACCCCGGCTGATCGCCAGCAGGCTGGCTCCCACACTGAATCTCAGTTCACTCTTGATTCCGTGATCGACACAAAACCAATGTGGGAGCCAGCCTGCTGGCGATGAGGCCGGTATGGGCGCTCTAGATCAATGTCTCGATACGCAACGAGTTAGTCGACCCCGGCTGCCCAAACGGCACACCCGCCGTGATCAACAATGTGTCCCCGCGCTGCGCCATACCCTGCGCCTGCGCAATCTCCAGCGCCGTCGAACACACTTCATCCACCTGCCGCAGCCGATCATTGACCACCGAATGCACGCCCCACGCCACGGTCAAGCGGCGCGCCGTCTGCAGGTTCGGCGTCAGGTTGAGGATCGGCACCGTCGGCCGCTCCCGTGCCGCACGCAAACTCGATGTCCCCGACTCGCTGTAATTCACCAACACCGCCACCGGCAGCACATTGCTGATGCGGCGGATCGCACAGCTGATCGCATCAGAAACAGTCGCCTCAGCCTTCGGCCGGCTCACGTCCAGTTGCGCCTGATAATCCGGACCGTTTTCCACCTGGCGAATGATCTTGCTCATCATCTGCACGGCTTCCAGCGGGTACTCGCCGGACGCGGTTTCGGCCGACAGCATCACCGCATCGGCCCCTTCGGCCACGGCATTGGCCACATCAGTCACTTCGGCGCGGGTCGGGGCAGGTGAGAAGCGCATCGATTCGAGCATCTGCGTCGCCACCACCACCGGTTTGCCGAGTTCGCGGCAAATGCTGATGATGTTTTTCTGAATCTGCGGCACGCTTTCGGCCGGCACTTCCACGCCCAGGTCTCCGCGAGCGACCATGATCGCGTCGCTCAACTCGGCGATTTCCCGCAGTTGAGTCACCGCCGATGGCTTCTCGATCTTGGCCATCAAAAACGCTTTGTCGCCGATCAGTTCGCGGGCTTCGCGGATGTCTTCCGGACGCTGCACGAACGACAGCGCGACCCAGTCCACACCCAGCTCCAGACCGAAGCTCAAGTCGCGACGATCCTTGGCGGTCAGCGGGCTCAACTCCAGCACCGCTTGCGGCACGTTCACACCTTTGCGGTCCGAGAGTTCACCGCCGTTGAGCACGGTGGTGTCGATCGCGTCGGCGTACTTGGTGACCACGCGAAGGCGCAGCTTGCCGTCGTCCAGCAGCAGGTCCATGCCGGGCTCCAGCGCGGCGATGATTTCCGGGTGAGGCAAGTTGACCCGGCGCTCATCACCCGGCGTCGGGTCGAGGTCCAGGCGCAGGGCCTGGCCGCGATGCAGTTGCACCTTGCCTTCAGCGAACTTGCCGACCCGCAGTTTCGGGCCTTGCAGGTCCATCAGAATGCCCAGCGGGTAATTCAGCTGGCGCTCGACTTCACGAATCCACTGATAACGCTGAGCGTGGTCGGCGTGATCGCCGTGGCTGAAGTTCAGGCGAAAGATGTTGACCCCGGCCTGGACCAGCTCACGGATGTCGTCGATCCCGTCGGTGGCAGGGCCGAGGGTGGCGAGGATTTTAACCTTCTTGTCAGGCGTCATTTTTTGGGCTCTCGATGATCAGGATGGCGCGGAAGTCGTTGACGTTGGTGCGGGTCGGTTCGGTGACGATCAGTGCGTCCAGCGCCTCGAAATAACCGTAGCCATTGTTGTTGTCCAACTCGTCGCTGGCGCTCAAACCGAGGGCGGTGGCGCGGGCGTAGCTGTCCGGGGTCATGATGGCGCCGGCGTTGTCTTCAGAACCGTCGATGCCGTCGGTGTCACCGGCCAGGGCATAGACGCCGGGCAGGCCTTTGAGGCTGTCGGTGAGGCTGAGCAGGAATTCGGCGTTGCGTCCGCCACGGCCATTGCCGCGCACGGTGACGGTGGTTTCGCCGCCCGACAAAATTACGCACGGCGCCGCCAACGGTTGGCCGTGAAGGACCACTTGCCGCGCGATACCGGCGTGAACCTTGGCCACTTCGCGGGATTCGCCTTCCAGGTCACCGAGGATCAGCGGGCTGAAACCAGCCTGACGGGCTTTCACCGCAGCCGCTTCAAGCGATTGCTGAGGGCGGGCGATCAACTGGAAATGGCTGCGCGCCAGGCTCGGATCGCCGGGTTTGACCGTCTCCGATTCCGGGCTCTGCAGCCAGTTGCGTACCGAGGCCGGAACGTCGATGCCGTAACGCTTGAGAATCGCCAGGGCTTCGGCCGAGGTGCTCGGGTCGGCCACGGTGGGGCCGGAGGCGATGACCGTGGCGAGGTCGCCCGGCACATCGGAAATCGCGTAGGTATAAACAGTGGCGGGCCAGCAGGCCTTGCCGAGGCGACCGCCCTTGATCGCCGAGAGGTGCTTGCGCACGCAGTTCATCTCGCCGATGGTGGCGCCGGATTTGAGCAGGGCTTTGTTGATCGATTGCTTGTCGGCGAGGGTGATGCCGGCCGCCGGCAATGCCAGCAGGGCAGAACCGCCGCCCGAGAGCAGGAAGATCACGCGGTCGTCTTCGGTCAGGTTGCTGACCAGTTCCAATACGCGTTTTGCGACGGCTAGACCGGCCGCGTCAGGCACCGGGTGAGCAGCTTCGACGACTTCGATTTTTTCGCACGGGGTGCCGTGACCGTAACGTGTCACCACCAGACCGGACACTTCACCCTGCCAGCAACGCTCGACGACCTGGGCCATGGCCGCGGCGGCTTTGCCGGCGCCGATGACGATCACCCGACCGCTGCGATCGGCGGGCAGATGGGCTTCGAGGACTTGCTGCGGATGGGCCGCGTCGATGGCTGTGGCAAACAGCTCGCGCAGGAATTGTTGCGGATTGACCGACATGGCGGGCTCCCGGATTTCTTGTTATTCGAAGGGCAACACAGATCACTGTTGATCGTTCCCACGCTCTGCGTGGGAATGCCTCAATGGACGCTCCGCGTCCGCTTCGGCAGGGACGCGGAGCGTCCCGGGCTGCATTCCCACGCAGAGCGTGGGAACGATCAGTGCCGGGGCAGGGCTTACTTATCGCGAATCGAGAAGTTCGCCATGTGTTCCAGGCCTTTGATCAGCGCCGAGTGGTCCCAGTTGCTGCCACCGATGGCCGCGCAGGTGCTGAACACTTGTTGGGTGTTGGCGGTGTTCGGCAGGTTGATGCCCAACTCGCGCGCGCCGGCCAGGGCCAGGTTGAGGTCCTTCTGGTGCAGGCTGATGCGGAAGCCCGGGTCGAAGGTGCCTTTGATCATGCGCTCGCCATGCACTTCGAGGATCTTCGACGACGCGAAACCGCCCATCAACGCTTCACGCACCTTGGCTGGATCGGCACCGTTTTTCGAGGCGAACAGCAGGGCTTCGGCCACAGCCTGGATGTTCAGCGCCACGATGATCTGGTTCGCCACTTTCGCGGTCTGACCGTCGCCATTGCCACCGACCAGGGTGATGTTCTTGCCCATGGCCTGGAACAGCGGCAGTACGCGTTCGAAGGCATCGGCATCGCCGCCGACCATGATGCTCAGGGTCGCAGCCTTGGCACCGACTTCACCGCCGGACACTGGCGCGTCAAGGTACTGAGCGCCTTTTTCGTTGATTTTGGCGGCGAAGGCTTTGGTGGCGGTCGGCGAGATCGAGCTCATGTCGATCACGACTTTGCCTTTGCCGACACCGGCCGCAACGCCGTCGGCGCGGAACAGCACGTCATCGACCTGCGGGGTATCCGGCACCATGATGATGATGAATTCGGCTTCTTGTGCCACTTCTTTCGGGTTCGCCAGGGCGACGGCGCCACCTGCAACCAAGTCGGCCGGGGCTGGGTCGTGATGCGCCGACAGGAACAGGCTGTGACCGGCTTTCTGCAGGTTCAATGCCATTGGGTGGCCCATGATGCCGGTGCCGATAAATCCGATTTTAGCCATGAGAAATTCCTCTTGTTTTTATTGCTCTGTTCGCAAAATTCGTGGGGTGTCAGCGAGGGCGCCTTCGCGGGCAAGCCTCGCTCCTACGGGTATGTGTCGGTCGCCCAATTGCGTATCAACCTGATCCTGTAGGAGCGAGGCTTGCCCGCGAAGAACGATGACGCGGTGTTCGATCAGATCGCGTTATGGGTTTTAAGCCAGCCCAGACCCGCTTCAGTAGTGGTCAGCGGCTTGTATTCACAGCCAACCCAACCCTGATAACCGATGCGGTCGAGGTGTTCGAACAGGAAGCGGTAGTTGATTTCACCGGTGCCCGGTTCGTTGCGCCCAGGGTTGTCGGCCAACTGGATGTGGTTGATCTCGCCCAGGTGCGCAGCCATGGTGCGGGCCAGGTCGCCCTCCATGATTTGCATGTGGTAGATGTCGTATTGCAGGAACAGGTTGGCGCTGCCGACCTGTTCGCGAATCGACAGGGCTTGCGCCGTGTTGTTCAGGTAGAAGCCCGGGATGTCGCGGGTATTGATCGCTTCCATCACCAGTTTGATGCCCGCCGCTTGCAGCTTGTCGGCGGCGTACTTGAGGTTGGCGACGAAGGTTTTTTCCACGGTGGCATCGTCGACGCCTTGTGGACGAATACCCGCCAGGCAGTTGACCTGGGTGTTGCCCAATACTTGCGCGTAAGCGATCGCCAGATCGACACCGGCGCGGAACTCTTCTACCCGGTCCGGCAGGCACGCGATACCGCGTTCGCCCTTGGCCCAGTCACCGGCCGGCAGGTTGAACAGCACTTGGGTCAGGCCGTTGGCGTCGAGCTTGGCCTTGATCTCGGCGGAGCTGAAGTCGTAGGGGAACAGGTATTCGACACCACTGAAGCCGGCCTTGGCGGCCGCTTCGAAACGGGCAAGAAAATCCTGCTCAGTGAACAGCATGGACAGGTTGGCTGCGAAACGCGGCATGGTGGTCTCCCGTAAATCTGTGAGGCCCCCCCCTGTAGGAGCGAGGCTTGCCCGCGAAGGCATCGTGTCAGTCGACATCAATGTTGAATGGTACGACGCCTTCGCGGGCAAGCCTCGCTCCTACAGGGGGGGCGTTCAGCTGTTAGTCCAGCAACGAAATCGCGGTTGGCGCATCGTTGCCGACCAGCGCCAGGTCTTCGAATTCGTTGACGGCGTTGATCTCGGTGCCCATGGAAATGTTGGTCACGCGCTCCAGAATAATCTCGACGATCACCGGCACCTTGAACTCTTCGATCAGTTCCTGGGCCTTGCGCAGGGCAGGCTGGATCTGACCCGGTTCGAACACACGCAGCGCCTTGCAGCCGAGGCCTTCGGCGACCGCAACGTGATCGACACCGTAACCGTTGAGTTCCGGAGCGTTGAGGTTATCGAAGGACAGCTGCACGCAGTAGTCCATGTCGAAACCACGCTGAGCCTGACGAATCAGCCCCAGGTACGAATTGTTTACCACAACGTGGATGTACGGCAGCTTGAACTGAGCGCCCACCGCCAACTCTTCGATCATGAACTGGAAATCATAGTCGCCCGACAGTGCCACGACCTTGCGGGTCGGATCAGCCTTGACCACGCCCAATGCTGCCGGAATGGTCCAGCCCAACGGGCCGGCCTGGCCGCAGTTGATCCAGTGACGCGGCTTGTAGACGTGCAGGAACTGCGCGCCGGCAATCTGCGACAGACCGATGGTGCTGACGTAGCACGTGTCTTTGCCGAACACCTGGTTCATCTCTTCGTAAACGCGTTGCGGCTTGACCGGCACGTTGTCGAAGTGAGTCTTGCGCTGCAGGCTGGCTTTACGCTGCTGGCAGTCTTGCAACCAGGCACTGCGGTTTTTCAGCTTGCCGGCGGCTTGCCATTCGCGAGCGACTTCGATGAACACGGTCAGCGCGGCAGCGGCGTCGGAAACGATGCCCAGGTCCGGGGTGAACACGCGGCCGATCTGGGTCGGTTCGATGTCAACGTGAATGAATTTGCGGCCTTCGGTGTAAACGTCGATCGAACCGGTGTGACGGTTGGCCCAACGGTTACCGACACCCAGTACCAGGTCGGACTTGAGCATCGTCGCGTTGCCGTAGCGGTGCGAGGTTTGCAGACCGACCATGCCGACCATCAATGGGTGATCGTCCGGAATGGTGCCCCAGCCCATCAGGGTCGGGATGACCGGAATGCCGGTCAGCTCGGCGAACTCCACCAGCAACTCGCTGGCGTCGGCATTGATGATGCCGCCACCGGCAACCAGCAGCGGGCGCTCGGCCTGATCGAGCATGGCCAGGGCCTTCTCGATTTGCACGCGGTTAGCGGTCGGCTTGGCCAGCGGCAGTGGCTCGTAGGCGTCGATGTCGAATTCGATTTCGGCCATCTGCACATCGAACGGCAGGTCGATCAGCACCGGGCCTGGACGGCCGGAGCGCATTTCATAGAAGGCTTTCTGGAACGCATACGGCACCTGGCCCGGCTCCATGACCGTGGTTGCCCACTTGGTCACTGGCTTGACGATCGCGGTGATGTCGACAGCCTGGAAGTCTTCCTTGTGCATACGGGCGCGGGGGGCTTGCCCGGTAATGCACAGAATCGGGATCGAGTCGGCCGAGGCGCTGTAGAGCCCGGTGACCATGTCGGTGCCGGCCGGGCCGGAGGTGCCGATGCACACGCCGATGTTGCCGGCCTTGGTGCGGGTGTAGCCCTCGGCCATGTGCGAGGCACCTTCAACGTGGCGCGCGAGGACGTGATCGATGCCACCGACCTTCTGCAAGGCGTTGTACAGCGGGTTGATCGCGGCGCCCGGGATGCCAAAAGCGGTATCAACCCCTTCACGGCGCATCACCAGAACGGCGGCTTCGATTGCTCTCATTTTGCTCATGGTTTTGTGCCTCTTACGTTTTGTAATTGTATACAAGTGGCTTTGCGCAGAGTGTATTCACGGCGGACGGCGCAGGTCAATCCATTTTCTCAAGCGACTGTTTCATTCGTCGGAAGCCCGTGCTGCTGTGGCTTTTCGTCGCATGTGGCGCTTTTCGAGAATTATTGTATACAAAAAAATAACTCATTGTGTTCTATTTGTTGCATCGGACTGCGGCACAAGCGCGCAGTCCACTGGCTTTCCCTATAACAAAATGAGGACGGCACCATGAGCGCTTTAACCTTGAAAGTTGCAGTCAACCTGATCAATCAGGCCATCACCGCAGGGCGTGCAATCTCGGCGGCTCCACTGACCATCGCGGTCCTGGATGCCGGCGGGCACTTGATTACCCTGCAACGCGAAGACGGCGCCAGCCTGCTGCGCCCGCAGGTCGCCATCGGCAAAGCCTGGGGCGCCATCGCCCTCGGCAAGGGTTCACGGCTGCTGGCACTGGACGCCCAACAACGTCCGGCCTTCTTCGCGGCGCTAAATAGCCTGGGACAGGGCAGCGTCGTGCCGGCACCGGGTGGTGTGTTGATTCGGGATCAGGACGGGAACGTGCTGGGGGCGGTCGGGATCAGCGGGGATTTGTCGGATGTTGACGAGCAATGTGCGATCAGTGCGATCGAGGCGGTAGGGTTGCGGGCGGATGCGGGGGTGACTGCTTGATTTGTGGTGAATGATTGACCGCTTTCGCGAGCAAGCCCGCTCCCACAGGGGATCGGTGGTGGACACAAAATGTCTGAACACCGTCAATCCACTGTGGGAGCGGGCTTGCTCGCGAAGGCAATCTCACAGACACATCCAGCTAAGAGTCTTCACTCAGTTTTCCGTTCGCTGATCTAGCCTTCTCATAAATTCAACCATGAGAGAGGCAAAGGAATGCCTGAGCTGTCAGCTTCACACCGCCTGCGCATCGGCCGCTATGGCGAACAAAACCGCATCTATCTTCTAACTGCCAATACTCTCAAGCGGGAGCCTGTTTTCACGGATTACACCTTGGGCAGATTAGTCGTACACCAATTCAAGCAAGCACAGGAGCAAGGGTTTGCCGATTCTTTGGCCTTTGTGGTCATGCCTGACCATTTTCACTGGTTGATTCAGTTACAAAGAGGGTCGCTGGGCCAATTGATGTGCCAGACCAAATCGTTGAGTACTCGATCGATCAATACGGCGACTGGCCGGGCAGGCAGTCTTTGGCAGCAGGGTTTTCACGATCGAGCATTGAGGCGGGAGGAGGATTTGGTGAAGCTTGCTCGTTATGTTGTCGCCAACCCATTGCGGGCGGGGTTGGTGGAGAAGCTTGGCGATTATCCGTTGTGGGACGCTATCTGGGTTTGATCTGAAACCGAGTTGCCGCCATTCGCGAGCAAGCCCGCTCCCACAGGATCTCTGGTGTACACAAAAACTGTGAACACCAGAGATCCTGTGGGAGCGGGCTTGCTCGCGAATGGCGGCGCCGCTGTCTACCGATCAGGCTCACACCCTTTAAGCACCAACCGAATAATCGTCTGCGCCGCCGCTTCATAATCCTCTTCATCCAGCTTGGCCTTGCCAGTGATGGCAGTGATCTGCCAGTCAAAGTCGGCATACGTCTGAGTCGCGGCCCAGATGCTGAACATCAGGTGGTTAGGGTCGATCGAAGCGATCTGGCCGCGGTCGATCCAGGTCTGGATGCAGTCGATGTTGTGCTTGGCCTGGCCGTTCAGTTGTTCGACCAGGTCGGCGCTCAGGTGCGGGGCGCCGTGCATGATTTCGCTGGCAAACACTTTGGAGGCGAAAGGCAGGTCGCGGGAGATGCGGATTTTCGAGCGAATGTAGCCGCTCAGCACTTCACTGGGCACGCCGTCGGCGTTGAACGGCGTCGAGGCCTGCAAGATGGGCTCGATGATGCTTTCCAGGACCTCGCGGTAGAGGTTTTCCTTGGATTTGAAATAGTAATAGACGTTGGGCTTGGGCAGCCCCGCCTTGGCTGCGATGTCACTGGTTTTGGTCGCAGCGAAGCCCTTGTCCGCAAATTCTTCACTGGCGGCACGCAGGATCAGTTCTTTGTTGCGCTCGCGGATAGTGCTCATAAACCAGGGGGTTCCTTGCCTGTTCTGGCGGTTGCGCATGGTAGCACCGGGCTCGCGCGGCGCTCAAGAATGCCCCGTGTGGCGCTCGGTCGCGCTATGCTGCGCAGCATTCATTCCAGAAGGACACCTGATTCATGGCAGGAAGCAGTTTGCTGTTGCTGATTGACGACATTGCCGCGGTTCTCGACGACGTGGCGTTGATGACCAAAATGGCCGCCAAGAAGACCGCCGGCGTGCTCGGCGACGATCTCGCGCTCAACGCCCAGCAGGTCAGCGGCGTACGTGCCGAGCGGGAAATCCCGGTCGTATGGGCGGTGGCCAAGGGCTCGTTTCTCAACAAACTGATCCTGGTGCCGTCAGCCCTGGCCATCAGCGCATTCATTCCCTGGCTAGTCACGCCGTTGTTGATGATCGGCGGCGCGTATCTGTGCTTCGAAGGTTTCGAGAAACTCGCCCACAAATTCCTGCACAGCAAGGCTGAAGACCAGGCCGAGCATGCTGAACTGGTCGAGGCGGTGGCCGATCCGGCGGTCGATCTGGTGGCGTTCGAGCAGGACAAGATCAAGGGCGCCGTGCGCACTGACTTCATTCTGTCGGCGGAAATCATCGCCATCACCCTAGGCACTGTGGCAGGTGCGTCGTTGACCCAGCAGGTCATCGTGCTCTCAGGCATCGCCATCGTCATGACCGTCGGCGTCTATGGACTGGTCGCGGGCATCGTCAAACTCGATGACCTCGGCCTGTGGCTGACCCAGAAGCCCGGGCAGATGGCCAAAAGCATCGGCGGCGGGATTCTGCGTGCGGCGCCGTACATGATGAAAAGCCTGTCGGTGATCGGGACTGCGGCGATGTTTTTGGTGGGTGGCGGGATTCTCACTCACGGCGTGCCGGTGGTTCATCACTGGATTGAAAGTGTCAGCGCGGGGGCTGGCGGTGCCGGGTTTATCGTGCCGACGTTGCTGAATGCGGTGGCGGGGATTGTGGCGGGGGCGGTGGTGTTGGCGGTTGTGGTGGTAGTCAGCAAGATTTACAAGACGATTAAAGACTAAAGCCTGGCACTGACCAACTGTGGGAGCGGGCTTGCTCCCGAAGGCGGTCTGTCAGTTGACTCAAAAGTTGACTGACATGACGCCTTCGCGAGCAAGCCCGCTCCCACATTGGTTTTGTGGGGTTTGGGGTTTCTCGTATGAAAAAAGGCCATTCGATCTGCATCGAATGGCCTTTTTTGTTACCGCCGGAATTACTCGGCGATCTGCAACTTGCGTGACTCGGTATAAACGTAACGCACTTTCTCGTACTCGAACGGCGAGTTCAGCTGGCCGTAGCGGAAGCTGTTCTGGTAGCGCTTGTCGACGCCCCGCAGGACCCAGACCTCAGGATGGTTGGAGCTGACGTCCGAAACGTTCAGGAAGTTGATCGCCGATTCTGCGCTGAAGTCCACCACCAGGCCGCCCGTGTCGCGGATGTTCGAAGGGCCGAGGATCGGCAACACGAAGTAGGCGCCGCCCGGTACACCGTAGAAGCCGAGAGTCTGACCGAAGTCTTCGGCCTGACGTGGCAGACCCATGGCGGTGGCCGGGTCCCACAGGCCGGCGATGCCGACGGTGGTGTTGAGCAGCAGGCGCGCGGTGGTTTCCATCGAACGCTTGCCTTTGAACTGCAGCAGGCTGTTCATCAGGTTCGGCACATCGCCGATGTTATTGAAGAAGTTGCTCACGCCGGTGCGCAGGAAACTCGGGGTGATGTAGCGATAACCGTCGACCACCGGCAGGAACACCCATTGGTCGAAGCGGTAGTTGAAGTGATAAACCCGGCGGTTCCACTCTTCCAGCGGGTCGTAGACGTTCAGCGCATTGAGCGTGGAGCGTTCGAACTCGCGCTGATCCAGCCCCGGGTTGAATTTGAGTTTGCTGAGCGGCTCCTTGAAGCCGTCACTGTCGATAACAACCGGTGCGTTGGCTTTGCTGTTGTCGGCATTGGCGACGCCTGCACAGAGTAACGCTGCGATAAGCAGGAGGTATTTAGCCACGGAAAAACTCCAGCATGGCGTCGCTGTTGACGCGGTAATTAAGGTTGCCGCAATGGCCGCCCAGTGGATAAACGGTCAAACGATCGCCGAAGGTCCTGCGCAGGAAGCCGAGGTCACCCGGGCCGAGGATCACGTCGTCGGCGTTGTGCATGACAGCGATTTTCGGGCTGTCATGCAGGTAATCCTTCAAGGCGTAGAGGCTGGCCTGATCGATCAGTTGCAGCAGGCTCCCGCCATCGGTTCGTGCACGCCACATCGGGATCACTTGTTCGGTGATGTAGCAGTCGAAGTCGCACTGCAGCGCACGCTTGAGGTACGGCGTGAGGCTGGAGCCTTCGGTGATCGGGGTTTTTGGCGGGGTGATCAGGCCACGACGGTTGATCAGGTCCGAGGTGAAGGCAATGTCGGCCGCCGAGAAGCGGAACGAGGTGCCGATCAGCATGGCCATCTGTTCGTTGGTCAGGTGCTGCTTGGACTGCTGGAAGTCGTAGAGCAGGGCATCGTTGAGGTCGATGTAGCCTTTTTGCTGGAAGTAGCGGGTCAGTTTGTTCAGCACCAGTTCATAGAAGGTGGTGCTGTTGTTGATGCCCTTGACCTCGGTCTGGACCAGCTTGTCCAGGTTGGTGATCGAGGTGTAGAGGTTGACCGGCGGATTGAGCAGCAAGACTTTCTTGAAGTTGAAGCTGCGGCGGGTTTCGTCCAAGTGCGCGACGAATGCTGCGTCCAGCGCACCGAGGCTGTAACCCGTCAGGTAGTAATCGGTGACAGCGACGTTCGGGTTTTGCGCCCGCACGGCCTGCATCACCCGGTACATGTCTTCGGCATCTTCCTTGGTGATCCCCGGCGTGGCAAAACGTGACGCCGCGCTCATGAAGTCGAAGCTGGTGGGCGACGACAGTTGCACCACGTGATAACCGGCCTTGTAGTAGAGCTTTTTCAGGTACTCGTTGTGGCTGCTGTCATAACGCGCGCCGGTGCCGGCGATCAGGAAGATCAGCGGGGCTGCCTTGTCCTGCGTGGCTATGCGGTAGGTCAGCTTTTTGACCGGCCAGAAGTTGTCCGGCAGTTCGAATGCACGCTCCGGGCGCAGAGTCACGCTGCGTGTCTGCTGATCGATGTCGTCGTCCAGTGGCAACTCCGGACGCAGGTCCGGCGGAGTCGTGGCGATGGTCGCCTCGAACGGGTTGGTCAATGGGTAGCCATAACTGGCGGCGTCGATATCGACCGCCAGTGCGGACGCACTCAAAATAAGGCCGCCAAACAGGGCGGCGAAGCGCAAGGAACGGAGCATGACTAGATCCCTTAGAGGAAGGTGTCGAATAAAGTTCGCAGGCTATGACCACGGGGTTTGCGCCAAAGTGCCATGCTGCGGCACCAATCAGGCCGAATTTCGGATCAATAGTAGCTGGACGATACACTTTGCAGCTATTTCGTGACCAATTATCTGCTATGCGCGTTTGCTTGGCGCTGTCGGGGGATTAAGCTGGCCGCCGTTTTCGTTTATTGGAGTGCTACATGTCCCGCCGTCTGCCTGTGATTCTGCTGCTCGTTCTGCTGCCGTTATGGCTGGCCGCCAGTTATGGCGCGCGTTATGGCTTTATGGAGGATGCGCAGTGGGTTGGCCTCTGCGTGGACGAGGCGAGCCGCTGGGAATGCCTGATTCGTTCGAACCTGGGCTTGATGATTCACTTCAAGGTGTTGGGCTTCGCCGCATTGGCCGCCGCGATCATCGGTTTTGTCGTGCCGGGCCGGGCCGGGTGGTGGCTGGCGGTGCTGGCGCTGGTGTTCGGGTTTCCGGCGCTGGCGTTGTACAACACGACGTTGGCGGTGTTTGCGGTGGTGATTGCGGGGTTGCGTCTGGTTCGGGCGTCTCGTAGCGCCTGATAGTCCCTCTTCGCGGGCAAGCCTCGCTCCTACAGTATTGAGTCGTTCATGAAATTGATGAACGACTCAATACTGTAGGAGCGAGGCTTGCCCGCGAAGAGGCCAGCAGCAACGTTGAAAATTTACCCCTTGCGAACCCGCAAACTGCGCCACAACGCCGCCACCATCAACACACTCACCAGCGCCCAACCCCAGGCTTGCTGGTTCTGCAATCCTTCCTGATACAGCTGCGGCGCAATGCCGGCGCCGATGATGAAGGTCAGCAGGGCGATTTCACGACGCGGCACGCTCACCGGACGGCACAGGTAAACCAGCGCCGGCAGAATGAACGCGACGCTCGGGAAGCTGCGATATCGCGGATCGAGCACCAGCTCCAGCATCATCACCGCCGCCGCAAAACCTGCCGCCGCGACCAGCCAGCCCGCTCGACGCTCCAGTGCATTGAACGCCCGCTCACGCCAACCGGTACGAGCGCTCAAGGTCAGTGCCGCGTGGGCCAGCACCAACAGATTCAAACCCGTCAGCAACGCCACCCATAGCCATTCACTGGCAAAACGCGTAGTGACACGCGCCAGATCGCCCCAGGCGCCAATCGAGCAAGCCGCCAGCGCGCCGAGCAGCGGCAGCACCAATGCAGCGCGCGTGGTGCGTACACGCCCGCCAAGGAACAGCGTGCCCAGGAAGATCAAGCCGCCAACGGCCAGCCACTGCGACCAGTACGGCACGTTCGACACGGGACCGGCCAGCACACCCTTGTCCTGACGATCAGCATCGAACAGCCCCCAGTAACCGCCGACCGCACCTTCGCTGGCACGTTTCCATGGCTGGTCGAAGGCTTCGATCAGGTTGTAATGCCAGCGTTGCTGCTCGGCCATGATGACAAAACCACGGATAAACTTGGCTTCATTGACCCGGCTCGGCAGGGCGGTCTCGCGTTGACGGCCTTCACTCGGCCAGCCGGTTTCGCCAATCACCACATCTTTAGGC
Organism: Pseudomonas sp. BGI-2; assembly: GCF_004310295.1. Taxonomy (GTDB): domain Bacteria; phylum Pseudomonadota; class Gammaproteobacteria; order Pseudomonadales; family Pseudomonadaceae; genus Aquipseudomonas. The sequence continues at coordinate 6,254 of NZ_SISB01000026.1, read as the reverse complement.
GCGAATTTGTTGCCGAACACCTGACGCACTTCAGCCACATGCTGCAACGCGGCGTCGATGTTCGAGGGATCATCTTCCCAGTACGGCAGCAAATGGATGGTCAGGAAATCCACCGCCGGGGCGATTTCCGGGTGCTTGAGCCAAAACTCCCAAACGTCCGCGTAAGTGACCGGCTGCTTGACCTGGCTTTTGACTTTGTTGATCAGCTTCGCCAACTGCGCACCCGTGACTTCCTTGCGCAGCAGGGTTTCGTTGCCGACGATCACCGAGGTCACCACGTCCGCATTGGCGTTGGCCGAGGAGATCAGCAGGTCGACTTCTTTCTCGGTGTCCACCGGGTTGCTATTGACCCAGGCACCGATCATCAGTTTCAGACCATGCTTGCGCGCCAGATCGGGCAAGGCCTCGAGACCGGTCATGGAATAGGTGCGAATACATTCGAAGCTTTTGGCCAGCAGCGCGAGGTCAGCGTCCATGCGCTCGGGGCGCAACTTGAACGGCACATCAAACGGCGACTGGTCCTTGTCGAACGGGGTGTAGGAGGCACATTGCAGCTTGTGCGTCGCGCTGGCTACGTCCGGCAGAATCACCGGTTTGCCGAGGCCGTACCAGAAGCCGCCAAGGGCAAACAGCCCCAGCAGACAAGCGAAAAGATAAGCCAGAAAAGGAAAGCGGGATGTCGCGGGCATGGTCAGGCCGTCTGGGAGCAAAGCCGCGCATGTTACCTGTATTTGCCCCGCGCTAGGGGCCTTGCATGATTTTGACATGCAAAGTTCGGGCGGATTGGCAGGCGCGTCCGAGGCGGTCGTGATTAATGGCGTTCTGATGTCGTTTCTCGATGCCTTGAGGTCGCTGACAGCACAGGTCGTGGTTGTCGTCAGGTTGATTATCGACGCATCAGTGCTCCCAAGATAAATCACGCTGATGTTCGAACGAGTTTGCGGTGAGCGTGATGGGGGCGCTGTGCACCATAACAATACGTTGACGCGACTCGGCACCCGTCGAGCGCAGCACTTTCGGGGAAGTAACGATGAAGATGCGACGACTTTTAGGCGCAGGTGCCGCTCTGGTGCTTGCGATTGGCTCCACGATGGCCAATGCCGAGAGCAAAACCCTGAGCATCGGTTACGTTGACGGTTGGTCCGACAGCGTCGCGACCACGCATGTGGCCGCCGAAGTGATCAAGCAGAAGCTGGGTTATGACGTGAAACTACAAGCCGTCGCCACCGGGATCATGTGGCAGGGCGTGGCCACCGGCAAACTCGACGCCATGTTGTCTGCCTGGCTGCCGGTGACTCACGGCGACTACTGGACCAAGAACAAGGATCAAGTCGTCGATTACGGTCCGAATTTCAAGGATGCAAAAATCGGCTTGATCGTGCCGGAGTACGTGAAGGCAAAAACCCTTGATGACCTGAAAACCGATGACAGCTTCAAAAAACGCATCGTCGGCATCGACGCAGGTTCAGGTGTGATGCTCAAGACTGAACAGGCAATCAAGGATTACGACCTGACCGGGTATCAGCTCAAGGCCAGTTCCGGCGCCGGCATGATTGCCGAGCTGACCCGTGCCGAGAAGAAAAACGAATCCATTGCTGTGACCGGTTGGGTGCCGCACTGGATGTTCGCAAAGTGGAAACTGCGCTTCCTGGACGACCCGAAAGGCGTCTATGGCGCGGCTGAAACCGTGAACAGCATCGGCAGCAAAGAACTGGCGACCAAAGCACCGGAAGTGGCCAAGTTCCTGAAGAACTTCCAGTGGGCGTCGAAAGACGAAATCGGCGAAGTCATGTTGGCGATTCAAGATGGCGCCAAGCCTGAAGCCGCCGCGAAGGACTGGGTGGCCAAACACCCGGAACGCGTTGCAGACTGGACCAAATGATTTGAGCTGACGGCTCTAGTCAGTACCTCTCAAGGCCCCTTGGCATATTTGCCAAGGGGCCTTTTGCTTTTCCCCTGTGGGAGCAAGCCCACTCCCACAATGTTTAAGGGGGATGCTGGGAAATGGCGATTCTGTCATGTCGTTCTAATACTAAGGTCGTCTGGAACCTGTTCCGCAGCCGCATAGAGTGGATAACGTTCCAACTTTAATCTGTGCTGCGAGGATAAAAACAATGAACGACAGCATTTACCTCTCGATTCAAAACAGCCCGCGCTTCAAGGAGCTGGTTAGTAAGCGAGAAAAGTTCGCCTGGATTCTTTCAGCGATCATGCTTGGGCTTTACTCCGGATTCATCCTTTTGATTGCTTACGGGCCGCATATTCTGGGGGCGAAAATCAGCCCCGAATCTTCGATTACCTGGGGGATACCGATTGGTGTCGGGTTGATTCTCTCGGCCTTTGTGCTGACTGCAATCTACGTACGACGCGCCAATGGCGAATTCGACGACCTGAACAATCTGATTCTCAAGGAGGCTCAGCAATGATCCGGCGTCTATTGGCTTTATTGAGTGTTGCAGTCTTCGCACCGGGTGCCTGGGCGGCTGAAGCCCTGACCGGCGCCGTTCAGAAACAACCGCTGAACGTCGCCGCGATCCTGATGTTCGTGGCGTTCGTCGGCGCGACTTTGTATATCACCTACTGGGCGTCCAAGAAAAATAACTCGGCAGCTGACTACTATGCGGCCGGCGGCAAGATCACCGGTTTCCAGAATGGTCTGGCGATTGCCGGTGACTACATGTCCGCGGCGTCCTTCCTGGGTATTTCCGCCCTGGTGTTCACTTCCGGCTACGATGGCCTGATCTACTCGATCGGCTTCCTGGTGGGCTGGCCGATCATTCTGTTCCTGATCGCCGAGCGCCTGCGTAACCTGGGTAAATACACCTTTGCCGATGTGGCGTCCTATCGCCTTGGGCAAACCCAGATTCGCTCGCTGTCCGCTTGCGGTTCGCTGGTGGTGGTGGCGTTCTACCTGATCGCGCAAATGGTCGGGGCCGGCAAGCTGATCCAGTTGCTGTTCGGTCTGGATTACCACGTAGCGGTGATCCTGGTCGGCGTCCTGATGTGCATGTACGTTCTGTTCGGCGGCATGCTGGCGACCACTTGGGTGCAGATCATCAAGGCAGTGCTGTTGTTGTCCGGTGCCTCATTCATGGCGCTGATGGTGATGAAGCACGTCAACTTTGACTTCAACACACTGTTCTCCGAGGCGATCAAGGTTCACGCCAAAGGCGAAGCGATCATGAGCCCGGGCGGTCTGGTGAAAGATCCGGTTTCCGCGTTCTCCCTGGGGCTGGCACTGATGTTCGGTACCGCTGGCCTGCCGCATATCCTGATGCGCTTCTTCACCGTGAGTGACGCGAAGGAAGCTCGCAAGAGCGTGCTGTATGCAACCGGCTTCATTGGCTACTTCTACATCCTGACCTTCATCATCGGCTTCGGCGCGATCCTGCTGGTCAGCACCAATCCAGCCTTTAAAGATGCGGCTGGCGCGCTGTTGGGCGGTAACAACATGGCGGCGGTGCACCTGGCCAACGCGGTGGGTGGCAGCATTTTCCTTGGCTTCATCTCGGCGGTAGCGTTCGCGACCATTCTGGCAGTGGTTGCCGGTTTGACTCTGGCCGGTGCTTCGGCGGTGTCTCATGACCTGTATGCCAGCGTGATCAAGAAAGGCAAGGCCAACGAGAAGGACGAGATCCGTGTCTCGAAAATCACCACCATCGCTTTGGCGGTGCTGGCGATCGGCCTGGGCATTCTGTTCGAAAGCCAGAACATCGCATTCATGGTGGGCCTGGCGTTCTCCATCGCAGCGAGCTGTAACTTCCCGGTACTGTTGCTTTCCATGTACTGGAAGAAGCTGACCACTCGCGGTGCGATGATCGGTGGCTGGTTGGGTCTGGTGAGTGCGGTAGGTTTGATGGTACTTGGGCCAACCATTTGGGTGCAGATCCTGCATCACGAGAAGGCTATCTTCCCGTATGAGTATCCTGCGCTGTTCTCGATGGCTATTGCATTTATCGGGATCTGGTTCTTCTCGATCACTGACAAGTCCGCGGCTGGCGTTAAAGAGCGTGCGCTGTTCTTCCCGCAGTTTGTTCGTTCGCAGACTGGGTTGGGGGCGAGTGGGGCGGTTTCTCACTAAGGCTTCGAGATTGTCTGTGTAAGTTGCGTTAAACGAAAAATGCCCCGGTCGAGAGATCGGGGCATTTTTTTTGTTGGGCGGTTATCGGCCCTTGTAGGGGCGAGCGGTGCGGCGTCCCGACTTGCCCGCGAAGGCGGCCTTCGGGCCGACCATGCTGTTGTTGACTGAGTACATATCCATTCCTGCGGTAACGGCGGCTTAGGGTTTCGCCTTTAAGTCCAGCCCTTTCAAGGTGTTTTCCCTTTATGGGCTTTGAGCACTCGATCGGTCGACACATGAGCATTCGCAGCCTTTCCCTCCAGCCACTCCTTGGGCTTGGCGATTTTTGGACCGCGTATGCTTTTGGTAACCTGTTTGGGTTTGATATTCCTGGCCAGCGCCGACAGGCGCTCCGCCAGAGTCTCTGAGGTTGTTTGAAGTAATAGATAATCCGAGGGCAACGCGATCTGCATGCCTTCATAACCGCTGCGCACTTGCACGGCCAGATGGAAGGTCGAAGCTTCCCAACCTTCTGGTTGTGTTTCGCGATGAGCCTGTTCGACACTGCGTTTGAGAACGGCCAAAACATTGTAGGCCAATACCGTCGAGGCAAAGCCCAGCAAAGCCGCGCGGGGAGAGCCGAGGCTTTCGATTTCACTGTCCAGCACCGATTCAAGACGCTGGAACATCCCTTCGATACTCCAGCGACGACGGTATAAATCGGCGATCTGCTCGGCGCTGATGGTGTCGGGCAAGTTGCTCCAGAACCACATCACAGAGTCGCCTGATTCGGTAGGTGTCTGCAGGTTCAGTTCAACTCGGCGCCAGCGGTAGCCGCCTTTGAGTTCGATGATTTGTTCGCGCACTGTTCCGGCTTCGACAAGCATCGGTTCTTGCCAGTCGCTTTCCTGAATCAGCCTTGGAAGTTTGCTTGGCTGGCGAATAATGAACGAAGCGCTCGCTTCCTCGCAGGCCTGCATGACGGGCAGCGTGCAATAAAGCCGATCGGCCATCCACAGCTGTCCCTCACTGGCGCGAGCCAACAACGGCAGCACGCTGACGCGCTCACTGGCATAGGCATCCTCGCAAGGCTGCAAGTCGACGACCTGATCCAGGTCAGGATCGTAGACCACTACTGAAAACCCCGGCCGAGCCGCGCCTCGCTCACGCCGCAAAGCCCCCAAACGCTTTTCGGTAGAAGGCAAGTGGTTGCCGTCAACCACGCGTAGTTGCCAGCCGGGCAAAATGGCTGAACAGCCCAACTCTTCTATCGTCGGCGCCAAGCGTTCTGCGCTACCGGTGACCAAGGCCCGCAGCAACGCGGGTTCTGTGCGGCTGACCTTGTCATAGAGCGCCGCCAGGCTGACCGGTAGATCATCCATCTGGCGCGCGGCAGCATGCAGCGAAGGCCGTAAGCCCAATGAGACAAGGGACATCAGCTCAACGATGGTCGAAAACAAAAGCTCACGCGGGTACTGGCGTTGGCGATGGTTTTCGAACACCTGATCAACCCACTCAGCAGGAATGGCGTGCTCCAGTGCCAACTTGACCATGACACTGGCCGGTGCCTTTTTTTCAAACCGCGCTAGAACTTCTGCCCACATCGCTTAGTCACCCTGACTGGAGTTTTGGGGATTTTAACTGAAGACCTTGAAAGGGCTGGCCCTTACGGCAAGGCACTTTTTTCAAACGCCAAAAAAGTACCCAAAAAGGCTCGCCCCAAGCGTCAGGCCCCTCGCCTGGGCTCGGCGTACCTTCGCTCCGGTATCCATCCGGGGACACTGCCCTCCGGTCTGCTTCGCGACGACCTACATGCAGCGTGTTCGACTGCGTCGCACGGCGCTGCGCGCCACTCCCCGGATGAACACCTCCACTCAGCCTACCGAAAGGGGCGGGTAGATCAAGATCAAAAGCAGGCGAGCTAACGCTCGGCCTGATGAGTGGTGAGAAGCAAAAGCCGTACGCTGCTCTGCTTGCTTTTTGTAGGAGCGAGGCTTGCCCGCGAAGGCGGCCTGACAGCCGACCGATTTCTTGCAGGTGTACATCAATCCCCTGTGGGAGTGAGCCTGCTCGCGATATAGGTAGTCCGTTCCTTTCTCTTCCATACTGATATCGCTGGAAGTCAGTTGTCGGCGAGGAAGGAACATGCACCTGTGGGCTACGAATATGCTCGCGCAGCACTCGATGATTACGC
>NZ_SISB01000025.1 GCF_004310295.1 Pseudomonas sp. BGI-2 | reverse complement strand
GCGTAATCATCGAGTGCTGCGCGAGCATATTCGTAGCCCACAGGTGCATGTTCCTTCCTCGCCGACAACTGACTTCCAGCGATATCAGTATGGAAGAGAAAGGAACGGACTACCTATATCGCGAGCAGGCTCGCTCCCACAGAGGAATGCATTCCAAATGTAGGAGTGAGCCTGCTCGCGATGAAGTCACCGCAAATCTCAGGCCTTTTTCTTGTACGCAATGCAGTCAATCTCGACCTTGCAGTCGACCATCATGTTCGCCTGCACACAGGCCCGTGCCGGAGCGTGTTCAGGTTTGAAGTATTCGGAGAAGACCTTGTTGAAACTCGTGAAGTCCCGCGGATCCTCCAACCACACGCCCGCACGCACCACATCTTCCAGGCCATAACCGGCCTCTTCGAGAATCGCGATCAGGTTCTTCATGGTCTGGTGAGTCTGCTCGACAATGCCGCCAACAATGATCTCGCCATCCAGCGCCGGCACCTGGCCTGACACGTGCAGCCAGCCATCGGCTTCAACGGCGCGGGCGAAAGGACGAGGCGTACCGCCAGCGGCGCTGCTGCCGGTGCCGTAACGAGTAATGCTCATGCGTGTTTCTCCTGATTGCAAGTGGAATGCTTTTTAAAAAATCAGAACCGCGTGTTCTTGAGAAATTCAGCCAGACGCGGTGATTGCGGGCGTTCGAACAGTTCCTTGGGTGGCCCCTGCTCTTCGATGCGCCCCTGATTCATGAATACGATCTTGTCCGATACCTCGAAGGCAAAACGCATCTCGTGGGTGACCAGCAACATGGTCATGCCTTCATCGGCCAGGCCCTTGATCACGTTCAGCACTTCGCCGACCAGTTCCGGGTCGAGGGCCGAGGTCACTTCGTCAAACAGCATCAGGCTCGGGTTCATCGCAATCGCCCGGGCAATCGCCACGCGCTGTTGCTGACCGCCGGACAACTGACCGGGGTAGTGATCACGCCGATCCAGCAAGCCGACCCGCTCCAGCCATTTTTCCGCCAGCGCCACGGCTTCGTCCTTGTGCAGTTTTTTGACCTTGAGCAAACCGAGGGTGACGTTCTGCAACGCGCTCAGGTGCGGGAACAGGTTGAACTGCTGGAACGCCATGCCGGTCATCGCCCGATGCCGAGCGATGACTTTTTCCGCGTGGCGCACGCGCTTGCCGTTGACCTCGTCATAACCGATGGACTCGCCATCGAGCACGATCTGGCCGCCCTGGAATTCTTCGAGCATGTTCACGCAACGCAGCAGCGTGGTCTTGCCCGAACCGCTGGAGCCAATCAGCGTGACCACGTTGCCGCGCTGCATGGTCAGGTCGACGCCCTTGAGCACTTCGAGCTTGCCGTACTGTTTGTGCAGGCCGCGAATATCCAGCAGGGCCTGGTTCTGTGTCGAAACTTGAGGTTGAGTCATGGCAAGGCCACCCGCTTTTCAATGTGCCGGCCGAATAATTCGATGGCGTAGTTGATGACGAAAAACAGAAATCCGGCGAACAGGTAAAACTCGAGGGTCATGAAGGTGCGGGCGATGATCTGCTGCGTGCTGAGCAACAATTCCGCCACACCAATGACCGACAACAAAGTCGAGGCCTTGACGATCTCGGTGGACGAGTTGACCCAGGTCGGCAGGATCTGCCGCAACGCCTGAGGCAACAACACGTAACCAAGGGATTGATAAAACGTCAGGCCGATGGCCTTGCTCGCTTCCATCTGGCCGCTGGGCAACGCTTGCAACGCGCCGCGCACAATCTCCGCCACGTGGGAGCCGCAAAACAGCGTCAGCCCCAAGGCGCCGGCCTGAAACGCACTGATCTGCCAGCCCACTGCGGGCGCCATGTAAAAGCAGGCCAGCACCAAGACAAACACTGGCGTGCCGCGAATCAGGTCAACGTAAAACCGAAACGGTGCGCGCATCCAGACATTGCCGTAGGTCAGCACCAGACCGGCGACAATGCCGACCATCGTGCCCAGCAAAATCGCCAGCGCCGAGACCTGCACACTGGTCAGGAAGCCTTGCCACAACACTTCCCGCGCGACCCACAATTCATGCAACCAACTAGGGGATTCGTACATGTGGGCCTCCTATCGGCGGATCGCCAGACGCTGCTCGAGGTAACGCAGCATCATGGCAATGAGGTAACAGGCCGCAACATAGAGCGCTGTGGTCACCAGCCAGGTTTCAATCACCCGGTAGCTCTCGACATTGATCTTGCGCGCGTAGTAGGTCAGCTCCGGCACCGCAATCGCGGCGGCCAGCGAGGTGTCCTTGAACAGCGAAATGAAGTTGTTCGACAGGGCCGGCAACACGTTACGCAACATCACCGGCACGGTGACGTAGGCCTTGACCTGCCACTCGCCGAGCCCGATGGCCAGGCCGGCTTCACGCTGCCCCTTGGGAATGCTCAACAAACCGCCGCGGAACACTTCGGTCAGGTACGCCCCGGCATACAGCGACAAGGTGATGATGAACGACGGGATCTTGTCCAGACGGATCCCCAGGCTCGGCAAGGCGAAGTAGATCAACAGAATCAACACCAGAATCGGCGTATTGCGGATCACCGTCACATACACCGACGCCAGCACCCGCAATGCGCGGTGCTTTGACAGCAAAGCAAACGCCATCATCAGGCCGATCACGCAACCGATGGCGATCGACACCAGCGACAGCTCAAGGCCCAGACCGAGCCCCGCCAGCAAAGTGTCGAAATCGCGCCACACGGCGGCAAAGTTCAACTGATAGTTCATGGTCAGCAGTACCTTGAACGGGGCGCGTTATGGGCGCCCCGCTCTCACGGGATCATTTGAATTCGACGGGGAAACCGATGGCTGGAGTCGGCAGATCAACGCCGAACCATTGCTTGAAGGACGCCGCGTAAGTCGGGAACTCAACGCCGGTCATGGCTTCATGCAGGGTAGTGTTGACGAAGTTCAGCCAGTCCTGATCGCCGCGTTTGACCGCGCAAGCGTAGGTCTGTGGGCTCCAGGCGTAAGCCGGGCTGCGATAGCGGCCAGGGTTCTGCACCATCAGGTATTTCACCGATGACTGATCGGTGGCGGCGGCGTCGGCACGGCCGGAGTTGACGGCCTGATACATCAAATCAACGCTGTCGTACTGATCGACCTTGGCTTTGGGCAAGGCTTGATGCACCAGCTCTTCGGCGTACACGTTCTGCAGCACCGCCACGGTCACGCTGTCGTTGGCAGCCTTTAGGTCTTCGATTTCCTTGTATTTGCTGCTGGCCGGCAACAACAGGCCGACGCCTTCGCGGTAGTACGGCAGGGTGAACGCCACCTGCTGGGCACGGCTGGCGGTCACGGTGATGAACTGGCAACTGATGTCGACCTTGTCCGTCAGCAGGTTGGGAATCCGCGCATCGGACGACTGCACCACGTACTCGACCTTGGTCGGGTCGTTGAACAATCCCTTGGCGATCATGCGCCCGATATCGATATCAAACCCCTGCAACTTGCCATCCGCTCCCTGGAAGTGCCACGGCGCATTGGTACTGCCCGTGCCCACAATCAGTTTCCCGCGGGCCAGCACGCTATCGAGCTTGCCGTCCGCCGCCTGGGCCACCCCCATGGCAGCAGCAGACGCTGCGACAAGAAAAATACACGCTTTAAATAAGGAAGGTCGGCGATGCATGGCAAGCACTCCAGGGTGATGTTTATTCCGCTATACCGGACATAGGTATGTAACAACGGAATAGACAGCAGAAAGTGTGCCACAGGCTGTGTTAAGCGTCGTGGGGAAATTGAAAAGTACTACGAATCAAGAACATGAGATTTGAACAGTACGGTGGTCGTTACCGAGTCATCAGCGTAAAGAGCGCTACTGTTAGCTACAGAAGTGGGGCGTTAGGACACAACTTGGTACGCAAAGCACCCTTTGAGGGCGTAACGCGTCTTCAAAGGGTAGCAAAGGTATTCTGGCCTCGTCAGTGACAAGACATAGGTATTGAAACGACCATCAACACCCGGATTAAGCTTCGTCCAGGACAAGCTTCACATTCCGGAACTTCCCACCTGCTCCCTGACCAATGAGCATCACAGAGAGAAGATCAACGTCCCCGTGCGATGGTTTTGGCACAGAAAAACCGACCGAATAAGTAACGTAATCGGCTCCGGGCCTTACAAAGAGTTGCAGACGCAGGTTTGACATTTCCAAGGCCACGTTGACGTAGCTCTTTGTTTCGTCGAGAAAAAGCCCCTCGAAAGATAAACGGTATGTGCCGGGTTTCAGTTTCACATCACTCTGATCCGCTGAGCCGCCCCCGCTTGCGTAACAGTACCCATCGCGAATTTCGACAGGGGCATTGAGTCGCCAATGCTCCTCACCTTGTGAAAAATCACCGTTAAGTATCAAGTTCTCCTGATGCGTAGCCAATTTATTCCCGATCATCGCGTAGCTCCTTTGCGTAGGTGGGTAGCCGTTTCCGTTGCGCCGCGATGTGCAGGGCAATGGAAAAAACGGTCCGCTTATTCAGCCTCCAAGCAAACTAAATATCTACTGTCAGATCTGACAGGTAACACCTATTTCCAGACCGACGGTAGTTCGCCTAAATCTCCATTCAAGCGGTAAAGGCTCACCTGTAATTTCTGACAGTAGACTCACCTCTCTTGCTCCTTTAACGTCAATTGGCCTCGATGATCGTTGTGAAAAGGAAATTTCAATGAGCTCGACAACGTCCCAACCGGCGATGGCTCCGGTTTACCGCAAAGCCCTGAAAACCTGGCGCCCGGTGATCTTGTACTTCGGCAGTCAGCACTGTCCGGCCTGCGAAACAGCCGGGCCGATCTTCCGTCAGATCGCCGAGGCTTATCGGCATCACGCGCAGATCTACATGCTGGACACTCGTGAATCGCCTCGGCACCCGAACGTCACCGGCACCCCGACCGTGCTGTTTTACAAGGATGGGAAACTGTTGAAAAAGCTCAAGGGCATCGGCACTGAACAAACCCTGCAGGAAAACTTCGCCAAGCACATCGGCAAGGTGAAACCGGCAATGGTGATCCGTAAACCGGTTCACGATCTGGCGTGGTTACGCCAGACCCTGCGCCGACTGTGCACTGTTCCTCGGGCGCACACGTTGATCGGGGTTTGAGCAATGATCGTTCCCACGCGCGGGAACGATCTAAACCGCGCGCACCAGCAACACCCGCGTCACCCGCCGCTCCTCAACCGCCGCCACCGTGATCCGCCAGCCTTCCCACTCATGGCTGTCACCGATCATCGGCAGGCGATCCAGCAGGCTGACCACCAGCCCGGCCAAGGTTTGATAGTCGTCGGTAGGCTCTGCCGCAAACCCGGTCCGCTGTCGCACCCGCGCCAGGTTCAACGCGCCGCTGACCATGAACCCACCCTTCTCCTCGACCACATCCGGGCCCTCGATTTCGCTGGCATCCGGCAACTCGCCGGCGATCGATTCGAGAATGTCAGTCATGGTCAGCACACCGACGAAGTCACCGAACTCATTGACCACGAACGCAATGTGAGTCGAGGCTTGGCGCATCTGTTCCAGGGCATTGAGGATCGAGTAACTGTCCAGCAAGTTGATGGTCTTGCGCGCCAAATGCTCAAGACCGGGCTGGTTGCCGGCCAGGTATTCCTTGAGCAATTCCTTCTTGTGCACGAAGCCCAGCGGCTCATCCACCGCGCCATCGCGAATCAGCGGCAGGCGTGAATAGGACGAATTCATCAGGCGCGTGCGAATGACTTCGGCATCGTCGGACAGGTCGATGTGATCCACATCAGCGCGTACGGTCATCAAGGTGCGGATCGGTCGCTCGGCGAGTTGCAGAACACCACTGATCATCACTCGTTCGCGACGGTCGAACAGTTCTACGCTCGGCGCTTCGCCATTCTCCAGCATGTCGGCAATTTCTTCGCCAACCTCCTCCACCGCCAGCGAGCGGCCACCGAGCAAACGCAACACGGCGTGGGCCGTGCGCTCACGCATCGGTCGCAGGCCCTGCATCGATTTTTTACGGCGAGCCCGGGCTATCTGGTTGAAGACCTCGATCAGGATCGAGAAACCGATGGCCGCGTACAGGTAGCCCTTCGGAATGTGGAACCCCAAGCCTTCAGCGGTCAGCGCGAAGCCGATCATCATCAAAAAGCCCAGACAGAGCATGATCACCGTCGGGTGTTCATTGACGAAACGGGTCAGCGGCTTGCTGGCGACGATCATCAGGCCGATGGAAATAATCACCGCGATCATCATCACGGCCAATTCATCGACCATGCCCACAGCGGTAATCACCGCATCGAGGGAGAACACCGCATCGAGCACCACGATCTGCGCCACGATCGGCCAGAACATCGCATAGGTCGCATTAGAAGCGCGCTGGCCGACATGGCCTTCGAGTCGCTCGTGCAATTCCATGGTGGCCTTGAACAACAAGAACACACCACCGAACAGCATGATCAAGTCGCGGCCGGAGAAGCTCTTGTCGAACACCTCGATCAACGGCTGAGTCAGGGTCACCAGCCACGAAATACTCGCCAGCAGGCCCAGGCGCATCAGCAACGCCAGGGACAAACCGATGAGCCGCGCACGGTCGCGTTGCTCGGGCGGCAGCTTGTCGGCCAGGATGGCGATAAACACCAGGTTGTCGATGCCTAGCACCAGCTCAAGCACAATTAGAGTCAACAGGCCCAGCCATGCGGTGGGGTCAGCTATCCATTCCATAAAAACGTCTCGATCCCTTTAGTGAGTTCAGAAAGCCGGGCACGGCAAGGCGCGGCACAGAGGCCGTGGCGGTAAAGTGACAAGGGGATTCAGAAGTCGGAAAACCGGATGTTTCGCGTGCATCAAGACCGCGTGGTAGCGCGAGGAGAAAGGATAACCGGGAGGCTCCAAAAGGGTGTTCATGCAAGTCCTGAAAGGAAAAAGGCCTTGGAGCGTACACGCGAAAGTGACATTTCCTACAGTCGGAAATCATTACAAAATCTGTAATCAGTGCTTTTTGACCTGCTCAATGTACCTGACCACCGCCGCCGACTTCTCGAACCGCCGATGAATCAACGACAACCACGACGCCGCTTCGCAGCCCTTGATCGTCCGGTACAGCACACCGGGCAAACCGACATGCCCGACTACCGATTCCGGCACGACTGCTACGCCCTGCCCCAACGATACCAGCGCAATCACCGCCACCAGTCCGCCCGGCTGCGCACCCAGTTTCGGCGCAAATCCGCCCTCGGCGGCGACTTGCAAGGTGCCGCTGATTTGCTCCGGCAGGATGAACGTCTCATTTTGCAGATGCTCCGGACTGATGTCCGGCAAACGACACAGCCAGGACTCGGTGGACAGCGCCAGCACAAAGCCTTCTGCATCCAGGCGAATGGCCTCCAGGCCATCAGGCAGGGTCATGGGTGAGCGGACATAACCAATATCGAATCGCCCCTCGACCACCATGGCCGGCAATGACGCCATGGGGCTTTCCCGCACATTGAAGCTGACGTCCGGGCACTCGTGACTGAAGGCCTGCACCTGTTTTTGCAGTAACCCCGAATACACCGCCGATGCCACGTAGCCGAGTTCGATATGACCGATATCCCCGCGTCCAGCCCGCCGGGCATTGTGCTGGGCGTATTCGAATTGCCGCACCGTCGCCTCGGCCTCGATCATTAACGCGGCACCGGCCTCGGTCAGGCTGACTTCACGTGTCTGGCGCACGAACAGTCGCGTGCCGAGTTCGTTCTCCATGTCCTGGATCTGTCGAGTCAAGGTGGGCGGTGCGATACCGAGTTGTTCGGCGGCGCGGGTAAAGTTGCCTTGCCGGGCAACGGCCAGAAAGTAGCGAAAATGCCGTATGTCCATGGGTGCATTAGCTCAAAGGTAATGAAGTCCCGATAGCAGGCTAACAAAGCCGATAATCGACCGCGATAAGCTCACAGACAATCACAGTAGAGAGCCATCGTCATGTACGTCAAACCCCTTTTCTGCGCCGCGGCCAACAATCTTGCTCAAAAGGCAATTACGCCATGAGCCGGGTCAGTCCGCGTTTGACCTTACTGACGGCCTCCGGCGTGTGCTCGCTGATCGTGCTCGACACCAACATCGTCGCCGTCACCCTGCCGACCATCGCCCGGGACCTGGGCGCGAACTTTGCCGACATCGAATGGGTGGTCAGCGCGTACATGCTGGCGTTCGCGGCCTTATTGCTACCCGCGGGCAGCATCGCCGATCGCTTTGGCCGGCAGAAAACCATGCTCTGCGGCCTGGGCATTTTCATCCTGGCCTCCATAGGTTGCGGCGCAGCGCCCACTGCGTTGTTCCTCGACATCGCGAGGGCGATCAAGGGTGTCGGTGCGGCATTGCTGCTGACGTCGGCCCTGGCCGCGATCGGCCACACCTTTCACGATGAAGTCGAACGAGCCAAGGCCTGGGCGTTCTGGGGCGCGTGCATGGGCGTGGCGATGACCGCCGCGCCGACGGTCGGCGGGCTGATCACCGAGTATGTCGGCTGGCGCTGGATCTTCTACCTCAACCTGCCGGTCGGGCTGTTCTTGATGTACAGGGTCTGGCGCGCCGTGCCGGAATCGAGGAACACCCAGTCTGCGCGCCTCGATCCCTGGGGCAGCCTGGCGTTCAGTGCGAGCTTGCTGTGCCTGATCTGGGGCTTGATCGAAGCCAACCGGATTGGCTGGAGCAACCCGCTCACCTACGCCCGGCTCATCGGTGGCGCCCTGCTGTTGGGGCTGTTTGTGCTGATTGAGCGGATGCAACAGCGGCCGATGGTCGACCTGCAATTGTTCAAGCATCCGCGCTTCATCGGCGCCTTGCTCGGCATGTTTGCCTACGCCGGGTGCGCCCAAGTGATGATGACGTTGCTGCCGTTCTATCTGCAAAACGGCCTGGGTTTCTCGGCCATCGCGTCCGGGCTGGGGATGCTGCCATTTGCGGTGACCATGTTGATTTGCCCGCGAATCGGCGCTCGGCTGGCCAATCGATTTGCCCCTGCGACGCTGATGGCGGCGGGTTTGACCCTGGTCGGCAGCGGCAACCTGCTCAGCGCTTGGGCCGTCAGCAGCGGCGGCTATCTGCCCTTCGCATTGGCCATTGCCGTAACAGGCGCCGGTGCCGGTTTGCTCAATGGCGACACGCAGAAAAACATCATGGCCTGCGTGCCCCGCGAGCGCACCGGCATGGCCTCGGGCATGAGCACCACCATGCGTTTCAGCGCGATCGTACTGGCCATCGGCGTCTTCGGTGCATTGCTGTCCAGCCATACCGAACTGTTGTTGCGTACCAGTCTGTCGACGCAAGGTACACAATGGCTCGGCCAGACCCAGGGCATTGCATCGCGGGTGGTCGCCGGTGATATGACCGCGGCCATGAACTTGCTACCGGAAACCGCACGCCCGCTCGTCGAACCGTTGGCGCGCCAGGCATTCGTCGGCGGCTTCAGCCTGCTGCTTATAGTCGCGGGTTTGCTGGCCTTGCTGGGGGCGCTGGTGGTCGGCACGCTGATGCGCAATCCGATCCCGGCGCAGAAAAGTTTTTCCCTGAGCCTGGAATAAACCCCAACGGGGCTCGTCGTACTGCCACTGAAATCGTTCAGTAGCCACTACGAGAGCCCCATCATGAAACGCATTCTGTCCGCCCTGTTTCTGATCAGTCTGAGCGGTGTTGCAGCGGCCGCTTCCATCGACAATTCCAGCACCCCGACAGTCGAGGACTACACGTATTCGACGCCGCTCCATATTGCCAAAGTGCTCAACATGACCCGCAACGATGGCTGCGGACCCGGCGCGCGGGAGATGACCTACATCGACACCATGGGCACCACCCATGTCCTGCGTTACCAGGCCTTTGGCGATGACTGTCTCGGTCAAAACTAATGCTTGAGCGACGCCAGTACCCGCTCGGCATTCGCACTGCAGGGCAAACGGCCAGCCCCTCGGCAATCGCATCGCCAAAGCCGCGATGGAAGAGAACCTCGCGGATACCGGACAAGCGCCGTCCAGCGCACTGTTCCAGCAGTATCAGGCCTGGGCCGAGGGTGAAACGGGGCTGCTGCTGACCGGCAACGTGATGATCGATCGCCGCACCATGACCGGCCCTGCGGGCCGTAGTGCTGGAAGACGAACGGCATCTTTAGCAGTTTCGTCAGTGGGCAACACAGGTGCTCGACAGCGGCATCGCCATGGCCGGTATCGGCACGGCGCTGGCCATCGAACCGAAGTTGGTCAAACGCTGGCGCGAAGGCCAGAACAGCCACCCACAATTGCCGCCGATCCGCTGGAAACGCAAACCACTGGCCGCCTTGGCGAGCATGGCCGTGGTGAAGTTCCAGCTGCATCGCCTGAGCCGCGGGCGCAAGACCCGGCCACAGGTTTCAGCGATATGGGCGTTGATTCTCGATCAGCTGTACATCGCCCGGCGTACGCGCCAGTACCGGCAGGCGATGGGCAAGTAATCGTCTATTAATCACAAACCCGGGTGAGTCATGGTTGCCACAGCGTTGTCCTCTTTTAACCCCGAGGACAATTCATCAATCACTGGAGCACCCCATGGCGAAAATCACCATTGCCCAGCAACTGGCAACCACCCTTGAACAGGCCGGCGTGAAACGCATCTGGGGCCTGACGGGCGACAGCCTCAACGGCCTGACCGAGGCCCTGCGCACCATGGACAGCATCGAGTGGATGCACGTGCGCCACGAGGAAGTCGCCGCGTTCGCCGCCGGCGCCGAAGCAGCGATCACCGGGGAACTGGCGGTGTGCGCCGGCAGTTGCGGGCCGGGCAATCTGCACCTGATCAACGGACTGTTCGATTGCCACAAAAACCATGTGCCGGTGTTGGCCATCGCCGCGCAGATTCCGTCCTCGGAAGTGGGCCTGAATTACTTTCAGGAAACCCACCCGCAGGAACTGTTCAAGGAATGCAGCCACTTCGTCGAACTGGTGAGCAACCCGGCGCAAATGCCCCAGGTGCTGCACCGGGCGATGCGCAGTGCAATCCTCAATCGCGGCGTCGCGGTGGTGGTGATTCCCGGTGACGTGGCGCTGCAGGAAGTCGAAGACAACCTCAAGCCCTGGCCGGCGTTTTCAAAACCACGCACCCTGCCCGCGCCTCATGACCTGGATCGGCTGGTCGAATTGCTCAGTCAAAGCAAAGCCGTGACGCTGATGTGTGGAGCCGGCTGCGCGGGAGCCCACGCTCAGGTGGTGGCGCTGGCCGACGCCCTCGGCGCGCCGGTGGTGCATGCATTGCGCGGCAAGGAGCACGTGGAGTGGGACAATCCGTTCGACGTTGGCATGACCGGGCTGATCGGCTTCAGTTCCGGATATCATGCGATGCTCAACTGCGACACGCTGGTGATGCTCGGGACTGACTTTCCGTATCGTCAGTTCTACCCCACCGACGCCACCATCATTCAGATCGACCACGACCCGCAAGCCCTCGGACGGCGCACCACGCTGGATCTGGGCATCGCCGCCGATGTTGGCGAAACCCTCGCCGCGTTGCTGCCGCGCCTGCCTTATCGTGGCGACCGCAGCTTTCTCGAGTCTTCCCTCAAGCACTACCAAAAGGCGCGTCAGGGTCTTGATGACCTGGCTCAACCTTCGGCGCCGGGCCGGCCGATTCATCCGCAATACCTCACTCGCCTGCTCAGCGAACTGGCCGATGAGGATGCGATCTTCACCGCCGACGTGGGCACGCCGACGGTCTGGGCCGCGCGCTATCTGAAAATGAATGGCAAGCGCCGACTGCTCGGTTCGTTCAATCACGGCTCCATGGCGAACGCGATGCCGCAGGCCATTGGCGCGCAAGCGGCGTTTCCTGGGCGGCAGGTGATTTCGCTGTCCGGCGATGGCGGTTTCAGCATGTTGATGGGGGATTTCATCTCTCTGGCGCAACTGAAGCTGCCGGTGAAAATCATCGTCTACGACAATGCCTCGCTCGGGTTCGTGGCCATGGAAATGAAATCCAGCGGGCTACTGGATACCGGCACGGACTTGCACAATCCGGACTTCGCGGCGATGGCCAATGCCATGGGGATCCTGGGAATTCGTGTCGAGGAATCCGAGGCGCTGGAACCGGCCTTGCGCCGGGCGCTGGCGCATGACGGGCCCGTGCTGGTGGACGTGGTGACGGCGACTCAGGAATTGGCGATGCCGCCGACGATCAAGCTGGAACAGGCCAAAGGGTTCAGTTTGTACATGCTTAAAGCGGTGATGAGCGGGCGTGGGGATGAGGTGATTGAGTTGGCGCGGACCAATCTGTTTCGCTAAGCGCTGAAAACCGCGTCGGCCCTTTCGCGAGCAAGCCCGCTCCCACAGGATTTCGTGAACGCCCGAGATCCAATGTGGGAGCGGGCTTGCTCGCGAAGGGGTCATTTGAGTCAGTGATTTACTGCCCGGAAAAACGCAACCTCGACAGCATCCGCAAATTCCCCTCGACATAATAATCATCAGTCCAGCTGTCATCCGCTGCTAACGGCTGGACCTGCTTGAGCGCCAGTTTTTTCGCGTAATAGCGAAACCGGTAGTGCTCATAGAACCGTAGCAATTCCAACCCATACCGATCCGCCAAATCGGTATCCCCGCGAATGATCAGGTAGTTCTCGTCATTGCTGCGACTGGCCGCCGCACTGAGGTTATGACTGCCACTGATGATCGTCGGCGTATCGCTGGTGAAATCCGTGACGACGGCTTTGGTGTGCACCAGCAGGTTGCCCTTCTGGCCTTCCTTGCTTTCCATGAGCCAACCTTCCAGCCCGGTATTGAGCAGCGCAACCGTGGTGAATTCAGCGGTGCGGTCGGCGTGAAACCCGGTGATTTTGCTCGCGGAGTTTTGCAGGCCGTAGCGCAGGATGTCGTCGTGGGGCTGACCGAGCAATGCGTTGAGGATGGCGTCGGGCAAGGTGAACGCAGTAACGAACAGCACATCTTTTTTCGCCGCGTTGATGATGTCGACGAACTCATGCAAGTCGCCCTGCCCCGAGCGTGGTGAGAATCCGGCGAACAACGGTTGGGTCGGGTCCATCGGGTTGTGTTGCGTGATCCATTGCCGCGTGGCGCCGACATCCGCCGGTGTGTTCCAGACCTGCTCGAACGTTTGCAGGTAACTGGCGCCGACCCGAGGATCGTCCAGCACATGCACCACGTTGGCCTGACGGTAGATGCCGTTGGGGGTGAAGTTGGTGCTGCCGCAGAGCACGGCTTCAGGCTGGCGCAGCCCCGCTGCATCGAGACGGCTCAGGACGATGAACTTGTTGTGGAAAATGCTGTGGGTGACGCGTCCGCGCTTGTTCGCCGCCGGGATCTTTTCCAGGCTCGCCTCATTCATGGCGGTCGTGTCTTCGTCCGGTTGCGCGTGATAAAGGACGCGAACGTGCACGCCGCGGTCGTGCGCCGCGTTCACCGCATCGACAATCACCGGCAACTGGTACTCGTAGATGGCGATGTCCAGTGCCCACTGACCATCGATGGCCCGCTCGATAAAGCCCAGCAAACGCCCGAGCAAACCGTTCTCCAGCCATTGGCGCGGGGCATCGGGCCAGACTTCGATGGGGAGCCTCTTATTGTCACTTATGAGCGCGTCGAGCTCGGGAAACTTGCGCTGGAACGCCTGACTGGCGGCCACTGCGCGGTTGAAATTGACACGTTGGTTGCCGGGATGTCCATCGTCGGTGGTGACCGTCACTTCCAGGGATTCACCGAGTTGCGGTGCATCGGCGCTGCCGTAGGCCAGATGGACCCGGTAATGGATCGTCAGCCCTGGATTGACCGCGTAATCGGCCCAGCGGAATTTCTGTAACGGCGCGATATTGCTCGGGGTGGCGTGATATTGCGCGAAGGTATGGGACTTACCCTGGAACGTCAGGCTATTGAACAAAAACTGCCAGGGTTTGTTGCCCTGCTGCTTTTCGATGGCGAAACCCAGCAGGCCTTTGCGGCGGGGTTCGGCCAGATCCATGGCCAACAGCACGCCATTGGTACCGGCGTAGGCTTTGACGCGGAAATCGTTCTGATCGTTAACGGCAAGTACGCGCATGATTCACTCCGGTGATCGAATGGCCCGCAGAGCATAGGGTAGTGATTTGGATTTGCCATGATGATCCGGAACCCGGGGTGATGCCTTCGCGAGCAAGCCCGCTCCCACAGGATTTGTGGATGCCGCAGATCGGGTTTGGGTCAGCGATGCTGGGTTTGCCATGATTATCCGGAACCGAGGTGATGCCATCGCGAGCAAGCCCGCTCCCACAGGGGACTTGTGAACGGCGCAGATTTAATGTGGGAGCGGGCTTGCTCGCGAAGGGGCCTCTGCAAACAACAAAGATCTCAGCCTGAAAACAGCTCATCAATGTGCCGATAATCCGCTTGCAGCTCTACCGCCATCTGTTTCGCCCGACCTAACCGGATCGGCCCGCGTTCGATATCAATCAGTAACCCTGGGCAATCCAGCACCGGTAGCCCCGGCCATTCCTTCAATCGCCCGTCGGTCACCAGCAACAGCCTTTGCTGTTCCGCCGGAAAGCGTTTTTGCCGTGTCGCCAGCCAACGGCCCGCTTTGCCAAGTGCCGCCAACAACGGCGTGCCGCCGCCCGCGCCCAGGTCATCGAGCCAGCCTCGCAACCCTGCCGACGCTTTCAAGCCTTGCACCTGCCACTTCGGCGCATGGCCACTGGCAGTCAATAACGCCAGACGCGCACGCTGGCGATACGCGTCGTCGAACAATTGTGCGAGTAAACCCTTGGCATCGCTCAGTGCCTGATGACGGCGGGTCGAGGCTGACGCATCGACGATCACCAGCCACAGTTCATGAGCGGATCGGGTCCGCAGATAAAACAGCACATCTTTGTGCTGACGAGGACGGCCGTTGAGCAAGGTGCCGGGCCAGTTGATCGAGCCACTGCGTGCGGCGTGACGCTTGCCCTGTTTACCGTTATCCAGTCGTCCGGCGCGGGGTCTGGCATTCGCCCCCGCGTCAGATCGAGGGCGAATGCCTAGGGCTTTTTTGGCCAGCTCGGCACTTCACGCCGGGCACCGATCGGCAACGCCTGGGCGGGCATTTCGCCCCACTGGCCCTGGCCTTCGCTCGGGCTGGAAGGTTGAGCCGAAGGTGACTGATTGTGTTGTGGCGCTGGTGGCGATTGCTCGCGACGACGATGACGCAAGGCAAACTCGGCAACCGCGTCGATATCTTCCTCGGCGATAGCGCTCGCCCCTCGCCATGCGGCGTGGGCACGGGCAGCGCGCAACCAGACCAGATCGGCGCGCAAGCCATCGACACCAGCGGCGAAACAACGCTCGGTAATCTGCGCCAGTGCTTCATCATCCAGGGGGATGCTCGCCAACAGGCTGCGCGCCTTCTGGCAACGTACACGCAGCGACTGCTGCTGGTTTTCCCACTCAGCGCAAAAGCGCTGGGGATCGCTGTCGAAATCCAGACGCCGACGGATGATCTGGCCACGTTCGGCCGGTGCGGTATGGCCACCGAGCGCGACGTTCAGGCCAAAACGGTCGAGCAGTTGCGGCCGCAGTTCGCCCTCTTCCGGGTTCATGGTGCCGATCAATACAAACTTCGCCGAATGCCGGTGGGAAATGCCGTCGCGCTCGATCAGGTTGGTGCCGCTGGCGGCCACGTCGAGCAACAGGTCGACGAGGTGATCGGGCAGCAGATTGACTTCATCGACGTAAAGCACACCGCCGTCGGCCTTGGCCAATACACCGGGGGAAAATTGTGCGCGACCTTCGCTCAGGGCGGCGTCGAGGTCGAGGGTTCCGACCAGCCGTTCTTCGGTGGCGCCGAGGGGCAAGGTGACGAACTGACCGCTGGCCAGCAAGTCCGCCAGGCCCCGGGCCAGGGTCGATTTGGCCATGCCACGCGGGCCTTCGATCAACACGCCGCCGATTTTCGGGTCGATGGCGGTCAGGTAGAGGGCGAGCTTCAGATCGTCGGCGCCGACCACGGCGGAGAGCGGGAAATGCGGGGTGTCGGTCATTTTTATATCTCGGTCATGGTCGGTAGCAGGCACACCTTGTACCTTGTAGGAGCGAGGCTTGCCCGCGAAGGCGTCTATTCAGTCGGTATCAATATTGAATGTGAAGGCCTCTTCGCGGGCAAGCCTCGCTCCTACAGGTTTTGCGGTGCATCAGCTGTCTTCTTCTATATCCAGCAAAAGGTTTTCCAGCGCCTCGCGATACGCGCCCGGTTCCTGCCACATCCCGCGCTGCTGCGCCTCAAGCATCCGCTCGGTCATGTCGCGCAGCGCATGGGGATTATGCTCACGCACAAAATCCCGGGTCGCCGGATCGAGCAAATACGCATCCGCCAGCAACGCGTATTGATGATCGTCGATCAACTGCGTCGTGGCGTCGAACGCGAACAGATTATCGACCGTCGCCGCCAGTTCGAACGCGCCTTTATAGCCGTGACGCTTCACCCCGTCGATCCACTTCGGGTTGGCCGCCCGGGAGCGGATCACCCGGGCCAGCTCTTCCTTCAAGGTGCGGATCTTCGGCAGGTCCGGCTGACTGTGATCGCCATGGTAACTGGCCGCCGCTTCGCCGCTGAGGCTTTCCACGGCAGCGAGCATGCCGCCCTGGAATTGGTAATAGTCGTTGGAATCGAGCAAGTCATGCTCGCGATTGTCCTGGTTTTGCAGCACGGCCTGAACCTGGCTCAAGCGCTGGGCGAATTGCTCGCGGGCCGCGGTGCCCTCATCGGAGCCGCCGTAAGCGTAGCCGCCCCAATTCAGGTAAACCTCGGCCAGATCCTCGCGGCTTTGCCACAGACGCCCGTCGATGGCGCCCTGAACGCCTGCGCCATAAGCGCCAGGTTTGGCACCGAAAATCCGCCAGCCGGCCTGACGCCTGGCCGCTTCTTCATCGAGGCCCGATTGCATCAACGTTTCACGCTCGGCACGCACCTTGGCGGCCAGCGGGTTGAGGTCGTCCGGCTCGTCGAGCGCGGCGACGGCTTGCACGGCGGCGTCGAACAGGCGGATCAGGTTGGCGAAGGCATCACGGAAGAATCCGGAAACCCGCAAAGTCACGTCCACACGCGGACGGTCGAGCAAGCTCAGCGGCAGAATTTCAAAGTCGTCGACCCGTTGACTGCCGGTAGCCCAGACCGGACGCACGCCCATCAACGCCATGGCCTGGGCGATGTCGTCGCCGCCGGTGCGCATGGTCGCGGTGCCCCAGACGGATAGCCCGAGCTGGCGCAAGTGATCGCCGTGGTCCTGCAAATGCCGTTCAAGAATCAGGTTCGCCGATTGGAAGCCGATGCGCCACGCCGTGGTGGTCGGCAGGTTGCGCACGTCCACCGAGTAGAAATTGCGCCCGGTCGGCAGCACGTCCAGACGACCGCGACTCGGTGCACCGCTGGGGCCGGCCGGGACGAAACGACCGCTCAAGGCGTCGAGCAGGCCGCGAATTTCTGCTGGACCGCAGGCGTCCAGACGCGGGGCGACCACTTCGCGCAGGCTGTCGAGGATGGCGCCAACCTCAGACCAACCACTCTCCTGTGGGATGGTGCTTTTGTGGCGAGGGAATTTATCCCCGTTGGGCTGTGAAGCGGCCCCAAAAAATGGGACTGCTGCGCAGCCCAACGGGAATAAATCCCCTCGCCACAGAGGCTCGCTCCCACAGGGTTCGTAGTTGGCATTCAACGTCTGCGAGATCAGTTGAGCAGCGAACAGCTCAAGACGTTCGCGGGAATCACCCGCCGTGCGCCAGACTTCTTCGCTCAACGATTGCAAGGCATCCGGTCGAGGTCCGATCCAAGGCTCGGCCAACGCACAATCCAGCGGATCAAAACCCAACTCAAACGCTTTGGCCAACGCCCGCAACAGACTCGACTGCGCCCCACGACCATCGCCACGGGGAATGCGCAACAGCGCCAACAACGTGTCGATGCGCAAGCGCCCGGTCGGCGACTCGCCAAAAATGTGCAGGCCATCGCGAATCTGCGACTCTTTCAAGTCGCACAGGTACGTGTCCAGCCGTGGCAACCAGATCGCCGCATCGGCGTCGCTGTTGAGCTTCTCGTCCAGCTGCAGTTCACGGTCGATGTGCGTCTCGCGCACCAGTTGCAGAATGTCGCGCTGCAATTCCCGGGCGCGGCGCGGATCGAGCAATTGCGCTTCGTAATACTCGTCGGCCAGCAACTCAAGGTTGCGCAACGGGCCATAGGTTTCGGCGCGGGTCAGCGGCGGCATCAGGTGATCGATGATCACGGCCTGGGTGCGACGCTTGGCCTGGGCACCCTCGCCCGGGTCGTTGACGATGAACGGATAGATATTCGGCAACGGCCCGAGGAGCGCGTCCGGCCAGCAGTTTTCGGAGAGCCCGACACCTTTGCCCGGCAACCATTCGAGATTGCCGTGCTTGCCTACGTGGATCACGCCGTGGGCGCCATAGGTGTTGCGCAGCCAGAAGTAGAACGCCAGATAACCGTGGGGCGGCACCAGATCGGGGTCGTGATACACCGCGCTCGGGTCAACCTGATAACCCCGCGCCGGCTGAATGCCGACAAAGGTCAGGCCAAAGCGCAACCCGGCGATCATCATGCGTCCGTCACGGAACATCGGATCGCTCTCGGGCGTGCCCCAGCGCTCCAGCACGGCGTGCTGATTGGCCTCGGGCAATGTGTTGAACATCCGCTGATAGTCGTCCAGCGCCAGGCTTTGCTGGCAGGGACGCTGGTCGATCGTGTCGAGGTCGTTGCTGACGCCGCCGAGCAATTGCTGGATCAACGCAGTGCCGCTCTCCGGTAACTCGGCGGGCAGCGGATAACCTTCGGAGTGCAACGCACGCAAGATGTTCAGCGCGGCGGCCGGGGTGTCGAGGCCCACGCCATTGCCGATGCGCCCGTCGCGGGTCGGGTAGTTGGCGAGGATCAGCGCGATGCGTTTTTCGCGATTCGGTACTCGCGCCAGATCGATCCAGCGCCGCGCCAGTTCGGCGACGAAATCCATGCGCTCCGGTTGCGCCCGATAGCACACCACGTCCGACTGACTGCGCTCGCTGCGCCACGCCAGGTCCTTGAAGCTGATCGGCCGGCTGATGATTCGCCCGTCCAGTTCCGGCAAGGCGATGTGCATCGCCAGATCACGCGGGCCGAGGCCCTGTTCACTGGCACGCCAGCCCGGCTCGTTGTCTTGGGCGCAGATTGCCTGGATCACCGGAATGTTGCGGCGAAACGGCCGCAAATGCGGCGCTTCGGGGCTGGATTGGGCAAAGCCGGTGGTATTGAGAATCACCCCCGCCTCGACTTCATCCAGCAGGTCCTCGACCACCGTCAGGCAGCCGGGTTCTTTCAAACTGGCCAGTGCAATCGGCAAAGGGTTGAGGCCCGCAGCCTGCAAACGCTGACAGAAAACATCGATAAAAGCGGTGTTCGCCGCCTGCAAATGCGAGCGATAAAACAGCACCGCCGCCACCGGTTGACCGGCCTGCCAGTCGGCTTGCCAATCGTGCAGTTCGGCGGGGCTTTTGTGCGGATGGTAAATCGCCGTACGCGGCAGCGTTTGCGGCTCGGCCCACACGTAATCGCGATCCAGCCAGCGATTGGCCAGGCAGCAGAAAAAATCCTGGGCATTGGCCATGCCGCCCTGACGCAAAAACTGCCAGAGACGGTCGCGGTCGTCGGCAGACACGGTGCTCAGGTCACTGAGTTCCGGGTCCGGCCGATCATCGCCGGGCACCAGAATCAGTTGTACGCCGCGTTGGGACAGCTCCACCAGACGTTCGACACCGTAACGCCAATAGGCGATGCCGCCGTGCAACGAAATCAGAACCACCTTGGCGTGGCGCAGCACTTCGTCGACATACAGATCGACCGACGCGTGATTCTGCACCTGCATCGGGTTGGCCAGGCGCACGCTCGGGTAATCATCCGGCAACTGTTGCGCCGCTTCGGCGAGCAGCGCCAGGCTTGAGTCACCGCTGCACAGGATCACCAGCTCGGCCGGGGTTTGTCCAAGGTCGGCGATGTTGTCATCCGACACGAATCCGCCGGGCTGGGTCCTGAGCAGGTGCATGGCTTAAGCGCTGAGCGCAGCGCGCAATTGCGCTTCGATTAGAATTCCGTCCAGTTCCTGGCCGATCAATACCAGGCGCGTGGCGCGCGCTTCATCGGCGCCCCACTGACGGTCGAAATGCTTGTCGAAACGCGTGCCCACGCCTTGGATCAGCAGGCGCATCGGCTTGTTCGGGATCGCCGCGAAACCTTTGACCCGCAGGATGCCGTGCTGGACCACCAATTGGGTCAGTGCGTCCAGCAGCAGGCTTTCGTCAGCCTGCGGAAGTTCGATGGAGATCGAATCAAAAGCATCGTGATCGTGATCGTCCTCGCCTTCGTGGTGGTGATCGTGATGGCTGTGACGGCTGTCGATGTGTTCCTCGGAACCGGCACCGAGGCCGATCAGCACGTCCAATGGCACGCGCCCGCTGCTGGCTTCGATGACTTTTACCGCTGGCGGCAGTTCTTCGGCGACTTCCAGGCGCACACGGGCCAGGTCTTCAGGGCTGATCAGGTCGGCCTTGTTGAGGATCACCAGGTCGGCGCTGGCCAGTTGGTCGGCGAACAGCTCGTGCAACGGCGATTCGTGGTCCAGGTTCGGGTCGAGTTTGCGTTGGGCATCGACCTGGTCCGGGAAAGCCGCGAAGGTGCCGGCAGCAACGGCCGGGCTGTCGACCACCGTGATCACCGCGTCAACGGTGCAGGCGCTGCGGATTTCCGGCCACTGGAAGGCTTGGACCAGAGGTTTTGGCAGGGCCAGACCCGAGGTTTCGATGAGGATGTGGTCGAGGTCGCCGCGACGGGCGACGAGTTCGCGCATCACCGGGAAGAATTCTTCCTGAACGGTGCAGCACAGGCAGCCGTTGGCCAGTTCGTAGACGCGGCCGTTGGCTTCTTCTTCAGTGCAACCGATGGAGCACTGCTTGAGGATCTCGCCGTCGATGCCCAGCTCGCCAAATTCATTGACGATCACCGCGATGCGACGGCCCTGAGCGTTGTCGAGCATGTGCCGCAGCAAGGTGGTTTTGCCCGAGCCGAGGAAGCCGGTAACGATGGTGACGGGGAGTTTGGCCAGTGTTTTCATCGGATGCCCTTTGGCAAGGTGGCGGGCATACGGGACGACAATCGCAGCGACGGACGCGCGCGGAAGAGTTCGCCACCGGATCACCCCGCCCGGTTGTAGTGAGAATTTTTGTCGAGGCAGGTCTCCTGGCTGACGGTGTGCCGGGCGGTTGGCCTGGCATTCGCTGCGCCTTCCCGCGAACCCGTTGGACAGGGCTTTCAGTGGCGTGGCAGCGAACATCACCGTTCACAGTTGCGGGGGCAGCCGCGGCATCGACCGCGTTCCCTTCTTAGCTTCGGCAAATGCCGAAGAACCTCGAAAGCGCAAGGCTACGCATCGTCTTGGGGCGGGTCAATGTCCGCAATGACGATCTCTGTGGCGAGGGGATTTAGCGAAACGTCGCACCGCCCCCTTCGGCGGCGAAGCCGTCGCAAAACCTGTTTGCGGGGTGTGCCTGAAGAAATGCAGGGGCCGCTTCGCTGCCCAAAGGGGATAAATCCCCTCGCCACAGATAAATCCCTTCAACACAGTTACACCCCTCAATTGCGAGATGAGAACCCATGCCAATTGACGCCAAACCCCCGCCCATGCTCTCCTACACGCCTTGTTACGGGTGCCCTTCACAGGGTGAAACGGGAAACCGGTGAATCATGTGCTTTACTCAAGCCATGTCAGTCCGGTGCTGCCCCCGCAACGGTAAGCGAGCGAAGCGTCAGATCCACTGTGCCAGCAGTTCGGCATGGGAAGGTGATGCTTGCAGGTCAAGGCGAAAGCCAGTGCCCCTCGTGAGCCCGGAGACCGGCCCGCAACACAAAGTGACCATTACGATCACTGAATAACAAACCCGCGGTGGGCGGGCGCTGTTTGAACCTCTGCGCGCCCGATTCGCAGGGGTTTTCCATGCGCTCTATTCACCCGCTGACAGACCAGAGGGAAGCGCCATGTCGATCATCAGCAGCACTAGCCACACAGCGGCCAGCACCACCACGACCCTGACTCAACGCCTGACCGCTGCCGTTTGCGCATCGATCCTTGGCGCTTGCCTTGTGTATTTCGCCGGTTTCTCGCACATCGAAGCGGTCCACAACGCCGCGCACGATACCCGTCACAGCTCCGCCTTCCCGTGCCATTGAGATCTGCCGACATGATCAAGCGTATTGCGCAAACCGCAGGTTTCACCGGGCTGCTGGCCGCCCTGTTGCTGACCCTGCTGCAAAGCTTCTGGGTCGCTCCGCTGATTTTGCAGGCCGAAACCTACGAAAAATCCGAGCCGGCCGCTGTTGAAGTTCACGAACACGCCGCCGGTGTTGCCGCTCATACCCACGATGCCGAAGCCTGGGAACCGGAAGACGGCTGGCAGCGCGTGTTGTCGACCACGGGCGGTAACTTGGTGGTAGCCGTTGGTTTCGCCCTGATGCTCGCCGGGCTCTACACCTTGCGTGCACCGACTAAAACCTCGCAGGGCTTGCTCTGGGGCCTGGCCGGTTACGCGACATTCGTGCTGGCGCCAACCCTCGGCCTGCCGCCTGAACTGCCGGGCACTGCCGCGGCCGATCTGGCGCAACGGCAACTCTGGTGGATCGGCACGGCCGCCTCCACGGCTGTCGGCATCGCCTTGATCGTGTTTAGCCGTCACTGGCTGATGAAGATCCTCGGCGTGGCGATTCTCGCCGTTCCGCATGTGATCGGCGCGCCGCAACCGGAAGTGCACTCGATGCTCGCTCCGGAAGCCTTGGAAGCACAGTTCAAAATCGCTTCGCAGCTGACCAACGTCGCGTTCTGGCTGGCCCTGGGCCTGATCAGCGCCTGGTTGTTCCGCCGCAAAAGCGATGGCCAATACCACGCATGACGGATACCGGCACACCGCCGACTTTAGTCGTCGGCCTGGGCTGCCAGCGCGGCTGCCCCGCCAGCACGCTGCGGGCGTTGCTCGATCAGGCACTACAGGCTCATAAAATCGGACTTCACCAGATCAAGGCCCTGGCCAGTATCGACCTGAAGCGTGATGAACCTGGCCTGATCGAGCTGGCTGCGCAACTCGCATTGCCGCTGATGTATTTCAGCAGCGAGCAATTGAAAGGCTACAAACCGCGACTCAGCCATCATTCGGACATCGCGTTCGAACGCACCGGTTGCTACGGCGTGGCGGAAAGTGCCGCCCTGGCCCTGGCCGAACAACTGGCCCAGGCACCGGCAAAACTGCTGATTTCGCGACAAAAATACGCCCAGGCCACCCTGGCATTGGCCTGCGTTGCGTAAGATCCCCGATAATCCCCGCCTTCGATCATGAGCAATCTTCATCTGAAGCCTTACTCACGCCCTTTTTCTGACAGACTCTTTTTTCAAAGGAACGGACGATGACCGTCTACTTCATTGGCGCAGGTCCCGGCGACCCGGAACTGATCACCGTCAAAGGCCAACGGCTGATTCGCAGTTGCCCGGTGATCATCTATGCCGGCTCTTTGGTGCCCGCCGCCGTGCTGGAAGGCCATTGTGCCGAACAGATGGTCAACAGCGCGGAGTTGCATCTGGAACAGATCATCGAACTGTTCAAAACCGCCCATGCCAACGGCCAGGACGTGGCGCGGGTGCATTCGGGTGATCCGAGTCTTTACGGGGCGATTGGTGAGCAGATTCGTTATCTGCGAGAACTCGGGATTGCGTTTGAAATCATTCCCGGCGTTACGGCTACTGCCGCGTGTGCGGCGCTTTTGGGGGCTGAGCTGACGTTGCCCGACATTTCCCAGAGCGTGATTCTGACCCGCTATGCCGATAAGACCGTGATGCCGGCCGGTGAAGAGCTGGGCAGTCTGGCGCAGCACGGGGCGACCATGGCGATTCATTTGGGGGTCAATCATCTGGAGAAAATCCTCGCCGAATTGCTGCCGCATTACGGCGCGGACTGCCCGATCGCGGTGATTCACCGGGCGACCTGGCCGGATCAGGATTGGGTGGTGGGGACGATTGCGGACATTGCGGCCAAGGTTGCGGCGAAGGGTTTTCGGCGCACGGCGTTGATACTGGTGGGGCGGGTGTTGGGCAGTGATCAGTTCAGCGAATCATCGCTGTATCGCGCCGGGCATGCGCACTTGTATCGGCCCTGAGTCACGCTAAATCCCCTCGCCACAGGTAAATCCCTTCACTCACAGATAATCAATCGTCCACAAAAAAACGGCACTCACGGGTGCCGTTTTTTCATTTCGCAGCGAACACCTTACTCAGTAGTAGGCATTTTCTTTCTGCGTGTGGTCAGTCACATCCCGTACACCCTTGAGCTCGGGAATGCGCTCGAGCAAAGTGCGCTCGATGCCTTCGCGAAGGGTGACATCTGCCTGGCCGCAGCCCTGGCAACCGCCGCCGAACTTCAGTACGGCGATACCGTCTTCGACCACATCGATAAGGCTGACCTGACCGCCGTGGCTGGCGAGCCCCGGGTTGATCTCGGTTTGCAGGTAGTAGTTGATGCGCTCGTTGACCGGGCTGTCGGCGCTGACCATCGGAACTTTGGCGTTTGGCGCCTTGATCGTCAGCTGGCCGCCCATGCGGTCGGTGGCGTAGTCGACTACCGCGTCGTCCAGGAAGGCTTCGCTGAACGAATCGATGTAAGCGGTGAAGCTTTTGAGCCCCAGCGCGGTGTCTTCAGGTTTCTCTTCGCCCGGCTTGCAGTAAGCAATGCAGGTTTCGGCGTACTGGGTGCCAGGCTGGGTGATAAAGACGCGGATGCCGATACCCGGGGTGTTCTGCTTGGAGAGCAGATCAGCCAGATAATCGTGGGCGGCGTCGGTGATGGTAATAGCGGTCATGGAAACTCCTCGCAGGCTTGGGCGCAGTTTACGCCAATCATCGCGCCGTACAAAGTCCTAGTATTTTTGTCGGGAAAGAGCCATCGCCGCTTAAGTAACCGTTTCGCCGTCAATCCGGGCTTTAAGCCACTGATAGCTGCGCTTTTCTACCCATTCGTAACTTGCCCAGGACGCCAGACCAATTGTCGCCGCGCAAACGACGAACATCACGTAGGGATTCACGCCATAACGCTGTGCGACAAATCCACCGGCAGACAGCACCAGCACGTGCATCAAATAAACCGAGTAGGAGCAATTGCCGAGCAATTTGAACAGCCTATTGTTCTCGACATAGCGCTCCAGCGAAATGCACGCCATCACCAGCACCGCGCTCGGCAAGCCCCAGGCCAGGAAGCGTGGGGCCGGCGGCCAGTGATAAATGGCCAGCAACGCGCCGCCAATTCCCAGCAGCGGCAGCCACAATCCCGGCTTGATCCAGCCTTGGCGGTAAAGCATACCGATGGCGATCCCCAGTAAGAACTCATAAACGATGTCCGAACGGTAGAACTCGCTGACCCAGCCATAGCCGGTCCAGGCCTGGCATACCGCGAACAGCAACGCCGCAACGATCAATAACCTGAAGTGCAAGCGGAACAGCAGTGCCCAGCCGAACAGCAGGTAGAACAACATTTCGTAGTTGAGGGTCCAGCCGACGTTGAGGGTCGGATAAATCCCATAGCCGCCCGGATTCTCCGTAGGAATAAACAACAGCGACAGCAGGAAGTGCGACCAGTCAACCGTCTGATCCGGCAACACCGGCCGAGCGAATACCACGACCAGTGCCATCAGCACCGTGTACAGCCAGTAAGCCGGGACGATCCGAAACAGTCGGTACAACAGAAACCGCATCGGTGGCAGTGACTTGCCCTCGGTGGACAGGAAGATCACCAAACCGCTGATGACGAAGAAGATGTCGACGCCCACGGCGCCCTTGTCGATAAACGCCTGCCCCACCGGCCCACGGGCCTGGAAGTCGAAGAAAATCTGCATGAAATGGTGGCAGACCACCGCCCAGGCTGCGATGGCGCGCAGGGCTTGTACAGAAATCAACATCAACGCCCCTCCCGTTCCCAATCCCAAACCACCACAGATTCCCTGTGGGAGCGGCGGTGCGACGACTCGACTTGCTCGCGAAAGCGGTATGTCAGGCAATACTTACGTCGACTGACACACCGCTTTCGCGAGCAAGCCCGCTCCCACATGGGTTCAGCGTTGCCTTACAGATCCGACACCGGGCAGCAGTCAAAAGTCGATCAAAGATTCTCGTATCGGTTCATGTCCAGCACGCCCTCTTCCACTGGCTCGGTTTCGTGGAGGTATCGGCTCAGGTCATGGAAGTAAAACCAGAACTGCGGATGACTGCGGCGAACACCCCAGCGCTCGACGATTTTCTCGAAGCGGTGCGCGTCCTTGGCGTTTTCCATCGCATCGACGAACGCCGGCACCTGGTCGGCGGGAATGTTGAACATGAAATTCGGGTAGCTGCTGAGCACGCCCGGGAAAATGGTCAACGTATCGAGCCCCGGCTGATAGCGCAGCGATTCACCGAGCAGGAATGCCACATTGCTGTGGGCCCGGTTGCGCAGCAGGCTATAAACCTCGCGTTTGCCGCCAGCGGTCTCGATGCGCAGCATGGTCGCTTCCGGCAACTGATCGATGACCCGCAAACCGGCCGCCGGGCGTGAAGTCAGGCGACTCAGCGCCTGCTCGGCATTCTGCAAGACCGGGTCGATGTTCGGGCGCGAGCAGTAAGCGCCGTCACAGCGGTTGATCGGATCGGGCCTGGCATTGAGTTCGCCGTAACGGGACAGCAACTGCATCGCAAAGTCGCGCTTGGGGTCCTTTTCATCCAGCTTCAGTGCCGTCGGCGTGTCATTGTCGATGGCTTCGTAATCCAGCCACATCTTGAATTGGCCGCCGCTCTGGTACCAATCATTGAGGTAATCGTCCCGCGAATCGGCCGGCATCAGGCGCAGGAAATTCTGCTCGGCGCCGTTGCGGATCAGGTCGAAGTACAACCGCGTCTGGGCTTGATGAGACACGTTGCCGAACACATCGAAGTTGACCGCCAACTGATAATACGTGCGCTCCAGCAGTGGAAAATCGAACAGCCACAGGGTCTGCGGCACGTCGCCGATCAGGCCCTTGTTCACCGAAGCGCTGTCGAAATGCCGAAAGATGCTCAGCAGCGCGTTGTCATTTCCCGCCCACAGGGTCGACCAGCTCGGCGCCGGCAGATCGGCGTAATTGTCCCGGCGTAGCGCTTCGTACTCGTTGCGTTTGTTGCGGTAGTCATACCACAGGCTCAGGACGCTGCCGACGTCGTCGTTTTGACCCGGCATGGCCAGCAACGGCGTGGCCTGGCCGCGATAGTGCGGGTCGGTGATGTAGAGGTCGTGTTCCGGTGCCTGAAACAGCGCCCAGAAGTTATCGCGGATGACATCGGTGGCGATCTGGCCGCGGCAGACCGGGCCGCGAATGAAGGTGCGTACAAAGTATTCGGCGTTATCGAGCATGAACTGATAACGGGCCTGCGCCGGGATCGCTTCGAACGTGGTGAACGGATTGGCCCGTCGTTCCGGCCCGTATCCCGGCAAGGCGTTGACCTGCCAGTTACCGTTGTAAAACAGGCTTTTGATCCGCGCTATCTTCGCCGCGCTCAGCGGATAGGTGATGTGGGTCTTGTGCACGATCACGCCCTGCACCGGCCACAAGCGGTAATACACCTGAGTACCCGGATCGTCGTTTGGCCGGCGGGTGTTGATCAGGTCGATAGGCTGCCCGGTCGGGGTTCGCGAGCGCACCCACTGGAAGTAATGCCCTGGCTCGCCATCCTTGAAGTAGAGGTGGGCGAGGAACCAATGCTCGAACAACCAGCGGCCGACCAGACTTTGCCGCGCGCCCGGGGCGTTGAGCAGATTTTCCCACTGCACCACCTGCAAGGCTTCCTTCGCGCTCGGGACCAGGCCTTGCTCATCGATTGGCGCACCCGAGGCCAGCCAGCGTTGCAGTGTCTGGTATTGCTGGTCGGTCAGGCCGGTGACCGCCAGCGGCATGCCTTCTTTTGGGGGGGTACTGGCGTAGCCGTCAAACTCCGCCGGCATGGCGCACATGTTTTCCCGGTTCAGGCCCAGCACGATGTCTTCCGGCAATTTGGCGTTGGGTTGCAGCGGGGTTGTGTGGCCCAGCTCCAGCATTCGCGCCATCAGAGCGGCCTGGCTGCCTTGGGCGTCGAGGACCGAATAGAAGCCCTTCTGCTGCCAGGCACGTTTACCGAACGCGTCATAAAACAGCCGGGTCGGCGCGGCGGCCTGGCTGCGTTCTCCGTCGTAGACCGGGGTTTTAGTCGCGCCACGCGCCACCCCTTCGCCGCT
Organism: Pseudomonas sp. BGI-2; assembly: GCF_004310295.1. Classification (GTDB taxonomy): domain Bacteria; phylum Pseudomonadota; class Gammaproteobacteria; order Pseudomonadales; family Pseudomonadaceae; genus Aquipseudomonas. The sequence continues at coordinate 70,867 of NZ_SISB01000025.1, read as the reverse complement.
GCCCAGATTGAGCTGACAGGCGGAGTCGTAGCAGGCATGGCAGGCCACGCACTTTTCGGTGAGGATCGGTTGGATATCCCGGCTGTAGGAAATGTCAGGTGAAATCGCCGGACCTTGCGCAACGGCATCCCAGCTTAAAAGCAGCATAAAAATGCTGGTGATGACGCGATACGACATGTCCCTGGTCCCGATCATGAAAAACGCCGCGATTCTACCGGTGTGGCAACCGCACAAACATGAGCGATATTCATGCAAAACCGGGACATGCTCTAAAACCGCACAGGTTTGCTATCATCCCGGCCCTTCGTCATGGTCTTTCCGAGTAGTCCCAATGTCCGATCGCAGTGTTCGCCTTCAAGCTCTCAAGCACGCCCTCAAAGAGCGCATCCTGATTCTCGATGGCGGCATGGGCACGATGATCCAGAGCTACAAGCTCGAAGAGCAGGATTACCGCGGCAAACGCTTCGCTGACTGGCCGAGCGACGTCAAAGGTAACAACGACCTGTTGGTGCTGACCCGTCCGGACGTGATCGGCGGCATCGAGAAAGCCTACCTGGATGCCGGCGCCGACATTCTGGAAACCAACACTTTCAACGCCACCCGGATTTCCATGGCCGATTACGGCATGGAAGAGCTGGCCTACGAACTGAACGTAGAAGGTGCCCGCCTGGCGCGCAAAGTCGCCGATGCGAAAACCCTGGAGAACCCCGACAAGCCACGCTTCGTCGCCGGCGTGCTTGGCCCTACCAGCCGCACCTGCTCGCTGTCGCCGGACGTGAACAACCCCGGCTACCGCAACGTGACCTTCGATGAACTGGTGGAAAACTACACCGAGGCCACCAAAGGCCTGATCGAAGGCGGCGCCGACCTGATTCTGATTGAAACCATCTTCGACACCTTGAACGCCAAAGCCGCTATCTTCGCCGTGCAGGGGGTTTACGAAGAACTGGGCGTCGAATTGCCAATCATGATTTCCGGCACCATCACCGACGCCTCCGGCCGCACCCTGTCCGGCCAGACCACCGAAGCGTTCTGGAACTCGGTGGCCCACGCCAAACCGATTTCCGTCGGCCTGAACTGCGCCCTCGGCGCCAGTGAATTGCGTCCATACCTGGAAGAGCTGTCGAACAAGGCCGGCACCCACGTCTCGGCGCACCCGAACGCTGGCCTGCCGAACGAGTTCGGCGAGTACGACGAGCTGCCGTCGGAAACCGCCAAAGTCATCGAAGAGTTCGCCCAGAGCGGCTTCCTCAACATCGTCGGCGGCTGCTGCGGCACCACGCCGGGCCACATCGAAGCCATCGCCAAAGCCGTGGCCGGTTATGCGCCTCGTGAAATTCCAGAAATCCCGAAGGCCTGCCGCCTCTCGGGCCTGGAACCGTTCACCATCGATCGCAGTTCATTGTTCGTCAACGTCGGCGAGCGGACCAACATCACCGGTTCCGCCAAATTCGCCCGTCTGATCCGTGAAGACAATTACACCGAAGCCCTGGAAGTCGCCCTGCAGCAGGTCGAAGCCGGCGCCCAGGTGATCGACATCAACATGGACGAAGGGATGCTCGATTCGAAGAAGGCCATGGTGACCTTCCTCAATCTGATTGCCGGTGAACCGGACATCTCTCGCGTGCCGATCATGATCGACTCCTCCAAGTGGGAAGTGATCGAAGCCGGCCTCAAGTGCATCCAGGGCAAGGGCATCGTCAACTCGATCAGCATGAAAGAAGGCGTCGAGCAGTTCATTCATCACGCCAAACTGTGCAAGCGCTACGGCGCCGCCGTGGTCGTGATGGCCTTCGACGAAGCCGGCCAGGCCGACACTGAAGCGCGCAAGAAAGAAATCTGCAAACGCTCCTACGACATTCTGGTCAACGAAGTCGGCTTCCCGCCGGAAGACATCATCTTCGACCCGAACATCTTTGCCGTGGCCACCGGTATTGAAGAACACAACAACTACGCGGTGGACTTCATCAATGCCTGCGCCTACATCCGTGACGAGCTGCCGTACGCGCTGACCTCCGGTGGCGTGTCCAACGTGTCGTTCTCGTTCCGTGGCAACAACCCGGTGCGTGAGGCGATTCACTCGGTGTTCCTGCTGTATGCGATCCGCAACGGCCTGACCATGGGTATCGTCAACGCCGGTCAGCTGGAGATCTACGACCAGATCCCGGCCGAGCTGCGTGATGCGGTCGAAGACGTGGTACTCAACCGTACGCCGGAAGGCACCGACGCCCTGCTCGCCATCGCCGATAAGTACAAGGGCGATGGCAGCGTCAAGGAAGCCGAGACCGAAGAATGGCGCGGCTGGCCCGTCAACAAGCGTCTGGAGCATGCACTGGTCAAGGGCATCACCACGCATATTGTTGAAGACACCGAAGAATCCCGTCAGTCGTTCACCCGGCCGATCGAAGTCATCGAAGGCCCGCTGATGTCCGGTATGAACATCGTTGGCGACCTGTTCGGCGCCGGCAAAATGTTCCTGCCGCAGGTAGTGAAATCCGCCCGCGTGATGAAGCAGGCCGTGGCGCACTTGATCCCGTTCATCGAACTGGAAAAAGGCGACAAGCCGCAAGCCAAGGGCAAGATCCTGATGGCCACGGTGAAAGGCGACGTGCACGACATCGGCAAGAACATCGTCGGCGTGGTGCTCGGCTGTAACGGCTACGACATCGTTGATCTCGGCGTGATGGTCCCGGCGGAGAAAATCCTGCAAGTGGCCAAGGAGCAGAAGTGCGACATCATCGGCCTGTCCGGCCTGATCACGCCTTCGCTGGATGAAATGGTCCACGTGGCCCGTGAGATGCAGCGTCAGGACTTCCATCTGCCGCTGATGATCGGTGGCGCGACCACCTCCAAGGCGCACACGGCGGTGAAGATCGAGCCGAAGTACAGCAACGATGCGGTGATCTACGTCACCGACGCCTCCCGCGCCGTGGGCGTGGCGACGCAGTTGCTGTCCAAGGAACTGAAACCGGCGTTCGTCGAGAAGACCCGTCTGGAATACATCGACGTTCGCGAGCGCACCGCCAACCGCAGCGCCCGCACCGAACGCCTGAGCTACCCGGCCGCCATCGCCAAGAAGCCGCAGTTCGACTGGAGCGCCTATGAGCCGGTGAAACCGACCTTTACAGGCTCCAAAGTGCTGGACAACATCGACCTGAAAGTCCTGGCCGAGTACATCGACTGGACGCCGTTCTTTATCTCCTGGGACCTCGCCGGCAAGTTCCCGCGCATCCTCACGGATGAAGTGGTCGGTGAAGCCGCCACCTCGCTGTACGCCGACGCGCAGGAAATGCTGGCCAAGCTGATCGACGAAAAACTCATCAGCGCCCGTGCGGTGTTCGGCTTCTGGCCCGCCAACCAGGTGCGTGAGGATGACATCGAAGTCTACGGCGATGACGGCAAGGCGATTGCCAAGCTGCATCACTTGCGTCAGCAGATCATCAAGACCGACGGCAAACCGAACTTCTCCCTCGCCGACTTCGTCGCGCCGAAGGACAGCGAAATCACCGATTACGTGGGCGGTTTCATCACCACTGCCGGGATCGGCGCCGAAGAAGTGGCCAAGGCTTATCAAGACGCCGGCGACGATTACAACTCGATCATGGTCAAGGCCTTGGCCGACCGCCTGGCCGAGGCGTGTGCCGAATGGCTGCATCAGCAAGTGCGTAAAGACTATTGGGGTTATGCCAAGGACGAGACGCTCGACAACGAGGCGCTGATCAAAGAGCAATACACCGGCATCCGCCCTGCTCCCGGCTACCCGGCCTGCCCGGATCACACCGAGAAAAGCACCCTGTTTGCATTGCTTGACCCTGAAGCCCGCGAAATGCAGGCCGGCCGCAGCGGCGTGTTCCTCACCGAGCACTACGCGATGTTCCCGGCGGCAGCAGTCAGCGGCTGGTACTTCGCTCACCCGCAAGCGCAGTATTTTGCGGTGGGCAAGATCGACAAGGACCAGGTGCAGAGCTACACGTCACGCAAAGGACAGGAACTGAGCGTGACCGAACGCTGGCTGGCGCCGAACCTCGGTTACGACAACTAACCCTTAAGCAACAAAGATCCCTTGTAGGAGCGAGGCTTGCCCGCGAAGAGGTCATAACATTCAACATCTTCGTTGACTGTTACACCGCCTTCGCGGGCAAGCCTCGCTCCTACAGTTGTTTTGGGGCGTTCAAAAATACCGGGGTCAACCTGATTGAGTGTGTGCGGGATTGCTCGCGATGGCGGTGTAACAGTCAACGAAGATGTTGAATGTTATGGCCCCATCGCGAGCAGGCTCGCTCCCACATTTGGTTTGTGTATGCCGTGCATTGACTATGCTTGCCTGACACACATACATGACGAGGGATTTATGGACGATCCAGTCGACAACAAACCACCAACTTTCTGGCAGATGCTGCACAGCGTCATGGCGGCGGCGTTCGGGGTGCAGAGCGGGAAGAACCGGGCGCGGGATTTCACCCACGGCAAGCCGAGTCATTTCGTGATTCTGGGGGTTCTGTTCACGGCGGTGTTTGCATTGACGCTGTTCGGCATCGTGCAACTGGTGGTGCATCTGGCCGGGGTTTAGCGCATCAGGGTTTGCAGGCTGAACGGATAGCGATAGGACGACGGCCGACCCTTGGCCGACAGACGAAGGAAGTTTACCCCATAGTTCGGTGATGCGCCCATGGCCAGCAAGCGTTTGGCCTGGGCCTTGTCGATCAGTTGCAGTAATGGAATCAGCCGGTCGCGCCCGCCGTACTGTTCCAGATCCACGCCCCGTTCCAGGTCATGCAACTCCACTAGCGCCCAACCGCCCAACGTAAAATGCCCGCCCAACAACACGCTCATACGACCGTCGACCATCGCCTGCAACGCGGCTGGCGACGTATTCACTGCACTGAACAACGCGTCTTGGCCGGGTTCTCCACCCGCTTCCGAATACGCCTGCATGGCGCCAAACGCCATTTCGTCATTGGCAGACCACACCAACGAGACTTTCGGGTAACGCCTGAACAGCAACTTGGCTTGTTCATAGGCTCTTCCCCGGGTCCAGCCGCTGTAAACCAGCTGGCGCAGACGTACTTCCGGGTGCTCGGCCAAGGCGCGTAACATGCCTTGCTCGCGAAGTTGCGCCGAAGGCGTGATCTTCAGGCCGGAAAACGCCAGTAACTCGATGACCTGACCGGGTGCCACCGGTGGATGCTGGCGAATCAGCTCCTTGAGCATCAGGTAGCCGCCCTCTTCATCGTTCGGCACCAGGCTACCCAATCGATCGGAACGCTCGCCCAGCAGGCTCAGCTGATTGGCCGTCAGCGCAGCGTTGACCGTAAACAGCTTGACCCCACTGCCCTGGGCCAGACGCAAAATCTGCGGGGCGACGTACTGTTCGTTGACGAACACCAGATAGTCCGGACGATCGGGACCTTGCAGCGCGCGGCGGGCTTGCGCCACGGTGAGTTCAGGCATGCGTTGGGAATAGAGAATTCGCAGGTCAATGCCCAGATCCGTGGCGGCTGCCTGCATGAATTGCGAATAGCTGAGCCAGAAGGCTTCGTCCGTCTTCCCGGGATTCAGGAACAACACCGACTCCGCGCGCGCAGCAGGGCCATAAGCCGCGCCCAGCATCAGCAGGAAGGTGTAGAAAAACTTCAACATTAACGTCCGAACCCCCGGAAATTTCGCCGCGCATTATAGCCAGCGAAGTCCCGGCAAACGGCGTTTATTCCGGTTTTCGTCCGACAATCGTCGGAACCGGGCCAGGACGGGGTCGGTTATTGATGGCTGACCCAAAATACCGCAGTGCCCACGACCAGGATGATCAGGAACAGAATCGCCCAAGCATCGACCGTGCTATCAGGCTTTGTAGCTTTGGTAGGGTTGCTCATTGCATCGCCTCTTGTCGGTTTTATCGGTGATTGCATAAAGACTCGACCACAGTAAAGACGACGATTGCCCGCACTACAAATACGGGATTACCAATAACGGTTCTCGTTAGTCGTTTTGGTTCTTTGCATATACTCAAACATCACTTTTGCGCATAACTGCAAACTGGTATCTTGCCCCGGCTCCGTAGGGAGTGCGCGGCCGTGCGCGCAGAATTGCCGAGGCAGTATCGGAGACCTCCAGGCGAAAAAACGCAACGGGATCCGACCGGCCCAAGCCTGAGAACAGGACTTATATGTACGTATACGACGAGTACGATCAGCGGATCATCGAGGACCGCGTCAAGCAGTTCCGTGATCAGACCCGACGCTATCTGGCAGGCGAGCTGAGCGAAGAAGAGTTCCGCCCCCTGCGCCTGCAAAACGGGCTTTATGTCCAACGCTTCGCGCCGATGTTGCGGGTGGCGGTGCCTTACGGCCAACTCACCTCGCGCCAGACGCGGATGATGGCCAAGATTGCCCGCGACTACGACAAGGGCTATGCCCACATCAGTACCCGGCAGAACGTGCAGTTCAACTGGCCGGCTCTGGAAGACATCCCGGACATCCTTGCTGAACTGGCCACCGTGCAGATGCACGCGATCCAGACCAGCGGCAACTGCCTGCGCAACGTCACCACCGACCAGTTCGCGGGTGTCGCTGCCGATGAGCTGATCGACCCGCGTCCATGGTGCGAGATCGTTCGTCAGTGGACTACGTTCCACCCTGAATTCGCTTACTTGCCACGCAAGTTCAAGATCGCCATCAACGGTTCGACGTCCGACCGTGCGGCCATCGAAGTCCATGACATCGGCCTTGAGCCGGTGCACAACGCCGCGGGCGAGCTGGGTTTCCGTGTGCTGGTGGGCGGTGGCCTCGGCCGTACGCCGGTGGTGGGCGCGTTCATCAATGAATTCCTGCCGTGGCAAGACCTGTTGAGCTACCTCGATGCCATCCTGCGGGTCTACAACCGCTATGGCCGTCGTGACAACAAGTACAAGGCGCGGATCAAGATTCTGGTCAAGGCCCTGACGCCTGAAGTCTTCGCGCAAAAAGTCGATGCGGAAATGGAACACCTTCGCGGTGGCCAGACCACGCTGACCGAAGCCGAAGTGCATCGCGTCGCCAAGCACTTCGTCGACCCGGACTACAAGGCCCTGGACAATCAGAGCGCTGCGCTGGCCGAACTCGACAAAGAACACCCGGGTTTCGCCCGCTGGCGCACCCGCAACACCCTGGCCCACAAGAAGCCGGGTTATGTGGCGGTGACCCTGTCCCTGAAGCCGACCGGTGTTGCGCCGGGCGACATCACCGACAAGCAACTCGACGGCGTGGCCGACCTGGCCGATCGCTACAGCTTCGGTCAACTGCGCACCTCCCACGAGCAGAACATCATTCTGGCCGACGTTGAACAGACCCAACTGTTCGCGATGTGGGGCGAGTTGCGCGAACAGGGTTTCGCCACGCCGAACATCGGCTTGCTGACCGATATCATCTGCTGCCCTGGCGGTGATTTCTGCTCGCTGGCCAACGCCAAGTCGATCCCGATTGCCGAGTCGATCCAGCGTCGTTTCGACGACCTGGACTACTTGTTCGACATTGGCGAACTGGACCTGAACATCTCCGGCTGCATGAACGCCTGTGGTCACCACCACGTCGGCCACATCGGCATTCTCGGGGTGGACAAGAAAGGTGAAGAGTTCTACCAGGTTTCCCTCGGTGGCAGCGCGAGCCGCGACGCCAGCCTGGGCAAGATCCTCGGCCCGTCCTTTGCCCAGGAAGCCATGCCTGATGTGATCGAAAAGCTGATCAACGTGTACATCGAACAACGTACCGAAGACGAGCGCTTCATCGACACCTATCAGCGTATTGGCATCGACCTCTTCAAGGAGCGCGTCTATGCAGCGAATCATTAAGAACAACGAGGTCGTCGACGAAACCTGGCACTTGCTGCCCAAGGACTTCAACATCGACGAGGTCAGCAACTGCGACGACCTGATCGTCCCGCTGCAGCTGTGGCGCGAACACAGCCGTATGCTCAAGGCCCGCGATGGCGGTTTGGGTGTGTGGCTGGACGCTGACGAAGAAGCCGAAGAAATCGGTGAAGACGTAGCAGACTTCAAGGTGATCGCCTTGAATTTCCCTGCCTTCACCGACGGCCGAAACTATTCCAACGCCCGTTTGCTGCGCGACCGTTACGGTTTCAAAGGCGAACTGCGGGCGATTGGTGATGTGCTGCGCGACCAGCTGTTTTACCTGCATCGCTGCGGTTTCGACGCCTTTGCATTGCGTGCCGATAAAGACCCGTACGAAGCCCTGGAAAGTCTCAAGGACTTTTCGGTGACCTATCAGGCCGCCACCGACGAACCGCTGCCGCTGTTCCGTCGCCGCTGACTGGCAAACCTTGAACCCCGCCCGGGGTTCAAGGCTCATTCCTTCGCCTAAAAACCGGCACGATCCTCCAGCGCCCTGAACGCTGCCAACGGGTGATCAAACCGCCCGCTGCTACGACTCATTCGACCCCACATTTCGTCCGTGGCATCTGCCTCCTGCAATAATCGCCAGACCCGCGCCTGGAGCGACAGATAACCGACCCGAAAGTCGGCCGTCAGGCTCAGCCGGTCGATTACGGCCAAAAACCGCGTACCGGAGGGTTTGCTTGCCAGTCGCTGCCAAAGGGCTTGCCGGGACTGTTGCAACGCTTCGTCGCAGTCGCGTAACCACACCGTCGGCGTGCCATAGTCTGCGCCCGGCACGCTCAACCACACATTGACTCCCGTTTGTTCACGATGACTGACCAACCGGCGCAACGTGTCCTCGTCGGTCAACGGATTCCCCCATAACAGCACGCGGTCGTCGGCCACAGCCTGATTCATTATCGCTGGCGGGACCCGCGTAATACCGTTGTCGCGCAAATCCAGCATCGTCAGATAAGGCTCGTCCTTGATCCCGACCGGGCAGCGGGTTATCCCGGTATTCCTCAGGTTGAGCTGACGTAAATTGTCCATACCCAGCACCACAGGCGGCACACCCAACGGGTTGTCGCTCAGGTCCAGTGTTTGCAAGTGGCTCAGCTCACTCAGTTGCGAAGCGGCGCTCTCGGAAAATACCAGCCGAGTGGCTCGCAGGTTGAGTGAGGTCAGGTGGGTCAACTGGCCGATGACGGGGGGCAAGGCGCGCCCTGCGTCGCCGTCCACGAAGAAAGGACGCAAGTCGAAACGCTCCAGATTCAACAATTCAAGGTTTGGAAAACTCTCCAGGAACCCGTTCAAACTGTCCTGCTCGACCAGGTGGAAACCCCGCATAGACAATTCGATCACATCGGTGAGCCTGACATTCAAGGCGGGTAATCGGTGGTAGTCTTCGAAGGCCAGATCCAGCCTGACACCGCGCAGTTGCCCGTCCTGTGCATAGAGATGATCCTGCACCGGCCCGCGCTTTTGCCAAATGGCGACCAGCTCCTCGGCGAGCTCTGTCCTGACCCCTCGCTCCTGTTCCAGAGCGGTTTGAAGCACGTGAGCATTGTGCACGGCGATCTGCGCATGGCTCATCCCTTCAGCCTCCTCATCACCCATCGTCACGAAGGGAATATCCATGTCGGTAATGTCTTGCGCCGCTTGATCGACCCAGCCACGCAGGTCGATGTTGAGCTGTTGCAGCTGCTGATTCAGCTGGTCGATATACGCCTGCACCCTGACACCTGCGAACTGCAACACCTGATCAACGCCCGCTTCGGTGATGTCCGGATAAATGTCCTTGATCTGCAACTTGGTCGCTTGCAACTTCATGGCTTCGCCCTGCGGGGTCGTCGGGTAGCCTCCGCCGCGCAGGCCCTGGCGCTCAAAAATCAGACCGGTGTCCAGCCTTTGCAAACCAAGTAGGGTTTCGGCACGGGACAATGCCCGATCGCTGAGGTTGAGCCGCAACTCGCTGGCCGGATCCAGCGACGAGAGATGCAACGCCGAACGCTCCTCGTCCGACAGCACGCCAAGGACTGCGTCGTAGAAATCCGTTTGCCGGCCATGGCGCAGGTAACGGTTTCCCACCTTGATGACGTTTCGGTAATGAGGGGTATCAAGGGGGCCGCAACGGTCAAGAACCCGGCCAGTGGACGAACCGTCAAGGATCTCGATTCGCAAATCCTTTGGCCAGCCGGGCAGATTTTTCAGGGAGTGCAATGCCAGCGTGTCCGTCTCGGCGCTCACCACCGACCGCAGATAAAAGCCTTCATAGGCTCGATTGAGCCGTACGTGCTGCTGGTATTGGCGCGCCTTGCTGTCCAGGCGCGCGAATACTTGCCTGGTCTCGGTAGCGTCGGGCAATGCCTGGATGTCGACGCCATAGCGGTCGAGCATTTGCTCGATGGCGATTGTCGGCAGGCCCGGGTATTCGCGTTGAAACAGTCGGACCCATTCATGCTCCGACCGTTGAAGCGCTGCGTAACGTTGATTGAATAGCGCGGGGTTCCCGGCCGGACCGAGGCCCTGATCGATCTTGAAGCGGCTGATCGTGTCCGCCAGCAAGGGCGTCGGTGCGCGGCCCGTCTGCATCAACCGCAGCATGTCGTCGTCAATCGCGCTGACCTTGGCGATCTGCGCCAGAACCTCATCGCTGAAGGAGGCCACCGAGGGGCCGATTCCACGGATGAGCTCGGTCCGGTTGCTCATGGGCGTCGGGGTAACGGTTGCATCCGACGCGGGTCGGGGCCCCTGATCTCCCGGATCAGCGCCGGGTTCGTGGGCGCGCTCCGCCATGCTATCGGCCTCGGCAACATCCCCCTTCACAGCCGACTCTGCACTCAGCATCGGCAACGCATTCAGCAAGCCAAACACCGTGCGCGTCCTGCCCTCCGAACGTTGGTTTGGGGTTTTTCCGTTGACCACCTGATTCAGACCATAACCGGCGTCAATAAGCCCGGCCAATGCCAGCAGCCCCTCGCCTCCAGGGACGAATATGGCGAGCGGAGCAAACCGGTTGACCCATTGCACAATCGGTTCGACGACAGCGCTCAACTGATCCCGGTTGACCTGGGCATCGTCACGGATGGTCTCGATGCCTGACCGTGCGGCCTGCTTCATCGTCAGCACCAACCGGGCAAAAGGATCGGTCGCAACGGCCGGATCGTCGTAGCCGATGTACTCTTTCGGGTCCCAATAACCGTCGTTGTTGAAGAAGCCGGCATTGTGGGTCAGCCAGTGTTTTACGGGATAAAGCGCCATGCCATCCAGCGCCGTCAGCACACCGGCGTGAAACGTACCGTCCTCACGATCATCTTCGGCAAAGTGGAGGGCCAATGCCTGTTTGGCCTCGCTGGACTTGCCCTGCGCGACAATCCATTGGTGCAGTTGCGTGGCATCGGCAAATTCATGCAGCGGAGAAGAATTGCCAGGGATGTACACCAGCACGCGGGCACTGGCAGTGTCGCGGAAGACCCAGATATCGGTTGCGGTGTAGCGGTACAGTTTCAAAAGGCCGAACTTGACGGTTGAAGGAACACGCGCCGGTGCTTGCAGTTGCCCGAAGGTCAGCGTTTCCCATCGCTGATCCGCAAGCAAGCCTGCCGCCCGCATCGCAAGCTCCAAACCTTTTTGCGTCAGGCGTTGCTCATGATGCTGCAACCAGGCGGCCATGACGAACGCTGCTTTGACCGACGTTCTCAAGGCGTAAGGTGTGGCCGCAACGAGCACGTCATCGGCAGGCCAGACCTGATCGAGATACGCTTGGTACAAGTTCTTTAACTCCAGTTCCCAGACCCACTTCTTGAAATCGGCGGGTCTGAGATTGATCTGGGTCTGCGGCCCATAAGCTTGCGGTGTGGTTTGGCGATAGATGCCTTCATACGTCTGGTGATTGCCGCTGCCGTGATCGGCGAATTCGTCGACATGCTCGACGATCCGAACCATCGGCCCGACGTCCGGCGGCGTGTACAGGCCGAACGCCGTTTCAGCGAAACGACCGTCGCCCACGTTCTGGTAGTTGGAAAGCAGCGTTTGCAGCAGCGAGCGGGAACTCGCCACCTGCCCCTGCTCGATACCGTTCTCCGCTGGATGGCCCTTGTAGTGGTAATCAAGCGTGACCAGCAAGGCTGTCCGCGGGTCGATGCCCGCCCCCCACTTTTCCTTGATCAAGCGTTCGCCAAACTGGCCGGGGGATTGTGGCAAGGCGAGATCCACCACGGCTTTCAGTTCGTCGCGCATTGGCAGAGTCGGTGCTGGATGGGGGCCGGCAACATTATCGTCGGGTTCATTCATGGTGCATTCCATTGCATTCATTTCAGGACCATCACCCTACCCGGCCTGACTCCAGTCGGATGCCGGAGCGATCGACAATGGCCCTGGGAAAATTCGCTTTTCTCACGTAGACCTTTCTAAAGGCCAAAAAAAACCGTGGATATCCACGGTTTCATTTTTTTGTTCGGTGTAGAAAGTTACCAGAAGCGTTGCTGGGTCAAGCGGCTCCACCAGTTCAGCAATACGCGATCGACCGAACCACTGGCCGCCATGCCGATGCGCTCTTGCAGGCTTTTGCGTTCGGCGTAATGCAAGTGGTACAGCTCGGACTTCTTCGCACGCTCAGCGAGGTATTCGTCGCTGGTCTTCAGTTCGTCCACCAGCTGTTTGTCCAGCGCAGCGATGCCGAGCCAGATTTCACCGGTGGCGACCTCGTCGATGGCCAGTTGCGGGCGATAACGCGAGACGAAGTTCTTGAACAGCTGGTGGGTGATGTCCAGGTCTTCCTGAAACTTCTCGCGACCTTTCTCGGTGTTTTCGCCAAACACGGTCAAGGTGCGTTTGTATTCGCCGGCAGTCAGGACTTCAAAGTCGATGTCGTGTTTTTTCAGCAAGCGATTGACGTTAGGCAACTGTGCCACGACGCCGATCGAGCCCAGAATCGCGAACGGGGCGCTGATGATCTTCTCGCCGATGCACGCCATCATGTAGCCACCGCTGGCCGCGACCTTGTCGATGCAGATGGTCAACGGCACGCCGGCGTCGCGAATGCGCGCCAGTTGCGAGGACGCCAGGCCGTAGCTGTGAACCATGCCGCCGCCGCTTTCCAGACGCAGTACCACTTCGTCTTTTGGCGTGGCTAACGTCAGCAGCGCGGTGATCTCGTGGCGCAGGCTTTCAGTGGCCGACGCCCTGATGTCGCCGTCGAAATCCAGCACGAATACCCGTGGTTTGACCTCGGGTTTCTTCTTTTGCTTTTTATCGGTTTTAGCCTGGGACTTGCGCAAGGCCTTGAGCTGGTCCTTGTCGAGCAAGGTTTGCTCAAGGCGTTCGCGCAGCCCTTTATAGAAATCATTCAGCTTGCTGACTTGCAACTGCCCGGCGGACTTGCGCCGACCTTTGCTGCGCAACGCCGCGAAACTGGCCAGGACCACCAGAATGGCGATCACCAGTGTCACGGTCTTGGCCAGAAAACTGGCGTACTCGGACAAAAACTCCACAGTGACTCCTTCAAAACGATGCGCGGCTTAAAACACGCGCGGGACAACGCCAGCATACCCATGCTCCGCCTCGGCGGCCAGCCGTGAAACCTCTGGCAACAAGCCTGTAACGGCCATTTCAAACAAACGTATGTTTTTTCATTGACAGCTCTCCGTCATCCTCATAACCTCGCCAAACCTTCAACGTACCGGGATGACGCGGACGTGGGCAGCATCTATCTGATTCGACATGGCCAGGCCTCCTTTGGTGCAGACGACTATGACGTCCTGTCGCCGACCGGTGTTCGCCAGGCAGAAATCCTCGGCCAGCACCTCGCCGAGCTGGGTGTCAGCTTTGACCGCTGCCTCTCGGGCGACCTGCGCCGCCAGCAGCATACGGCCACCAGCGCGCTGGATCAGTTCGCTGCCGTGGGCCTGCCAGTGCCGACCCTGGAAACCGATTCAGCCTTCAACGAATTCGACGCCGACGCGGTGATCCGCGCGCTGCTGCCAGCCATGCTGGAGGATGAACCGCAAGCACTGGAGATCCTGCGCAACGCCGCGCAAAACCGTGCCGAATTCCAGCGCATTTTCGCCCTGATCATCGAACGCTGGCTCGCCGGCACCTATGACACGCCGGGGCTTGAAAGCTGGCTGGGCTTTGTCGAACGCGTGCAGGCCGGTCTTCACCGCATCCTCGAAAGCGCCGACAACACCCAGAAAATCGCCGTGTTCACCTCCGGCGGCACCATCACTGCCCTGCTCCACCTCATTACGCAAATGCCGGCAAGACAGGCGTTTGAACTGAACTGGCAAATCGTCAACACCTCGCTCAACCTGCTGAAGTTTCGCGGTCGCGAGGTGGCTCTGTCTGCTTTCAACAGTCATGCACACTTGCAACTGTTGAAGGCACCGGAACTCATCACGTTTCGCTGAGTCCGGACTATTGTGACCCTGGTTGTAACCACCCAGCTCTAATTACCCAAGAAAGGATCAAACCATGACCTCCGTAGCTGATGCCGTACAAGCAATGAAAGCCAAGTTCAACCCAGCCGCCGCTGCCGGTCTGGACCTGGTATTCGGTTTCCGCATCGACGACACCAAGAACTTCTCGCTGATCGTCAAAGACAGCACTTGCGAGCTGCAAGAAGGCGAAAACCCTGATGCCCAGGTCACTCTGGTGATGGACGGCGAAACCCTGCAAGGCATCGTCGACGGTTCGACCGACGGCATGCAAGCGTTCATGGGCGGCAAACTGCGCGCTGAAGGCGACATGATGCTGGCGATGAAACTGTCCGAGCTGTTCCCAAGCTAAGACGGCGGTTTCCGTCTTCGGAAACCTTCCTGGTTGCACACGAATCCCGCCCCTCGAGGCGGGATTCGTCGTTTTCCGCCCCCGGAAAACGGCTACCTGTGGATTTGCCGTCTATATTCCTTCTGGCCGCATGCGTCAGACATCGGCTGCTTGCCTCCCAAATGAATTGCGCGGAGCACTGCCCATGAGCCCACCTGACGACCACGAAGGTTTCAACCGCCGACATGTACTGCAAGGCCTTTCGGCAGGCGCCGTCGGTGCCTGGATCAGCCCTCTCATCGCAGGGAGTAAAACCATGCCCGATACCCCGGCCGACCTCATTCTGTACAACGGACGCCTGCACACCGTCGATCGCAAGAAACCCCAGGCCAGCGCCGTCGCGATCAAGGACGGGCGCTTCGTGGTGGTCGGCAGCGACGCCCAGGCCATGGCCCTGCAAGGCCCCGGCACACAAATCATCGACTTGCATGGCCGCACGGTGATTCCCGGCCTCAACGACTCGCACCTGCACCTGATCCGCGGCGGCCTGAATTACAACCTCGAACTGCGCTGGGAAGGTGTGCCGTCGCTGGTCGATGCCTTGCGCATGCTCAAGGACCAGGCTGATCGCACGCCCACGCCACAATGGGTGCGGGTGGTCGGTGGCTGGAACGAATTCCAGTTCGCCGAGAAACGCCTGCCGACGATTGATGAACTGAACAAGGCTGCGCCGGATACGCCGGTGTTCGTGCTGCACCTCTACGACCGCGCCCTGCTCAACCGCGCCGCGCTGAAAGTGGTCGGTTATACCCGTGACACGCCGAATCCGCCGGGCGGAGAAATCCAGCGTGATGCCAACGGCGATCCCACCGGCATGCTGATCGCCCGCCCGAACGCGATGATTCTCTACTCGACCCTGGCCAAGGGTCCGAAGTTGCCGCTGGAGTATCAGGTCAACTCGACCCGCCAATTCATGCGCGAACTCAACCGCCTCGGCGTGACCAGCGCCATCGACGCCGGCGGCGGTTATCAGAACTACCCGGACGACTATCAGGTCATTCAGCAACTGGCCAAAGACCAACAGCTCACTGTGCGCATCGCCTACAACTTGTTCACGCAAAAACCCAAGGAAGAGCTGACCGATTTCAAGAATTGGACCAGCACTTCCCATTACGGCCAGGGCGACGACTTCCTGCGGCACAACGGTGCCGGGGAAATGCTGGTGTTCTCGGCGGCAGACTTCGAAGACTTCCTCGAACCACGCCCGGACCTGCCGCAAACCATGGAACAAGAGTTGGAACCGGTGGTTCGCCATCTGGTGGAACAACGCTGGCCATTCCGCCTCCACGCCACTTACAACGAATCGATCAGCCGAATGCTCAATGTGTTCGAGAAGGTCAATCGCGACATTCCGTTCGACGGCTTGCCATGGTTTTTCGATCATGCGGAAACCATCACCCCGCAGAACATTGAGCGGGTGAAAGCCTTGGGCGGCGGTATCGCCATCCAGGATCGCATGGCCTTTCAGGGTGAATACTTCGTCGATCGCTATGGCGCCAAAGCCGCCGAACACACGCCTCCGATTGCGCGCATGTTGGCCGAAGGCATTCCGGTGGGCGCCGGCACCGACGCCACGCGAGTCTCCAGCTACAACCCGTGGACCTCGATGTACTGGCTGGTCAGCGGCCGCACCGTCGGTGGATTGGAGCTGTACCCGCAAGGCTTGAGCCGCGATACGGCGCTGGAACTGTTCACCCACGGCAGCGCTTGGTTTTCCTCCGAACAAGGCAAGAAAGGCCAGATCAAAGTCGGGCAACTGGCGGACCTGATTGCGCTGTCGGCGGACTACTTCCACATCGACGATGAAGCGGTCAAATGGATCGAGTCGGTGTTGACCATCGTTGACGGGAAGATCGTCTATGGCGCCGTCGAGTTCGAAAAACTCGGGCCGCCGCCGGTGCCTGTGGTGCCTGAATGGTCGCCCGTCACCAAGGTGCCGGGCCACTGGAAACCCCTGGCGCCACTGACGGCACAGGTGCATCAATGCGTCGGCGCGTGTGCGGTGCATGCGCACAGTCATGAGCGAGCGCGATTGTCGTCAGCGCCGGTCAGTGACTTTCAGGGATTCTGGGGGGCGTTTGGCTGCTCGTGTTTCGCGTTTTAAACAAAGACCTCACCAACACCGCCGATTAACTGTGGGAGCGAGCTTGCTCGCGGAGGCCATTTGTCATTCAACATTGATGTCGACTGGCACTACGCCTTCGCGAGCAGGCTCGCTCCTACAGGGGATTTGCGTCGGGCAAAAATTTCACGCTGTAACAACAGTTATGAACCAATCCACCCCCTTCGTTCACTACCATCGCCATCGCAAACTCGTCTAATAAACTGTTAGTTCTTACAGGTGCCAGTACGAGGGCATTAGTTCTACTCTTTCAATACCAGACACGCAGGAATGGTTTGACCCACGTCAACTTCCCGCGCCTGTAAATCCCGCACGATAACTTTCATCGAAAGCCAATGAAGGCTCATTCGAGGCCGATGGCCGGCCATTTTCAAGGAAGAGACAAACATGCGACCACTCAACATTATTCTGTTGTCATCGGCATTCAATGGCCTGAGCCAAAGGGCTTGGCTGGAGTTGCGCCAGATGGGGCATTGCCCCAGCGTAGTGCTATTCACCGACGAAAAAACAGTCTGCGAGCAGATTGAACAGTCTGGCGCCGACCTGGTGATCTGCCCGTTCCTCAAGGACCGGGTGCCGCAACAATTGTGGAGCAACCGTGAACGCCCTGTTGTGATTATTCATCCGGGCATTGTCGGTGACCGTGGCGCCAGCGCACTGGACTGGGCCATTACCCGGGAGCTGACCCATTGGGGTGTCACTGCGCTGCAAGCCGTGGAAGAAATGGACGCCGGGCCGGTCTGGTCCACCTGCGATTTCAACCTGCCCCAGGGCCTGCGCAAATCCGAACTGTATAACGGCCCGGTCAGCGATGCGGCGATCCGCTGCATTCGTGATGTCGTGGACAAATTCATCGACGGTTATGCGCCAGTACCGGTGAACTATAACCATCCTCGAGTAGTGGGCCGCTTGCAGCCGAACATGAAGCAGGATGATCGGACCTTCAGCTGGCATGACTGCTCACGCTTCATCAAACGCTGCATCGACGCCGCCGACGGTCAGCCCGGTGTTTTGGCGAGCCTGGCGGGTGGTCAGTATTACGTGTACGACGCCCATCTGGATTCACGCTGCGGCACACCTGGAGAAATTCTGGCGGTACGAGACGACGCGGTACTGGTCGCCACCGGCGATCGCAGTGTGTGGATCGGTTCGTTGCGACGCAAACCCCGGCCCGGCGAAGAAACCTTCAAACGTCCGGCCCGGCATGTACTCGCTGCACAGTTGAGTGACGTGCCCATTCTCCAGGGATCGATCGCCTCAACCCCTGACACCGAAACCTATCAACCGATCCGCTACCGTGAGTCGGGGCATGTCGGCGAGCTGACCTTCGAGTTTTACAACGGCGCCATGAGCACTGAGCAATGCCAGCGACTGTTGAACGCGCTGCGCTGGGCCAAATCCCGAGACACCCAGGTGCTGCTGATCAAGGGTGGGCGCGGCAGTTTCTCCAACGGCGTGCACCTCAACGTGATCCAGGCCGCCAAGGCGCCGGAGCTTGAGGCCTGGGCCAACATCCAGGCGATCGACGACGTCTGCGCGGAATTGCTCAGCGCCCGGCAACTGGTGGTCAGCGGCCTGACGGGTAGTGCCGGGGCCGGCGGCGTGATGCTGGCGCTGGCCGCAGACCTTGTCTTCGCCCGCGCGGATATCGTGCTCAACCCGCACTACAAAACCATGGGGCTGTATGGCTCTGAGTACTGGACCTACAGCCTGCCCCGCGCCGTCGGCCCGCAGATGGCGGAAAAACTCTGCGAGGAATGCCTGCCGGTCAGCGCGACCCAGGCGATGCAACTGGGCATGGTTCAAGAAATCGGCCCACGCTGCCCGGAGGCGTTTGGCCTGTGGTTGTTGCAACGGGCGGGCAATGCGCTGACCGATCCGGCGTATACCGCTGTGCGCGAGCGCAAGGACCGGTTCGACACCCAAGTCATTCAGCACTGCAGAAATGCCGAACTGGAGGAGATGGAACTGGACATGGTGCACAACCGCAAACAGTTCGCCGAGAAGTGCCGTCATTTTGTGTTCAAGCGCAAGGCCTGTGGCACCCCGGTGCGGCTGGTGGCGCAGTGGGCACGGCAGCGCAGTCGGACGCAGCCTTTGGCCACTGCTACATAAGCCACGGGCCGCCTTGCCGCCGCCGCTGAAAACTCCACTTCACCCGGTGTTTCATAATCCCCTGTGGGAGCGAGCTTGCTCGCGATAGCGGCGGCACATTCAACAATGATGTGACTGAAAAACCGCCTTCGCGAGCAAGCTCGCTCCCACAGGGCTTCGCCAGCGGCTACATAAGCCGGTCCTCTCGTATCCGTTTACAATGCCCGCACTTCCCGCACCGGCCGCCCCATGGACATCGATCTCGCTCGCACCTTTCTGGAAATTGTCCGCCACGGCAGCCTTGCCGCCGCCGCCGAAAAACTCCACGTCACCCAGACCGCAATCACGGCGCGCGTGCAAAAACTCGAGAGCCAGCTGGGCAGCACGTTATTTGTGCGCAACCGCGCCGGTGCGCGTCTGACGCCCAATGGTGAGGCTTTTGTGGTGTACGCCAATCAACTGGTCGAGACCTGGGAAGCCGCGCGTCGAGACTTGCCGTTGCCCGAGGGTTATCGCGACGTGCTGCACATCGGCGGCGAAGTCAGCCTGTGCAATCCGCTGATGCTCAGTTGGGCCGGTGAACTGCGCGAGAAGATTCCCAGCCACGCCCTGCGCATGGAAATCCGTGACGGCGAAAACCTGTTGCGCCAACTGGAACTGGGGGTGCTGGACGCGGCGCTGGTCTATCAGCCTGAGTACTGGCCGCGTCTGCAAGTCGAGCAGATCCTCGAAGAAAAACTCATCCTCGTACGCCTCGCCGGGCGGCCCGATCCTTACGTGTACATCGACTGGGGCCCGGACTTTCGCCGCCAGCACGATGCCGCCCTGCCGGAAAAAGCCAAGGCAGCCCTGAGCTTCAACCTTGGGCCACTGGCCCTGCAATACATCCTGGAAAACGGCGGCAGCGGCTACTTCCGTACCCGCGTGGTCCAGAGCTACCTGGAAAGCGGCGTGCTGGAGCCCGTGCCCAAAGCCCCGGAATTCAGTTACCCGACCTACCTGGTTTATTCGCGCGATCGCGACTCGGCGACCCTGCAACGGGCCTTCGATCTGTTGCGTGAAGTGATCAAGACCGACGACGACTGGTCCCAGCGCTGGAACCCGCTGACCTGAATACACCGGATCATGGCACTTGTGCCATCCAGGTTTGCTCAAGCCTAAGCGGGCAGATCAGCTAATCTGCTGGTTATAACAATAACCAGAGGTGACCGCAGTGAGGCAGACCACCCAGGCATTCCGCAGCCGCTATCGCGCTGACATTCATCCCCGCTACAACCCATGGCTGCACGGCGCCTTCGTGCTGCTGTTCGGATTGCTGGCCATCGGCGGATTCTGGAGCACCGTGCATCAGGTCCAACCGCTGGAATGGCTGGCGGTGCCACTGACGCTGTTGTTCTTCAACTTCGGCGTGTACATGGTGCACCGGCATCTGGGACATCACAAAAAGAGCTTCGCGCGGATGTTCTACGCCCGCCATGCCGGCGACCATCACAGCTTTTTCGCCCCAGGCCACATGACCTACGACAGCGCCCGGGACTGGCGGGTGATTCTGTTCCCGGCCTGGCTGATCGTGTTACACACCGTCGCCATCACCCTGCCCCTCTGGTGGCTGCTCAAGCAGGTCGATGCCAACGTCGCCGGACTATTCGGCGGCTGTCTGGTCCTCGGCTACCTGACGTATGAGGTGTTTCATGCCTGCGAGCACTTGCCCCCCGAAAACCCGGTCACGCGTCTGCCGTGGATCCGCCAGATGCGCCGCCTGCATGAGCTGCATCACCGCCGCGAGCTGATGCAGGAACGCAATTTCAATATCGTTTTTCCGCTGATGGACTACCTGTTCGGCACCCTGTACTGGGAGCCGGAACATGACCCCCTGCCCCTGACGAGAACGACCATGACCCGCATGCAGCACCAGATCGCTATCGCTGGAAATCCGATTGACGTGCTCGCCTATGCCAGTACCGTCACCCGTTGGCCGGAGTGGCATCCGTCCTCCCTCAAGGTCCAGGGGCAAGGTGGCCCGCTGCATGCCGGCCAGCGGTTCGAGGAGGACATCAGTGCCGGCGGGCGTACGGGACACTTGAGCTGGGAGGTCAACGAATACCTGCCAGGACGGCGCTGGAGTGCCTGGGCGCGCGGTGATCATGGGTTGTCGCTGGTCGTAACCTACGAATGCGAGTCGCAGGGTGAAGGCACACGCTTCGTGCGCACACTGGAGTATCAATTCAGTGGCCTGGCGATGCGTATCACCAATAAATTGCTGCTCAAGCGGCGCATCGAACGCGAATCCGCAGCGTCGATGCTGGCGTTGCGCGAGATGGCGCAAAAACACCTGACCCCGGCAGGAGTCAGCGTGTGAGAAGAGCCTTCAGGTTTCGCAATCTGCTGCTATTGCTGATTATTGCCTTGGGCGCGTTTCTGCTGTTGTTCCCGACCAAGGTTCGACCTGTGGCCTGGACACCGCCGCCGGCGCCTTCCCTCACCAGCGGCGTGTATGCCGACAATCAGCGTCTCAAAGGGGTGGAGCGTGTCGGCCCGGCGGACATCGAAGGGCCCGAGGCGCTGTTACTGGAAGACAACGTGCTCATCACCGGGCTGCACGATGGTCGGCTGATCCGCACCAGCCTCGACGGCAAGGACACCAAAGTACTGGCCGATACCGGCGGCAGGCCGCTGGGCCTGGCACGCCACCCGAATGGATTGCTGGTGATCGCTGACGGCGTCAAAGGTTTGCTGTCCCTAGATGCCCAGGGTCGGTTGATTCCGCTGACCACTGCGGCCGGCGACGTGCCCTTCGGTTTTACCGATGATGTGGCCATCGACAAGTCCGGG
Source organism: Pseudomonas sp. BGI-2 (assembly GCF_004310295.1). Classification (GTDB taxonomy): domain Bacteria; phylum Pseudomonadota; class Gammaproteobacteria; order Pseudomonadales; family Pseudomonadaceae; genus Aquipseudomonas. The sequence continues at coordinate 49,130 of NZ_SISB01000025.1, read as the reverse complement.
CACTACGCCTACTTCAGCGACGCCTCCAGCCGCTGGGGCTATGGCAAGGATGGCGAGGCGATCATCGAGCACGGTGGTGACGGCCGTTTGTTGCGCTATGACTTCCAGACGGGCAAGACCACAGTGTTGCTGGACAAGCTCGAGTTTGCCAACGGCGTGACGCTGGGGCCGGACGATAGTTTTGTGCTGGTCAATGAAACCGGTGCTTACCGCATCAGCCGCTTTTGGTTGAGCGGGCCGAAAGCCGGCACCCACGACGTGTTTATCGACAATCTGCCCGGGCTGCCGGACAACCTCGCCTTCAATGGCCGCGACCGCTTCTGGGTGGCGCTCTACGCACCGCGCAATGCACTGCTCGACGCCACCGCGCCGCACCCGTTCGTGCGCAAGATGATCGTACGGGCAATGACGGTGCTGCCCGAACCCGTTGAAAAGCGCGCCTTTGCGCTGGGTCTGGACCTCGACGGCAAGGTGATTGCCAACCTGCAGGATGCTAGTACCGGCAATTACTCGCCGATTACCACGGTGCGCGAGTATGGGGACTGGTTGTATCTGGGCTCGCTGAAAGCAATGAACATGGCGCGCCTCCCCCTCACCATCGCCCTCCAAAAATAACGAAAATCAACTGTAGGAGCGAGGCTTGCCCGCGAAGGCGTCTATTCAGTCGATATCAATATTGAATGTGAAGGCCTCTTCGCGGGCAAGTCGGATCGCCGCACCGCTCGCTCCTACAGGGGATCTGTGTGAAGTTGGGTTAGCGGGGATCCATTTGGTTATCGCGTACGGCGTGGTCCGTTTCTTCACGCACCCGTTCCGGGTCCATCGAGGTGGAGTCGTCCTCATCCAGCGGGCGCACACCTTCGTTGTCTGGCAATTCGTCGATGCCCGGCTCATCCTCGGGGTTCACCGCTGTGCGGCCGGGGCTTAACGGTTCAGGATGAGTCGGAATCGGGTCAAACCCGCCCTGCTCTTCACTGGGAAATTTGGGTTCGGTCATAAGGCACCTCGCAGCGAGTCGAAAAGGTCGGACTCTGATCTTTCGAGGTGCCGATTTTGATCACCGTTCCAATTTTTCAGTCACCGATTGTCGGTGAGCTGGCAAGCGCGTCAGGATGGCGTCTGGAGCCGTTCAACGATCTGATTCTTGACCTGCACGCGCTTCTCCTTGAGTTTCTTCAGTGCGTCATCGCTGGGCGCATCCGATTGTGCGGTTTCAGCCTTTACCACCTCGGCGTCCGCTTGCGAATACTGGTTAAGCAATGAGTCCAGTCGAGAATCCTTGGAGCGTTTTTGCTGGATATCTTCCTTTGAAAGTTTCAGGTCCTGACAAATATCGTGTGGCACCGGCATGGAACACCTCCGTTTGTTTTTCGGGTAGCAAACGCGATCGATTGCGTTCACCAACTATCAGAATGGCCTCGGTAAGCGGGTTCTGTCGACCGCCTATCAGACCAGCGGTGTCCGTTCGTCGTCCTGGCGCAATCCCGATAAAACCTTTGCCCGAGCGCCCGCCTCCACTGAATAACGATCATCTCGATCGCTGACCAAAATCCTGTGTGGAGAATGACCAATGGACGGATTCACCCTGCGCCACCTCGCCCTGGCCGTAGCCTTGAGCACCAGCATGGGCACCGCTTTTGCCGCCACTTCCAATGACTTTGTCGATAACGCCGCCGCAGGCGGCATCGCCGAAGTCGAAACCAGCAAACTGGCCCTGGAAAAAAGCTCATCGGCGGACATCAAGGCATTCGCCAATATGATGATCACCGACCACACCAAGGCTTATAAGGAATTGACTGCGCTGGCCAAAAAGAACGACATCGAGGTTCCGGACGACACGACGCTGGTCAAGCAGGCCAAGGAAAAAATCCTCGACATGCGCGACGAATCCTTCGACGCGGCCTATGCCAATAACCAGGTGAAGGCCCACGAAGAAACCATCGAGCTGTTCAAAAAACAGGCTAACACGGTGACGGACGACAAGGTCAAAGGCGCCACCGACCTGAAAGGCTTCGCACAAAAAATGTTGCCAGCCTTGGAAAAACATCTGGATATGGCGAAAAAACTCCAGGCCGCCCATCCCAGCAAATAATGTTCAAAAAGAAGGCCGCATCGTTTGATGCGGCCTTCTTTTTTTAGCCTGACGGGACTAGCCGCCATCCGTATCGATGTCGGCATCCGTATCTTCGCCGGGTTTTGGCCGGTCTGGCGTCGGTTTGAAACCAGGGCTGAACTCATTGTCGTTGTCGGTGTGATGGTTCTTCTGATCCACCGCTGCATCGGCGCTTGGCGAGTCGGTGGATTGGCTTTGACGCTGACCAGCCGGCGCGCCTACACCCGGGGTCTGCGGATCAATCGCCGGGTCATTGCGGTCAACCGGCGCCCCCGATTGTTCCTGTCGTTGTGTCGATTCGTCTTTCATACGTACCTCGCTCGTGACGGCAAGCCCACGACACAAAAAGCCGGGGCCTTGAAGGTTCGAAGCCAACCGCGGACAGGGGTTCAATGCAAAGGACAGGCACCCGGCAGGATCAAGGTCAAAAATCGTCGTCGACGGCTGTGCCGACTAGAGTTATCGGGCAAGTACTGACCAGGATGCAAAATATCCCGCCTGACTGACTAACTATTTCATACCGCAAATGTCACTGACTCGGGCCCGTTGTTTTCTGGGGAATCGGCCCGTCAAATTTCAGGAGCACAAGGACATGGCAGCAATGCAAATCAGCACACTCGACGCGATGAAGAACAACCACGCGCAATTGCTTGGCGATTGGGTCACTAGCCTGGAAGCCAGTGGTGCCAACCGTAACCTCAAGGACCACGAACTGAAGCAGCAGACCTCGGAGTTTCTGCAACTGGTGGTCACGGGCCTGGAAAACGGCAACGGCCCGAACATCGCCGCGCCGGGCTGGGACGAAGTTCGCCAATTCCTCGAAAAACTCTCCCACAGCCGCGCCCAGCTCGGTCAGGATTCCCACCAGACCGCCAGCTTCATTTTCTCGCTGAAAGGTCCGCTGTTTTCCTTGCTGCAATCTCACTACAACGACAATCCGGCTGTATTGGCCGAACAGCTCTGGGAAGTGTCCGAGCTGCTCGATGCGCTGGGCATGCACACCATCCGTACCTTTCAGAAATCCCGCGAAGCGGTGATCAAGCGTCAGCAGGAAGAATTGCTGGAGCTCTCCACCCCGGTGGTCAAGCTCTGGGACGGTGTACTCGCCCTGCCGATGATCGGCACCCTGGACTCGCAACGCACCCAGGTGGTGATGGAATCGCTGCTGCAACGGATCGTCGATACCGGTTCGGAAATTGCCATCATCGACATCACCGGCGTGCCGACGGTCGACACCCTGGTGGCGCAGCACCTGCTCAAAACCGTGACCGCGATTCGCCTGATGGGCGCCGATTGCATCATCAGCGGTGTGCGTCCGCAGATTGCACAGACCATCGTTCACTTGGGGCTGGACCTGCAAGGCGTGGTTACCAAGGCCAACTTGGCCGATGCCCTCAAACTGGCTTTGACCCGTCTGGGAATCACCGTCAGCAAGACGGTATAAGCCGATGGAACGCATTCCTATTCTGAAAATGGGCGATTTTCTGCTGGTGACCATTCAGGTGGACATGCACGACCAGCTTGCCTTGACCCTGCAGGACGATCTGTCGGAGCGCATCAGCAACACCTCGGCGCGCGGTGTGTTGATCGATATCTCCGCGCTGGACATGGTCGATTCGTTTATTGGCCGGATGATCGGGACGATTTCCGGGCTGTCGAAAATCATGGACGCTGAAACCGTGCTGGTGGGCATGCAGCCCGCCGTGGCGATTACGCTGGTCGAGCTCGGCCTGACCCTGCCCGGTGTCAGCACCGCGCTGAACGTCGAACGCGGGATGAAACGGCTTCAGGAACGAGTACTCAAGCAATGACCCTGCGCAGCAGCGGCACTCAGCCAATCCAGATCGAGCAGGACGTGGTCCTGGCCCGGCAGACTGCGCGCAAGCTGGCCACCGAGTGCGGCATGCGCCTGATCGACCTGACCAAGCTGGTGACTGCCGTCAGCGAGCTGGCGCGCAACACCATGGTCTATGGCGGCGGTGGCGACATGGACTGGCAGATCCTCGACGAGAATTCGAGGGTCGGCTTGCGCCTGACGTTTCGCGATGAAGGCCCTGGCATCCCGGACATCAAACTGGCCATGACCGACGGCTGGACCTCCGGCAGCGGTCTGGGTCTTGGCTTGACCGGGGCGAAACGGTTGGTGGACGAGTTCGAACTGGACACCGAACCCGGCAAAGGCACTCGCATAACGATCACCCGATGGACATGAACATCGGGGGGGCGATGACCCAAGTGCTGTTGATCGAGGACAGCAGCCAGATCGGCTTTGCCCGGCGCACTGCGCAGAAGCTCGCCGAAGACCACGGTTTCGACGCGACGGACGCTGGCCGCGTGGCGCTGGTGGCCACTGAATTGGCCAGCAACGTACTCAAGCACGCAGCCCGGGGCGAATTGCACTTGCGAATCCTGCCCGGTAAAAGCGCCAGCGGCATCGAGATGCTCGCGGTGGACCGTGCCCACGGCTTTGACTTGCAGGCGTGCATGGCTGACGGGTTTTCCACGGGAGGCACTCAGGGCATAGGCCTCGGTGCGGTGTCGCGCCAGACGGAGGTCTTTGATGTTTACACCGACTCACGCGGTACCGTGTTGTTGGCCCGCTTGTATCCACGCGCCAGCAAGGCAGCGGACTTGCGCATCGGCATCAGCCAGCACTCGCTGCACGACGACCCGGCGTGTGGGGACGTCTGGCACCTGGCGTTTGACGGGGCGAACCTCAGCGCCTTGGTGATCGACGGCCTGGGCCATGGCGAAGAAGCCGAACGCGCCGCCCGCGCCGGCGAAAAAGCCTTCGCCGTGGCACCGTTTGCCTTGCCGGTGTTCCTGCTCGAAGACATTCACCGAGCCATGATCGGCACCCGTGGCGGCGCCCTGGCGATCGCGCAGTTTGACGGCCACCACGGCTCACTCAGATTCATCGGCATCGGCAACATCGGTGGCTGTCTGATCAGCCTGGACAAGTCCCGTGGCCTGGCGTCCCATCCGGGCATCGTCGGCGGGCAATACCGGAAAGCCCAGCCTTTTGACTATGCTCACGTGAACGGACATCTATTGATCATGTACAGCGACGGCCTGCAGTCCCGTTGGAATTTGAACGACTACCCCGGCCTGGTGCACCGACATCCCGCCGTGATAGCCGCAGTCCTGCATCGCGATTTCTGTCGCGGCCGGGACGATGTGACGGTACTGGTCGTTGCTTTGGAGGCCGCCCATGGCTAAGTCGCCCATGCCGCCGATCGACGAACCCCAGGCGCTGATCGAGCGCTTGCAGAACGAAACCGCAGCGCTGCGCGAAGAGCTCGACGAAACCAATCAGGGCGTGCTCGCGTTGTATGCCGAGCTCGACACCCAGGCTGAAGAACTGCGTCAGGCGTCGGACCTCAAAAGCCGCTTCCTGTCGTACATGAGTCACGAGTTTCGCACGCCGCTAGGCTCGATCCTGAGCATCGCCAGCCTGCTGAACGATGAACTCGACGGCCCGCTGAGCCCCGAGCAACACAAGCAGGTCGCGTTCGTCAGCACCGCCGCGCGGGAGCTGAGCGACATGGTCGACGACTTGCTGGACCTTGCGAAAATCGAGGCCGGGCGTATCACCATCTCGCCCGCCTGGTTCGACATGTTCGACTTGTTCGCCGCCCTGCGCGGCATGTTTCGCCCGATCGTCGACGCTTCGGCGGTGGACCTGATCTTCGAAGAACCGGTCGGTCTGCCGCGCCTGTACACCGATGACAAGAAGCTGGCGCAGATCCTGCGCAACTTCATTTCCAATTCGCTGAAATTCACCACCCGCGGTGAAGTGCGGGTTTCGGCCTCCCTCGAAGGCGCCAGCCAGGTACGCTTTGCCGTCACCGATACAGGAATAGGTATCGCTGCCGAGCTACATGGCGCATTGTTCGAGGACTTTTCCCAAGTCGATTCGCCCCTGCAAAAACGCTTGCGCGGTACCGGTCTGGGCTTGTCTTTGTGCAAACGCTTCGCCGAACTACTGGGTGGCGAGGTCGGGGTCGAGAGTACTCCCGGGGTCGGTTCGACCTTTTTCGTGATCATCCCGCTGGCCATCGCCATGGAGCCTGCCGATGAAACGTGACATTCGCCTGTTGATCGTCGACGACAACGTCGCCACTCGCTACGCCCTCCGCCGACGCCTGGAGCCGCACGGCTACATCGTGCTGGAGGCCGGGACCGGCGGCGACGGCCTGGCGCTGATCGACAGCGAATTGATCGATGCGTTGATTCTGGACGTCAATCTGCCCGACATGAGCGGCTTCGACATTGTCCGTAAACTGCGCTCGGAACCCGCCACGGCGTTGCTGCCGGTAATTCACGTGTCGGCGGCGTCGATCCAGACCGGTGACATCATCACCGGCCTGGACGCCGGGGCCGATGCCTACCTGATCCATCCCGTGGACCCGGACGTTTTGCTGGCGACCCTGCGCACCCTGCTGCGGGTACGTGATACGGAAAACGCCCTGCGTGAAAGCGAGGCGCGTTTTCGCGAGATTTTCGTCAATGTCTCGGCACCCATCGCGGTGCTGGACGCCCAGTTCAAAGTCCACGAATGCAACCATGCCTTCTCCCGATTGATTCAGGACAACCGCGACCCGGACACCTTGCGCGAATGCTTCGCCGACCAACAGCAAGCGATCCTCAATGAACTGCGCCTGCGCCTGACAGCGGGTGAACGCTGGAAAGGCACGCTGAATATGCGGATCGAGGGGGAACTGCGGGAAACTGAGTGGCAAATTTCTCCGTATCGCACCCCTGAACTGAGCCTGGTGTTCGTGGAGGACGTCACCGAGCATCGCCATCGCGAACGCTCGCACCTGGCCCAGCTCGACGACACCACGTTGCAACTGGAACACGAGATCGCCGCGCGCGTGCGCACCGAGAGCCAGTTGCTGCAAGTGCAGAAAATGGACGCACTGGGCAAGTTGACCGGCGGCATCGCCCATGACTTCAACAACCTGCTGACCGGCATCATCACCAGCCTGGAATTGATCCAGAAACGGGTGGCCGATTCGCGTACCGACAAGGTCCAGTTCTATGCCGAAGCGGCGCTGAACTCGGCCATGAGCGCCGCCTCCCTGACCCACCGCTTGCTGGCATTCGCCCGCCAGCAGCCGCTCAATACCCGGCCGGTGGACATCAACGAACATATTCGTTCCCTCGAAGAATTGCTGGCGCGCACCATCGGCGAACACATTGCGCTGAAACTCGAACTGACCTCCAAAGCCGCGATTGCCCTGGTCGACCCAATCCAGCTGGAAAGCGCCGTACTCAACCTGGTGATCAACGCGCGCGATGCGCTGCCGCAGGGCGGGAATATCTGGGTCAGCACCTACGCGGCGTATTCACGCGGTGATCTGAAACTGGCGGACGGGGCGTATGTTGCACTGTCCGTGCGCGATGACGGGACGGGCATCGAACACAATGTGATCGACAAGGTGTTCGACCCGTTTTTTACCACCAAGCCACTGGGCCAGGGCACCGGGTTGGGGTTGTCGAGCATTTACGGGTTCGCCCGGCAATCGGGTGGCGATGCGCACATCCGCAGCGTGGCCCGCCGTGGCACCGAAGTGACCATCATGCTGCCCGCCAGTGCCGATCCGACCACCACTGAATCGGAACAGGCGTCATTGGATCAACAGGGCTTGGGTGAGCATGTGTTGATTGTCGAAGACATGCCGTCGGTGCGCATGTTCGTTGCCGAAGTGTTGGTGGATGCTGGTTACCGCTGCACCCAAGTGGGCGATATTGAAGGCGCCCTGGAGCGCCTGCAAAACGACCCCTCGATTGATCTGATGCTGACCGACGTGGGCCTGCCGCGCATGAATGGTCGTGAACTGGCCGATGTTGCCCGGAGTTGGCGTGAAGGATTACCGATTCTGTTCATGACCGGCTACGCAGAGAACGCACTCAACCGTCAGGTGTTCCTGGGCGAAGGCATGGACATGCTGATCAAGCCGTTTCAGATTAATGAGCTGTTGGACAAGGTCCGACGCACGATCGACCGCGCCTGACAGGCCTGCTCGCGATCAGGCCAGTAAAACCACCACACCTATACTGATCGTTCCCACGCTCTGCGTGGGAATGCAGCCCAGGGACGCTCCGCGTCCCAGAAGCGGACGCAGAGCGTCCGGTGAGGCATTCCCACGCGGAGCGTGGGAACGATCATAGGACACGGGCCAGGAAGGGCGCCGTCCGGCTCTTCTTGCTCTTCGCTACTTTCTGCGGCGTGCCGGTCACGACAATTTTCCCACCCTGATCCCCCGCCCCCGGCCCGATATCAATCACCCAGTCACTCTGCGCAACCACGCGCATTTCATGCTCCACAACAACCACCGTGTGCCCCGCCGCCACCAGCGTATTCAACTGCTCAAGCAGCCGGTCAACGTCCCGTGGATGCAAGCCTGTGGTCGGTTCGTCGAGCACGTACAACGTCGCCCCACGCGGGTTGCGTTGCAGCTCGGTCGCCAGTTTGATGCGCTGGGCTTCGCCCCCCGAGAGCTCCGTTGCCGGCTGGCCGAGGCGCAGATAGCCCAGGCCGATATCGCGCAGCACTTCCAGGGATCGGCGAATGCCCGGCTGCTCGGCGAACACCTCGACCGCTTCGTCCACCGTCAACTGCAACACCTGCGCAATGTTCAGATCTTGCCAGATGATCGCCAGCGTCTCGGGGTTGTAGCGAGCGCCATGACACGTCGGGCATGGCGCATAGACGCTGGGCATGAACAGCAACTCGACGCTGACAAAGCCTTCACCTTCGCAGGTCGGGCAACGGCCCTTGGCGACGTTGAAAGAGAACTGCCCGGCGTCATAACCCTCGGCCTGGGCCTGGGGTGTGGCGGCGTACAGTTTGCGCACGTTGTCGAACAGCCCGGTGTACGTCGCCAGGTTCGAGCGCGGCGTGCGGCCGATGGGTTTCTGATCGACCTGCACCAGGCGCTTGATCGATCCCAGCCCTGCCGTGACCTGACCGCCGCTGACTTGCGGCGCATCGTCCTCAAGGCTCAACTCTTCAGGCTCGCTGCCGCTGGCGGCACGCCCCAGATGCGCACCCACCAGTTCCAGCAAGGCTTGACTGACCAGGCTTGATTTGCCGGAACCGGAAACACCGGTCACCGAGGTAAAACACCCCAGGGGGAACTCGACGCCGAGGTCGTTCAGGTTGTTGCGCGTGATGCCTTCCAGGCGCAGCCAATCGGTCGCCTTGCGCTGGGTTCTGGCATCAGTAATCTGCTCGGCAAAAAGATAGGCACGAGTCTGCGAGTCTTTGACCTCGGCCAACCCCTGGGGCGGTCCGCTGTACAGAATCCGCCCGCCATGCTCACCCGCCGCCGGGCCGACATCGATCAGCCAGTCTGCACGACGCATGGTTTCCAGATCGTGCTCAACCACAAACAGCGTGTTGCCGGCAGCCTTCAAGCGTTGCAGCGCTTCAAACAGCGCTTCGCCATCCGCCGGGTGCAGACCGGCCGACGGCTCATCCAGCACGTAGATCACGCCGAACAATTGCGAGCCCAATTGAGTGGCCAGGCGCAGTCGCTGCAACTCGCCGGACGACAAGGTCGGCGTGCTGCGCTCAAGGGCCAGATAACCAAGGCCCAGGTCGGTCAGGGTGCTGACCCGCTCCAGCAAATCCTGAGCGATCCGTTGCGCGGCCAGGCGTTTCTCCACCGACAGGTTAGGCGTGTGCCGCACGTCCGGCGCGTTGGCATGAGCGCTGGCGCCGTGGGCTACGCGCTGTTCACGGGCCTCGCGCGTCTGGCTGTGAGTCAACACTTCGCCCGCCTCCTCGGCCTGTTCCAGGTAACTGTGGGCCGCCACGGGCTTCAGCACCTCGGCCACTTGCAGCAACGGCATCTGCGACAGCTCGCCGATGTCGTAGCCGGCAAAGGTCACCGACAACGCCTCGCGCTTGAGCCGTTTGCCGTCGCACAACGGGCACGGGCTGCCGAGCATGAATTGCGCGACGCGCTTCTTCATCAGCGCACTTTGGGAGTGACTGAACGTGTGCAAGATGTAGCGTCGGGCGCCGGTGAACGTGCCCTGATAGCTGGGCTCCATTTTGCGTTTGAGCGCGACTTTGGTTTCTTCGGGGGTGAGCCCGGCATACACCGGAACGGTCGGTGTTTCCTCGGTGAAGAGGATCCAGTCACGCTGCTTTTTCGGCAGATCGCGCCAGGGTTTATCAACGTCGTAGCCCATCGTCACCAGGATGTCGCGCAGGTTTTGTCCTTGCCACGCCGTGGGCCAGGAAGCCACCGCGCGCTGGCGGAGGGTCAGGCTCGGGTCCGGGACCATCAAGGCTTCGGTGACTTCATAGACCCGGCCCAAACCATGACATTCGGGGCAGGCGCCTTGAGGTGTGTTGGGCGAAAAGTCCTCGGCGTACAGCATCGGCTGCCCCGACGGATAGCTGCCGGCCCGGGAGTACAGCATACGGATCAAGCTCGACAGCGTCGTCACGCTGCCCACCGAAGACCGCGTACTCGGTGTGCCGCGCTGCTGTTGCAGGGCCACGGCCGGTGGCAGGCCTTCGATGGAATCCACGTCCGGCACACCGACCTGATCGATCAGCCGCCGCGCATACGGCGCCACGGATTCGAAATAGCGTCGCTGCGCTTCGGCATACAGGGTGGAAAACGCCAGCGACGACTTGCCCGAACCCGAGACGCCGGTGAACACCACCAGTGCGTCCCGGGGAATGTCGACGTCAATGTTCTTGAGATTGTGTTCCCGGGCACCGCGTACCCTGACCATGCCGGAAGGAGGATTGGAGGTGCGCGTGGAAGTCATCGGGAGCCCTTATTAGATTGCAGAAAAAAACACAAAACCCTGTAGGAGTGAGCCTGCTCGCGATAGCCGTGACCTGATCATTCCCACGCTCCGCGTGGGAATGCAGCCCGGGACGCTCCGCGTCCCATAAGCGTGACGCAGAGCGTCACATGAGGCATTCCCACGCAGAGCGTGGGAACGATCATCAACAGGGGATATTCCCACATTGGATGTGGTTAGCCGCTGAGGACGGTGTGGATCATGTGTGTCAGTGCTTCGGGCCCATACGGTTTGCTCAGCAGATGGGTATCGGGGCTGAGCTGGTGATTGCGCGAGATGATGTCCCGGGTGTGGCCGGAGGTAAACAGCACCGCCACCGGGGGATTTTGCACCTTGGCCCAGGCCGCCAGGTCCGAGCTTTTGATCAGGCCGGGCATGACCACATCGGTGAAAATCAGGTTCACCTCCACCCCCTCCAGCAACATCTGCATCGCCTGGTCGCCGTTGGCCGCGGTCAGGACCTGATAGCCCTCTTCGCGCAGTAACTCCACCGCCGAGCTGCGCACCGCTTCGTTGTCCTCGACCACCAGAATGGTTTCGTGCCCGCCCCGGCGGGGTAAATCCCGCACCGTTGTTTCACTGGGCAAAGCTCGCAGGCTGCGTGGAAAGTAAAGTTGCACCCGAGTGCCCTGCCCGACGACGCTGGAGATTTCGATGTGCCCGCCGCTCTGCTTGACGAAGCCGAACACCATGCTCAGACCCAACCCCGTGCCCTGACCGTCGGCCTTGGTGGTGAAAAACGGCTCGAATGCCTGCCCGAGCACTTCGGGTGACATGCCGGCGCCCGTATCAGCCACCGCGACACGCACATACTCGCCGGCCACGATGCCCTTGCCGGCACAGAACCTACGGTCGAGTGCCACATTCTCGGCGCTCAGCTCAATCGTCCCCTCGCCCTGCATGGCGTCACGGGCATTGATCGCCAGGTTGAGAATGGCATTTTCCAGTTGGTTGCGGTCGACGTTGATGTGCCAAGGTGCTTGCGGCACCTGCACATCGATCTGGATGGTTTCCCCCAACGCTCGCTGCAACAGCTCGCCCAGACCTTCGAAGATCTGTTGTGGATCGCACACCGCCGGCGACAACGGTTGGCGGCGGGCAAACGCGAGCAATTGCGAAGAGAGTTTGGCGCCGCGCTCGACGGCCGCAATCGATGCGCTGACCCGGCGTTGCACGTTGGCGTTGTCCGGCTCATGCCGCGCCAGCAAGTGCAGGTTGCCGGCGATCACCTGCAGCAGGTTATTGAAGTCGTGGGCCACACCTCCGGTGAGGCCGCCGATGGCTTCGAGCTTCTGTGATTGGCGCAGTTGCTCTTCAGCGGCCAGCCGCGCATCGACTTCGTCGGCCACGCGCTGCTCGAGGTTGCGGGTGAATTTGAGCAAGGATTCTTCGGCAATCTTGCGTTCGTGAATGTCGATCAACACACCGGGAAAACGGAATGGCTCGCCCTGCTCGTTGAACTCGCAACACCCACTGGCCTGCACCCACAGATAGCTGCCGTCGGGGCGCAGGACCCGATACTCGGCATTGAAGGGCTCGCCGGTTGCCACTGATTGACTGACCTGTTCCTGGACCCAATTGCGGTCATCGGGATGAATCTTTGCTTCAGCGATGTCGGTGCACAGGTCGGCCAGGTTCTGCTCGGCGGGGTAGGAAAAAGTCCGGGCGAAGCGCTCATCGCCGGACAGCACATTGCCCTTGATGTCCCAGACGAACGAACCGAGCAAAGCCCCGGCATTGAGCGCCAGGCGCACCCGTTCGTTGTCGGCGCGATAAGCATCTTCGGCTTGCTGGCGACGACGTTCGGAAATCACATGCTCAGTGGTGTCGACCACCATCGCCATGACCCCGGCCGGGCAACCTTCATCATTGGCGACAGGGCTGTAATAGAGGTCCAGCCAGACGTCTTCAGGGATCCCGTTTCTTAGCAACACCAGCTCTTTATTGCGGTAAGACAAGGTGCCACCCGCCAGGCAGGTGTCGACGACATGTCGATTGAACTCGGCCACTTCCGGCCAGCCCAGCTCCACCGGAGCACCCAGCAGATACGGATGGCGGCCACCGGCAAACACCGAGTAGGCATCGTTATAGATCATGTAGCCCGCCCGGCCCCAGAGCATCACCATCGGCAGTGGGGACGCAAGCATCAGCTGCACCGCGCTGCACAGGCTGGCGGGCCAGGCGTCGATGTTTCCAAGCTCGGTGTGGCTCCAGTCGAACGCGCGGATGCGCCCGGCCATTTCACCGTTCCAGCCGGCACACCCGTGGCTATCAGATAGAAACTGCATCGACTGACTCTGTGTCCCTGTGAGTGGCTGACGTGCGGGGTCGCAACTGCTCGAGGACGGCGCGGGCCCGTTTGTTTCGAGCATCGCCGACGCCAATGGTTTCATAGAGGTTAGCCGATTCTGGTCTGCGGATTCTTGTGGTTTTGACTGCCCCCCCTGTCGCAACTGCCTTGTGGCGAGGGGATTTATCCCCGTTCGGCTGCGAAGCAGTCGTGAATTCAGACAACACGGTGCATCAGATAGACCGTGTGTTCAGGTTTTACGACTGCTTCGCAGCCGAACGGGGATAAATCCCCTCGCCACAACGGCTACAGATATCGCCGTGAATCATTAGACCTCGATCAGGTGCTTGAACGGGTGGTAGTCGGTTTTGAGTGTGGCGGCGACATCGAGGATGGCCTTCTCGATGCCGTTCAAATGCATGCAGGTCAGTTCGATGGCCGCGCTTTGATTACCGGCTTCGATGTACTCGATCAGCCGCAGGTGCTCGTCGTCGCGACACGCCTCGTGGCTGTCGTCATCCAGGGCGGCGGCGTACAGCGAAGCGCGGGAAATCAGCTTCTGGAACCAGTCCAGCAGCACCGGGTTATTCAGGCTTCGCGCGAGTTTGATGTGGAACTCGCCAAGCAGATGAATCAGTCGTTCATGGTCGCCTCTGCGGTGCGCTTCATCTTCCAGCAGCAAATGATCGCGCAGGTCCTGGGTCACCGCGGTGTCACGTCGACGGCAGAGTTCGCTGACGATGCCGATCTCGATCAAGCGCCGGGTTTCGAACAACGAGCGAATCTCTTCGTCGCTGGGCAACGACACCGACGCCCCTTTATTGGGCTCGGTGGTAACCAGCCCATCCGCTTCCAATTGCTTGAGCGCGGCACGAACCGACGTGCGGCTGACATTAAAAAGTTCGGCCAGCGACGCCTCACCAAGCTTCATCCCGGGACGCAACGAACGTTTGCTGATCGCCTCGTAAACCCCTTGGTAGACGCGGTCGACCGTGGTCTCGAGTTTCTTCTCGGTCATCTCAACACTCCTTTAGCGCTAAACAACCGGCCCCTGGCGGTGAGCAGCCATTGGAAAAAGGGGGTTGCACGAGCAGATTAATCCGGTTATTTGTAGATTGCATCCAGATATTGCATACAATAATTAGAGGATTGCACCAATATGGGTCAACCAATAGCTATCGAAGTGCGTAACGTCTTTAAGCGGTATTCCGACGATCCGGGGCTGGCTCCAGCCCTCGACAACGTTTCAGTCGACATTGCCGATAACGAATTCTTCACCCTGCTCGGCCCTTCCGGCTGCGGCAAAACCACCCTCCTGCGCACCATCGCCGGCTTCGAGCATGTCAGCGAAGGCGAGATACGTCTCGCCGGCGAACCGGTCAATGACTTGCCGCCGTTCAAGCGTCGGGTTAACACCGTCTTCCAGAGCTACGCGCTGTTTCCGCACATGAGTGTCGCGCAGAATATCGCCTTCGGCCTCGAGATGCAGGGTCTTGATAGCAAGCAAATTGCGCAGCGCGTCCATGAGATGCTGGCGCTGGTGCAAATGCAACACCTGGCCAAGCGCAAACCGGCGGAATTGTCCGGCGGTCAGCAGCAACGCGTGGCCCTGGCCCGGGCCCTGGCACCGAAACCCAAAGTGCTGTTGCTGGATGAACCGCTGTCGGCGCTGGACCTTAAGTTGCGCAAGGAAATGCAGGTCGAACTCAAGCGCGTGCAGAAGGAAGCCGGGATCACCTTCATTTTCGTGACACACGATCAGGAAGAAGCGCTGACGCTGTCCGACCGCATCGCCGTGATGTCCGCCGGCAAGATCCTGCAGATCGGCACACCCAATGACATTTACGAACGCCCGCAGCATCAGTTCGTCGCCCAGTTCATCGGCGACATCAACTTTCTCCCCGGCCATCTCAAGCGCGGTCAGCAGAACGAAAAGCTCTTCGTGCCCAACGGCATGCCGGTGGAAATCCCCTGCCCGGCCCAAGGCTTCGACGGCGCGGCCGTGCAATTGGCCTTCCGTCCGGAGCGTTCGCAACTGGTCGACCCTACGCAACCGCATCACCTGCGCGGCGTGATTGAAGCGGTGTTGTATGTCGGCACCGCGACCCTTTACCAATGCCGCTTGAACAACGACATCAAAGTCATGCTGCGCGAGAACAACGAAGGCCTGAACCGCGGCCGGGTGGTCGGTGATCGCGTCGCGGTCAACCTGCCGCCCCACGCCTGCCTGTTGATGGAGGCTTGAGATGAGCGTCAGCAGCACTTCTCCCGCCCTTAACCGTGCGCTATTGCTCAGCCCGGTGGTTTTGACTTTGCTGGCGCTGATTGCCATTCCGCTGGGCATCATGGGCTACATCAGCCTGTTGCCGCGCAACGTGTATGGCGGCGTCGACTGGCAGGCCGACTGGCAATTGCAAAGCTACGTGCAACTGTTTTTCCAGGAAGGTTTCGACGGTGAACTGGAACTGAACTGGGTCTACGCCCAAGCGTTGTTGCGCTCGGTGTTCCAGGCCGGTGGCACCACCGTGTTGTGTTTCCTGTTCGGCTTTCCGGTGGCGTTGTGGATGTCGAGCCTGACCCCGCGTCGGCGCAACCTCATGGTCTTGCTGATCACCATTCCGTTCTGGACCAACCTGCTGATCCGCAACTACGCGTGGCTGATCATCCTGCGCGAGCACGGCTGGGTTGCGCAAAGCCTCAACGCAATGTTCCCCCAGGCTGGCGGCATCACCCTGCTCTACAACGACTTCGCGGTCAGCGTCGGGCTGGTCTACAGCTTCCTGCCGTTCATGATTTTGCCGATCTACTCGACCCTGGAGAAACTCGACTGGCGCCTGGTGGAGGCCGCCTACGACCTGGGTGCCAATCGCTGGCACGCGCTGAAGCGGATCATCCTGCCGCTGTCGATGCCGGGAGTGATTGCCGGTGCGCTGCTGGTGTTTGTGCCGAGCCTCGGCGCCTTCATTACCCCGGCGATTCTCGGCGGTGGCAAGACGCTGATGATCGGCAACCTGATCCAGCAACAGTTCGGCACCGCGCGCAACTGGCCGCTGGGCAGTTCGCTGTCGTTCCTGTTACTGGGGATTCTGCTGCTGTCGCTGGTGGGCTACGCGCTCTACAGCCGCAGCGCCGCCAAAACCCTACGTCGGGGAGCCACCGCATGATCGCCCTGCACCTGAAAAAACTGCCACTGACCCGCGAAGTCAGCCTGCTGATCCTGGCCTATCTGTACGTGCCGATCTTTGTCCTGATCGCCTACAGCTTCAACGCCAACCGCTCGGCGACAGTGTGGACCGAGTTCTCCTTCGCCTGGTACGGACGGATTCTGGCCAACCCGTCGATCCAGACCGCGGCGTTGAATTCGATCATCGTCGCCAGCATCGCCACGGTCTGCGCCACGGCGATTGCGCTGCTCGCGGCGCTGGCGACGTACCGGCCGTTCTATGGACAGAAGATCGTCGAGGGAGGGATCAACCTGCCGCTGATCCTGCCGGAGATCGTCACCGCCGTGGCCACCCTGCTGCTGTTCATGGCGCTGGGGATCAAGCTCGGATTGCTGACGGTGATCGTCGCGCACATCGGCTTTTGCATTCCCTTCGCCTACCTGCCGATCCGCGCTCGCTTGAACGATCTGGACAAGAGCCTGCTGGAGGCGGCGAACGATCTGTACGCCAACCCGTGGCAGGTGTTTCGCCGGGTGACGTTGCCGCTGTTGTGGCCGGCGGTGCTGTCCGGCTCGGTGCTGGCGTTCGTGGTCAGCCTCGACGATTTCATCATGACGTTTTTTGTCGCCGGGCCGGGTTCAACCACCTTGCCGGTGTACATCTTCTCGGCGATCAAGGCCGGCGTGACACCGGAGATCAACGCGATCTCGACCCTGATGCTGTTGATTTCCATCGTGCTGGTGGTGCTGGCCTTCTGGCTGGGACAGCGCGGCAAAAACCAATAATCCTGGAGCGCACAAAAACATGAAAATGAAAAACCTGTGTTTCGCCGTCACCGGTCTGGCCCTGAGCTGCTTCACCGCCCTCAGCGTCCAGGCCGCCGAACCCAAACAATTGTTCTTCTACAACTGGACCGACTACTACCCGGTCGACCTGCTGGCCAAGTTCGAAAAGGAGACCGGGATCAAGGTCACCATGGACGGCTACGACAGCAACGAAACCCTGCTGGCCAAGTTGCAGGCCGGCGGCGCGGCGTATGACGTGATTGTGCCGTCGCAGTCGATCATGCGCACCTTGATCAACCAGAACTTGCTGCTGCAAATCGACGCAGCCACCCTGCCCAACTTCCAATACGTCAAACCGGCGTTCCGCGACCCGAGCTTCGACCCAGGCCGCAAGTTCTCCGCGCCGTACTTGTGGGGCACCACCGGGTTCTCCTATGACAGCGCGCGCGTGCCCGGCGGCAAACTCGATGACTCGTGGAAAGAGTTCTTCGAGCCGCGCAAGGAACTGCAAGGTCAACTCGCCGCCCTCGACACCTCCAGCAGCGTGATCAACGCCGCCAGCCACTACCTGAACGTCGATGAATGTAGCGAAAACCCGCAGGACGCCAAGCGAATTCTGGAGCTGCTGCAAAAACAGAAGCCGTTCCTGAAGATGTACAGCTCGGACAACACCGTCGACCGCATGGCCTCCGGCGAGGTGATCATGATGCAGAACTGGAACGGCTCGACCGCACGCGCCACGTTGCAGAAGAGCACCATCAAGTACGTCTATCCGCGTGAAGGCCTGGCGATGTTCCAGGACAACTTCGCCGTGCCGAAAAGCGCGCCGCACCCCGGCAACGCGAAGATCTTCATCGACTGGATGATGAAACCGGAAAACGCCGCCGCCGTGTCCAACGCGATTGCCTACGCCAACGGCATCCAGAGCGACAAGCTGCTCGACGCCAAGTGGAAAGTCATGGACGCCATCAACATGCCCGACGAATTCGCCTCGCGCCTGCGGCCGGAGAAAGAGTGCAGCAACAAGGCGCGGGAGTTGCAGGATCGGGTTTGGTCGAAGCTTAAGGGCTGATTGGCTGACTTGAGACCGAGTCGCGGCCTTCGCGGGCAAGCCTCGCTCCTACAGGTTTGGCGCTGCTCTTGTAGGAGCGAGGCTTGCCCGCGAAGAGGCCCGCCCTGACAACACAAAATCAGAGGTATGCAATGACCCACCCCCGCTGGCTACGCAATGTGCGGCCCTACGGTTCTCCCGCCGAAGACCTATTGCTGGAAAACGGCCTGTTCAAGGATCGACGTCCGGCCTCCAGCACCCCGCTGACCGCCACCGACATCGACGGCCAAAACCAGCTCCTCACCGCTGCCCTGGTCGAAAGCCATGTCCACCTCGACAAAACCCTCTGGGGCCAACCCTGGCGTGCGAACAGCGCCGGGCCGACGCTCAAGGATTACATCGCCAACGAGCGCCGCGTGCTGCGTGAAGTCGACGCGCCCATCGCCCAACGGGCTGGCGCGCTGCTGGAAAACTGCATCGCCCGTGGCTCGCTGACGATGCGTTGCCACGTCGACATCGACCCGGAATTCGGCCTGCGCCATGTCGAGGCCATGCAACAACTGCGCGACACCTACCGTGACCTGATCGACCTGCAACTGGTGGTGTTTCCGCAAACCGGCCTGATCAGCCGTCCTGGTACCGCCGAACTGATGCGTGAAGCCATGGCGCTGGGCGTGGAAAACGTCGGCGGCCTCGACCCGTGCGGCATCGACAACGACCCGGTCGCGCAACTCGATTTCGTCTTTAAGCTGGCCAGCGAATTCGACCGCGGCGTCGACATTCACCTGCACGACAAAGGTGAACTGGGCCTGTGGCAAGTCGCGTTGATCGCTGACTACACAGAGCGCTTCGGGCGGCAGGGTCGGGTGATGATCAGTCACGCGTACTGCCTGGGGATGTTGCCGTGGAATCAAGTGAAACCGGTGGCCGAACGCTTGGCGGCATTGAGGATTTCGCTGATGAGCTCGGCGCCCGCCGATTGCGCGGTGCCGCCGTTCCTCGCGTTGCGCGAGGCAGGGGTAAATGTGTGCCTGGGTTCGGACGGCATTCGCGATGCCTGGTCTCCGATGGGCAACGGCGACATGCTGGAACGGGCGATGCTGTTGGCGTTCCGCTTTGATTTGAACAAGGACGATGAACTGGCGGCAGCGTTCGAAGCGGCCACGGTGAATGGTGCTCGGGCGCTGGGCTGTGAAGGTTATGGCCTGGACATCGGCCAGCCTGCGGACTTCCTGCTAATGCCGGTGCAGACGCTGGGTGAAGCTGTGGTCTCACGACCCGTGCGCGAGGTTTATCGCGGTGGTGAGTTGATCGCTACGGGCGGCCGTCTACTGGACAGCCGCTTGTGAAACGCATCGGCCTGAAAGCCAGTTGCGTGGTCGGCTTCGACGGCACGCAGCACGTGCTGTGGCGCGACGGTGAAGTGGTGTTCGAAGGCTCGCGCATTGTGTTTGTCGGGCGTGATTATGCGGGGCCGGTGGATCAGTGGGTCGACTATGGCAACGCGCTGATCGGCCCGGGTTTCATCGACCTGGATGCACTCGGGGACCTGGACTCCACGGTGCTGACGCTGGACAACGGCGATGAACGCGACATGGGTCGGATGTGGTCCGAGGACTCTCTGGCGGCGGGTCCGCGCGAGAGCTTCAACCCCGACGAAGAAGTCTTCAAATACCGCTACGCCTTCACTCAACTGATCCGCAACGGCATCACCACCGCCATGCCGATCACCTCGATGTATTACCGCGAGTGGGCCGAGACCTACGACGAATTTGCTGCCGTGGCGGGTGTGGCTACCGAGTTGGGGCTGCGGACTTACCTCGGCCCCTGCTACATGAGCGGCATGAGTTATTGGCGTGCCGATGGCACCCTCGGGCATCACTGGGATGAAGCGCGGGGAATGGCCGGGCTGGATGCGGCTGTGCGGTTTTTCCATGATTTCGAGGGTACGCACAAGGGTTTGATTCGTGGCGCGTTGTTGCCGGATCGCATCCAGACGTGCACCCCGGCACTGCTGCAACGCACCGCCGCGCTGAGTCGCGAACTGAACGCGCCGATGCGTCTGCATTGCTGCCAAGGGCTGGGTGAAGTGGCGATCGTCGAGCAACTGCGCGGTGTGTCGCCGCTGCGCTGGTTGCAGCAACTGGACCTGCTGACCCCGCGCAGCCTGCTCCCCCACGGCCTCTACACCTCAGGCGATGACGATCTGCAACGTCTGGTGGATGGCGGCGCCAGTCTGGTGCATTGCCCGGTGGTGTTTGCCCGCGACGGTGAGGCGCTGAATTCCTTTGGTCGTTATCGGGCCAAGGGCATCAACTTCGCGTTGGGCACCGACACCTGGCCGGCGGACTTGCTGGAGAACATGCGCCAAGGCTTGAACATCGCACGTTTGAAGGAAGACGGCAGCGCTCTGACCAGCACGCTGGATATGTACAACGCCGCCACGCTCGGCGGCGCCAACGCCTTGGGCCGCGACGATCTTGGCCGCCTGGCAACCGGGGCCAAGGCTGACATCACGGTGTTCAGCCTTCGCGGCTTGCACCTGGGACCGTTGTTCGATCCGCTGAAAAACCTGGTGCTGGCCGGTCGCGGTGACGACTGCATCGCCAGTTACATCAACGGCCGCTGCGTCATGCAGGACGGTCAGGTTCAAGGCATCGATTACCCCGCCCTGCAACGCCAGGCCCAACAACAATTCGAAAAACTGATGCGCAGCCACAGCGACCGGGCCTTTGGTCAACCGGACTGGAAAACCCTGTTCAAACCGGCCATTCCGTTCGCCGACGACTACAGCGCACACGCGCCGCTGAGCGCAATCGATCCCCTTCTTTAGAGATGTCTGCCTATGCAAAGCTTCGACTTCAGCACATTGAGTGCCCGGGATAAATACAAGATTCTGATCGGCAGCGTCGTGCCTCGACCGATTGCGCTCGTCACTACGATTGATGGCGAGGGCCGGATCAATGCCGCGCCGTTCAGCTTCTTCAACGCGCTGTCCGCCGACCCGCCGATCCTCGCGCTGGGCGTGGAGAACTACGGAGATCAAAGCCCCAAGGACACGACTCGCAACATCCAGCTCAATCAGGAATTCACCGTCAACATCGTCAGCGATGCGCTGGTGGAGGCGATGAATGTGTGTGCGGTGCCCTTCGCTCCCGGGTTCGATGAGTTGACGGCGGCGGGACTTACTGCAATTGCCGGCACCACGGTCAAATGCCCGCGTATCGGCGAGGCGCCGGTGGCGTTGGAATGTCGGCGGATGATGGCGCTGTCCATCGGGCAGTCGCGGGAGATTATCTTTGGGGAAGTGTTGATGGCGCACGTGCGGGACGAATTGATCGACCCGAAAACCTTGTACATCGATCAGCTGGGGCTGGATGCCATTGGGCGCATGGGTGGGCATGGCTATGCGCGAACCCGGGATTATTTTGATTTGCCGACGCGGTCGTTGCAGGCGTGGACGGATGCGCCTGGGGGTGGAGAGCGGTTTTGGCCTGAGGTCAAATGATCCTTCCCTGGCTGATCGTTCCCACGCTCTGCGTGGGAATGCAGCAAGGGACGCTCTGCGTCCCAACAGCGGACGCGGAGCGTCCGGGGATGCATTCCCACGCGGAGCGTGGGAACGATCTCACTGGGTTCAGTCAGTACCGTATTTCGGCGAACGCGGTCCGTACAGCAGGCCCGCGGGTTGCCCAGCCGACAGCAGTCGCGCACTGGTCACGCCGGCAATCGGGTGGCCGGCGTCGGTGGAGCTGTTGATCACTTGCTTGACCGCTGCCGTAATCAGCATACCCACCAAACCACCGCCACCGTTGTTGCCGCCCTCTTCGCTCGAAGCCCGGGCCGAGCCGGTCCACAGGGTGGTGCCGCTCTTGAGGTCCACCAGTTTCGCGGTGGCAGTCACCACGGTTTCACTGCTGATGATCATGTAGCGAGTGCCGTAGTCCGTCACGGTGATGTACAGCGCCGCATCGGCACCGAAGATTTCCTGCAGCTTGTTGGCCGGTGCCTGGTGAATGTCCGCCGGTGTGGTCAGGCCGTTCTGGCGGAATGTCTCATCGACCAGGGTGATCGGCAGCACGTAGTAACCGGCTTCCGCCAGCGGGTACGTGACCTGTGACAACATGCTGTAGGACGCCTTGACGTCCGGCGAGTTATTCAGCGGCGGCAGCACCAGAATGGTTTTCGGACGGGCTTGCTTGTACGCCGAATAGTCCACGGTCTTGGGGCTGACGCAGCCACCGAGCACGGCCAGCGCCAGCAGCCCGGCCATCAGTTTCAATGAGCGCGCGATCATTGGGTGTCTCCGGTCTTGGCGTTTTTAAGCAGAAAATCCATGTACGGCGTCGACTCGGGAAACAGGGTTTTCTCGGTCCTGAACTGCTGCACCATCTGATCGTCCTTGCCCATGCTCAGATACAACAGACCCAGGTGAGCGTGGTAGCCAGGCGGCGGTGTCTTGCCGGTGGACTTGATCTTCTGCAGGTCGCGTTCCAACGCTTCGGCCTGAGCTTCCTTGGGTTCTTCACCCTTGAAGTACTCGTAGACCTCAGGCTGGTAGCTTTCCCACTGGTAAAGGGTTTTCGGGCCGGCGCAACCGGCCAACAGACCGCTGACCAGCAATGTCGACGCCATCAGCGCCCACGACACATAAGTCTTGAACATGCTTGTACCGCTCCTTGTCATCAACCTTGATCAGTTACCCGGTTTCCATGCCCCGGCGTTCATCCCGTCCACCAGGCGATTGATCGCCTCGCGCATGGCCAAGTCGAGCACCTTGCCGTTGAGGGTCGAATCGTAGGCAGCGGTGCCGCCGAAGCCGATGACTTCACGGTTGGACAAGGCGTACTCGCCCGCACCCTGAGTCGAATAAACCACTTCGGACGTGCTGATGTTGACGATGTTCAGGTTGACCTTGGCGTAGGCCACCTGGGTCTTGCCGCGACCGAGAATGCCGAACAGCTGATGATCGCCGGTCTCTTTGCGGCCGAACTCGGTGACGTCACCGGTCACCACAAAATCAGCACCCTTGAGGCGCTGGGACTGGCCCTTGATCGCGGCTTCTTGCTGGATCTCGCCCATGTTGTCGCGGTCCAGCACGCTGAAGCGGTTGGTCTGCTGCAGGTGAGTGATCAGGATGGTCTTGGCCTGACCGCCGAGGCGATCCACGCCGTCGGAGAAGATCCCGCGCATGTAGCTCGAACGGTTGTCGAACTTGCCGACCGCCATGGGTACACGAACACCGTTATAAACCACGCTGGCGCTTTCGACTTTTGCGATCGGCAAGGCGCGCGAGCTTTCAGTGGCACACCCGGCCATCGCGCCCAAGAGGGCAATCGCTGCCGCCGATACCAACATCCGAGAGATCATTCTCACTGTGCATTCCTTCTGAAAAAACGGTTTATCCCGGCACGGCCATAGCCAACCGCTGCGGGTTGCAGCGGCGAAAAAGCGAGGGGAATCAGATCGACAATCGACGTGCGGGACGTCGGCGGCCGGCATTATGCCAAAGTGCCATCACTGAGAACAGTGTTTAATTTTTATTGGCGCCAATACATTGGCTGCCGCGATCGTTCCCGCTCCGCGTGGGAACGATCAGTGGCGTTCAGTGATTGGGATCAGCGGAAATCGCGGCTGCGCACGCTGATGCCGTCCAGCAGTGGGCTCAGGTCGCTCAGCCGTCCGGCAATCAGGTGCCGCACCTCGCCTTCTTTTTCCCAGCGGCCATCGACCTTGAGCAATTGCGAGCCGACCAATACCTGGCGTTGCCGGTCGGCGAGGTCCCGCCAGACGATGACGTTGACGTTGCCGAACTCGTCTTCCAGGGTGACAAAGGTCACACCACTGGCAGTGCCCGGGCGTTGTCGACCGGTGACCAGCCCCGCGACGCTGACCGGTCGCCCGTGTTCGACCTCCATCAGTTCTTTCGAGCTGCGGCAGCGTCGGGCTTTCAATTCACCGCGCAGCAACGCCAGTGGATGCGGACCGAGGGTGGTGCCGACACTGTTGTAGTCGGCCAGCAGGTCCTCGCCCACCGTGGGTTTGGGCAGATAGATCGCAGGTTCTTCCTGACTCGGCAGACCGGCAAACAAACCGAGCTGTTTCTGCACCCCCGCCACTTCCCAGCGCGCCCGATGACGGTCACCGGCCAGGCCACGCAGCGCACCGGCATCGGCCAGTTGCTCCTGGGCACGGGCATCGAGTCGCGCGCGCTCGCCCAGGTCGGCGATGTCGACAAATATCCCCTTCGCCCTCGCCGCTTCGATGCGCCGGGCATCGTCCTCGCGAAAGCCCTTGATCATCCGCAACCCCATGCGAATCGCCGGTTGCGCGCCGGTGATCGGCTCCAGGCTGCAATCCCAGTCACTGGCGCGCACGTCCACCGGGCGAATCTGCAAATGATGCCGGCGCGCGTCCTGCAGAATCTGGTCCGGGCTGTAGAAACCCATGGGCCAGCTGTTAATCAGCGCACAGGCGAAAGCCGCTGGCTCATGGCATTTCAACCAGCAACTGGCGTAGGTCAGCAAGGCGAAACTGGCGGCGTGGGACTCGGGAAAACCGTAGCTGCCAAAGCCCTTTATCTGTTCGAAGATCTGCGCGGCGAACTCGGCCGTGTAGCCGTTTTTCTTCATCCCGGCGGCCAGCCGATCCTTGTGCGGTTCCAGTCCACCGTGGCGTTTCCAGGCGGCCATGGAGCGACGCAACTGATCGGCCTCGCCGGGGCTGTAGTCGGCGGCGACAATTGCAATCTGCATCACCTGCTCCTGAAACAGCGGCACGCCCAGGGTTCGTTTGAGCACGACTTCCAGTTCCGGCGAGGGATAGGTTTCGGGCTCTTCCTTGTTCCGGCGGCGCAGATACGGGTGCACCATCCCGCCCTGAATCGGCCCCGGACGGACGATGGCCACCTCAATCACCAGGTCGTAGAACTTGCGGGGCTTGAGTCTGGGCAGCATCGACATTTGTGCCCGGGACTCGATCTGGAACACGCCGATGGTGTCGGCACGGCCGATCATGTCGTAGGTTAACGAGTCTTCGGACGGGATCGTCGCCAGGCTCAAGTCCTGATTGCGATGACGGCGTAGCAGATCAAAACAGCGGCGGATCGCGCTGAGCATGCCCAACGCCAGAATATCCACCTTGAGCAGGCCCACCGCGTCGAGATCGTCCTTGTCCCACTGAATGATGGTGCGCTCGGCCATGGCGGCGTTTTCCACAGGCACCAGACTGTCCAGCGGCTGCTCGGAAATCACGAAACCGCCGGGGTGCTGGGACAGGTGGCGAGGGAAACCGATCAGTTGTCCAGTCAAACTCAGCACCCGCCGCAGCACCGGGCTCTCGGGGTCGAACCCGCCTTCAAGCAGGCGTTCCACGGGGGGTGTTGCATCGCTCCAGTGGCCACAGCAATCGGCCAGGGCGTTGATCTGATCCGGCGGCAACCCCAAGGCCTTGGCCACATCACGCACGGCGCCGGCGGCGTGATACGTGCTGACCACCGCCGTGAGCGCGGCGCGGGTCCGGCCATAACGCTGGAACACGTACTGCAAGACTTCCTCGCGACGTTCGTGTTCGAAATCGACATCGATGTCCGGCGGTTCATTGCGCTCTTTGGAGAGAAAGCGTTCGAACAACAGCGTGGTGCGATCCGGGTCGATTTCCGTGATGCCCAAGGCAAAACACACCGCCGAGTTCGCGGCAGAACCACGGCCCTGACAGAGGATTTCTTGCGCGCGGGCGAACCGCACAATGTCGTGAACCGTAAGGAAGTAGCTTTCATAGCCCAGCTCGGCGATCAGCTCCAGCTCCTTATCGATCTGCACCAGCACCTTGGCTTGCGGACCGTCTGGCCAGCGCCACGCGATCCCCTCGTCAGTCAGATGCCGCAGCCAGGACGTGGCCGTCTGGCCTTCCGGCACCAGCTCGCGGGGATACTGGTAACGCAACTGGCCGAGGTCAAAAGTGCAGCGCCGGGCAATGGTTAGCGTTTCATCGAGCAGTGCTTGCGGGTAGATCGATTGCAGGGCATCGAGGCTACGCACATGCCGCTCGCCGTTCGGATGCAGCCGCAACCCGGCCTCGGCCACCGTCAGGTGATGACGGATCGCGGTCATGGTGTCCTGCAAGGCGCGCCGCCCACGGGTGTGCATGTGCACATCGCCATTGGCCACCGCGGGAATCCGCAGTTCCCGCGCCAGGGTCAGCAGTGCGTCCAGTCGCCGGGTGTCGTCCTGACCGCGATGCAACTGCACCGCCAGCCACAGGCAATCGGTGAACGTCTGTTTCAGCCAGTGACCGCTGGCAACATCATCGACTGTGTCCGGCACCCACAACGCCAACAGCCCCGGCATCGGCTCGCTGAAGTCCTCACGCAGCACCTGATACTGACCTTTCTGTGTACGGCGCCGCGCCCGGGTAATCAGCCGGCAAAGGGTCTGGTAACCCTCAAGGTTTTCCACCAGCAGCACCAGTTTCGGACCGTCCTCGATGCGGATTTCGCTGCCGATGATCAGCGGCAGCTCCACCGACCTGGCCGCTTGCCAGGCACGGACGATGCCGGCCAATGTGCATTCATCGGTGATCGCCAGCGCTTGATAGCCGTGCTTTTTCGCCCGCTGAAACAGCTCGAGGGCACTGGAAGCACCGCGCTGGAAACTGAAGTTCGACAGGCAGTGCAGCTCCGCATACTCGACGCTCATGCGAACCAGCCTTGCAGCCACAGCGGGCCGCCCTCACCCACCGCACGGTAGGCCCAGCCCTGCTGACCGGAACGGGTTTCGATCAGGTAGTAATCGCGGCGCACGTCGTCGCCGTCCCACCAGCCGGACTCGATGCGCTCCGGCCCCATGAGAATCCGCGTCGAGCCTTCGTGTACGGCCTGCGGCTCCGTCAGCAACCAACCCGGACGCTGCACCCCCACCAACCCCGCGCAAAGTTGACTGTCGGCCCGCGCCTGCCACGCGCACTCTGGCCGATGATCGGCCTGAAAGCGCAAGCCGTGCACCGCCTCATCCCCAAGCCGCGCACGCAGGCGTTCGCGCAGTTGCTCCCAGGGCAAGGACTGCTGCGGACGGTCGTCGAACAGTTCCTGACGCTGCGGGACGAAGCTCGGCAGGTCTTCGGCGCGCAGCCGAAAACCGCGCACCGGGGCCTCGACCTGGACCTGTTCCAGCCGCCCCCGGGCCAGTTCGAAGAGCATCGCCGGATCGCGCTCGGCGCTGAGCAGGCCGACCTTGATCACCGTGTCCGGCAAACCGGCGTGCTCCAGGTGCAGGTCGAAACGCTGCACGCCACTGTCCCGGCCGCAGAGGAATGCCGACAGATCGCCGGTCAAGCGCCGTAATGGAAACAGCAGCGCCTGATGGGACTGCACATCGAAATTGAGTTCGATGCGCACATCAAACCGGTCCGGCGGCAGGTAGAACGCCAGCGCCAGCCGCCGCTCACCGAACAAGGCATCCAGGTGCTTGAGCACCTGCGCCTCGAAACGTCGCGCCAGGCTATTGCGCGGCAACGCCTGCACCTGACTCAAGGTGCGCAACCCCATGCGCGACAACGCCGTGGCCACCGCCGGCTCCAGGGCAACCCGGTCGACGGGCAACTGCCCCAAGTGATAGCGCAAGGCTTGATCGTCCGGCACCACCAGACCGTCATACACGTTGGCCAACACCCGCGCGGCCACCGGGTTGGGCGCGGCGACGATGCGGTGACGAAAGCCCAGTTCGCCGAGTTCAGCGCGCAACCGCGCCTCGAACTGCGGCCAGGGCCCGAACAGCCCCAGGCTCGATTCAATCTCAAACACCACGGCACGCGGGTAATGCACGCTGACCTGAGAGCTGAAGCGATAGGCCCATGCCGCCAGGAACTGCTGCCAGTGTTCGATCTCGGCGACGTCGTATTCGGCCGTAACAAAGCCTTTGCTCAAGGCTTGCGCGGCGGTCATCGACTGGCCAGGACGCAAGCCCAGCGCCCGCGCCGGAGCGTTGACCGTTTGCAGCACCCGACGTTGCGCCGGGCCCGTCAGTAGCGCCAACGGTTCATCGGGATCGGGGCGCTGACGCAGTACCGCGTCCAGCGCCAATTGCGGGAAGAGAATGCAGACCCAGCGCATGGCAACCTCAATGCCCCACGGGAAAGGTAATCGGCGCCGAGCGGGCCAACCCGCCCCGACACTTGAGCACGCGCAATTGTGCAGGCCGGGCATCGATGGCGATGCGCAGGGCGGCGGGCGAAGGGTTGATGGCTTCGTTGATCGAGCGGTAGGCGAACGCCAAGGTCGAGCCGGTTTCCGCCGCCACCTGCAAGCGCCGCAGCGCCCGGTCATCGGCCTTGTGCGGCCAGCACAGCACCGCACCGCAACTGCCCGAACGCAGGCATTGTTCCGCTGCCCACAGCGCATCGCGCTCGCTGGCCTGAATGATCGACAACTGGCGCAGATCGACCCCGGCGTTCTGCCAGGCCAGGGGATACGGCACGTAAGGCGGCGCCACCAGCACGATACGTTCGCCCGCTGCCGACAGCCGCGCCAGCGCCGGCCACACCAGTTGCAACTCACCCACGCCCTGCCCGGCCAGGAGGATTTCAGTCAGCGCCGCTTCCGGCCAACCACCGGAGGGCAATGCCGCATCCAGCGCGGCATGCCCGGTGGGTTGCGGGCTGATAGCCGGTGGCGCAGGCCGGCCCTTCCAGACCTGGCCGCCATTGAACAGCGTGTCCAGCGCAACGACGGCGCCCATCACCCTTGCCTCACCAGACCGCAGAACACCCCTTCGATGGCCAGGTCCTGATTGGCCTCGACGATGATCGGCTTATAGGCCGGGTTGCGTGGCAGCAACCGGACAACGTCGCCGACCCGCTCGAAACGCTTGATGGTGACTTCGCCGTCGAGCCGCGCCACGACGATCTGGCCATTGAGCGCCTCGGGATTGCGGTGCACGCCCACCAGATCGCCGTCGAGAATGCCGTCCTCGATCATCGAATCCCCCTGGACCCGCAGCATGTAGTCCGGCACCCGCGAGAAGATCGACGGATCGAGCAGCAAGCGGCTGTGCACCTCGGCATCGGCACCGATCGGCGAACCCGCCGCGACCCGACCGAGTACCGGGATGTCCAGCAACTCGGGCCGCGCCGGTTGCCCGAGCAAACGAATGCCCCGGGCCTGATGCGCATTGACCTCGATAAAACCGGCCTCGGTCAGCGCCAGCACATGCTTGCGCGCCACGCTGCGGGAGGCGAAACCAAACGCCTCGCTGATTTCAGCGAGGCTCGGAGACTGACCGTGCTCCGCGATTCGATCACGGATAAAGGTCAGGATGGCGGTACGGCGGGGAGTTAAAGTCGTCATGGAGTACATTTGTACTCTTTCGGCATTTTCCTGGCAAGGACCGCCAGTCAGCTCAAGCCACGAGACGCCAGAAACCCTGCGATGTAATCGATGAAAGCCAGCACTTTGGCGGTGGCCCGTCGATGACTGGGGTAAACCGCCAGGATGTACGAGCCGAAGCTGTCCGGATCGATGTCGTAATCGGCCATCACCCGCACCAGCCGGCCATCCGCCAGATACGGCGCGGCACTCCACAACGGCGTGTGCAGCAAACCACGTCCTGCCAACGCGTTGGCCAGCAGCAGGTCGTAATTGTCGCTGCGCAACCGTGGCGACTGCGGTTGCGCCAGGCTCAAACGCTGCCCGTCACGCTCGGCCCACCAGAATTCGCGGCTGAGCAACGGATGCCGGTAGAGCAGCCATTCGTGGTCATCGAGGGTGTGCGGCGTGACCGGTAATCCCTTGCGCGCCAGATACGCCGGGCTGGCGCACAACGCCAGGCGATTGCTGCCGACGACGCGAGCAATCAACCCCGGCAAGTCGTCATGCCCCTCGCGCAACGCCAGGTCATAGCCGCTTTCCAGCAGATTGACGAACTCATCGCACAAATCCACTTGCAGGTTGATCTGCGGGTATTGCTCCAGAAAACCGCCGCACACCTGATCGAGAAAAGCCTGCCCGTACGCCAGCGGCGCGGTGATTTTCAGGTTGCCGCGCAGGCCATGCTGCAACTGCTCGATTTCCTCGCCGGCCTCCTCCAGCCGCTGCAAGACCTGCCGCGCGGTTTCCAGATAAAGACGACCCGATTCGGTCAGCAAAATCCGTCGGGTGCTGCGCTCGAACAACCGGGCGCCGAGTTCCGCTTCCAGGTGATTGACCGCTTTGGTCAAGGCCGACGGGGTCTTGCCCAGTTGCTCGGCGGCGCGGCTGAAACTGCCCAGTTGCGCCGTGACCACGAACATTTTCAATGCACCCAACTTGTCCATTCTTTTTCCATTCAGGCAAAAACGTTTTTCGTGAGC
Organism: Pseudomonas sp. BGI-2; assembly: GCF_004310295.1. Taxonomy (GTDB): domain Bacteria; phylum Pseudomonadota; class Gammaproteobacteria; order Pseudomonadales; family Pseudomonadaceae; genus Aquipseudomonas. Next base: position 18,547 of record NZ_SISB01000025.1, on the reverse strand, counting down.
CAGGCGTTCTGCTTGCCGTGACAAGCCACTAATCTGGCCATCAGACGCAATAACAAGGAAACATTCAATGAAAAGATTCATCCCGAATCTATTGATGGCCGCAGTCAGTTTTGCCTCGATGGAAGCCATGGCAGCCGCCGATCTGGTGCTGATCAATGGCAAGATTTTCACCGCCGACCGCGCCCAACCGAAGGTGCAGGCGTTGGCGGTACAGGACGGCAAGGTGCTGCAAGTCGGCAGCGATGCGCAGATCAAGGCCTTGATCGAGTCGGGCACCAAAGTCGTCGACCTCGGCGGAAAAGCCCTGATGCCCGGCCTGATCGACAGCCATTCCCACGCGGTTTTCGGCGGTCTGGAGATGGTCTCGGCCAATATGGAAGATGAGGTGGTCGACCTCGACGAACTGGAAAAAGCCGGCGAAGACCCGGCTGAGGCTGCTGACGAGGTGCTGGGCGAGCTTGCCGGAATCGCCGAGGCCGAGTGCGGCTTCGATGACGGCCACCGGGGTCGGGACGCTGGCGAAGGTCACCAGACCGAGGTTCCAGTGATGGCTGGCGGCGAGTTGCCAAAATAGAAGGCAGAGCAGCAGCGAGGCGGCTCTTGGAGTCCAGCGTAAATATGATCCGAACACAATTCATCCTCTCAACCGAGAACCCTGTAGGAGCGAAGCTTGCTCGCGAAGGTGTGTCAGCTAAGTCAATTTTGGCTGACACACCTTCGCGAGCAAGCTTCGCTCCTACAGGGATCAGTGCGTCTGGGGTTTAGCGAACGGCAACGGCCTGGGTGGTGGCGTCGGTGAAGTCGAGGACTTTGCCGCCCTGGGCCGTGGCGAATTGTTGGGCCTGGCCTTTGAGCAGGAATGCACTGAGGCGCCCCTTTGCATCACTGGCAAACCACGCCTGATCCGCCAGCAATTTGATCCCGCTGTCACTCGCCTGGGCATACACGGCGCGGATGTTTTTGCCTTGCTGCTTCAGGCTGGCCAACGCAGTGAATGCCGACTCCGCCGAGGCGTACTGACGGACCTTAGGCTCGCCACGCACCCAGATCTCGGCCACATGACTGAAGTCGGTGATGGCTTTGCCGCTCGCCGCATCCACGCCGTTGAGCGGTGTCTGTGCGTAGTTGGCCAGTTGCGCGGTGTAATCCAGGTTTGAGGCCTTGAACGCGGCGCGGATGTACTGGTCATCGATAAAGGTATTGAGATCGAGCCCACGATCAGCCTTCTTCAACAGCTTGAGGGTGTCTATCGCAGTGCCCACGGCCTGGCGGTACTCCGGCTTCCAGCTCAGGTCGCGGGTTTGCACACCGAGCGGGCCGTAAAACAAGTAATTGACCTCGGCATCGACGCCCGTGACCTTGGCAATCAGCTCACTGTATTTCTCTGGCTCGGCCGTCAGCAGTTGATTGGCTTCGATACTTGCGCGCAGGTAAGCGACGACGATTTCCGGGTACTTTTTCGCGTAGGCCTGATCCACCAACGCACCATGAAAGGTCGGTGCATTGGCCTGCGAACCGTCGTAGATCTTGCGAGCGAAACCACGGCTCGGGAACAGTTCGGCGAACGGCACAAAGTCGGCGTGGGCGTCGATTTTCCCGGCCTGCAATGCCGAGCCAGCGACTTCTGGCGGCTGGGCGATGATGTTCACATCCTTCAGCGGGTCCCAGCCTTGAGCGGCCACGGCTCGCAACAACATGCCATGGGCGGTGGACGCGAACGGCACGGAAATGGTCTTACCCTTCAGCTCTGCCAATGACTGCACGCCCGAGGCACTCGGCACCACGATGCCATTGCCGCTGCCCTTGATGCTGCCCGAGAGCACGCTGATGAACAGGCTGTGCTTGCCCGCGGTTTCGAACGCCACGCCGTTGAACGAACCGGGAAAATCGGCCATGGCACCGAAGTCGAGTTTGCCGGCGACCATCTCATTGGTCAGGGGCGCGCCGCTGGTGAAGTTCTTCCACTCGACTTCGTATTTGGCGTCCTTGTACTGGCCATCGTGGGGCAAGTATTTGTCCAGCAGGCCGAGCTCGCGGATCAACAGGCCGCCAGCGGCGCAGTTGATCGTGGTGTCCTGGGTGCCGATGGCAATGCGGATGGTTTCGGCCGAGGCCGACAGGGTGAATGAAGCCAGTACCAGACCGGCGAATGCTGCACGCAGCAATGTTGGCAAAGACATGGTGAATCCCCTCGAATCATTTATAGGATGTTCGTCTCCGCCACGATCAGGACGTGGTGGGAAACGAGGGGTGGTTTGAAGCAAGCGTCCGGGGGTGGCCGGATGGCGTTTTGTGTTGTCTGTACTGGCCCCTTCGCGGGCAAGCCTCGCTCCTACAGACATCGGTAATCTGTAGGAGCGAGGCTTGCCCGCGAAGGCGTCCTGTCATTCAGCGCAGCAAATAGGGAATTTCGACTTTCACGGCTCCGGTCGGGCAGTCCTTTTCGCACGGCATGCAGTACCAGCATTCGTCGAAGGCCATGTAGGCCTTTTGCGTGGCCGGGTTGATCGCCAGCAGGTCCATCGGGCAAACGTCGACGCACACGGTGCAGCCTTTGTGGGCGATGCAAAGGTCTTCATCGACCGTGACCGGTGCGTTGGTGCGGAAGAAGATTTCCTGGGGTTGATAGGCCATTTCGTGGTCTCTCTTTTTGTGATGCTCAGGCCGCAAACGCGCCGACCCGCAGCCGGTCGTAGGCCTGCATTTCTTCGGCGTCGAGCGGGATGATGTAAGGCTCGACGGCTTTCTTGAAACTGGTCATCTGGCCGTCGTCGCCCTTCTTCAGGTGGCAATGGCAGAACCAGTCGCTGTCGTTGCGTTGTGGATGATCGACCCGATAGTGGTAAAGCCCCCAGCGACTTTCGGCGCGAAACAAGGACGCACGGGCAGCCATTTCGGCGCAGTCGCGGATCATGCTGACTTCCATGGCGCGCATCAGTTCGTGGGCGTTGCGGGCCTTGATCTGATCGAGGTCGCGCTGGATATCGCTGAAGCGTTGCAGGCCGATTTGCATTTTCTTGGTCACTTTCGGCGGTTGCAGGTAGTCGTTCACAAAGCGTCGAAGCTTGTATTCGACCTGGGCTGGCGGCAGACCGTGTTCGCGATCCAATGGCGCGTAGACCCTTAGTTTTTCCGTTTCGATCTGCTTCGCGTCGACCGCTGAAAACTCGCGACCGGCGACAAAGTCCGCCGCGTTGGTGCCGGCAAACCAGCCATAAGTGAACGCGCCGAGCATGTAATTGTGCGGCACCGCCGCCATGTCACCCGCCGAGTACAAACCTTTCACTGAGGTTTCGGCTCTCTCGTTGACCCACACACCCGACGCCGAGTGGCCGCTGCAAAAGCCGATTTCCGAGATGTGCATCTCGACCATTTGCGTGCGGTAGTCGGTGCCGCGATTGGCGTGGAACTGGCCGCGGCTCGGGCGTTCGTTGCTGTGCAAGATCTCTTCGATGTTCTGGATGGTTTCCTCGGCCAGGTGATCAAGCTTGAGGAACACCGGGCCGTTGCCGCTTTCGAGTTCCTGGTGGAACTCCCACATCATCTGCCCGCTCCAGTAGTCGCACTCGATGAAGCGTTCACCTTTATTGTTGGCGGTGTAGCCGCCCAACGGGCCGGTGACGTAGGCGCAGGCCGGGCCGTTGTAATCCTTGATCAACGGGTTGATCTGGAAGCATTCGAGGTTCGCCAGTTCGGCGCCGGCGTGATAGGCCATCGCGTAGCCGTCGCCGGCGTTGGTCGGATTTTCGTAGGTGCCCATCAGGTAACCGGAGGATGGTAAACCGAGGCGCCCGGCCGCACCGCAGGCAAGGATTACAGCCTTGGCCTTGATCACATGGAAGTCGGCGGTGCGGCAGTCGAAGCCCATCAGGCCGTTGACTGCGCCCTCTTCGTCCGTCAGCAAACGAGTGCAAACCACGCGATTGGTGATGCTGACTCGCGCCCGTTTCAACTGGCGGTACAGGACTTTCTTGATGTCGTGCCCTTCCGGCATCGGCAGCACGTAGGCGCCCATGTGGTGGACCTTTTACACCGCGTAGTCGCCGGTCTGGTCTTTCTCGAACTTCACGCCCCAGCGGTCCAGTTGCGAGAGGGTTTCGAAGCTGTGGGTCGCGTAGGCATACACCGCCGCCTGGTTGACGATGCCGTCGTTGGCGATGGTGATTTCCTTGGTGTACTGCTCCGGTGTCGAGTGACCGGGAATGATCGCGTTGTTCAGGCCGTCCATGCCCATGCTGATCGCGCCGCTGCGCTTGACGTTGGCCTTGTCGATCAGCAGCACGCGCAGATCACGGTTGCGTTCCTTGGCCTTGATCGCCGCCATCGGCCCGGCCGTGCCGCCGCCGATCACGACAATGTCGTATTCCTGCTCCAGAGTGCTTCTGGTGATAGAGCTGTGGGTCATGCCTGATCACCTTTTTGCCGGTCGATTCGCAAGCGGTACTGGAAGGCATCGCCGCGGTAGTAAAGGTGTTCGAAGTCCACAGGTTGACCGCTGGCGTCGTGGGTCAGGCGCTCGATGCGCATGATCGGCGAGCCCGGTTCGACGTTCAGCGCCAGGGTCAGGTCGCTGTCGGCCAGCACCGCGTCGATGGCCAGATCGGCATGACCAAGCGCCAGGCCGCAGTCGTTTTCGAGGATCAGAAAGATGTCGCGGGTGACCAGATCGGCCTTCTCCAGCCGTTCGCCGATGGCTTTGGGCAGGTAGGTGATTTCCAGTGAAATCGGCTCGCGGTTGATCAGTCGCACGCGTTTGATCTGCGCCACGGTCTCGCCTTCGGCAACGCGCAAACGCTCGGCGACGAGTTTGTCGGCGGGGATGAATTTGAAGCTGCGCAGGCGGTTGATCACCTCGTAGCCGCGACCGGTCATGGACTCGGCCAGGCCTTGCAGGGTGCTGACGTTCTGGAAGGTTTTCGGCTTGGCGACGAAAGTACCCTTGCCGTGAATCTTGAAGATCAGCCCTTCCTTTTGCAGATCCCCCAACGCCTGGCGCACGGTAATGCGGCTGACTTTGAACAGCGCGCCGAGTTCGCTTTCGGAAGGCATCTGGCTGTCTTGCGGGTATTCGCCGTCGAGGATGCGGGCGCGCAGCACATCGCGTAGCTGGGTGTGCAGCGGGACGCTACTGAGGGATAGAACGTTATCGGTCATGGAAGATCACTTGTTATAACGAGTTATGACGTGATCTTAGAGAGCGGGTGTGGGGATTGAGAAATACTGATTAAGCATAAGGTTAGATTCGCCAGACAACCGCAGGCTTTGTAGCTGCCTTGTGGCGAGGGGATTTATCCCCGTTCAGCTGCGAAGCAGGCGTGAATTCAGACAACTCGGTGCGTCAGATAGACCGTGTGTTCAGGGTTTACGACTGTTTCGCAGCCGACCGGGGATAAATCCCCTCGCCACAAGGCAGCTGCTACAACGGATCGGTTTCTGCAGTGCGTCAGCGCTTGAGGATCTGGTCCATCACCCAGTCGGTTTTCAGCGCGTGTTCGGCCACCGCCGGATGCTGCGCCTCGCCCCGGATGTGAGCGTTCATGCCCAGCACGTGATGCCACTGGATGTGCTCGTGATGGTCGATGTGCAGGCTGAGGTGTTCATCGGCTTCAAGCTGCACCGGGTGCTCATCGAACACCGAAAAGCTGATCCGGCCTTGGCTGCCGATCAGCTCGACCCGATCTTCGCGGCGGTCTGCGACGAAATTCCAGCAGCCCATGCCCAGGGCACCCGAAGCGAACCGCCAACTGGCGCTGACGGCGTCTTCGGCGGCATACAAACCGGCCTGTCGCGCAGTGAAACCGGCGACTTCGACGATATCCCCGAGCAAATACTGGAACAGGTCAAACCCATGACTGGCCAGGTCGGCGAAGTAACCGCCGCCGGCGATCACCGGATCCGTGCGCCAATTGTCGGCGCCACCCAGATCGTTCGGCGAAGGTGTTTTGGTCAGGGTCCAGGACAGATGCCGCACCTCGCCGATCCGCCCCTCCTCCAGCCACTGCCGCACTTGCTGGAAGCGCGGCAGCGAGCGTCGATAATAGGAAACGAACAGGTGCAACCCGGCGTCGGCAAAGACCTTTTGCATGTCACGGCTTTGTCCGGCATTCAGCGACATCGGTTTTTCGACGCAGCAATGTTTGCCGGCTGCGGCGACCAGCAAGCTATAGGCGTGGTGACTGTCGGGTGGCGTGGCGATGTACACCGCGTCCACCTCGGGATCATTGATCAGAGCTTGCGCGTCGGTGTAAACCCGGGCGATGCCGTGGCGTGCGGCGTAGTCGGTCACCGCGTCCAGACGCCGCCCCATCACCGCCACCAGCGCCGAGCCCGGGGCCTTGTAAAAGGCCGGCCCGCTCTTGCGTTCAGCAACACTGCCACAACCAATCATGCCCCAGCGCACCACGTTCATCATCGCTCCTTGATGTTTAGCCGATGCGCAATGCGCGCAGGTCCAGATGACCGTCCTTGAGCGGCGGGCACCAGTAGTAGCCGCCGGTGATCGGACGGCTGATGCGGTACAAACCGTCGGTGATGCCGTCTTCCAGTCCGCTCATGCGCCGCAGTTGGGCTTCGAAGGCATCGAGGGAAAAGCCGAACGCCAGGAACATCAGGCCCGCGCGATCGCCTTCGATCCACGGCATCGAGCGACGGACCACGAACGCTTCAGGGGCGAAGCTTTCCTGGGCGGTGCGTTTGACATGGGCGGAAGTCGGCGCGTCATCCAGTTCTTCGTTATCGCTCAAGCGACGGCCCATGATGTTGTCCTTTTCATGGGACGGCATTGCGTGGAAGCCCTTCAGGTCATGCTGCCACTGCTGGATCGCGGCAAAGCTGCCACCGACCAGGCCTTCAGCGCCTTCGCCCAATAGCGCGGCGGCCACGGCGGCTTCGTCGTGCGGGTTTTCGGTGCCATCTTCGTAACCGGTCAGGTCGTGGCCGGTCAGGTGGCGGAAGGTTTCGTTCATCTGCACCAGGCGCAGGGCTGGGGCCAGCGCGGCTTCGATGGCGTTGCTGCGATTGAGCAATTCGCCACGGTCGACGCCGTGCAACCAGCACCAAAGCGCGTGTTGGGTCGACGGGTTGTCGACGCCGACACCGGTCAGCGCCGGAAAGGGCCGCAGGCCATCGATCTCAACGTGCAGCGCCTTGACCAGGGATTCACCAAAGCCGACAACCGCCGATTTTCCGTCCACCAGTTGCATCAGGTTGTCGAGCGCGGCCGGTAGTGCATCGGCGGATTCGAGGGCGAAGAACATATGACGGGCTTGAGGCGGAACGGGGGTGGCGAGAATGCCCGGCTGGTAGTAACTCATATGAACTCCTTAAAAAGAGCGCGGAGTTTAACCGGAGCACGGGGGTTTGTGTGGCTTCGGCATTAACGAGACCTGCGCATGCGAGAGGCTGAACACCGTCCCCTGTGGTGAGGGGACTTGCCCCCGTTGGGCTGCGAAGCGGCCCCAAAACCTGTCACCGCATTGCATCAGGTACACCGCGTGCGCCGGCATTACGACTGCTTCGCAGCCGAACAGGGGCAAGCCCCCTCGCCACAGAAGCCCTCTCACCAAAAGCAGCTAAATCGGGTTGGGAGCTTCGTTGCGAAAGGCGCTCGGGCTCATTCCGGTCCAGCGCTTGAAGGCGCGGCGAAGCTCATCGTTCAGCGCCCGGAAATAGTCGCTGTACGGACCGCCCCGGTCGCCCGGTCGCAGTCACACACTAACGTCCGCGAGCAAGGCCCCGACACCGACAGTCCCGATGAGAAAGTTATGACGATTGACGGCCATCAGCTCACCCCCAGAATCGACGATAGATGCGCGTTGAGAAATATGCCGCTGGGGTCGAGTTCCTGTCGAACCTCAATGAATTCATGCCAACGCGGGTGCAACAGTTGCAGGTTCTTCGCGTTGAGCGTTTGCAACTTGCCCCAATGTGGCCGGCCGTTGTACTTCCAGAAAATCGGCTCGATGGCGGCGAAGAAATTGTGGTGATCCATCTGGTAATGCTGATGGACCGAGATCGAACTACTGTCGCGGCCTTCAAACATGCTCAACGGTATGTTATCGGCTTTGACGTTGCGGTACTCGATGGGAAACCAGGTGCGCAGGTCCTTGTCCGGAATCAGCTTCAGAATCTCCCGCAAGCAGGCCCGGCCGTGTTCAGCCGGCACTGAGTATTCCATTTCATTGAAACGCACCGTGCGCACATTGGCGTAGATGTCGAACGAGTCGCCGACCCGGTCATCGAAACTGGCGAGGTGGCGCAAATTGTTCAGCATCGTGCGGCGCAGGTCAGGGAAGTCGCTGGCGTATTTGTCAATTTTCTCGATCAGCGTCACGAACTCGTTGCCACCCTCCTCATCCGGCGGGATCGGTGGTGTGGCCAGCTCGGTGGTTTCGTTCAGGGCGATAGACAAGGCGTAGTCGGAATGGGTCACCACGAGCATTTCCCAGTGCTGGTTTTCCTGGGTGTTCTTGTCGAGGTCTTCCAGCAGCTCTTCGGTCTTGGCGATCCACTGGCGCTCTCGCAAGCGATATACCGGGCGGTTTTGCAGCCGTACTTTGGTGGCCACACCGAGCGCGCCGAGCGACACTCGCGCCGCGTTGAACACTCCAGGGTGGCGCGTGCTGTCGCAGTCGAGCACGTCGCCATTGGCGTTCACCAGTTGCAGGCCGCAGACGTGTGCTGAATAGGATTGAACGTTTTTCCGGTGCCGTGGGTCGAGGTGGCGATCGCGCCGGCCAGGGTCTGGTAATCGATGTCAGCCATGTTCTGCAAGGCCTGGCCGATGTCCTTGAGCGGCGTGCCCATACGTGACATCGGCGTGCCGGCGGCGAACTCCGCCTGCAGCGTTTGGGGATCGTGATCGAGCAGCCCGGTAAAATAGCTCAGCGACAGCAACGTGCCGTCGGTAGGCACCAGCGCGCTGAAAGATTCGCCGAGCCCACCGGTCGAACCTTGCCCGGGGCCTGGCGGATGACCTGGGTCAGTTCTTCCAGGGTCTTGGGCGCCAGCCGCGCCGCCGGAAGGCAACTCTGGCCACCGGACCAGTTGCGCCAAGGGATCAGCCGTGGTGCGCGCAGGAATTCGGCCAACGCGGGGGTTGAGCCCAGCGCGGTGAAGGCGCCAATGACACTCGCCCGTTGCAGCAACTGACGCCGTGTTAAGTCCATCGTCATGAATCACACCCTGCCGTTCTTATTGTTGGATGGGCTGGCCGGACATAAAGGCAATCAGCGCCAGCTCGGCGTCGGTGGGCATGGTGTCGGCCGCTTCGCTGTGCATCGGCGGGCTTTTCGGCTCATCGCCACAACCGTTGAGCAGCGCCGCAAAGACGCCGCCCACCAACGCCAAACAAAGGCTAGGCTTTTCAGTGACTCGACTGGCCCGAATGGCTGTCCTCTCTATGGCGCCCCTCAGTGGAGAGCACCTTTTTTATTGTGATCAAGCACAGGTCAACACTAAGGCACCGACGCGGGCGGGTTGAGGGCATTGGGGGCCAACAAGGGGGGCTTCTGAGGCATGACCGAAGGCATCGGCAGGTCCACGATCAAAAACCCTGAGCCGCCAGACGATGAGATGAGTCATGACAAGCGAGACCAAGGTCTGCTAAAACGATTCATCAGTTCATCACCCATTCCAGACGGGGTAGCGACATGACCACAGCACATATCCTTGGCAACCTGTTTCCCGACTCAAGCGACATCCCGGAAAAATACCGCCTCGACGGTCAGACCGAGCAGCGTGAATACCTGGTCGATGGCGAACTGAAAACCTGGTCCGGCCCCCTCGCCCAGGTCCGCAGCCCGGTGTACCTGACCGGCGAAAATGGCGACGAACAAGTCATCCTCGGCAGCACGCCGCTGCTCGACGCGGAAACCGCATTGACTGCACTCGACGCCGCCGTCCGCGCCTATGACCGGGGCCAGGGTTTGTGGCCGACCATGCGTGTGGCCGAACGCATCCAGCACGTCGAAACGTTTTTGGGCCACATGCGCGAACAGCGTGAGGCGGTGGTCAAGCTATTGATGTGGGAGATCGGCAAGAACCTCAAGGACTCGGAAAAAGAGTTCGACCGCACCTGTGATTACATCGTCGACACCATCAACGCCCTCAAGGAACTCGACCGCCGCTCCAGCCGCTTCGAGCTGGAACAGGACACCCTCGGGCAGATCCGCCGCGTTCCATTGGGCGTCGCCTTGTGCATGGGACCTTACAACTACCCGTTGAACGAAACCTTCACCACGCTGATTCCGGCGCTGATCATGGGCAACACCGTGGTGTTCAAACCGGCCAAGCTGGGGGTGTTGTTGATTCGTCCGCTGCTGGAAGCCTTCCGCGACAGCTTCCCCGCCGGGGTGATCAACGTGATCTACGGCAGCGGCCGCGAGACCGTCAGCGCGCTGATGGCCAGCGGCAAGATCGATATTTTTGCGTTTATCGGCACCAACAAAGCCGCCAGCGACCTGAAAAAACTCCACCCGAAACCGCACCGTTTGCGCGCAGCACTGGGCCTGGATGCGAAGAACCCCGGCATCGTGTTGCCGGAGGTCGATCTGGACAACGCGGTCAACGAAGCGCTGACCGGGTCGCTGTCGTTCAACGGTCAGCGGTGCACCGCACTGAAAATCCTCTTCGTTCATGAAGACGTGGTCGAGTCATTCATCGAGAAATTCAACGCCAAACTGGCCACCCTGAAACCGGGTATGCCGTGGGAAAGCGGTGTTGCGCTGACGCCGTTGCCGGAAGCGAGCAAGGTCGAGTACCTGCATTCGCTGGTTGCAGATGCGGTCAGCAAAGGCGCCAAGGTGGTGAATCCAAATGGCGGTGAAGCGCGGGCGTCGTTCTTCTACCCGGCGGTGCTGTTCCCGGTGACGCCGCAGATGCGCGTCTATCAGGAAGAACAGTTCGGCCCGGTGGTGCCGATCGTGCCTTACCGGCACCTTGACACGGTGATCGACTACGTCCTGGAATCGGACTTCGGCCAGCAGCTGAGTATCTTCGGCACCAACCCGGTGGCGGTCGGTCGACTGGTGGACACCTTTGCCAATCAGGTCGGCCGGATCAACCTCAACGCCCAGTGCCAGCGCGGCCCGGACACCTACCCGTTCAACGGCCGCAAGAACTCCGCCGAAGGCACGCTGTCGGTGCATGACGCGCTGCGGGTGTTTTCGATCCGCACGCTGGTGGCGACCAAGTTCCAGGAAACCAACAAAGAACTCATCAGCGAGATCATCAGCGGACGCAGTTCGAGTTTCCTGACCACCGATTACATCTTCTGAGGACACCGAGCCTGAACACGTTCAGAGCCCATCGACTGCCACCGCTGCTGCGCCGATTACTGCGTCCGTTGCTGGACCCGTATCGGCGCTATCGCTACGCCAAGCTGATCCACGCGGTCCGCGTGTCGCTGGGATTGCTGGCATCGATCATGCTGACCACCGGCATCAACCTGCCCCACGGTGAGTGGGCGTCGGTGACGATGCTGGTGGTGATCGGCGGTTTGCAGCACCACGGCAACATCGGTAAAAAAGCCGCCGAGCGCGCCGTCGGCACGTTGATCGGCGCGAGTATCGGCCTGCTGTTGGTGGCGCAACAGGCCTGGCTCGGAATGCCGTGGCTGACCTATTTTGTGATGTCGGTGGTGTGCGGGGTTTTCTCGTATCACGCCATCGGCAAGGGCGGTTACACGGCGCTATTGGCGGGAATCACGGTGTTTATTGTCGCCGGGCATGGCGACAACCCGATCTCTGACGGACTGTGGCGCGGTGTGGATATTCTGATTGGCGTGGCCCTGGCCCTGGCTTTTTCCTTCGCCCTGCCGTCGTATGCGGTTTATTCCTGGCGCTACAACCTGGCCAACTCGCTGAGCGATTGCGCGACGATTTACGGACGCATCATCGATGGACAGCCCGTCTCCGATGACGAACACCTGAAGCTCATGAATCGCCTGAACGCGGTGATGGTGCAACTGCGGTCGCTGATGCCGTCGGTGTCCAAGGAAGTGAAGATTTCCATGACCGAACTCGATGCGATCCAGCGCAATTTGCGGATGTGCGTCAGCACCCTGGAAATCCTCGGCAACACCCGGCCGGATGCCAGCGACCGCGACGCCATGGCGCATCTGCAATCGAGTTTCAAAGCGGAACACCGGCAGATTCGCGTTCAACTGATCGGCATGGCCCGGGCGCTGAAAACCGGCGCATCACAGCGTCTCAGTCGCCCCCTCGATCTGCCGGCCAATTCAGGTCTTGAAGCACCGGTCTACGAGCCGCTGGACGGCTATCGGTTACTGATCCGGCAGTTCGCTTCGAACATCGGCGAGATGCGCCAGCGACTGGCAAAAACTGCGCCGCGCTGGAACATCTGACACCCGCTTATTGTGGGACCGCTCGACGAAACTTCAGGCCCCAGCCTTGCTGCATGCCAGCGGCGGCCAGCAGAATTGCGGCAACACCGATCCATTGCAACGGCTCCAGACGATGACCGAAGGCGAACCAGTCGACGAAAATCGCCGCAATCGGGTAGATGAACGACAACGCTCCGGTCAGCGCCGTCGGCAATTTTTGAATCGCGCCGTACAACAGCACATACATCACACCGGTGTGGACGATGCCCAGCGTCACCAAACTGGCCCAGGCACTTGGCGCTTGTGGCAATGCCGAAAAGTGCGCGAACGGCGCGAGCAGCAGCACCCCGGTGCTGACCTGGATCAGGGCAATCAAGTGCGGTGGCGTGCCGGTCAGGTGTTTGATGATCAACGCCGCAATCGCGTACAGAAACGCTGCCCCCAAGGCCAAGCCGATACCCATCAGGTAATCGTTGCCACCCGCGCCCTGCTCGCCATGCGCGCTGACAATGGCCAGCATCCCGAGAAACGAAATGCCCAGCCAGAACAGCTTTTGCAGCGTGATTTTCTCGCCAAGAAACAGCGCCGCCAAACCGACCAGCATGAACGGTTGAACGTTATAGACCGCGGTGCCGATGGCAATCGAGGCACGGGAATAAGAGGCGAACAACAGCACCCAATTGCCGACAATCGCTACACCGCTGAGCACCGCCAGCAGAAACGTGGTGCGGGTCAGAATGCCCGGGCGCAGAAAGCCGAAGGCCGCGCAGATCAACAACAACGTGCCGGCGCCGAACACGCACCGCCAGAACACCACGTCCAGCACCGGTTGTCTGGACACCAGCACGAACCAACCGATGGTCCCGGAGATCAGCATGGCGGCGCTCATTTCGAATGAACCGCGACGTAGTGTGTTGTCCATCATCAGACTCCCGTGATTGAGCCCAGATTATGCCAATCCGCCCAAGGGCTTCTCCAGCGCAAAAAGCAGGCTAAACTCGGTTTTTGCCTTTTTTATCAAGGCGTATTCCGTCAACTGCCTAACAGGGGATTTGCCATGACCGACGACATCGACCAAGTGCTGATCAGCGCATTGATGGAAGACTCACGCCGCTCGCTCAAGGCTTTAGCGCAGATCAGCGGCCTGTCCTCACCCAGCGTTGCCGAACGCCTGCGTCGACTCGAAGAGCGTGGCGTGCTCAAGGGCTACACCGTCGAGATTGATCCCAAGTACTTCGGCTATCAACTCCAGGCCATCGTGCGCATCCGCCCGCTGCCGGGCCAGTTACAGGAAGTCGAGCGGCAGATTCAGGCGATCCCCGAATTTACCGAGTGCGACAAAGTCACCGGCGACGACTGCTTCATTGCGCGCCTGCATGTGCGCTCGATGGAACAGCTGGACACCCTGCTCGACCGCCTCAACAGCCACGCTGAAACCAACACCGCCATCGTCAAGAAGACTCCGGTCAAACGCCGATTGCCACCGATGGCATGAGTGCGGTTTTGATTGGAAGCGCGTAAATTGACAGTTTTCCGGCGAAGGATTGGCGGTATGAAAACTCAGGCAATAGTTCTCGCGGCGCTGATGCTCGCGGGTTGCGGCACGGTACAAACAGTGGTTCGCGGTGACGAAGTGGCGGCGAAGAGTCTCAAGGATCACAAAAGTTACTGCGGCGCAGTGCCCCGTATCTACAGCGGCGTGACCTACGATTTCTGCATGCTCAATGCTCCCCTCGAAAAAGGACGGGATGCGCAGGAGCATGACAATGCTCCGGCCATTGTCCTCATCGACGTGGTCATTTCCGGCGCCCTCGATACCTTGCTCCTGCCCTATACCATCTACCGCCAGCAGGCCGATGGCAGCATTATCATCACGGAATGACGCTGAATTTCAGGCAATAAAAAACCCGCCTAAGCGGGTTTTTTACTCAAGGCTGCCGATTAATCATCGCGGCTCATGATGCCGAGGATCTGCAACAAGCTGATAAACAGGTTGTAGATCGATACATACAGGCTGATGGTCGCCATGATGTAGTTACGCTCGCCGCCATGAATGATGGCGCTGGTCTGGAACAGAATGCAGACCGAGGAGAACAGCACGAAACCTGCGCTGATCGCCAATTGCAGACCGCTGACCTGAAAGAAGAAGCTCGCCAGCGTCGCGCCCAGCAGCACGAAGAAGCCTGCGGTGATGAAACCACCGAGGAAGCTCATGTCCTTGCGGGTGATCAGCACGTACGCCGACAGACCACCGAACACCAGCGCGGTCATCGCGAAAGCCGAACTGACGACTTCAGCGCCGCCCTGCATGCCCAGGTAGCGGTTGAGGATCGGGCCGAGCAAGAAACCCATGAAACCGGTCAGGGCAAATGCCGACACCAGGCCCCAGGCCGAGTCACGGAGTTTGTTGGTGAGGAAGAAAAGCCCGTAGAAACCGATCAGCACCACGAAAATGTTCGGGTAGCCGACACGCATCTGCTGAGCCACGAACGCCATCACGCCGCTGAATGCGAGGGTGAGAGCGAGCAAGCCGTATGTGTTGCGCAGGACGCGGCTAACCTCTAGCTGCTCAGCCTGCACGCTGTTATTAACTGCGTAATCCTGTTCGCGCATGGCGACACTCCTGTTGGTTTGAAACGTTCAGTCGCAAAGATCATAACAGACGCTCTGTAACAAGCCATGCAGAGAGTTTGACAGTGTGTTTCATTCAGGTATTATGGCGCCCGCAACGCAAACGGAGGTGTGGCCGAGTGGTTTAAGGCAACGGTCTTGAAAACCGTCGACTGTAACAGGTCCATGAGTTCGAATCCCATCGCCTCCGCCATATTTGTACCGACAAAGCCCTGATTATTTAGGGCTTTGTCGTTTCTGGGGTTTGGTGAAATCGTCCCCGCTCAGCATGTGTTCCATAACTATTATGGAACCGTTCCATAACTCAGCTCGTTTTGCCCCTCCTTCGGCGTCCTGCCACCGAACACAACTCAAAAATCCTACAGCTCGTCGCCGATCCCTCGCCTGATCATGCCAGCCTCGATTACTGTATATCCAAACAGTATCGATAAGGCATAACCGTGGACCCCCTCGACATCGAAGACAACAGCGACTGGCTTCGCTGCCCGACTGAGCTTGAGACCTGTCGCTACTTCCTGCGCATAACTGAGAACGAGGTGCAGGAACTGACCCTGCAATTGCGCAAGGCCCGCGAAGACATCTTCGGGCTGGTGCAGATGCACGCCAAGGCTGACCTCGCAGATTCAAACCGTAGATCCACCGATACCGAGACGAAAAGCAACTGGGAGCTGATGGCCAACAACAAGCACATTGCTGAGCTGACCGTAGAATTACGAGCGCTCGAAGGCTCTAAGCCGTGACCCTCAAGGCCGCGCTGAAGCTATCAGAGTGCTTAGTGCTCGATGACTACTGCTGGAAATGAACTGATTCCAATGCCAGAATAGAACTATTATTCATTCATTTTTTGAAATCATTCCATGGAGAAATTGAAATGGAAATCATGAGACACATCGCATTAGTAAGCGCTCTTTTGCTTGTACTGTGGGTTTTCGCTCTGCTTATCGGCCTGTTTTTTCAGCTCAATCAGATCCGTCGAAACTGGATCGAAGGCACTTATACGCCCACACAAACAAACCCGATATTGGACAGCGTACTTAGGGCTTTGGGACTTGAGCATGGTGACAGGCTGGTTCACAGCATTGCTTTAATCAGTGTCGTGATCATTTGGCCGGTGAGTTTAGTCTTTGGATACCCTGTTCTCGCAGCTATCCGCGAGAAGGAACGGAATCGAATCAAAAAACTACAGAAAGACCAGGACGGCCCAAGCTCCTCAGTCTCAAATCGCACCGATGATGTAGCACGAGTTGGTCAGGAGCTATCTCAAGGCAACGCTGGCTGAGTTCCACGCACGTAATCCTGGCACGCCGCCAGCGCAATCAATCCTTGGTCGCCGGCGGCGGTGATTCCGATAATTCGTTGAGCATGCGCTGGGTCAAGTCGGGCGCGCGCGCCTCCATGAACCACGCCGCCGGTGGTGGCACCGGCTGGCACTGAATGGCCACAGGCTGAGTCCGTGGTGTCGAGAGCGACTGACAACCGCAGATCAGCAGTGGCAAGGCGGTCGCCCAGGCCAGCTTGGTTGTTTTGAGCATCGCTCAATTCCTTATAGTGGGATTGTTCACTGGCCGACAGTCGCTGCTCGAGGGCGAGGCGCTTATCCAGATCGGCTTGTTGCTGGGCCGAAGCGGCGTTACTGATGGCGGTAAGATCATCGGTGTGCAGGCGGGCCTGGTCCGCCAGCTGTTTACCGAAACGCCAGTCCTGCACCCGCCAAGAGGCCACAGCACTTCCCGCAATAAGCGCCACGATAAGTACCAGCAGGCCGATCAATTTCTGCACCGCCGTCATCACGGCACATCCTTGAAGAACACGTGACCGCCAAGCTTAAGCGTTTTCCTAGCCTTCGCAGCCCAGGCCGGTGCCTTCTTCATGGCGATGGCGTAATAGTGTGTGGCACCACCAGTGGGATCCGGCACCTTTCCGTCGATCACTTGGTCAGCGGCGATGCGCGCTTGCGCCAACTCGAGGAACTGGATCTGTTTGATGCCGATCAGGAACGCGTAATTCGGGTCGCTCTTGTTCCAGCAGCTGAACTGATACGTCGCCTGGCAGACATCGGTATAGCCCTCGCCCCACCACGACTTGGTCTTGCCGTCGTTCATACGGTTGCGAATCGTCCAGACCACAGCAATCTGACCGGCCAGGCTTTCGCCGCGAGCCTCGCCCCACAGCGTACGCGCGAGTATGTCGCGGTCTTTCTCGGTAATAGACATCACATTTCTCCAGGCAAAAAAATCCCGCTCGATGGCGGGTTGCGTTGTGCTGCTGTGGCGCGTCAGATCAGGTCGGCGCCTAAACTTTGCGGGTCCGCCACGATGACCGGCACTACCGGCTCAACAGGCCAAACCGGCGCGGCGTACCAGGTCGGCTGAACAGTCACCTTGCCCAGTGCGAACTTGTAGGTCTTCCACGCCTTGAGGTTGACCAGTAGCGCGGCTTGCTCAGCCTCGTCCTCTTCGGTCGCCTCGCCGATGTCGATGCCGAAGCCGATCGTATCGATTCGCTCTTGAATGCGGGCGATCTGCGCGGCGGCAAGTCGTTGTTGCGATGGCGCTGCTGGGGACGGCCTCACGAGCGCCGCACCAGCCGCCAGACCGAGTAGAGGCAGGCGCTTCGCAAAATGGCGGATTCGCTATGAGCGAACTGACTCAGGCTCAGGCGGTGGAGGATCTCAATTATGACCCTGAAACCGGTAATTTCACTCGAAAGATCCAGACTCGCGGTCGAGTGAAAGTCGGCCAGATCGCCGGGTACGTTAGGAGTGACGGTTACCGCATGATTAGGGTTCGGGTTAAGCAATATCTTCTTTATCGCTCGACGAGGCTCACGCAGCGCGGATTTTTGAAGCGGTTGGAGCCTGGAATCAGGTCAAGGTAGCAGCATGAGGCGTTTTCGCACCCAACAACGCAAACGACAAACCTGGTTGGCGCTGCCGGCCAGTGGCATAGAAGAGGTTGGTCATGGCCAAGAGTGGACAAGAGCGATCGGCGAAGGCTGCCGAGAAGCGTATCCAGTACGACGAAAAGGAGCTGCGACACCGGGTGCAGCTCGGTACCCGGCAGAAGCTTGATGAGCTGATGGTCTGGAACGGCATCGAGGAAATCAACGAGGCCGTGCAGAACCTGATTCTGAACGCTCATGCGCTCGGGCCGACACTGTCCTACCAGGCGATGGAAAGCCCGCGCCACAAAGTGCAGATCAGCGAAAACGTGGCGCGGATGTTTCGGAATGAGAGTTTGGCTGAGCTGAAGCGCGATCCGGGCGATGAAGTCATCACGCCGGATTAAAATTTGGAGGGAGCGGGAGGGTTCGAACCCCCTGCGGAACTGTCCGGACACCAGCGCTAGAGGGTGTAATTAGTTTTGTGTAAACGGTCATTTGGCAGGAGACTGCCTACCCCAAGGAAATCCAATGACCGAGTCAAAACCCAAGCGAGCCAAACGAGTCAAACGAGTCAAGCCTGATCCTGAGCTGGTTAAACTGGCCGACAGTCTGTTGGCCAATTACAAAAAGCCCGAAGATCTCATCGGCGAAAACGGCCTGCTCAAACAGCTCACCAAGATGCTGGTCGAG
>NZ_SISB01000024.1 GCF_004310295.1 Pseudomonas sp. BGI-2 | reverse complement strand
CCCGCCAAGTCCAAAAAAAAGCTCTTTTCCCACGGTCTAAAGCGAGTGCAGTGACGGGCGGCCCTGTGTGTGGGGAGGGAGAATACAGCGAGCCGCCCCGCCCCCTCGTGGGCCGGCGAAGCAGTCGTAAATCCACACAACTCGGTCTGTCTGAACGGGCGCAGGGGGCCGCTTCGCAGCCGAACGGGGCGGTGCGACGTTTCGCTGAATCCCCTCGCCACAGGTTCTCGCTCGACTGATGATTGTCTTAAGTGAACAGCATTACTGTAGGAGCGAGGCTTGCCCGCGAAAGCATCACCTCGGTTTCAAACCTTGAACCGCCCAACCAGCATCTGAAGATGCGTCCCCAACCGTGCCAGTTCAACGCTGGAGGCCGCGGTCTCTTCACTGGCTGCCGAGGTCTGCTCAGACACGTCGCGCACGTTCAGCACGCTACGGTTGATCTCCTCGGCCACCGCGGTTTGCTGCTCGGCCGCCGCAGCGATCTGCTGGTTCATCGACTGAATCGCCGACACGGTGCGGGTGATGCTTTCCAGCGAGCTGCCGGCGCGGCGGGTCAGTTCGACGCTGCTGTCGGTCAGGCTGCGGCTGTTGTCCATGATGGTTGCCACTTGCTGGGTGCCGGTTTGCAGGCCGACGATCAGCTCTTCGATTTCCTCGGTGGACTTCTGGGTGCGCTGGGCCAGGCTGCGGACTTCGTCGGCGACCACCGCGAAACCGCGTCCGGCTTCACCGGCACGGGCGGCCTCAATCGCAGCGTTGAGTGCCAACAGGTTGGTTTGTTGGGCCACGGATTTGATCACGTCGAGCACGCTGCCGATTTTGTCGCTCTCGCGTTTGAGATCGCCCATGGCCGCGGTGGAATTACCGACTTCGAGGGCCAGGCGCTCGATCTGGGCGATGGCTTCGCCGACCACTTTGTCGCCTTCGCGAGCCTGTTGATCGGCGGCAACGGCGGCTTCAGAGGCTTCTTCGGCGTTACGCGCGACTTCCTGCACGGTGGCGGTCATTTCGTTCATTGCGGTCGCCACCTGGTCGGTCTCGACCTTCTGGCTGTTGACCCCGGCGCTGGTCTGCTCGGTCACGGCCGACAACTCTTCGGCGGCGCTGGCGATTTGCGTGACGCCATCGCTGATGCCACCGATCAGTTCGCGCAGGCCCAGGGTCATGCTCTGCATGGCGCGCTGGAGCTGGCCCAATTCGTCGCGACGCTCGGAAACAAGGTTTTGCGTAAGATCGCCAGCGGCCACGCGCTCGGCCACTTTGAGGGTCTGGTTCAACGGAACCACGATCTGGCGAGTGATTGCCCATGCCGCCAGCAAGCCAAACGCCACGGCCAGAACGGTGGCCATCAGCAGCAGGTTCTTGGCGTGCGCAGCGTCGGTGTCCCGGACGATGGTTTGCGAAACGGTGAGTTTTTTGCTGACGTCGAGCAGGATCTCGCCTTGCTCGGCCATGCGTTTGAGGGCGGCGGCGCTGGCAACCTGGGAGTCGCGGAACTGGCTGACGGCGGCGCGGTAGGCTTTGAGCGAATCGGTGGCCTGTTGCAGGTTGGCGATGTGCTGCTCCGGCAGTTTGGACGGCAGGCTTTCGAGGTTCTTCAGGGCGTTGTCGATGGCGTCCAGCGCCGGTTGCTCGGCCTCGGTCTTGCCGCTGTAGGTGTAGCCGCGAACCTGGAAGCGGGCCTGCTGAATCAGCTTGCTCAGGTCGATCACACTGTTGAAATCGGCGACGCTGTCGCCTTGCAGCATGGATTTTTCGACCTCGGCGACGCGGGCCACTGCGTTGTCGGCGGTCGCGCCCAGTTTGCTGCGGGCGTCTTCGCGGGTGGCGCCGGCCTGGGTCATCGCGATGAAGGCTTGCTTGTACTGGCCGACGGCGGCGAGTTGCTGGTCGATCATCGCCACGTCAGAAGGCTGTTCGATCAATTTGCGCGCGGTTTGCAGGCCGGCGTCGAGTCGGCTCAGCAGGTCGTTGACGGCGGCCGGGCCTTGTTCTCCGCGGCGCATGTCGTAGTCCATGCGGGCCAGGCGCAGGTCTTTGGTCAGGTCATTGAGACTGGCGATGAACCCGAGCTTGTCACCACGGCTCATCACGCCCGTCAGGCCGGTCCAGCCTGTAAAGGTGATCAGCAAGGTTAGCAGCAGCACCAGACCGAAGCCGATCCCCAGTTTGCGATTGACGCTTACGTTTCCCAGATTCTCGGCTAGCCAACGGTACATGCTGCTACTCCCTCGGACACTCATTGGTTTTATGGGAACTGTATCGGCAGGCGACGACTAATCTGTAGGCGCAACGCAATGTTCAGGCGAGTAAATACCTGTGGCGAGGGGACTTGTCGGACCGCCGCACCGCCCCGTTCGGCTGCGAAGCAGTCGCAAATAGGCAGATACGGTTTTGCAGGAAAAAAGCGGTGGCCGCTTAGCGCCCAAACGGGGCGATGCGGCGTTCCGACAAGCCCCCTCGCCACAGTGGACCGTGTTTGACCTTAAAAGAGGCGGGCGAGCAACGCAGTGACGGCGGTTTCGACGCGTAAGATGCGTTCGCCGAGTTGTACCGGTTGCAGACCGGACTTGGCCAGCAGGTCGATTTCGTAAGGGATCCAGCCGCCTTCGGGGCCGATGGCCAGGGTTACCGGTTCGTCCAGACCCCGGGGGCAGGGCGGGTAGTTACCAGGGTGGCCGACGAGGCCGAGAGTGCCTTCGGTAACGGCCGGCAGACGGTCTTCGACGAACGGCTTGAAGCGTTTCTCGATGACGATTTCCGGCAGTACGCTGTCCCGGGCCTGTTCCAGGCCGAGGATCAGTTGCTCGCGAATCGCCTCTGGCTCCAGAAACGGCGTTTGCCAGAAGCTCTTCTCGACGCGATAGCTGTTCACCAGAATGATTCGTGGCACACCCATGGCCGCCACGGTCTGAAACACCCTGCGCAGCATTTTCGGCCGTGGCAGGGCCAGCACCAGCGTCAGTGGCAGCTTGGCCGGTGGCGGCTGGTCGAGCGTGACGCGCAATTCGGCTTCATCGGCGTCCAGACGCAGCAACTCGGCCGAGCCCATCAGCCCACCGATACGCCCGACCCGCAAACTGTCGCCGACCACGGATCGATGAACTTCCTGCATGTGAGTCAGCCGGCGATCCCGCAGGATCACCCGGTCGGCCGCAATGAAGTCGGCCTCTTCGAGGAGCAGCAGGTTCACGGCTGGGTCGCTGGCGGCTGGTCGTTGTGGTCGTCAGCCGGCTGGTCGTCGGGATGTTCGCCGCGCTTGCTGATCAGGCCGCCGAACAGGATGCCGATCTCGAACAACAGCCACATCGGTACCGCCAACAGCGTCTGCGAGAAGATGTCCGGCGGCGTCAGGATCATGCCGACCACGAAGCAGCCGATGATCACGTACGGGCGGATTTTCTTCAGGTATTTGACGTCGACCACGCCGATCCACACCAGCAGCACCACGGCCACCGGGATCTCGAACGCCACGCCGAAGGCGAAGAACAGCGTCATGACGAAGTCGAGGTAGCTGCTGATGTCGGTCATCATTTCCACGCCGGCCGGGGTGGCGGCGGCGAAGAATTTGAAGATCAGCGGGAACACCAGGTAATAGGCGAAGGCCATGCCGGCGTAGAACAGCATGATGCTCGATACCAGCAAAGGCACGGCGATGCGTTTTTCATGCTTGTACAGACCCGGCGCGATGAAGCCCCAGATCTGATGCAGGATCACCGGGATCGCCAGGAACAGCGACACCATCATGGTCAGCTTTAACGGTGTCAGGAACGGCGACGACACGTCAGTGGCGATCATCGTCGCGCCCACGGGCAGATACTGGCGAAGCGGCGTCGAGACGAAGGTGTAGATCTGCTGGGTGAAGGCGAACAACCCGGCGAAGATAATGAAGATCGCCGCTACACAGCGCAGCAGGCGGGTACGCAACTCGGTGAGGTGCGAAACCAGCGGCATGTGCTGGTCATTTTCAGGAAGATCGCTCATGGGGCTCGCGGCGCCAGTGTTGGGTCATGAGGGGCCGGCGCAACAGGCGCAGCCGCAGGCGTGGCAGGTTCAACCGGTGGCGCTGCAACGACGGGCGTAGGCTCTGTGGCCGCCGGTGCAGGCACGGCGGCAGGAGCATGAATCGTCTGCTCCGCGACCGGCTCAACCGGCTGAACCGGTGTGGCTTCCTGCTGGGTCGGCGTGAAAATCTTCCGCGCCTCCTGTTCCAGCGACAGAATGTGCTCGTTGTGCAGTTGCCGACGAATCTCGTCGGCACCGATTTCACGTTCAACTTCCTGTTTGATCGCGTTGAAGCTGCGCTTCAGACGACCGACCCACAGGCCGGCGGTGCGCGCAGCACCCGGCAGACGCTCGGGACCCAGCACCAGCAGGGCGATGAGGCCGACGAGCAGCAGTTCAGAGAAGCTGATACCAAACATTAGTCAGTGCTCACACGTCTTTGCGGATCGGCTCTTCGACCTTTTGCGCCTGCACGTCGATGGTGTGCGGCTGGTTCACGGACTGCGTGGTCTGTGGCTGAACCGGTGGCACCGGTTGTGCCGGGGTAACAGTCGGATCAGCCGGTTTTTCGTCGTCGTTCATGGCTTTCTTGAAGCCCTTGATCGATTCGCCCACGTCAGTGCCGAGGTTTTTCAGTTTCTTGGTGCCGAACACCAAAACGACAACAACCAGGATGACGATCCAGTGTTTCCAGTCAAAAATGCCCATGTTGCTGCTCCTCTCTAATAGTTGTTCAGGCGGACGGGCGCGAGGCTTTCTCGGCGTGTCCGGACAGACCGAAACGACGGTCCAGTTCATCGAGCACAGCCTGCGGATGCTGTCCCAGTTGGGCGAGCATGACCATGCTGTGGAACCACAAATCGGCGGTCTCGTAGATCACATCGCTGCAGTCACCGCTGATGGCGGCATCCTTGGCGGCAATAATGGTTTCGACCGACTCTTCGCCGACTTTTTCCAGAATCTTGTTCAAGCCCTTGTGGTACAGGCTGGCGACATACGAGCTGTCGGCGGCGGCGCCTTTGCGCTCTTCCAGCACCTCGGCCAGACGGGTCAGAGTGTCACTCATGGGTGTGTCCTGCGGAATAGATAGCGTGCGGGTCTTTCAGAACCGGGTCGACGGTTTTCCAGTCGCCGTTCTCGAAGACGCGGTAGAAGCAGCTCTGACGGCCGGTATGGCAGGCGATATCGCCGATCTGCTCGACCATCAGGATGATCACGTCGGCGTCACAGTCCAGGCGCATCTCATGCAGTGTTTGCACGTGGCCGGACTCTTCGCCCTTGCGCCACAGCTTGCCACGGGAACGTGACCAGTAAATGGCACGGTTTTCGGCAGCGCTCAGTTCCAGTGCTTCGCGGTTCATCCAGGCCATCATCAGGACGCGCCCGGTCTTGTGATCCTGGGCAATCGCCGGCACCAGGCCATCAGCGTCCCACTTGATCTCGTCCAGCCAGTTTTTCATCTTCGACTCCGACAGCGGGTTCCACACTACATGAGTAGAACCCAAGCGTTGAAACAGTGTGCCAGCGTGCGGGGGCGCTGGCTATCGGCGAACGACCAGATACAAACCGACGGCCACCATGATGCCGGCCGGCCAATGGCCCAGTTCGTTCAACGGCCCACCGGCCGCGAGTATCGTGCCGCCTGCCAGGTGCGCAGAGCCGAGCAAGCGCATGAACCAGTCGTCCTTGCGCCGGTGCCACGGCGGCGGTGGGTCGTAAGCGTGCGGTTGGGACATGCGCTCAAGCAGGTCGCGGGCCATGTTGGCCAGGTGCGGCAGTTGTTCGAATTGGCTCTGCACGTTGCCGATCAAGGCTTTGGGGCTGACGCGTTCGCGCATCCAGCGTTCGAGGAACGGCTGGGCGGTGTTCCACAAATCGAGGTCCGGATACAGCTGACGGCCCAGGCCTTCGATGTTCAACAGGGTTTTTTGCAGCAGAACCAGCTGGGGTTGCACTTCCATGTTGAAGCGTCGAGCGGTCTGGAACAGGCGCATCAGCACCTGGCCGAAGGAAATATCTTTTAACGGTTTTTCGAAGATTGGCTCGCACACGGTGCGGATCGCCGCTTCGAATTCGTTGAGTTTGGTTTCCGCCGGCACCCAGCCCGAATCGATGTGCAGCTGCGCGACACGACGGTAATCACGCTTGAAGAACGCGAACAGGTTGCGCGCCAGGTAATCCTGATCTTCCGGGGTCAGGCTGCCGACGATGCCGCAGTCGATCGCAATGTACTGCGGGCTCCACGGGTTCACGGTGCTGACGAAAATGTTGCCGGGGTGCATGTCGGCGTGGAAGAAGCTATCGCGGAACACTTGGGTGAAGAAGATTTCCACCCCGCGTTCGGCGAGCATTTTCATGTCGGTGCGCTGGTCGGCCAGGGTCGCGAGGTCGGTGACCTGAATCCCGTAGATGCGCTCCATCACCAGCACTTTCGGTCGGCACCAGTCCCAATAGACTTGCGGCACGTAGAGCAGCTCCGAGCCGTCGAAGTTGCGCTTCAACTGGCTGGCGTTGGCCGCTTCGCGCAGCAGGTCGAGTTCGTCGTAGATGGTTTTTTCGTAGTCCAGTACCACGTCCACCGGGTGCAGCAGGCGCGCGTCGGCCGAGAGCTTTTCGGCGGCGCGGGCGAGGATGAACAGCCACGCGAGATCCTGCGCGATGATCGGTTTGAGGCCCGGGCGGATGACCTTGACCACCACTTCTTCACCGGTTTTCAGCTGCGCGGCATGCACCTGCGCCACGGAGGCCGAGGCCAGTGGCTCGACGTCGAAGCGGCTGAACACTTCACTGATCTTTTTGCCGAGCTGCTCTTCAATCAGCTTGATCGACACTTGCGAGTCGAACGGCGGCACGCGGTCCTGCAGCTTCATCAGCTCATCAGCGATGTCTTCAGGCAACAAGTCGCGGCGGGTGGACAGGATTTGGCCGAACTTGATGAAAATCGGTCCCAGGTCCTGCAACGCCAAACGCAATCGTGCGCCACGGCTCAGGTCCAGCGTCTTGCGTGGGAACCAGCGCCACGGTAAGGCGTAGCGCAGCGCCAGCAGAAACCAGGGCAATGGCAGGGCGAACAGCAGGTCATCGAGGCGGTAGCGAATCACAACGCGCTGTATGCGCAACAAACGGCGGGCGGCAAGCAGCTTCATGCGTTATCGCTTGGGTCGAGGGATCGGGAAAGGCGCTCGAAGCGCGCCTCGAGACGGTCCAGATCGAGTTTGATCTGGTCCAGTTCATTGAAACGGGCTTCAGCTTCGCGCTGACCGACGAGGGTGCGCGATTCTTCGGCCAGGTATTCGCCAAGATTCTGATTGAGGCTGGCGAACCCTTGCTGATACCAGCGTGCGCGGCTGCGCAGGTGACCGCCGACCAGTTGCGTGGCGACCGGTCCCAGCCAGCGCGAGAGTTCGTACTCCCAGTCCAGCTCAAGGTCCTGAAGGATCGCCGCCAGTTCCAGCAGCACGCCGCTGTCGCCGTCGAGTTCGACTTCGGGAGCATGCAGGACCGAAGTCTTGTCCTTGCTCATGGCCAGTTTCAGCAGGCTGGAGGCCGGTGCCCGCAAGGTGCAGTCGGCGCCGGTTTCCCAGTGAGACGCCAGCATCAGGCCTTCGTCGCTGGGCAGGATGAATAGCTGCAACGCCGGGCTGCGGCAGTCGACGGCAATCACCTTGCCGCTCAAATGCGCCAGCCTCGGCAGCGCCGTGCTGTCGAGACGCAGCACCCGGTTCAGACCGAGTTCAACGCTGGCGAGCAGGCCGGCCAGCAACATCAGGGTTTGATACCGCGGTGCAGGGCGACGATGCCTGCGGTCATGTTGTGGTAGGTCACGCGGTCGAAACCGGCCTCGACCATCATCGACTTCAGGGTTTCCTGATTCGGGTGCATGCGGATCGATTCGGCCAGGTATCGATAGCTTTCCGAGTCGTTGGTGATCAGCTTGCCCATCAACGGCATGAAGGCGAACGAGTAGGCGTCATAGGCTTTGGACATCAGCGCGTTGGTCGGCTTGGAGAATTCCAGCACCAGCAAACGACCGCCCGGTTTCAGCACGCGCAGCATCGAACGCAGGGCGTCTTCTTTATGCGTCACGTTGCGCAGGCCGAAGGCGATGGTCACGCAGTCGAAATGGTTGTCCGGGAACGGCAGTTTTTCAGCGTCGGCCTGAACGAACTCGACGTTGCCGGCCACACCCAGATCCAGCAGGCGGTCACGACCGACCTTGAGCATGGATTCGTTGATGTCGGCCAACACCACCTGGCCGGTCGGGCCAACGAGGTGCGAGAACTTCTTGGTCAGGTCACCGGTACCGCCGGCGATGTCCAGCACGCGGTTACCGGTGCGAACGCCCGACAGCTCGATCGCGAAACGCTTCCACAAACGGTGCATGCCGCCCGACAGGAGGTCGTTCATCAAGTCGTACTTGGCGGCTACCGAGTGGAAAACCTCAGCGACTTTTTCCGCTTTCTGGCTTTCCGGAACGTTTTTGAAGCCGAAGTGAGTGGTGGGTTCGGCATCGCTGCCTTTGCGCTGATCAGTCATATCGCTGTCACCAAAAGAGAATGCGGGACATTCTAATCCCGGTGGCCTGCTTTGTCTTGGCAAGGCTGCAGGTAAGATAGGTAACCACCGGGACGTTTTGCCGCAGCAGCGGTCAAGATGCTTCAGGAAAGTATTCATAAAGCAGGAGTCATTCGATGGCCCGTATTAGTGTTGAGCGTGCCCACGGCCTGGGCAAGGAAGCGGCCCGCGAGAAGGCCGACAAGTTGGCGCAAAAGCTGTCCGATCAATATGGTCTGGAACCGCAGTGGTCCGGTGACACCCTGAATCTCAAACGTTCCGGCGTTAAAGGCGCAGTGCATGTGAGCGAGGACTCGATCAAGGTCGATGTCGAACTGGGCCTGTTGATGTCGGCCATGAGCGGCACCATCAAATCGGAAATCGAGAAGGCCCTCGATAAAGCGTTGGCTTGACCGGCAGTGGATTTGTGAATGCAATTCCTGTGGGAGCGTTGTACCCAAACGTTTATGTCAGTTGTTAGGGTGCCGTTTCTAATTTTTCTCCCTACTTTGTGCCTGAGCCCGACACTTTCGCGGGCAGTTCCTCAAACCTTCTGCGCGTGAGGTGCACCATGGCCAAAGTTATTTTGAAGAAAAAAATCGACGCTTCGACGACTGCTCTGAGCGACGTTAAATCTTACGCCCGCAAGATCTGGCTGGCAGGCCTGGGGGCCTACACCAGGGTCGGCCAAGAGGGCAACGAGTACTTTCAAGAGTTGATCGTCGCGGGTCAAGCTGTTGAAAAAAAAGGCAAAGAAGTAGTTGCCGAGAAACTTGAAGCCGCTAACACAGAGATTGATGAAGCCAAGAGTGAGGTGAGCACATTCAAAGCCAAGGTCGAACTTCAACTCGACAAGGTCGAGAAGGCTTTTGACTCGCGTGTCGCAAGTGCCTTGAATCGTATCGGCATTCCGTCTAAACATGACGTTGAGACACTCTCTGCTAAGCTCGATGAGCTGACGGCATTGCTCGAACGCGTCGCGCGTAAATCTTAAGGAGAACGGGATGGCTGGTAAAAAGAACACCGAAAAAGAAGGCAGCTCTTGGATCGGGAAAGTCGAAGACTACTCCCGCAAAATCTGGCTGGCTGGTTTAGGCGTGTACTCGAAGATCGACACTGACGGCAGCAAGCTCTTCGATACATTGGTTAAAGACGGCGAGAAAGCCGAGAAGCTCACCAAGAGCGCTGTCGGCAAGAAAGTCGATGACGTCAAGGATTCCGCTTCGTCGGCCAAGTCGCGCATCAGCGGCGTGAAAGATCGTGCGCTGGGCAAGTGGGATGAGCTGGAAGGGGCTTTCGACAAGCGCCTGAACAGCGCCATTTCGCGCCTGGGTGTACCGAGCCGCAATGAAGTGAAAGCGCTGCACAGCAAGGTCGATACCCTGACCAAGCAAATCGAAAAACTCACCGGTGCCAAGGTGGCGCCTGTCGTAGCGAAAACCGCAGCGGCAAAAACTGCTGCCAAGCCGCTGGCAAAAGCTGCCGCTAAACCGGTAGCTAAAGCCGCGTCGAAAGTCGCGTCCGCAGCCAAGTCCGCTACTAAAACTGCCGCCGCTAAACCTGCAGCAGCCAAGGCAGCGGTCAAATCGGTCGCCGCCAAAGCCGCAGCCAAACCGGCCGCAGCGAAGAAGCCGGCAGTGAAAAAGCCGGCCGCGCCTAAAGCTGCCGCACCAAAACCAGCAGTGGCTGCCGCCAAACCGGCAACCTCGTCGACTCCGGTCAGCACATCGAACTCTGCTACCGCGCCGACTCCTGCTGTAACCCCGATTGCCGCGCCAGCTCCATCGACGCCAACCAGTCAGTCCTGATTTTCAGGGCTCAAGAAAACGCCCGGCCTGCAAAGGTCGGGCGTTTTTTGTTTGTGCACGGTTCTGCACACACGGCGGCCCCCTGTGGGAGCTAGCCTGCTAGCGATAGCGGTTCATCAGTAAACAACAATGTCGACGGATAAATCGCTATCGCTAGCAGGCTAGCTCCCACAGGGGGCGACGGTGTTCAGGGGTTATTCGTGTTCTTCCAGGTATTGGAGGGCCAACTGCTCCGTCGCCACCTTGATCGGCGGCAGCAAATGCGGCGCCACCAGCATCATGATCTGATACACCACCAACCTGACTTCCCCCTCGCGATCAAGAATCCGCTGATAGTCCAGCGAGAACAGCAGCGTCATGGTGATCTGCTCCACCAACTGCCCCAGCGCTTGCGTATCGCTGACCAACTGCCCCTGAGCCTTCAATCGTGCCAACAATGAAGCCAGCGTGCGCTTCAGTGCATTGAGCAGATTGCGGATGCCCTTGGCCAGTTTCGGCAAGCGCCCGGCCAGGTTCGACAGGTCCTGAAACAGAAACCGGTAATGGGCCAGCCGTTCGACGATTAAGTGCAGGAACAGCCAGTAGTCCTCTGGTGCCAACTCCACATCGGCCGGAGGATCAAGCAGTGGCGCAAGCTCGGACTGGAAACGCTCGAACAATCCGAGAATCAACGGTTCCTTGCCGTGGAAGTGGTAGTAGAGGTTGCCTGGGCTGATGCCCATTTCGTTGGCAACTTCCATGGTCGAAACGTTCGGTTCACCCTTCTGATTGAACAATTGCAGGGCACATTCGAGGATCCGGTCGCGGGTTTTCATCCAGTCTTCTTAATGGTCGAGTCATGCCACGGCAGTCGTGTGCCGTGGTTCGTTGTCAGTCAGCGCACGCGTACGTAAGTGCCGGGTGCCGCCTCCAGCGGTGGATAGTTCTGGTTGCCGAGGGTCATGTGGGTTTCTTTTTGCGCCCCCGAGCGCTCCTGAATCCAGCCCAGCCACTGTGTCCACCAGCTACCGTCGACTTGCTTGGCGTCGTAATACCAGGCCCGAGGGTCGCTGCTCAGTTTCGTGCCCTCGACGAAGTTGGCTTTCGGGTTCGATGGCGGGTTGAGGATGCTCTGCACATGACCGCTGTTGGACAGCACGAAGCGTCGTTCGCCACCCAGCAGCAGCGTCGAGCGATACACCGCATCCCACGGCGTGATGTGGTCGTTGATGCCGGCTACGCTGAAGCTGTCGACGTTGACTTTCTGCAAGTCGATCGGCGTGCCGCACACTTCCAGACCGCCCGGATGACCCAGCGGGTTGTGCTTGAAGAAGTCCAGGAGGTCGCCATGCAAGGCTGCCGGCAGGCGCGTGTTGTCGTTGTTCCAGTAGAGAATGTCGAACGCTGGCGGCTCTTTGCCCAGCAGGTAATTGTTGACGAAATAGCTCCAGATCAAATCGTTGGGGCGCATCCAGGCAAATACCTTGGCCATGTCGCGGCCGTCCAGCACACCTTTCTGATACGAACGACGCTTGGCCGCTTCCAGGGTCTGTTCATCGGCGAAAAGCGTGGCCGGGCTGTCCATCTGGCTGTCGAGCAGGCTCACCAGGTACGTCGCGCTGGACACCCGCCGCAGTTGCCGCTTCGCCTGCAAGTGGCCTTGCAGCGCGGCGATGGTCATCCCGCCGGCGCAAGCGCCCATCAGGTTGACCTCGCGAGCGCCGGTGATCGCCCGGCAGACGTTCATCGCTTCCTCCACCGCTTCGACGTAGGACGACAGGCCCCATTCGCGGTGCCGCACGTCCGGATTGCGCCAGCTGATCATGAACGTCTGCAGGCCGTTTTTCAGGGCGAACTGGACGAAGCTGTTGTGCGGGCTCAGGTCGAAAATGTAGTACTTGTTGATCTGCGGCGGCACCACCAGCAGCGGCTTTGAATACTGCTTTTCGCTCATCGGCTTGTACTGGATCAGCTCCAGCAGCTCATTGCGAAACACCACGGAACCGGTGGTGGTGGCGACCGTTTTGCCGACCTCGAAAGAGTGCTTGGTGACTTGTCTGGGTAAGCCATCGTTGTGCAGGAAGTCGTCGAGCAGATGGCTGATGCCGCGCACCAGGCTGTTGCCGCCGGAGTTGAAGATCTCCTTGATCGCCAGCGGATTGAGCAGGGTGTTGGACGGCGCCACGGCGTCATTGAGCAAGGCGAACGCAAAGTGGGCACGAGCGCGATCGTCGGGGCTCATGTTGCTCTCGTCGATCCAGCTTTTGACCTGCTTCTGCCAGCTCAGGTAGGCCTGCAAGCTGCGGCGATAAAACGGGTTGAGACTCCACGCAGGGTCGGCAAAACGATTGTCCTGCGGGTTGGTCGGGTGCAGGGTTTCGCCCAGCAGTACACGGCCCAGTTGGCCGCCCAGTTTCAAGGCATGTCGTGCGCTGTTCACCGGGTTGCGCAGGCCATGGGCGGCAACGCTGCGCAGGGTCGACAGCAGATCCCGGCCACGCAGGCCGGTGATCGCACTCTGTGCATTGATGAACGCGGCGGGTGTGGGCAAAAAGTCCCTCGCTGGTTTGTCGCGCATGTGTCAACACTCCTTCGTCTTTCAGGCCAAATACAAACACATCGAACCAGAACACCATAGACGCTGTTACGGGTTGTTGCGCGGTGCGGCGTCCTGCCGACCGACAATGGGCCGGTTAACCGCCCAATGGCGACGGATGCGGATGCATCACGGCACGCTGACGTTCCTCCTCGAGGAATTTCATGATGATCGGTGCCACGGCTTCGGCGCGCGTAATCAGGAACAGGTGCCCGTCATCGATGATGTGTAACTGAGCATTGGGGATTCGCCAGGCGAGCAAACGCATGTTGATCAGCGGAATCAGGGGATCGTCGTCGCCGGCCAGGACCAGGGTCGGCTGATGGATCTTGTGCAGCCAGTGAATGCTGGTCCAGCCAAGTCCGGCGAACAGCTGCCAGTAGTAACCGAGTTTGCCTGCCGAGCGAACCTTGGCGGCATGGCTGGCGGCCAGGGTCGGATCGCGACGGAACGAACCGCCATAAATCATTGGCGCAATACGGATCACGTGAGACGGCTGGATGTAGCGCCGTGGGCTGGCCATCATCCACAACACTTTCGGTTTGCCCGGCACCATTACCGCACCGGCCGCCGTGGCCGCCAGCACGAGTTTCTTGCAGCGCTCGGGATAGTCGTACGCGAATTGCTGGGCGAGGGCGCCGCCCCAGGAAACACCGATGACGTTGACTTGCCCGTAGTCGAGATAGTCGAGCATCCGCGTCGTGAGTTTCGCCAGGCCCGGAAAGCGATACGGCCGATTGGGCGTCGACGAACCGCCGACACCGGGTACATCGAAAGCGATGACTTCCAGGTCCGGGTCCAGCGCCGCGACGAACGGAAACACCAGCTCCAGGTTGGCGCCGATGCCGTTGAAAATCAGCAAGGGCGTCAAGTGAGGCTTGCCGGGGCGTACTGCCGTGCGGAGGGTCTGGCCATCCAGGTCGACAGTACGGAATATGAACGGTTGCGGCATGCTTCAGGCCCTGTGGGTTAATTATCCCGGTCCCCTGTAGGAGCGAAGCTTGCTCGCGAAGGCGTCAAGTCATTCGACATCCATGTTGGATGAATGACCGCTTTCGCGAGCAAGCTTCGCTCCTACAGAGGGCGGGGTGTTGGTTACCGCTCGTGTACGTAAGTGCCTGGCGCCGCCTCGCCTGCCGGGTAAACCTTGTTGCCCAGGCTCGCCGGGGATTTCTTCAGCTTGCCCGAACGCTCGGCCTGCCAGGCCTGCCAGTGCAGCCACCAGGAGTCAGTGTGCTTGGTGGAATTTTCTTGCCATTCTTCGGCTTTGACCGGCATGTCCGTGCTGGTCATGTAGCGCGATTTCGGGTTGCCCGGCGGGTTAAGAATGCTCTGGATATGCCCGCTGCTGGACAGCACGAATTCCACCTTGCCGCCGAACAACTGCGCCGACTTGTAGCAGGACTTCCACGGAGTGATGTGGTCGTTGGTGCCGGCCAGGGAAAAGATGTCGGCCGTGACCTGCTTCAGATCGATCGGCGTACCGCACACTTCCAGTGCATCGGGACGGATCAGTGGATTGCTTTTGAACATTTCGATCAGGTCGCCGTGGAATGCGGCGGTTAACCGTGTGGTGTCGTTGTTCCAGAACAGGATGTCGAACACCGGCGGCTCGTTGCCCAGCAGGTAGTTGTTGACCCAGTAGTTCCAGATCAAATCGTTGGGGCGCATCCAGGCGAAGACTTTCGCCATGTCGCGGCCCTCCAGCACACCGGCCTGATAGGAATGGCGCTTGGCGGCTTCGAGGGTCTGTTCGTCGACGAACAAGGCCACGTCGCTGTCCAGGGTGGTGTCCAGCACGCTGACCAGCAACGTCAGGGCGTTGACCTTCTTCTCGCCGATCGCGGCGTAGTGGCCCAGCAGCGCGGTGCAGGTGATGCCGCCGGAGCAGGCGCCGAGCATGTTCACGTCTTTGCTGCCGGTGATCGCGGTGACCACGTCGACCGCTTCCTTGAGCGCCTCGATGTAGGTCGACAGACCCCACTCGCGCTGCTCCTTGGTCGGGTTGCGCCAGCTGACGATAAACGTCTGCACGTTGTTGCGCAGACAGAAACGCGCCAGGCTTTTGTCCGGGCTCAAGTCGAATACATAGAACTTGTTGATCTGCGGCGGCACCACCAGCAGCGGACGCTCGTGCACCTGCTCGGTGATCGGGCGGTACTGGATCAGCTCCAGCACGTCGTTGCGGAACACCACCGCGCCTTCGGTCACGCCCAGGCTCTTGCCGACTTCGAACGCACCCATGTTGACCTGGCTCGGCATGCCGCCGTTGTGCACCAGATCCTTGGCCAGGTGCGAGAGGCCGTCGAGCAGGCTTTTACCACCCGTTTCGAAGAAGCGTTTGACCGCCGCCGGGTTGGCCGCACTGTTGGTCGGCGCCATGGCTTCGGTCATGAGGTTGATCACGAAATGCCCGCGGCTGACGTCTTTGGGCGGCAGATTGCTGTCGTCGATCCAGTCGTGGAGTTCCTTGCGCCACGCCAGGTAAGTTTGCAAATAACGTTTGTAGAGCGGGTTCTGGCTCCAGGCCGGATCGGCAAAGCGACGGTCATCGCTTGTGGGTAGAAGCTCCGATTTACCGAACAACACGTTCTTCAGTTCAAGGCCGAAATGGGCAACATGCCTGGCACTGTGAATCGGTTGTTTGATGGCCTGCCTGAGCACCATTCGAGCTGACGCCAATAAATCCTTTCCACGCAGCCCAACGACAGGATTCAGCCCCAAGGTGTTTTCCGAGGCTTGATACTTCAAGTCATCGTTATTCTTGTTACTCATCTACGACGCTCCATTGTCCTGAGACGAGTACCTGGGTCCAGCTGTGTAGTGACACAGCCAAGGCCAGGTACTTCTGCTCGGGTGACCGTTAATTCTGCATCGCTGCTTTTTACGGCAGAGAGCACTGCAGGGAACTTGCCAGCTCCATTGGTTACCCGAGTTTAATTTTTTTCGCAAGCGGGCCAATCATTGACCCAGAAGCGGAGCATTCAAACAGATGGAATTAGAAAATGCCCTCTAAAGAGCAAGAGGCTTGACCTAGAGCATCAGCTTGACGATGGATTCATTCGGATCGCGGGTTTTTCCGGCGGCTTTCAGTTCGCCAAGATAATCGTTCCAAAGGTCCTCCTGACGCACGCCCAACTGGTACAGATATTCCCAGGTGAACAGGCCGCTGTCGTGGCCGTCGTCGAAGGTCAATTTCAGTGCGTACTGACCGGCCGGTTCTACCTTGATCAGGCCTACGCCGATCTTGCCAAATTGCAGGATAGGTTTGCCGTGGCCCTGGACTTCCGCGGAAGGAGAATGCACGCGCAAGAACTCGGCGGGCAGGTGATGTTCCTCGCCGGACGCGTATTTCAGCGACAGGGTTTTCGAGGCTTTGTGCAGTTTGATGTCGGTGGGGAGTTGGGTCATGGCCTGAGTTCCGTTATGGATGGAACCCTGTAGGAGCGAAGCTTGCTCGCGAAAGCGTCAGTTCAGTCGACATGTATGTTGAATGAATGACCGATTTCGCGAGCAAGCTTCGCTCCTACAAGTTTGGCTTACAGAATATAACGGGACAGGTCTTCGTTCTGTGCCAATTCACCGAGGTGGCTGTTGACGTACTCGGCGTCGATCAGGATCACCTTGTCGTCGTGGGCGCTGGCCAGGTCGCCGGCGCTGAACGACACTTCTTCAAGCAGGCGCTCGAGCAAAGTGTGCAGGCGACGGGCACCGATGTTCTCGGTCTTCTCGTTGACCTGCCAGGCGATCTCGGCGATGCGCTTGATGCCGTCCGGCTGGAACTCGATGACCAGGCCTTCGGTTTTCAGCAAGGCGCAGTACTGCTCGGTGAGCGACGCGTGCGGCTCGCTGAGGATGCGTTCGAAGTCTTCCGGCGTCAGCGCCTTCAGCTCGACACGAATTGGCAGACGACCTTGCAGCTCCGGCACCAGGTCGCTTGGCTTGCTCAAGTGGAACGCACCGGAGGCGATGAACAGGATGTGGTCGGTCTTGACCATGCCCAGCTTGGTGTTGACGGTGCAGCCTTCGATCAGCGGCAGCAGGTCGCGCTGTACGCCTTCACGGGACACGTCGACGCCACCGGTGTTGCCGCGCTTGGCGACCTTGTCGATTTCGTCGATGAACACGATACCGTGCTGCTCGACGGCTTCCAGCGCCTTGGCCTTCAACTCTTCTTCGTTGACCAGGCGACCGGCTTCTTCGTCACGCACCAGTTTCAGCGCTTCCTTGACCTTGATCTTGCGGTTCTTCTTTTTGCCCTTGCCCATGTTGGCGAACAGGCTCTGCAACTGGTTGGTCATTTCTTCCATGCCCGGTGGCGCGGAGATATCGACGCCGGCCATTTCGGCGACTTCGATTTCGATCTCCTTGTCATCCAGCTGACCTTCACGCAGGCGCTTGCGGAACAGCTGACGGGTGTTGGAGTCGGCCGATGGCGCGTCGTCATTGTTGAAGCCCATGCGTGCCGGTGGCAGCAGCGCGTCAAGGATGCGTTCTTCGGCGGCGTCTTCGGCGCGGTGACGAACCTTGGTCATTTCCTGTTCGCGCAGCAGCTTGATCGCCGCGTCAGCCAGGTCACGAATGATCGATTCAACGTCGCGGCCGACATAACCGACTTCGGTGAACTTGGTCGCTTCGACTTTGATGAACGGCGCGTTGGCGAGTTTGGCCAGGCGACGGGCGATCTCGGTTTTACCGACACCGGTCGGGCCGATCATCAGGATGTTCTTGGGAGTTACTTCAACGCGCAGCTCTTCGGGCAGTTGCATCCGGCGCCAGCGGTTACGCAGCGCGATGGCGACGGCGCGCTTGGCATCGTCCTGGCCGATGATGTGGCGATTGAGTTCGTGGACGATTTCACGGGGAGTCATGGACATAATAATTGGCGGTCCTCAAGCAAAAGTAAGCCGTGGCGTGGTGGCCAAAACAGGCTTACTCAGCGAGGTCCTGCTCCTCAATGGTGAAGGTGTGGTTGGTGAATACGCAGATGTCGCCGGCGATACCGAGCGCGGTTTCGACGATTTCGCGAGCCGACAGATCGGTTTTCTTCAGCAGCGCGCTGGCGGCGGCCTGGGCGTAACCGCCACCGGAACCCATGGCGATCAAGCCTTCTTCAGGTTCGACCACGTCGCCGTTGCCGGTGATGATCAGGGAGGCGTCTTTGTTGGCGACCGCGAGCAT
Source organism: Pseudomonas sp. BGI-2 (assembly GCF_004310295.1). Classification (GTDB taxonomy): domain Bacteria; phylum Pseudomonadota; class Gammaproteobacteria; order Pseudomonadales; family Pseudomonadaceae; genus Aquipseudomonas. Next base: position 83,236 of record NZ_SISB01000024.1, on the reverse strand, counting down.
GGCTTCGAGACGGCTGAGGGAGCGGTCGGTGCGCCATTCTTTGGCGAGCTCGACGGCAGCGCGAACCAGGTGGCCTTGATGTTTCTCAAGCTGGCCTTCGAAACGCTCGAAGAGGGTGAAGGCGTCAGCGGTGGCCCCGGCAAAACCGGCGATCACCTGGCCGTGGTACAGGCGACGAACTTTCTTCGCGTTGCCTTTCATCACGGTATTGCCGAGAGAAACCTGGCCGTCGCCGCCCATGACGACTTTGCCGTGGCGGCGAACTGAAACGATGGTGGTCAAGGGAGAGTCTCCACGCAGCGGGGCGAAAATGCCTTATGCAAACTCATATGGGGGTGGTGATGCGTTTTTCAACTGTAGGACTTGGCGGGGGACGAGCGGTGTAATAGCGGGGGAAGGTGTGTTGTCTGTTCTGGCGCCTTCGCGGGCAAGCCTCGCTCCTACAGGTAATGCACCGTTCACACATACGGCGAACGGTGCATTTTACGGCGTTCACAATAATGCGAGCGATGCGTTATCTGTAGGAGCGAGGCTTGCCCGCGAAGAACGATAACGCGGTGCCGCTGAGGAAATCAGCGGTTCTGGCGTTGTTGTAACAGCAGGTTGCTGAAGCCGGCGCCGGACAGTTGTTTCTGCGCCGTGGTCAGCTGTTCGCGGTTGCTGAACGGTCCGACCAAAACCCGATACCAGGTCTCGTCCTTAACGGTTCCGGATTCAACCGCCACCGCCTGGCCCAGCAGGATGATCTGGGCCCGAACCTTGTCCGCGTCAGTCTCCTTGCGGAAAGAACCGGCCTGCAGGAAGAACTTGGTCACCGGGGCCGCTTTGGACACCGGTGGCGCTGGCGGCGGAGTGATCCCGGCCAGTGCGGCCTGAGCCCGCGCGGTATCGATCTTCGCCGCTTGCTCTGGCGTGACCGGCGTCGTCGGAATGGCTGGCACTTGCGGCGTCGGCAGGGTTTTCTCCGGCACGGCATCCGGCGGTACGATGACTTCCGATTCCGGCAGCAGGGTGTAGAAGTCGTACTTCGGCTTCACCGGTTGCGTCGGGCTCGGCGGGGTCTTGTTAGCCTCGGCGATTTTGGCCTTCTGTTGCTCGATCCTCTCGCGCTTGACACTCTCGCTGCCCTTGCCTGGCTCCAGCTTCATCAGGAACACAATGAATGCGCCGACCGTCAGGCCGATGGCCATCCACAGCCAACCCGGGATCGGTTGCTTTGCAGGAGCTTGGTAACGGCTGGCGCCACGCTTGGGTGCAGGTTTTTTCTTGGCAGCCAACTTACATACGCTCCAGAGTTTCCAGACCCAAGAGTTCCAGGCCTTGCTTGAGAGTGCGGCCGGTCAGCGCGGCGAGGCGCAGACGGCTCTGCATTTGCGCCGGAGTGTCGGCACTGAGGATCGGGCAGTTCTCGTAGAAACTGGAGAACAGGCCGGCGACATCGTACAGGTACGTGCAGAGGATGTGCGGCGTGCCCTTGTCGCAAACGCTGTTCAGCACTTCGCCGAACTGCGCGAGCTTCGCCGCCAGCTCGTGTTCGTGCGCCGCTTCGAGGACGATCTGGCCTTCGACTTCGCTGAAGTCCTTGCCGAGTTTGCGGAACACGCCGGCCACGCGGGTGTAGGCGTACAGCAGGTACGGTGCGGTGTTGCCTTCGAAGTTCAGCATCAGGTCGAAGTTGAAGCTGTAGTCGCTGGTGCGATGCTTGGACAGGTCGGCGTATTTCACCGCGCCAATGCCCACGACCCTGGCGATGTTGCGCAATTCGTCTTCGGCCAACTCCGGGTTCTTGTCCTTCACCAGGGTGTAGGCGCGTTCCTGGGCTTCGGTCAGCAAGTCGATCAGCTTCACGGTGCCGCCATCACGGGTTTTGAATGGGCGGCCATCTTTACCGTTCATGGTGCCGAAGCCCATGTGTTCCATTTCCATCGGGTGCGTCACGAAACCGGCCAGGCGCGCGACCTGGAACACTTGTTGGAAGTGCAGGGCCTGACGCTGGTCGACGAAGTACAGCGCGCGATCCGCCTTCAACTGGCCGCTGCGGTAACGCACGGCCGCCAGGTCGGTGGTGGCGTAGAGGTAGCCGCCGTCAGCCTTGACGATGATCACTGGCAGCGGGTCGCCGTCGGCATTCTTGAATTCGTCGAGGAACACGCACTGGGCGCCGTTGCTCTCGACCAGCAGGCCGGCGGTCTTGAGGTCGTTGACCACGTTGATCAGGTCGTCGTTGTAGGCGCTTTCGCCCATCACGTCGGCCATGGTCAGTTTGACGTTCAGCAGTTCGTAGATTTTCTGGCAGTGCGACAGTGAGATGTCTTTGAACTTGGTCCACAGCGCCAGGCAGTCCGGGTCGCCGGCTTGCAGCTTGACCACCAGGCCACGGGCGCGGTCAGCGAACTCTTCGGATTCGTCGAAGCGTTGCTTGGCGGCGCGGTAGAAGTTTTCCAGGTCCGACAGCTCGTCGCTGGTGATCGGGTTTTCCTGCAGATAGGCCATCAGCATGCCGAACTGGGTGCCCCAGTCGCCGACGTGGTTCTGACGGACGACTTCGTCGCCGAGGAACTCCAGAACGCGCGCCACGCCGTCGCCGATGATGGTCGAACGCAAGTGGCCGACGTGCATCTCTTTGGCCAGGTTCGGTGCCGACAGGTCGACGACAGTGCGTTGTACTGGACCGGCCTTGCGCACGCCGATGTGCTCATCGGCCAGGGCGGCGTCCAGGCGAGAGGCCAGGGCATCAGTATTCTGGAAGAAGTTCAGGAAGCCCGGGCCGGCGATTTCGGTCTTGGTGACGTTTTCGTCAGTCGGCAGCGCAGCGATGATTTTCTCCGCCAGATCGCGCGGCTTCATGCCGGCCGGTTTGGCCAGCATCATGGCGATGTTGCTGGCGAAATCGCCGTTCTTCTTGTCACGGGAGTTTTCCACCTGGATCGCCGGCGACAGGCCTTCAGGCAACACACCTTCGTTGACGAGTTGGGTGATGGCTTGTTGGATCAGCTGGCGAATGGTGTCTTTCATGGTGTTCTCTTTCGACCGCAAGCGCGGCGGCGCTTCGATGCGCTGGTGGAAAAACTGGGCATTATCCGTTGCGAAGACGGGCTTGCCAACTATAGCGGGCAGGTTATGGGTATGTGGTGACAAATAGACCGCCTTCGCGGGCAAGCCTCGCTCCTACGGATTTACGTCGTTCGCTGATGTTGCGTACAACCCAAACCCTGTAGGAGCGAGGCTTGCCCGCGAAGGCAATCTTCCAATCAATACAAATCGACAGGATCGACATCCAACGACCAACGCACCGCCCGCCCGCTCGGCATCTGCTCCAGCACCAGCAACCAGTTGCTTAACAGCCGATGCAGCGGCGCCCGAGCTGTCGCTTGCAACAACAACTGCGCACGATATCGCCCGGCCCGGCGTTCCATCGGTGCCGGCACCGGCCCGAGCAGTTCAATCCCGGTCAAATTCTGCTCGGCCAGCAAGCGCTCGGCCTCGCTGCACGCCTCATCGAGAAAGCCTTCGGCCTGCCCCGGTTTGTGCGCTTCAGCCCGCAGCAATGCCAAGTGCGCAAACGGCGGTAGACCCGCCGAGCGACGTTCGCTCAAGGCCTGTTCGGCAAAGGCGAAGTAACCCTGTTCAGTCAATTGCACCAGCAGCGGATGGTCGGCCAGATGCGTCTGGATGATCACTTTACCCGGCTCTTCAGCGCGTCCCGCACGCCCGGCAACCTGGACGATCAGCTGCGCCATGCGCTCGCTGGCGCGGAAGTCGCCGGAAAACAGCCCGCCATCGGCATCGAGAATCGACACCAGCGTCACCCGTGGGAAGTGATGCCCTTTGGCAAGCATCTGCGTGCCGACCAGAATGCACGGTTGGCCTTTCTGGATGGTCGCGAACAGCTGATTCATCGCGTCCTTGCGCGAGGTGCTGTCGCGGTCGACCCGCAGCACCGGGACATCCGGAAACAAAATCCCCAATCGCTCTTCGGCGCGCTCGGTGCCGGCGCCCACTGGCCGCAAATCGACTTTGCCACATTTCGGGCAGTGCCGTGGCACGCGCTCGACGTAGCCGCAATGGTGGCAGCGCAGTTCGCCGGAGCGCTGGTGCACGGTCATCCGCGCATCGCAGCGCTGGCACTCGGACATCCAGCCGCAGTCGTGACACAGCAAGGTTGGCGCAAAACCGCGACGGTTAAGGAACACCAATACTTGTTGGCCCGCGGCCAGTGTCTGACCGATGGCTTGCTGCATCGGCCCGGAAATGCCGCTGTCCAGCGGACGGCTTTTTACGTCCAGGCGCAGAAATCGCGGCTGTTTGGCGCCACCAGCACGCTCGTTTAATCGCAGGAGGCCATAACGGCCGGTGTAGGCGTTGTGCAGGCTTTCCAGCGAAGGCGTGGCGGAACCGAGGACAATCGGGATGTTTTCCTGCCGGGCGCGGACCAATGCCAGGTCGCGGGCGTGATAGCGCAAGCCTTCCTGCTGTTTATAGGAACCGTCGTGCTCTTCATCGATGATGATCAGGCCGGGGTTCTTCATCGGCGTGAACAGCGCCGAACGGGTGCCGATAATAATGTCGGCGTCACCATCCCGGGCGGCGAGCCAGGCTTCGAGGCGTTCTCGATCATTGACCGCCGAGTGGATCAGCGCGATGCGCGCATTGAAACGCTGCTCGAAGCGCGCCAGGGTTTGCGGGCCGAGGTTGATCTCCGGAATCAACACCAGCGCTTGCTTGCCGGCTTCGAGGGTTTCGCGAATCAGCTGCAAATAGACTTCGGTCTTGCCGCTGCCGGTGACACCGGCCAGCAGGAACGCGTGATAACTGTCGAACCCGGCGCGAATCGCCTCATAGGCGGCGCGCTGCTCGGGGTTGAGCGGCAACTCCGGTTGCGCCAGCCAGTGCTCGTGGCGAGCGCCGGGGGCGTGCTTGCGGATTTCCACCTGCACCAGACCCTTGGCCAGCAACAAATCCAGGCTGTCCTTGCTCAGCATCAGTTTGCTCAGCAATTGATGGGCGACGCCGTGGGGGTGTTGAGCCAGCGTGGCCAGGGCTTCGCGCTGGCGCGGCGCCCGGGCGATGCGCGGGTCATCAAGGCTGGCGCCGGGCGCGGCGGACCAGAAGCGTTCCTGGCGCGCCTCGGCCAGTTCGCCTTGGCGCAACAACACAGGCAGCGCCCAACTCAAGGTGTCGCCGAGGCTGTGCTGGTAATACTGCGAGGTCCACAGGCACAGCTTGAACAGTGCCGGCGGCAACGGCGGCGTGGCGTCGAGCAACGCCAGGGCCGGTTTGAGCTTTTCTACCGGCACTTCGCTGGTGTCGGTGACCTCCACAAGAATCCCGATCATCTCCCGGCGGCCGAACGGCACCCGCAGGCGCATGCCCGGTTGCAACTGGGCGCGCAGGACCCCGGCCGGGGCACGGTAATCGAACAGACGGCGCAGTGGCGAAGGCAGGGCGAGGCGCAAAATGGCTTCGGGCACGCGGGGGATTCTCTTTGGGCGGGGCAGTAAATGAAGGCTGAACGAACAACCTGTGGGAGCAGGCGCGCTCCCACAGGGATGGCGCTTTGGGTCGGGAGCCTAGCAGACGACTGGTGTGAGCGACAGCTTGCGTGATTGGCAATGTCTGTTAGAATCCGCGGCCTAATTACGTGCGGTATTCAACAATAGTGTTGGGTGGCGGCACGCAGCCCGAGGAAGACACCATGAAAGCTGAAATCCATCCAGATTATCCAGTCATTGCTGTTACTTGCAGCTGTGGCAACAAGTTCGAAACTCGTTCGACCTTCGGCAAAGCTCTGCCGATCGACGTTTGCAACGAGTGCCACCCGTTCTACACCGGTAAGCAGAAGACTCTGGACACTGGCGGCCGCGTTCAGCGCTTCGCAGACCGTTTCGGTGCTTTCGGCAAGAAACCTGCTGCTGCAGAGTAAGGTTCGAAGGCCTCATGGGCTTTACCTTGCTATTGAAAAAGGCGTCCCTTGCGGGCGCCTTTTTTGTGTCCGCGATTTGGTTGTCCGGCGCCCAGGCCTTTTGCCCGGTGCCGAGCGGTCTGACACCCGTCGTCGTGCAACGCGTGGTGGATGGCGACACCTTGCGCCTGCGCGATGGCCGCAGCGTGCGCATGATCGGCTTGAATACGCCTGAGCTGGGCAAACAGGGCCGTTCCGACGAGCCGTTTGCCGTGGTCGCGCGCAAACGGCTGGAAGCGCTGGTGACGTCCAGCGACGGGCGCGTGGGTTTGCTGCCCGGCAAAGAAAGCAAAGACCATTACGGTCGCACGTTGGCGCATGTCTACGGTGCCGATGGCGCCAACCTCGAAGCGCAGATGCTCGCCGAGGGCCTCGGTTTTCAAGTGGCGGTCGCGCCGAATGTCGATTTGGTCGGCTGCCAGCAAGCCGCCGAACGTAGCGCCCGTCAGGCCGGACTTGGCGTGTGGCGGCAATCACCTGTACTGAAAGCGGAGCAAATCACCGCTTCCGGTTTTGCCGTGCTCAGCGGTCGTGTGAGCAAGGTTCAGCGCAATCGCGGCGGGGTTTGGATTGAGTTACAGGACTCGGTTGTATTGCGCGTTGCACCCAATTTGCTCGGGCAATTCGATGTGGCATCGCTTGAGCGACTGAAGGGCAAGCAGATTGAGGCGCGTGGCTGGGTACTGGATCGTTCGCGCCGCGGTGGTTTGAAACCCGGGCAGGCGCGCTGGCTTCTGCCACTGACCGCCCCGGCGATGCTGCAAGCGGCGCCTTGGGAAAAATTGTAGACATTTTTTCAGTCGATTGTGAACAGTCTATCCCTTGTGTTCCGTGGCTCTTGGCCCAAAGTCGTAGGGCAGGGCGCTTGACAGGGGTGACTGGTCAGTCTTGTGGGGACTTTGCGACACGCGTATCCTCGGCGGTCCGTCTGTCCAACAGTAAAAGCGGAATGCCCACATGTCTGATTTGAAAACTGCCGCTCTCGAATATCACGCCCATCCTCGTCCAGGGAAGCTGAGTGTCGAGCTCACCAAGGCCACCGCTACCGCCCGCGATCTGTCGCTGGCCTACAGCCCCGGCGTAGCCGAACCAGTACGCGAAATCGCCCGCGATCCTGAACTGGCCTACAAATACACCGGCAAAGGCAACCTGGTTGCAGTCATTTCCGATGGCACCGCGATTCTCGGCCTGGGTAACCTCGGCCCATTGGCTTCCAAGCCAGTCATGGAAGGTAAAGGCGTGCTGTTCAAGCGCTTCGCCGGCATCGACGTTTTCGACATCGAAGTCGACTCCGAAAGCCCGCAAGCCTTCATCGACACCGTCAAGCGTATCTCCATCACCTTCGGTGGCATCAACCTGGAAGACATCAAGGCACCTGAGTGCTTTGAGATCGAACGCGCTCTGATCGAACAGTGCGACATTCCAGTGTTCCACGATGACCAGCACGGCACCGCGATCGTTACTGCGGCCGGCATGATCAACGCCCTGGAAATCGCTGGCAAAACCCTGGCTGACGCCAAGATCGTCTGCCTTGGCGCCGGTGCGGCCGCCATTTCCTGCATGAAATTGCTGGTGAGCATGGGCGCCAACATCGAAAACATCTTCATGGTTGACCGCACCGGCGTGATCCACTCCGGCCGTGACGACCTGAACCAGTACAAGGCTGTCTTCGCTCACGCGACCGACAAGCGCACCCTGGCTGACGCCCTGACCGGTGCTGACGTGTTCGTGGGCCTGTCCGGCCCGAACCTGCTGAGCGCTGAAGGCCTGAAGTCCATGGCGGCCAACCCGATCGTCTTCGCATGCTCCAACCCGGATCCGGAAATCTCCCCGGAACTGGCGCACGCCACCCGTGACGATGTGATCATGGCCACCGGCCGTTCGGACTACCCGAACCAGGTCAACAACGTGCTGGGCTTCCCGTTCATCTTCCGCGGTGCCCTGGACGTTCGCGCCAAACGCATCAACGAAGAAATGAAAGTGGCTGCCGCCAACGCCCTGCGTGAACTGGCCAAGTTGCCGGTTCCTCAGGAAGTGTGCGACGCCTACGGTGGCATCAAGCTGGAGTTCGGTCGTGAATACATCATTCCGAAACCAATGGATGCCCGCCTGATCACCCTGATCTCCGATGCCGTGGCCAAGGCTGCCATCGAGACCGGCGTAGCGACCCTGCCGTATCCGAAGAACTACCCGCTGAAAAGCGTGGATGACGTGTTCAACGGCTAAGTCGTTGTAGCGCTTCAAACAAAAAGCCCTGGCTCATTTGAGTTGGGGCTTTTTTATGTCTGAGGGTTTTGCAGTAGTTGTAATGGCCTCTTCGCGGGCAAGCCTCGCTCCTACAAGGGGCGGGTTGTCCGCAAACGCTGGGAACGATTCATATCCGTAGGAGCGAGGCTTGCCCGCGAAGAGGCCCTCAAAGACAACGCAAAACCTGCAGGCAACAAAAAGCCCCGCTCTTCTTTCGAAGGCGGGGCTTTTTGCAGCTTTAGATGATCAGAAGAGATCGATCGGCGCCGCCTCATCCGCTGGCAATGGGCTGCCCGGCGCATTGCCGTTACCCAGCTCATTCGCCGACGGTGGCGTATCTTCAGCCTTGAACAGCTCGAAGTACGCGCCTGGCGTACCCGGGCTGGCCGCGCGACCGCTGACCGGGTCAACCCGCAGGCTGAGGAGGCCTTCCGGCTCTGCCTGGGTGTGAGGCGGCTTGTCTTTAAGGGCAGCAGCCATGTAGTTCATCCAGATCGGCAGCGCGACGGTGCCACCAAACTCGCGTTTGCCCAGGCTTTCAGGCTGATCGAAACCCGTCCAGACGGTGGTCACGTAATCGGCGTTGTAGCCGGAGAACCAGGCGTCCTTGGATTCGTTGGTGGTGCCGGTCTTGCCCGCAATGTCACTGCGGCCCAAGGCGAGTGCGCGGCGGCCGGTGCCGAGTTTGATCACGTCTTCAAGCATGCTGTTGAGGATGAAGGTGGTGCGACCGTCGACAATGCGCTCGGCCACGGCTGGCGTTTGCGGTGCGGTGCCGGGTGCGGCCGGAGCCTCGCCCGGGGTCGCATTAACCGTGAACGCCTGGGCGTCGGTCGGTGCGGCGATGCCATTGGTCGTTACGTCGCCCTGAGGAACGCTAGGTGGGTTGGCGACGAACAGCGTGTCGCCATTGCGGCTTTCGATCTTGTCGATGATGTACGGGCTGATTTTGTAGCCGCCGTTGGCGAAGGTGCTCCAGCCGGTGGCGATTTCCATTGGCGTCAGGGTCGCGGTGCCCAGCGCCAGGGACAGATTGCGCGGCAGGTCCTGCTTGTTGAAGCCGAACTTGCTGATGTAGTCGATGGTGCGATCGACGCCCAGCGCCTGCACCAGTCGGATCGACACCAGGTTGCGCGACTTGTACAGCCCTTCACGCAGACGAATCGGGCCGAGGAAGGTGTTGGTGTCGTTCTTCGGACGCCAGACCTTGTCGAGGTATTCATCGACGAACACGATCGGCGCATCGTTCACCAGGCTGGCGGCGGTGTAGCCGTTATCCAGCGCGGCGCTGTACACGAAGGGCTTGAAGCTCGAACCCGGCTGACGCTTGGCCTGCATGGCGCGGTTGTAGTTGCTCTGCTCGAAGGCAAAACCACCGACCAGCGAGCGAATGGCGCCGTTCTGCGGATCAAGGGACACCAGCGCGCCTTGCGCTTGCGGGATCTGGCTGAATTTCAGCGAATTGTCCGGTTGGCGCTGCACGCGAATCAGGTCACCGACCTGAGCCACGTCCGACGGCTGCTTCGGGTTGGCGCCCATGCTGTTGGTGTTCAGGAATGGACGTGCCCATTTCATTGTCTCCCAGGCGATGTGTTCTTCACCGGTGCGGGTGATCACTTGCAGGCCGTTCTTGTCAACTTGAGTGACGATGGCAGGCTCAAGGCCGCTGATGGCTCGCTGTTTGGTCAGCTCGGTGGCCCAGGCCTCGCGAGTCTTGCCCGGCAGGCGCGACTCGGGACCGCGATAGCCGTGCCGCTGATCGTAGGTCATCAAGCCTTCGTGGACCGCGGTGTTGGCCATTTCCTGCAAATTGCTCGGTACCGTCGTGGTCACGCGGAAACCTTCGGTGTACGCATCGCTGCCATAGCGGCCGACCATTTCGGCGCGGGCCATTTCAGCAATGTACGGCGCGTTCACTTCCGGCGTCGGCACGTGGTAGCTGGCATTCAGCGGCTCGTTGATCGCGGTGGTGTAGTCGGCCTCGGTGATCTTGCCGAGCTTGTACATGCGCCCAAGGATCCAGTCGCGACGTTCCTTGCTGCGGGCCGGGTTGGCCAGCGGGTTAAAGCGCGAAGGGGCTTTTGGCAGGCCGGCGATCATCGCCATCTGCGCCAGGCTGACGTCACGAATCGATTTGCCGTAGTAGACCTGCGCGGCGGCTTCGATGCCGTAGGCGCGGTTACCCAGATAGATCTTGTTGACGTACAGCTCGAGGATCTCGTCCTTGGTCAGCTGCCGTTCGATCTGCAGGGCCAGGAGGATTTCGGTGGTTTTGCGCGAGAAGCTGCGTTCGCTGGTCAGGAAGAAGTTCTTCGCCACCTGCATGGTGATGGTGCTGCCGCCGGACTGAATGTGCCCGCTTTTTACCAGCTGGGTCGCTGCGCGCATCAGGCTGCTGGGATCGACGCCGTAGTGATTGGCGAAATTGTCGTCTTCAGCACTTAGTAACGCATTGATGAAATTGGGGGGAATGTCGGCGAAACGGATCGGTGTGCGGCGCATTTCGCCAAATTCTGCGATCAACTTGTTGTCGCTGCTGTACACCCGCAATGGAATCTGCAACTGGATGCTTCGCAGGGCCTCCACAGATGGCAATCCGGGACTAAGGTAAAGAAACGCGCCGCTCAGACCAAGGAGCAGTCCGCAGAAAACGGCGACGATGGACCAACCGAAAAATTTCAGCAGACGAATCAAGGCTTTGGGATATCCAGGGCAAAGAATGAATTGGGCAACAGGGTCCAGATAACAGGGAACGACCCGCGCTTGCAGTAAAAACCGGAAAAAAACGCTGGGCATTATAAGCATTTTTCCGTCGAGGGCGTCATTTGCGCTGCTGTCAAGACGGGTGGTTTGAACGCAACGGGTATTACAGAGTCCGTAAGACACGGATAGTCATAGGGAATTGGTAGTGCTAGGACTCTTCAATAAAAAAGCCAACACGCTTCTGGGGATCGACATCAGCTCCACGTCGGTAAAGCTGCTTGAGCTAAGTCGCCAAGGCGAGCGTTATCGGGTCGAGGCCTATGCGGTCGAACCCTTGCCCGCCAACGCGGTGGTCGAAAAAAATATCGCCGAGCTCGAAGGCGTGGGCCAGGCACTCTCGCGCGTGCTGCTCAAGGCCAAAACCAGCCTCAGGAATGTCGCCGTGGCCGTCGCCGGTTCGGCAGTCATTACCAAAACCATCGAAATGGACGCCGGTCTTTCCGACGACGAGATGGAAAACCAGCTGAAGATCGAGGCCGATCAGTACATCCCCTACCCATTGGATGAAGTCGCCATCGACTTCGAAGTCCAGGGCGCGTCAGCGCGTAACCCCGAGCGGGTCAATGTGCTGCTGGCAGCCTGTCGCAAGGAAAACGTCGAAGTGCGTGAAGCCGCCCTGGCACTGGCCGGCCTGACGGCGCGAGTGGTTGACGTCGAGGCTTACGCGCTGGAGCGATCGTTCAGTTTGCTGGCGGCTCAGTTGGCGGTCTCGCAGGAAGGGTTGACCGTGGCGGTGGTCGACATCGGCGCGACCATGACCACCCTGAGCGTGTTGTACAACGGGCGGATCATCTACACCCGCGAACAATTGTTCGGTGGGCGTCAGCTGACAGAGGAAATCCAGCGTCGTTATGGCCTGACCATCGAGCAGGCGGGGCTGGCGAAGAAGCAGGGCGGATTGCCGGACGACTACGTCAGTGAAGTCTTGCAGCCTTTTCGCGATGCGCTGGTGCAGCAGGTTTCCCGATCGTTGCAGTTCTTCTTCGCCTCCGGCCAGTACAACGCGGTCGATCACATCCTGCTGGCGGGCGGTACTGCGTCGGTCCCGGGGCTTGATCGTCTGATCGAACAGCGGTTGGGCACGCCGACCCAGGTGGCCAACCCGTTCTCCGACATGGCATTGAGCAGCAAGGTCAACGCCGGAGCCCTGGCAGGCGATGCGCCGGCACTGATGATCGCCTGCGGGCTTGCTCTGCGGAGTTTCGACTGATGGCGCGGATCAATCTTCTACCCTGGCGCGAAGAGCTGCGTGAAGAGCGTCGCAAACGCTTTTTGCTGGCGCTGGTCGGTGTGTTGGTGTGCTCGGTGGGCGCGATTATTATCGCGGACCAGGTCATCAACGGCGCCATTGACCGGCAAGTGACCCGCAACGATTACATCGGCAAACAGATTGCCGTGGTCGACGAGCGCATCAAGCAGATCAGCGAACTGAAGTCCCGTCGCCAGCAGCTCGTCGAGCGCATGCGCATCATCCAGGACCTGCAAGGCAACCGTCCGATCAGCGGGCGTATTTTCGACCAGTTGGCGCGTACCCTGCCGGACGGAGTGTATTTCACCGAAGTAAAAATGGCCGGCAAAACCCTGTCCATTACTGGCGCGGCGGAATCGAACAATCGTGTCTCGGACTTGATGCGCAATCTGGATGCGTCCGACTGGTTCGATGCGCCGAGCCTCACGGAAGTCAAAGCCACCACCGCCGGTCAGCTGGATCAGGCCAACGTCTTTCAGTTGACCGTCCGTCAGACTCAGCCCGCCGTTGTGGAGGCTGCTAAATGAGCCCCTCCGAATGGTTCGAAGGCCTGCGCAAGATCGACATCAACGATCTGGACACCAACAACATGGGGTCCTGGCCGCCGGCCATCAAGGCCCTGGCGGGCGGCTTGCTCATGGTTCTGGTGTTGGCCCTCGGGTACACCTTTTTCATCAGTGATCAGGAAGATCACCTCGAACTCAAGCGTGAAGAGGAGTCGACACTCAAGGAGCAATTCGCAACCAAAGCGCACATGGCGGCAAACCTGGAGCTGTACACCCAGCAGATGAAGGAGATGGAGAACTCTTTCGGCGTGCTCCTGCGCCAGTTGCCCAGCGACACTGAAGTGCCCGGACTGCTGGAAGACATCACCCGCACCGGGCTCGGTAGCGGGCTGGAGTTCGAAGAAATCAAGTTGCTGCCGGAGGTTACCCAACAGTTCTACATCGAACTGCCGATCCAGATCACCGTGACCGGTGCCTATCACGACCTGGCGACCTTCGTCAGTGGCGTGGCCGGGTTGCCGCGGATCGTTACGCTGCATGATTTCGACCTCGCGCCGGCCGACCCTGAAGGTGGTCCGAAACTGCGCATGAGCATCCTGGCCAAGACCTACCGCTACAACGACAAGGGGCTGCAGAAATGAGCCCGATTCGTTACTTGTTGATGGTTTTACTGTTCGCCGGCCTGGCTGGTTGCGGCAACGGTAATGACGTCGGTGACCTCGACGCCTACATGAACGAAGTGCGCCTCAGGCCACCGGGCAAGATTGAACCAACGCCGACCTTCCGGTCTTACCCAACGTTCACCTACAACGCTGCCAACCTGCGCAGCCCGTTTTCCCGGCAGGTCAGGGTCGATCTGGCGGGTCAGAAGCGCGGCTCGCGCAACGTCAAGCCCGATCCCAATCGGGCCAGGCAATACCTCGAAGGTTTCAACATCGAGCAGTTTGAAATGGTCGGTACGATCTCCAATGCCACCGGCTCCTTCGCGCTGTTGCGCGGAGCAGGCGGGGTGCATCGGCTGAAAGTCGGCGATTACCTGGGGCGTAACGATGGGCGGATCGTCGCTATCAGCGGCTCGCAAGTCGATGTGGTCGAAATCGTTCCCGACGGCGAAGGTGCCTGGCTGGAACGGCCGCGGACCATCCCTTTGAAAGAGCACTCATAGTGGAACTCGAATAATGAACAGGATTTTCTCAACCCTCGGTATTTCGCTATGGATAGCGTTGCTGTCGCCGATGGTACAAGCGGCCAACCTCAAAGCGCTGGATGTCGCCGCGCTGCCGGGTGATCGTGTCGAGTTGAAGTTGTCTTTCGATGGCCCGCCACCGCAGCCCCACGGTTACACGACCGAATCGCCCGCACGCATTGCGCTGGATCTGCCAGGCGTGGTCAGTCAGCTAAAAAGTAAAAATCGTGAACTGGGCGGCGGAAATGCCCGTACCGCCACAGTGGTGGAAGCCAAGGACCGTACGCGGCTTATCATCAATCTGACCCAGTTGGCCCCGTACAACGCACGAGTTGAGGGCAACAATCTGATCGTGGTGGTTGGGCAAGGCGCCAACAGCAAGGCGTCCCGGCCGGCAACCAGTGCACCTCGCGCCGCGACTGCAACGCCAGCCCCGACGAAAGCCTACGCACCCGTGGGCAAGGCCATCCGTGGTGTAGATTTCCAGCGCGGTACGCAGGGTGAAGGCAATGTGGTGATTGATCTGTCCGATCCATCCATCGCTCCGGACATTCAGGAGCGCGACGGCAAGATCATCCTCGGTTTCGCCAGGACGCAGTTGCCTGAGCCATTGCGCGTACGTCTGGACGTCAAGGATTTCGCCACCCCGGTGCAGTTCGTCAACGCCAGTGCCACAGGCGACCGGGCCACGATCAGCATCGAGCCCAGCGGCGCCTTCGATTATTCGACCTACCAGACCGACAACAAGCTGACGGTCAGCATCCGGCCAATGACCGTCGATGATCTGCAAAAGCGTAATGCCGAGCGTTTTGCCTATACCGGTGAAAAGCTCTCGCTGAATTTCCAGGACATCGATGTGCGCTCGGTGCTGCAACTGATCGCCGATTTCACCAACCTCAATCTGGTGGCCAGCGACACGGTGCAAGGCGGTATCACGTTGCGTTTGCAGAATGTGCCATGGGACCAGGCGCTGGACCTGGTGCTGAAAACCAAAGGCCTGGACAAGCGCAAGATCGGCAACGTCCTGCTGGTGGCGCCGGCCGATGAAATCGCCGCGCGCGAGCGTCAGGAACTGGAATCGCAGAAGCAGATCTCCGAACTCGCGCCCCTGCGTCGAGAGCTGTTGCAGGTCAACTACGCCAAGGCTGCCGACATCGCCAAGCTGTTCACGTCGGTGACCAGTGCCGAATCGAAAATCGACGAACGGGGTTCGATCACGGTTGATGAGCGGACCAACAACATCATTGCCTACCAGACCCAGGACCGACTCGACGAACTTCGTCGCATCGTTGCGCAACTGGATATCCCGGTGCGCCAGGTGATGATCGAGGCACGAATCGTCGAAGCCAACGTCGACTACGACAAAAGCCTCGGCGTGCGCTGGGGAGGTTCGGTGCAGAACAAGGGCAACTGGAACACATCGGGGGTCAGCAATGGTTCGTCGACCACCATTGGAACCCCGGGCAGCACCAGTACCAACTCGCCGTTTGTCGACCTGGGCGCTGCGGGCAATACCTCGGGGATCGGCATCGCCTTCATCACCGATAACGTGCTGCTGGACCTGGAGCTGACCGCGATGGAGAAGACCGGTAACGGCGAAATCGTCTCGCAGCCCAAGGTGGTCACGTCCGACAAGGAAACCGCGAAAATCCTCAAGGGCACCGAGATTCCCTATCAGGAAGCCAGCTCCAGCGGTGCCACTTCGGTGTCGTTCAAAGAGGCGTCGCTGTCCCTTGAAGTCACGCCGCAGATCACCCCGGACAATCGGATCATCATGGAGGTCAAGGTCACCAAGGACGAACCTGACTACCTGAACAAGGTCCAGGATGTACCGCCGATCAAGAAAAACGAGGTCAATGCCAAGGTCCTGGTCAATGATGGCGAGACCATCGTGATAGGCGGGGTTTTCTCAAATACTCAGAGCAAGGTTGTAGATAAGGTGCCATTTCTCGGTGATGTGCCGTATCTTGGCCGCCTTTTCCGGCGTGACGTGGTTTCGGAGAAAAAATCCGAGCTGCTGGTGTTTCTCACTCCGCGTATCATGAATAACCAGGCGATTGCTGTGAGTCATTGATTCTGTGCGAAATTTGATTCTTGTTGGACCGATGGGCGCTGGAAAAAGCACCATCGGCCGGTTGCTGGCCAAAGAGCTGCGCCTGCCGTTCAAAGATTCCGATAAGGAAATTGAATTGCGCACGGGCGCCAATATCCCGTGGATTTTCGATAAGGAAGGCGAGCCGGGCTTTCGTGATCGCGAGCAGGCGATGATTGCCGAGCTGTGCGGCTGTGATGGCGTGGTGCTTGCAACCGGTGGCGGCGCGGTGATGCGCGAAGCCAATCGTCGGGCGCTGCACGCCGGCGGTCGGGTGGTCTATCTGCATGCCTCTGTCGAGCAGCAGGTCGGTCGCACGTCCCGCGATCGAAATCGACCCTTGTTGCGCACCGCCGATCCGGCCAAGACCCTGCGGGATCTGCTGGCGATTCGCGATCCGCTGTATCGGGAAATCGCCGACCTGGTGGTTGAAACCGATGAGCGGCCGCCGCGAATGGTCGTGCTCGATATTCTCGAACGCTTGCAGCAGCTACCTCCCCGTTAAAGCGATGCGCGAAATGCGCTATCCTCGGCGTCCTGTCACGACTGCTCAAGGTTGTGGCGGATGGCTACCGAACGGCGTCACACCAGCAGATGCCGTGGACATTCGTTAATTCAAGGCAGGACGCCTGATTCCATCTTCACTGTGGGGACACATGCAGACACTCAAGGTCGATCTAGGCGAGCGCAGCTACCCGATTCACATTGGCGAAGGTTTGTTGGATCAGCCTGAGCTGCTGGCCCCGCACATTCGCGGACGGCAAGTGGCGATCATCTCCAACGAGACCGTTGCGCCGCTCTATCTCGAACGTCTGACCCGCAGCCTCGCGCAGTTTTCGGTGATTTCCGTGGTGCTGCCCGACGGCGAAGCCTTCAAGACCTGGGAAACCCTGCAACTGATTTTCGACGGTCTGCTGACTGCACGCCACGACCGCCGCACCACCGTTATCGCCCTCGGCGGCGGCGTGATTGGTGACATGGCCGGTTTTGCGGCTGCCTGCTATCAGCGCGGTGTCGATTTCATTCAGGTCCCGACCACGTTGTTGTCACAAGTCGACTCCTCGGTGGGCGGCAAGACCGGGATCAATCACCCGTTGGGCAAGAACATGGTCGGCGCCTTCTATCAGCCGAATGTGGTGCTGATCGATACCGCGACCCTCAATACCCTGCCGGCCCGCGAGCTCTCTGCGGGGCTGGCGGAAGTCATCAAGTACGGGCTGATCTGCGACGAGCCGTTCCTGACCTGGCTCGAAGAAAACGTTGATCGCCTGCGCGCCCTGGATCAGGTCGCCCTGACCTACGCCATCGAGCGTTCCTGCTCGGCCAAGGCGGCGGTAGTCGGTGCCGACGAGAAGGAGACCGGTGTTCGTGCCACGTTGAACCTGGGTCACACCTTCGGTCACGCTATCGAAACTCATATGGGCTATGGTGTCTGGCTTCATGGTGAAGCCGTCGCTGCTGGTACCGTAATGGCTTTGGAAATGTCCGCGCGACTGGGCTGGATCAGCGAGCAAGAGCGCGATCGCGGCATTCGTCTGTTTCAGCGTGCCGGCTTACCGGTCATCCCGCCGGAAGAGATGAGCGAAGCCGATTTTCTCGAACACATGGCAATTGACAAGAAAGTGATCGACGGTCGTTTGCGCCTGGTGCTGCTGCGCCACATGGGCGAAGCGGTGGTGACCGACGATTATCCGAAAGAAGTTTTACAGGCCACGCTGGGAGCGGATTACCGCGCCCTGGCTCAGCTTAAAGGTTAATAAGATCCCGATGACTAGTTTGCATGCCGACGAGGCTTTCCTCGGCCATTACCAGTTGAGTCATGACCCTTTTGCTCCACGGGTGCCTGGCTTCAAATTCTTCCCGGCCCAGCGCAAACCGGTGCTGGGGCAACTGCATCACCTGGCCCGCTACAGCCAGTTGCTGTTGGTGGTCACCGGTCCGCAAGGCAGTGGCAAGACGCTGTTGCGCCAGGCCCTGGTGGCCAGCACGAACAAGCAGTCGGTGCAGAGCGTGGTGGTTTCCGCCCGTGGCGCTGGCGATGCTGCCGGCGTACTGCGTCAGGTGGCTCAGGCGCTGAACGTCGCCCAGGCGGAGGTCAACGCGATTCTGTCGCAGGTCGTGCAACTGGCGCTGACCGGGCAGGAAGTCTATTTGCTGGTGGACGACGCCGAACAGCTCGACGAATCCGCGCTGGAGGCTTTGCTGGCCCTGGCCGCCGGCGCTCCGGAAGGTCGTCCGCATGTGTTTCTGTTCGGTGAATCCTCGCTGATTGCGCAACTGGACGCGCTGAGCCTCGAGGAAGAGCGTTTCCACGTCATCGAATTGCAGCCCTACACCGAAGAAGAAACCCGCGAATACCTGGACCAGCGGCTTGAAGGCGCAGGCCGGGGTATCGAACTTTTCACCGCAGATCAGATCTCTGATATTCACGAAAGCTCCGACGGCTGGCCTGGCACCATTAACCAGGTTGCCCGCGATGCAATGATCGAAGCCATGATTGCCAGCCGCTCAGCGGTCAAGCGTCCAAGTATGGGGTTCAACATGCCGAAGAAACACGTATTGGCGATTTCCGCCGTCGTCGTGGTCGCGGTAGCCGCCGCCTGGTTGATGCCGGGTCGCAGCAAAGCACCGACCACCGGCGCACCTGCCAACGAACAGGCGCAACTGCCGCTCGGCCAAGGCACGCCACAACCTAACAGTGGCGGCGCTCCTGCCGTCGAATTCGCCGGTAATTCGCAACCGATGCCATTGCCGCTGGTCGGCAACTCGCAACCGGTCATGCGCGGTCCACTGGCCGAAGCGGCCGGTGGCATCACCGAAGGCGACGACGGTGTACCGGTCGAAGGTTCCAGCGCTACACCGCCAACCGTGACCACCACCGCGCCGCCTGCGGGCATCCAGCCTGGCCCTGCGCCGACGCCTGCCGCCAAGCCGGTGCCAGAGCCGACTCAGGTCGCTACAGCCAAGCCAGTCCCGACTGCACCAGCCGTGAAGCCGGCTCCAGCGCCCGCCAAGCCAGCCGTCGTGGCCAGCGTCAAGCCTGCCGAGAAACCAGCTCCTGCCGCCGCTGCGAAAGGCGCCGGTGGCACCTGGTACGCAGGGCAGCCGACGAGCAACTACGTGGTGCAGATCCTCGGCACCAGCTCCGAAGCGACCGCGCAAACCTTCGTGAAAGAGCAGGGCGGCGAGTACCGTTATTTCAAGAAAGTACTCAACGGCAAGCCGCTTTACGTCATCACCTACGGTAACTTCGCCAACCGCGATGCAGCCCTTACCGCCATCAAGGCCTTGCCAGCGAAGGTTCAGGCTGGTAAACCTTGGCCTCGCACTGTCGCCAGCGTCCAACAGGAACTGGCAACAACTCGCTGAAGATTCGGCGGCCTTACCCAGGCCGCCTCTCCAAGCACCTCAAAATTTCTGCAAGTGCATGCCGTCTCTACAGACCGCGTGCCTTGTGGTGTCTGCGTCACAGTAGTCTTTGAGTCGTTGCAGTCAGAATTAAAAAAGTTTTGACTAGCACAGCAGATCGCTTTAAACCTTTCACAAATGCGACATAGATTTGCGACAGTTCGTCGTCAAATTTGTGAGCCTCTGTGTCGCTGTGTACAATGACCACCCTTTTGCCCCCGCTAAGCCGGCGTACGTTCGGCGCGGATCGCAAGTGGTTGAATTGAAAAGAAATTTGCCTCGAAAAGAGGCAGCCTGGTGAGAAAGTGTCTATGAAAGCAGGTCTGTACCAACCAGATGAATTCAAGGATAACTGCGGTTTCGGCCTGATAGCCCATATGCAGGGCGAGCCCAGTCATACCCTTTTGCAAACGGCCATCGAGGCCCTGACCTGCATGACCCACCGCGGTGGGATCAACGCCGACGGCAAGACCGGTGACGGTTGCGGTCTGCTGATTCAAAAGCCGGATGTGTTCCTGCGAGCCATCGCCCAGGAAACCTTCGGCGTCGAACTGCCCAAGCAATATGCCGTGGGCATGGTCTTCTTCAACCAGGACCCGGTCAAAGCCGAAGCCGCTCGCGAGAACATGAACCGCGAGATCCTGGCCGCCGGCCTGCAACTGGTCGGCTGGCGCAAAGTCCCGATCGACACCAGCGTCCTCGGCCGTCTGGCCCTGGAGCGCCTGCCGCAGATCGAACAGGTGTACATCGGCGGTGAAGGCCTGAGCGATCAGGACATGGCGATCAAGCTGTTCACCTCTCGTCGTCGTTCGTCCGTGGCCAACGCCGCCGACACCGATCACTACATCTGCAGCTTTTCGCACAAGACCATTATTTATAAAGGCCTGATGATGCCGGCGGATTTGTCCGCCTTCTATCCAGACCTCAGCGACCAGCGCCTGCAAACCTCGATTTGCGTGTTCCACCAGCGTTTCTCCACCAACACCTTGCCGAAATGGCCGCTGGCTCAACCGTTCCGCTTCCTGGCGCACAACGGCGAAATCAACACCATCACCGGCAACCGCAACTGGGCCGTGGCGCGTCGCACCAAGTTCACCAACGACCTGATGGACCTGGAAGAACTCGGCCCGCTGGTCAACCGCGTTGGTTCCGACTCCTCCAGCATGGACAACATGCTTGAGCTGATGGTTACCGGTGGCATCGACCTGTTCCGTGGCGTGCGGATGATCATTCCGCCTGCGTGGCAGAACGTCGAAACCATGGACCCGGATCTGCGTGCGTTCTACGAATACAACTCGATGCACATGGAACCGTGGGACGGCCCGGCCGGCGTGGTAATGACCGACGGTCGTTACGCGGTGTGCCTGCTCGACCGTAACGGTCTGCGTCCGGCGCGTTGGGTCACCACCAAAAACGGTTTCATTACCCTGGCCTCGGAAATCGGTGTCTGGAACTACCAGCCTGAAGACGTGATCGCCAAGGGCCGCGTCGGGCCGGGCCAGATCTTTGCCGTGGACACCGAAACCGGTCAGATCCTCGACACCGACGCCATCGACAACCGCTTGAAGTCGCGTCATCCGTACAAGCAATGGCTGCGCAAGAATGCCCTGCGCATTCAGGCGACCATGGAAGACAACGACCACGGTTCGGCGTTCTACGACGTCGACCAGCTCAAGCAATACATGAAGATGTACCAGGTCACTTTCGAAGAACGTGACCAAGTGCTGCGTCCGCTCGGCGAGCAAGGCTACGAAGCCGTCGGCTCGATGGGCGACGATACGCCGATGGCCGTGCTGTCCCAGCGTGTGCGCACGCCGTACGACTATTTCCGCCAGCAGTTCGCGCAGGTCACCAACCCGCCGATCGACCCGCTGCGTGAAGCCATCGTCATGTCGCTGGAGATCTGCCTCGGTGCCGAGCGCAACATCTTCCAGGAGTCGCCGGAACATGCCTCGCGCGTGATCCTCAGCTCGCCGGTCATTTCCCCGGCCAAGTGGCGATCGCTGATGAACCTCGATCGTCCGGGCTTCGAGCGCGCGATCATCGACCTCAACTACGACGAAAGCGTCGGCCTCGAAGCGGCGATCCGCAATGTTGCCGATCAGGCTGAAGAAGCCGTGCGCTCCGGTCGTACCCAGGTTGTGTTGAGTGACCGTCATATTGCCCCGGGCAAGTTGCCGATCCACGCTTCGCTCGCCACCGGCGCGGTCCACCACCGCCTGACCGAAAAAGGCCTGCGTTGCGACTCCAACATCCTCGTGGAAACCGCAACGGCTCGCGATCCGCACCACTTCGCCGTGTTGATCGGTTTCGGCGCCTCGGCGGTCTATCCGTTCCTGGCCTACGAAGTGCTGGGCGACCTGATCCGTACCGGTGAAGTACTGGGCGACCTCTACGAGGTGTTCAAGAACTACCGCAAAGGCATCACCAAAGGCCTGCTGAAGATCCTGTCGAAGATGGGCATCTCGACCATCACGTCGTACCGCGGTGCGCAGTTGTTCGAAGCCATCGGCCTGTCTGAAGAAGTCTGCGAGCTGAGCTTCCGTGGCGTACCGAGCCGCATCAAAGGTGCGCGTTTCGTCGACATCGAAGCCGAGCAGAAAGCCCTGGCTGCCGAAGCCTGGAGCCCGCGCAAGCCAATCCAGCAGGGCGGTTTGCTGAAGTTCGTCCACGGTGGCGAATATCACGCGTACAACCCGGACGTGGTCAACACCCTGCAAGCCGCTGTGCAGCAAGGCGACTACAGCAAGTTCAAGGAATACACGGCGCTGGTCGACAACCGTCCGGTGTCGATGATCCGCGACCTGTTCAAGGTCAAAACCCTGGACACGCCGCTGGACATCAGCGAGATCGAACCGCTGGAATCGGTGCTCAAACGCTTCGACTCCGCGGGCATCTCCCTTGGTGCACTGTCGCCGGAAGCTCACGAAGCCTTGGCCGAAGCCATGAACCGCCTCGGTGCGCGTTCCAACTCCGGCGAAGGCGGCGAAGACCCTGCGCGCTACGGCACCATCAAGAGCTCGAAAATCAAACAGGTTGCGACTGGCCGTTTCGGTGTGACCCCGGAATACCTGGTCAACGCTGAAGTGCTGCAGATCAAAGTCGCTCAGGGCGCCAAGCCCGGCGAAGGTGGTCAGCTGCCAGGCGGCAAGGTCAACGGTCTGATCGCCAAGCTGCGTTACGCAGTGCCGGGCGTGACCCTAATTTCGCCGCCGCCGCACCACGACATCTACTCGATCGAAGACTTGTCGCAGCTGATTTTCGACCTGAAACAAGTCAACCCGAAGGCGCTGGTCTCGGTGAAGCTGGTTGCAGAAGCAGGCGTCGGCACCATCGCTGCCGGTGTGGCCAAGGCCTATGCGGACTTGATCACCATCTCCGGCTACGACGGCGGCACCGGTGCATCGCCGCTGACGTCGATCAAATACGCGGGCGCTCCGTGGGAACTCGGCCTGGCCGAAACCCACCAGACCCTGCGCGGCAACGACCTGCGCGGCAAAGTCCGGGTGCAGACCGACGGCGGCCTGAAAACCGGCCTCGACGTGATCAAGGCGGCGATCCTCGGCGCTGAAAGCTTCGGCTTCGGCACCGCGCCAATGATCGCGCTGGGCTGCAAATACCTGCGCATCTGCCACCTGAACAACTGCGCCACCGGCGTCGCAACTCAGAACGAAAAGCTGCGCAAGGATCACTACATCGGGACCGTCGACATGGTGGTGAATTTCTTCACCTACGTCGCTGAAGAAACCCGTGAGTGGCTGGCCAAACTGGGCGTGCGCTCCCTCGAAGAGCTGATCGGTCGTACCGATCTGCTGGACATCCTCGAAGGCCAGACCG
Organism: Pseudomonas sp. BGI-2; assembly: GCF_004310295.1. Classification (GTDB taxonomy): domain Bacteria; phylum Pseudomonadota; class Gammaproteobacteria; order Pseudomonadales; family Pseudomonadaceae; genus Aquipseudomonas. The sequence continues at coordinate 59,986 of NZ_SISB01000024.1, read as the reverse complement.
CCAAGCAGCAACACCTGGACCTGACCCCGTTGCTCGGCAGCGATCACATCCCGGCAGACAAACCTCAGTTCTGCCAGGTTGAGCGCAACCCGCCGTTCGACAAAGGCCTGCTGGCCGAAAAAATGGTCAATATGGCCACCTCGGCTATCAACGACATGAGCGGCGCTGATTTCGCCCTGGATATCTGCAACTGCGACCGCTCTATCGGCGCGCGCATCTCCGGTGAAATCGCTCGCAAACACGGCAACCAAGGCATGGCGAATGCGCCGATCACCTTCCGCTTCAACGGGACGGCCGGTCAGAGCTTCGGCGTGTGGAACGCTGGTGGCCTGCACATGTACCTGGAAGGCGACGCCAACGACTACGTCGGCAAGGGCATGACCGGCGGCAAGCTGGTCATCGTTCCGCCGAAGGGCAGCGTCTACAAGACTCAGGACAGTGCCATCATCGGCAACACCTGCCTGTACGGCGCCACCGGCGGCAAGCTGTTCGCCGCCGGGACCGCGGGCGAGCGTTTTGCGGTGCGTAACTCCGGTGCTCACACCGTGGTGGAAGGCACTGGCGATCACTGCTGCGAGTACATGACCGGTGGTTTCGTCTGCGTCCTGGGCAAGACCGGTTACAACTTCGGCTCAGGCATGACCGGCGGTTTCGCCTACGTGCTCGACCAGGACAACACTTTCGTTGACCGGGTCAACCACGAACTGGTGGAAATCCAGCGGATCAGCGGTGAGGCGATGGAAGCCTATCGCAGCCACCTGCAACGCGTGCTGAACGAATACGTCGCGGAAACCGACAGCGAGTGGGGCCGTAACCTCGCTGAAAACCTCGACGACTATCTGCGTCGTTTCTGGCTGGTCAAGCCCAAGGCTGCCAACCTGAAATCGTTGCTTTCCAGCACCCGTGCCAACCCGCAGTGATATGCGCCTGAAGAGTTTGATGAGGTTTTAACAATGGCTGAACGTCTGAATAACGACTTCCAGTTCATCGATGTCGGGCGCAAAGATCCGAAGAAGAAACTGTTGCGTCAACGCAAGAAAGAGTTCGTGGAGATCTACGAACCCTTCAAACCCCAGCATTCGGCCGATCAGGCCCACCGCTGCCTGGGTTGCGGTAACCCGTATTGCGAATGGAAGTGCCCGGTGCACAACTTCATTCCGAATTGGCTCAAGCTGGTAGCCGAGGGCAACATCCTTCAGGCCGCCGAGTTGTCGCACCAAACCAACACCCTGCCGGAAGTGTGCGGCCGGGTGTGCCCGCAGGATCGTCTGTGCGAGGGCGCTTGCACCCTCAACGACGGCTTCGGCGCGGTGACCATCGGTTCGGTCGAGAAGTACATCACCGACACCGCATTCGCCATGGGCTGGCGCCCGGACATGTCCAAGGTCAAGCCGACCGGCAAGCGTGTCGCGATCATCGGTGCAGGCCCGGCGGGCCTGGGTTGTGCCGACGTGTTGGTTCGCGGTGGCGTGACCCCGGTGGTGTTCGACAAGAACCCGGAAATTGGCGGTCTGCTGACCTTCGGCATCCCGGAGTTCAAGCTGGAAAAGACCGTGCTGAGCAATCGCCGCGAAGTCTTCACCGGCATGGGCATCGAGTTCCGCCTGAACACCGAAGTGGGTAAGGACGTGACCGTCGAGCAACTGCTCGAAGAATACGATGCCGTGTTCATGGGCATGGGCACCTACACCTACATGAAGGGCGGCTTTGCCGGTGAGGACCTGCCGGGCGTGCATGACGCGCTCGACTTCCTGATCGCCAACGTCAACCGCAACCTGGGCTTTGAAAAGTCGCCGGAAGATTTCGTCGACATGAAAGGCAAGAAGGTTGTGGTGCTGGGCGGCGGCGACACGGCGATGGACTGCAACCGTACGTCGATTCGCCAGGGCGCCAAGTCGGTGACCTGCGCCTATCGTCGTGACGAAGCGAACATGCCGGGCTCGCGCAAAGAGGTGAAAAACGCCAAGGAAGAAGGCGTGAAATTCCTCTACAACCGCCAGCCGATTGCCATTGTTGGTGAAGACAAGGTCGAAGGCGTGAAGGTGGTCGAAACTCGTCTCGGCGAACCGGACGCCCGTGGCCGCCGCAGCCCCGAGCCGATCCCGGGTTCTGAAGAGATCATCCCGGCCGACGCCGTGGTCATCGCGTTCGGTTTCCGCCCGAGCCCGGCGTCGTGGTTCGAACAGCACAGCATCCAGACCGACAGCCAGGGCCGCGTTGTAGCCCCGGAACAAGGCCAGTACAAGCACCAGACCAGCAACCCGAAAATCTTCGCCGGTGGCGATATGGTTCGCGGTTCCGATCTGGTGGTAACGGCGATCTTCGAAGGCCGTAATGCGGCTGAAGGGATCCTGGATTACCTGGGCGTGTAAATCTGCTAGATCGGCGTCGCTCCATTCGCGGGCAAGCCTCGCTCCTACAGGGATCGCGTAAACCCTGTAGGAGCGAGGCTTGCCCGCGAAGAGGCCCGTCGCATCAGCGCAAATCTAGCCGATGAACCCCGCGACAAATTGACCCGATAGACAAAAGGCACGGCTCTTGCCGTGCCTTTTGCGTCGCGCTCTGAGAAAATGCCCGCACTTTTTTTCCGGATGCCGACATGACTGCCCTGAAGAACGACCGTTTCCTTCGCGCCCTGCTCAAGCAACCCGTAGACGTCACGCCTGTCTGGATGATGCGTCAGGCCGGTCGCTACCTGCCGGAATACCGCGCCAGCCGTGCCAAGGCCGGCGACTTCATGAGCCTGTGCATGAACCCGGAGTTCGCTTGCGAAGTCACGATGCAGCCGCTCGACCGCTATCCACAACTGGACGCGGCGATCCTGTTTTCCGACATCCTGACCATCCCCGATGCGATGGGCCAAGGCCTGTACTTCGAAACCGGTGAAGGTCCGCGCTTCAAGAAAGTCGTCAGCACCCTGGCCGACATCGAAGCCCTGCCGATTCCTGATCCGCACAAAGACCTCGGCTACGTCATGGACGCGGTCAGCACCATCCGCCGCGAACTGAACGGCCGTGTGCCGCTGATCGGCTTCGCCGGCAGCCCATGGACCCTGGCCACCTACATGGTCGAAGGCGGCTCGTCGAAAGACTACCGCAAGACCAAAACCATGCTCTACGACAACCCGCAAGCCTTGCACCTGCTCCTGGACAAGCTCGCGCAGACGGTCACCAGCTACCTCAATGGCCAGATCATGGCCGGGGCGCAAGCGGTGCAGATCTTCGACAGCTGGGGCGGCAGCCTTTCGGCGGCGGCGTACCAGGAATTCTCCCTGGCCTACATGAAAAAAATCGTCAGTGGCCTGATCCGCGAGCACGAAGGCCGCAAAGTGCCGGTCATCCTGTTCACCAAGAACGGCGGCCTGTGGCTGGAAAGCATCGCCGACGCCGGTGCCGATGCCCTCGGCCTGGACTGGACCTGCGACATCGGCAGCGCCCGTGACCGCGTCGGCAGCAAAGTCGCCCTGCAAGGCAACATGGACCCGACCGTGCTCTACGCCAAGCCAGAAGCCATTCGCACCGAAGTCGGCCGGATTCTCGCCAGCTACGGCAAGGGCAGCGGCCACGTGTTCAACCTCGGCCATGGCATCACGCCGGAAGTTGATCCGGAACATGCAGGCGCGTTCCTGCGTGCGGTGCATGAGCTGTCGGCGCAGTATCACGAGTGATCGTCGCCCAATAAAAAACGCCCGGCTAATGCTGGGCGTTTTTGTTTGCGATGGGTTTAGCGAGTGAGGAGTTGTTCGCCGTAGCGAGCAATGATGTGGTCGAAGGGTTTTTGATCGGAGATGGCGGTTGTCCTGATGGCCGTCACGAGTCGGTCGAGTTCCTCATTGCTGGCCTGCGTGAGGAACTCCTCATCGAACAACCGGCAGATCGTGTCTTCACGTCGATTCTTGAGGTAGGCGATGTCTAGCGCCAACACCTCGATCATCTTGGTAGCAGGAAGGTCTTCAGAGTCTTTCGGCTGGATTTCGCCTGTGCGCAAATACCGGAAGCGCAGTTCACAATTCTCTTCGATGGGAGAGATGTGTTGGTTTTCGTCGAACCAGTTGCCTTTGTGATGGCCGCAGTGCAGCGGATTGCCAGGCTTGGTTTCTCGCAGGCAAGAGGCGTGAAGGTTGTGGAACTCCAACGCCAGTTCTTCGAAGTGCTCTTGAGGTCTGAAATGCTCGATGTGGCTGGTAGAGGCATCTACTTCCCGGCCGCAATAACAGCAGAAGAAGCCTTGCTCCTGAAGCAAAGCGTTATGCAAATCTCGCTTTTGCGGGTTTTGTAGCGTCGGGTAAGTAGGACTCCACTCGTCGTTCGCCGAGTTTTTCCAGTCTGTAAATGAAGCGGGTTCAGTTCCTTTGAGCACTCGCTTCATTTGCCGAGAATCTCCTTGCGCCTGATCAGAGCTTCTGCGCCTGCAAACTCTGGCAGATCGGGGGCTTTCTTCTTCAGTGCCTCAAGTTGTGATTTCGCCTTTTTTAGGTCGTTGTCCTCCAGCGTCGAAAATAGCTCGGAAAGCAGCTCTTCAATTTCTGGTTCGCGTTGATTAACCCCCATGACTTCTTCGAGCACGCTGCTGGAATCCAGGCCATAGGTGACTCGTGGGTGGGAGGGATCACCGTTGCGAAGCACGATGACCTCTTCAGGTTTCAAGCTGCCAATAATTTGAGGGGAATGGCTGGCGGCGATGAATTGGACTTTGGGGAATGCTTGTTTCAATGCCGGAACGATGCTGCGCTGCCAAGCGGGGTGAAGGTGGATATCCAGTTCGTCGATGATGACCACGCCTGAGGTGTTTTTCAGAACGTCCTTGCCCATATGCGGGTTGAGGATGCACATGCGTCGGGCTATATCGGCGAAGAGGGCGACCATGCCGCGTTGGCCATCGCTGAGTTCGTTGAAGGGAATGGTTTTTTGGTCGTCGATATCGATCAACAGGCTTTGTAGTCTTAGGTCGTAGCGTAGGTTTCGTGCTTTGGGTACGGCACATTCGATAGCACCATTGACCCATGCGAGTTCGTCGTCGAAATCTAACGAGACAGGTTTGGCATCAAGCAGATTTTGCATCCGTTCAAGCGTTTTACCAATCAACCAGCTTTCGAAGGCGCGAAGATCTGCGACGGCGTCGAACCAGTTTATGTATCCGTCGAAACGCGATACTCGATGTTGTGCAGCGAACTCAGCAGATACCCCCGCACCTTGCCAGCGACGATCGGCCCGGTAGAAGGCGAGTACGGGTAAATCGACTTGAATGGCCAAGTTGATTCTTTTAATTACTTTGTCTATTTCACAGTCAAAAACGGTATCGACCAGATGTGGTAGGTCTTCCCCATCACGTGTCATAACCCATTCTGTTGCTTCGAACACGTTGCCCATGCCGTGCACAAGTAATGGAAATTTGCGCTCGTAACGACTTCGGCCATCAAAACGATCTATGACAAAACGTATATCTTCATTTGTTAGGGAGGTTTCGCTGGGCTTCATTGCATTGCCGAATTCGATGAATGAAACCGCCACCGCCTGCAACAACGAAGTCTTCCCACTCCCATTGACCCCCACCACCAGATTGAAACCCGGCTGAAAGTCGAAAGTGGCATCTCCGTAGCAACGAAAATTCTGAATGTGGAGACGGTCCAGGCGCATTCTGGCTTCCCTTTACCAAGACTGACGAATGCCGTCAGTGTACCTTGGCTCGCGATTACCGCTAGGGCGCAGTTGTGGCTAAACCTGTGCGGTGCCCGGCAGCGGCGGCAACTTCGCCAGCTTCAGCGCAACCAGCAACGCAATCACCAGCAACCCGCCAATGAACAGTCCAATCCCGTTCCAACCGCCGAGGTGCCAGAACACCCCCCCGGCAGTGCCGGCAATGCTCGACCCGGCGTAGTAGCTGCACAGATAAAGCGACGACGCCTGCCCCTTGGCCTTGATCGCACGACGGCCGATCCAGCTGCTGGCCACGGAGTGCGCGCCGAAGAAGCCGAAGGTAAAGATCAACATGCCAATGATCACCACCGGCAGCGGCGTGAACATGGTCAGGGCGAGGCCGGCGATCATCAGGACGATGGTCGCCCACAGCACTTTGCGACGGCCGAGTTGGTCGGCCAGGGCGCCGATTTTCGCTGAGCTGTAGATACCCGACAGGTACACCACCGAGAGCAGCCCGACGAAGGCCTGGTCCATGTGGTAAGGATCGGCCAGCAAGCGATAGCCGATGTAGTTGAACAGCGTGACGAACGCGCCCATCAGCACGAACGCTTCGACAAACAGCAGCGGCAAGCCGGCGTCGCGAAAGTGCAGGGTGAAGCCATCAATCAAGCTGCGCGGGTGCAATGAACGGACGCGGAAGTTGCGGGACTCGGGGAGTATTTTCCAGAACACCGTTGCCGCGATCAGCGCCAGACCGCCAATCACCAGCATCGCGGTGTGCCAGCTGACGAAGTCGATCAATACGCCCGTGATCAAGCGGCCACTCATCCCGCCAATCGCGTTACCACCGATGTACAAACCCATTGCCAGACCGATGTGCTGCGGGTGGATCTCTTCGCTCAGGTACGTCATGGCGACCGCTGCCAGACCGCTCAACGATAATCCTATCAGCGCCCGCATGATCAATACGCCTTCCCAGCTAGGCATCATCGCGCTGGCCATGGTGCACAAGGCCGCCGCGAACAACGCGGTCACCATCACTGGCTTTCGTCCGACGCGATCAGAAATCGGGCCAGTGATCAGCAGACCGATGGCGAGCATCCCGGTGGCCACCGACAGGATCAGGCTGCTCTGCGCCGCGTTGATCGAGTATTCGTGGGACAACAGCGGCATCATCGGTTGCACACAGTAAAGCAGAGCGAAGGTAGCGAAGCCGCCGGAGAACAGCGCCAATACCGTGCGCATGAACATCGGCGTGCCTTTTTCGATGTAGATCTCTTTCAATTCGGCGACAACATCGTCCACCGCTGCGGGCGAAACTTCATGGGCAAGGGGGGCGACAGCAGTTTTCACTTCGGACCTCGGAGGGCGCAGCCGGTCAGGCAATGAAAAAAGCATATAGCTGCCTAATGATTCAATCCAATATATTGTTCGACCTGTTTGATAGGTTTAACGACCTAATGGAGTTTTCATGGAATTGCGTCACCTGCGCTACTTCATCGCCGTCGCCGAAGAACTGCACTTCGGCCGTGCCGCTCAGGTACTGGGCATCTCGCAACCGCCGCTGAGCCAGCAGATTCAGGCGCTGGAGCACGAGGTAGGCGCCCGGCTGTTCGAGCGCACCAATCGTCGGGTCGAGCTCAGCGAAGCCGGTCGGCTGTTTCTGGAAGAGGCGCGGCTGGTGCTGGCGCAGGTCGACAAAGCGGCGGATGTAGCCCGGCGTGCGCAGCTGGGTGAGTTAGGCGAGCTGAAGATCGGCTTCACCTCATCGGCGCCCTTCAACTCGACCATTCCCCAGGCGATTTTCTCGTTCCGCCAGCGCTTCCCGGCGGTGCATTTGAATTTGCGGGAGATGAGCAGCACCCAAGTGGCCGAAGCGCTGGTGGATGAGTCGATCGAGGTCGGCATCATGCGACCGCTCGGGTTGCCGGATTCCCTCAGTGTCGTGGAACTGATGCGAGAGCCGCTGGTGGCGGTGCTCAGCTCCAAACATCCGCTGGTGAACGACAGTGAAGAAGGATTGTTCCTGTCGGCATTGGCCCTCGAACCGTTCGTGTTTTTCCCGCGCAGTTATGGCAGTGGTCTGTACGCACAGTTGCTCAGCCTCGCCCGTGATGCCGGCTTCAGCCCGCACTTTGCACAAGAGGCGGGCGAGGCAATGACCATTATCGGGTTGGTGGCGGCGGGCTTGGGCGTGTCGGTGCTGCCGGCGTCCTATCAGCGGATGCGCATTGACGGCGTGGTGTATCGACCGCTGCTCGATCCGGAAGCGGTGTCGGCGGTGTGGCTGGTGCAGCGCAAGGACCAGAAGTCGCCGATGGCCAAGGCGTTTGTGGAGTTGTTAACGAGGAAGGTTGAGCCGTTGAAGTCGTAACTGTTTTGCGATCATGGAATTTCGGTTGATTAAAATTCTTGGTTGAGCAGGTGTGGCTCAAGAGCTACACTCGCGGCATGACCGAGATCCTTCGAAGCTCAACATTTTCTGCCTGGCTATTGAAGCTGGCCGACAGCCGCGCCAGGATGCGTATTCAGGTGCGAATCGATCGTATGGCCGATGGGCAATTTGGTGATGTCAAAGCCATTGGGGAAGGGTTGAGTGAAATCCGCATCGATTACGGCCCCGGTTATCGGGTCTACTTCATGCAGCAAGGTCGTCAGTTAGTCATCCTCCTTTGCGGAGGTGACAAAAGCAGCCAAACACGTGACATCAAACAAGCCAGGCTCATTGCAAAATCCTGGCAGGAGCAAAACCCATGACCGAACAATTCACTCGCTGGGACTCTGCCGAGTACCTCAAGACCGAAGAGGACATGGCCAATTATCTTGACGCTAGCATGGAAGAAGCGGGAGATGACCCAGCATTTATCGCCAGAGCACTTGGGACTATTGCGCGTGCTCGGGGCATGACCCAGGTCGCACGGGATGCGGGGCTCTCTCGGGAAAGCCTTTACCGTGCACTTTCGGGTGAAGGCAATCCGGAATTCGGAACCATTCTTAAAGTTATGAAGGCTTTAGGACTGAAGTTACACGCCAGTACCTGAGTCAAACCAAAAGAAAAAAGACGACTGGTGGTGTCTAAGCAATACTCCGCGCGTTCCCGAAAGGGGCTTGTGAGACTCTGAGGATCCTGGGCAACCAGCCATCGCAGAGCCAGACAGGTACAGGGCGATGACAAGCCGACCTGTTTGTGAAGGGGCGCCGAAAGGCGCCCTTTGTCTTTGCCGAGGCGACAGCCTCAGTCAACGTTGACCAGATCCCCACGCAACGCCACCCCGGATACCACTGCTTTAAGCGCCTCCAGCCCAGGTCTTTCCCCATCGTCACTGCACTGGTAGTTCCCGGTGTCCTGGTTCAGGTCGCGTTTGTTGATGCCCGTAATGTTGATCACGGCATTGGCGCCGGCCTTTTTGGCCTTGCTCTGCAAGGTCGCCAAGGTCGATTGCAATGCCCAGTAGCAGGCGTCTTCAGCGGATTTGTCTTCGCCGTCGGCCTTTCGGCTGCTGCTCACCGCATTCAGCTTGCGCACCTGCGTTGGCAGCGCTTCTCCCGCCAGGTAGAACTTGACGCTGCCATCCAGCAGGCCGACTTCGGTGGCGCGCTTCACGCCTTCCTGGAAGTCCTGATAGGTGGGTTCATAGGCACCTTGCAACGCGATGACTTGATCCACGTCCGGGTCGGAGGCCAGCTGCTTGACCACGTCGTCACGCAGGTAGTTGATCCAGCGGTTGTAGGTGTCGTGGATCCTGCCGTCCTTGTAGTCCAGGTCCCGGCTGTCGCGGTAGTCCATTTCAAATGAGGTGGGCGTGTAAGGGATGTCGATTTCGGCGTGATGCCTGTTGCGCACAGTGATGGCCGCTTTGATCATGCCCGGTCGGGCCGACTGCACGACCCATTGGCGTTCAATCAGCGCAGTAACGATAGCGCGGCTCATGCGGTTGTCGGTCATGTCCTTGTCGCCGGGAAAGTTTTCCTTGGCGGTGTACACCGGGCTGCCGATGCAGCCGCTCAGCACAACGGCCATGGTGAACATTGCGCCGATGCGCTGAAACCGAGTCATTCCCTTCACTCCAAACGTTTTTCAGATCAGTGCCAGCGACGGAAAATCAACGAGGTGTTGACGCCACCCAAAGCGAATGTGTTGTTCATCACGTGTTCGGTGCGCATTTTGCCCGAACGCGTCAGCGCGGGTCGACCTCAATGAGGTCGACCTTCTTTTTTACGCCGAGAGCTGCATCTGTAATCGTCGTCCGACGACATCCAGCAAGTCGCAGCCGTCGCGCAGTGACGTGACTAATACGCGCGCCAACTCACTGTAGACCCCCTCGCTAAAGGCGAGACTCTCCAGCAGTTGAGTTGCCGTGCGGATCCGGTAGGCCGCCGTTTCATGCAACACGTCCAGCGGTGCTTCGGTGTCGATCAGCAGCGATGCGATGGTGCTATCGGTGCCGGTGATAGGCATATATCGATCCATGACAAACCTCCACTCGGTAAAAAACGCGACGACTCAGTGGGCATTATTGACTGGAGCCTCAGACATCCCACCAGGTGGGTCCAGGTTGTCCAGTGCCCGATTTATCAACAGTTCGGCCAGCACCGCCAACTGTTGGATTGCCAGTGCAATGTTGCGATGGGAGCTTTCGAGATTACGGGCTAGGTCCGTGCTCATGACATTGAGCGAGGCCAACGTTTCACAGGCATGGGCGAGCAGCGAAAGCGTGTCGATGCCGGGCTGGAGAGTGAAGAAGTAGCTGACAGGATCGGGTTGGCCGGGTTTGCGCAGTCGAGCACTGACGCGGTGTTCAGTGATATCGGATAGTTTGGATGAATCAAGATCGTCGTCGGCTGATTGTGGAGAGTTGGGGGGAGTTTTTTTCATATCGAAGCTCCTTGCAAGATTTAAGAAGTGCCAGTCCCAAGCCATCAGTGGACTGGTTGGCGGCAATGTGTGAATTGACCTGCCAGTAGATTTATTACCAGAAAATTCAGATGTATTAATCAAATAAATTAACATCTGTGTAATTAAATGATTCATGTTTAAGGATGCGTCATGAATGGCGTAGGCTCGCATTGCGAGCAAACTCTTTTGTTGTTGTAAGAAGTGTCTTTAAATTATGTAAGTTGTGTCTGTCGGATTTTTTACCAATCAATGTCGGTGAGAAACAACGTTTGACGTTCGTTTGATGTGTTTGAGATATTGTCTGCGCAATGCCGCCTCTTTAGATCGCGAAACAGGCAGATAGTGACTTCCTTAGCCATTCAGTCAACATGTATGGTCTGTTTTAACTGCAAGCAAATGGTAAGTATCTTGATGTTTAAGCGAGAAAAGACTGAAAGGTTGAAAAGTAATATTAAGTATCTGATAAAAAGTCGTGGAGAAACTCAGCTGTCTTTGTGCAATGCCAGTGGTTTGACCAGAACGACTATCTACAATATTTTGGAGGGGCGGGTTGTCAATGTTCAGCAATCCACCATCCGCAAAATTTCCTATTTTTTCGGTGTCTCTTACAAGGAGATAGAGACTGTTGATCTTGAAGAAAGGGATATCATAGAAAGTAGCGTTTCTTTGCAAGGTAATATGAACCCAGCAGCCGTCCCTATCATTAAAGAGAGCTTGCTTGAGCAGAATCTTGGCAAGAGGATTGGCGAGTTGGTCGCAACCCATCCGCTGACTTATTTTTTCGGCACGGCCTGCAATTTAATCGGTGTGCTTCTGGAGAATGATATTAGTGGTGTGAATGAATCGGGAGACTTGTTAATAGTCAAGAAGGGGTTGTTGAATAATAACAAAGAAAAGCTGGCGTACGACAAAACGACGAAGCGGTTGTTCATAACCATTGAGCCTTGCTGTTGTTCAGATACTGTTCTTGTAATTGGGGAGATAATGGAGGAACGGTTCAATGGATAGTATTTCGGAGAATAGCAGGTATAAATTGTTAGGGTTCGAGAATAGTAAAGGTCTTGCCGTTATCATGATTGTCTCGACGGGGAAAATCAAGAAAGTAAAGCTTGATGAGTTATTAAGAAGCGAAATAGGGGATGACTTAAGCAGGTCAGAGATAAAGTCGGTGTATAGAAAATTTTATTCTGACGGTGTTGCATTGACGGCTTATGAAATAAATGATCGACATGAAAAATCATGGATGATTTATGTTGCACTCAATCTGCTACTTTTCGCACTCTATATGTTCACCAACATTGCGGCAACAAAGCTTGTGTATGTCGAGTCGATCGACGTCGTCGTAACCCCAGGAGTTTTTTTGTATCCGCTGACATTTTTAATAGTTGATATGTTGAATGAGTTTTATGGGCTTAGATTGGCAAGAAAAGCCATCTTGTTTGCATTCGCAAGTAATGCGCTGATAATTTTTTTGCTAAGTTTTACCAGCTATCTTCCCGGTTTGTCAGGCTGGAAACTCGATACACCATACAGTGAGGTCATGACGCATGTGTCCTCGGTGTTGGTAGCGTCCTCTGTATCGTTTATTTTTTCTGAATATGTAAATTCTTATTTGTTGAGCAAGATAAAGGAGCTTACGAATGCACGGTTGCTATTTTTGCGCGTGTTTTTAAGTACGTTCTTTGCAGTAATAATCGATAGCTTTATTTTTTGTTTTGTTGCGTTTTACGGAACAATGACGAGTGCGGAAATACTTAATATAATTTATATTCAGATCGCTATAAAAATGTGCTTCGCTGTTCTGAATGTTTTTCCAGCCTACGGAGCAAGGTCTTTATTTAAAAGGTATGTGGCTGGTACCAAGATTGCGTAAAATGCAGGGAAGGTCTCTCCCCTGCGCTTTAAACTACTTCAAATGCAGTTTTTCTTTCAAACTCTTCATCACCGCTGATTTGTTTTCAAGAAACTCAGTCATCCCTTTTTCTCGAAGATTGCACGCGTCACAATCGCCGCATCCACTGCCTTTTATTCCGTTATAGCAAGTCAGTGTGTGGTGCTGAATCAATTCAAATTTTCCGTGGTACTCCGCCAAGGCCCACGTCTCAGCCTTATTCAAGCGCATAAGCGGAGTATCAATGCGTACTTTATAATCCATGCCCAGTTCGACGGACCTGTTTAAAGATTTTACAAACGCATCGCCACAGTCAGGATAGCCAGAGCTCTCTGTCTCACAAACTCCTGTGATTACAGTTTCAGCGCGAACCTGATATGCATAAATAGAAGCCAATGTTAAAAATAAAATATTTCTACCCGGTACGAAGGTGTTAGGTACATTTTCTTCGGAACTGTTGACGCTTGGAATAGGGATGTTAGTGCGCGTCAGACTACTAATGGCCAGATCATTCAACATTGAAGTGTCGAGTACCTTATGGGCCGTCACACCGAGCTCTCTCGAAAGCTGCTGCGCCACTTCAATTTCTGCACGGTGACGCTGGCCATAGTCAAACGTAATACAGTGAATTTCATCGTAGAGCGGCAACGCGTGGATCAAGCAGGTTGTGGAGTCCTGTCCACCGCTGAAAACGATAACGGCCTTTTTAGTCATGGTTCGTTCTTCCTTGGGATTCCCCCGATGTGTCACGGGGGCATTGACCCTAGCGCGAAGCTCAAATTATGGCTGTGGGACGTTTCCGAAATTGGGTACCCCGCTTTCCTATGTTCAGTTCTTGCCAACAGGTCATCCTTCTTTGAACCCAGGCAACCCTTGAGCAGCACGCCATTCCTTTACTGTTTTTGTGACGCCTTCGGCAGAATTATCTGCACCTGGCTCTGGATAAAAAATCAGGTCGCTACCATCCGGGTGGCCAGATAGGCTCCTGAATTGTGCCAGTACCTCGCCGAGCTCTTCATCAGATCCCTCTTTGTTGATGGCACGAATTTGTTGAATGAACTTGATGAACTCTTTTTCGGTGTAATCGCTAATGGCTGCCATTTTGCACCTACATTTTTCTGTGTTGATTAATATGGTTTTTGGGGGTGTTCACACGTAGGTTATCTATGTCGTAGACAGCTCCACCATCGGCAATTCGCTCGAGGTGGTGTAGCTCGAAAGTAGTTCTGTTGCCTACCGCTTCTCGCTCTCGAACAGCAGGGGCGTTGCCTGACATTAGACGGTCCTGTGCGTCCTCATTGAACTGGCTTAAAAGCTCAGGATCATTTTTTACCGCTGTCCAAAATGCGGTTCTGAATGTTTTGAAGTTTTTGAATTCACGTCCTCGCAGTTCATCTGCTATTCGTATTGGGATTGGTGCACCTAGCCCGATATTTGCCCCAGCAAGCCAAGTCCCCGACACATCTTCCCCCACACCCGTGACGACACCGGATTCATGCCGGGCACTGAGCGCAATGTAAATCGGCTCAATCCTCGTACCCGGAAACCAGATAATCGCATCCTGATACTCGGGTGGGGGCTCCGGATTCACCAGTATCTTGTTGGCTTGGTCAGTGGGCGGATACACCCACACGGTCGGCAATGACGGGGCGCCTTCCAGTGCGGGAATGCCCAAGACCTCATCAGGGTTTGCCGCTGGCGTCCAGGTCAGGCCAATCCCGTTGCCGATGTCGGCAACAAACTTTTCGCCTTTCTTGTCGGCTCCAATGACCCGGACAAATTCCCATTCTTTCTTCCCGCCCGTGTAGAAACCGTAAGCGTTGACTGAACCATCAGGCAGTGTTTTCGCGTTGAGGCGGACGCGGGTTCGCCCCATGTCCAGTTCGGCGTATTGCTCGTTTTTGTAAAAGGCGCTGTCGGGGGAAAGGCTGGTATTCGGTATCAGTAGCGCAACGGTTCCGACGGCTGCGCCCGCCGCCACGACGGCTGAGCCTTCCAGCAAACACAGCGCAAGAGAACCGCCGAGGCGTTGGGCAATGGCGCTGCCCGTTGCCGAACCGGCCAACCATTTGAGCGGTAGACCTTCTGCTGTAATCGCCGCGTCTGTGCCCAGCACGGCCCATGATCCGTAGTTGGCGAGTCTTTCGAGCGGGACAAAACCGGCAGGATTGTTGTAGTTGATGACGCCGTCGGGGAGGTCGCAGCTTTTGGCGAACACGCAACCTTTAGTCGCGGCGTCTTTGCGCTTTTCGGATTGCCCGAGCAGGCGGTCTTCATACGCCTGTTGTCGGGCGAGCATGGCTTCGTAGGATTTTTGTCTGGCGTCACGTTCGGCCAGTTCGGTTGGGGTCATGTCTCGCAGGTAGCGAATTCCGATTCCACTACCGCCGCCACCAGTTCCAACTTCCCAGACTTGGGGGATGTCCTTGTCGCGCGCCATTGATGCTTTTCTGTATGAGGCTGAGGAGCCTCGAACCTACTTGGGAGGCACAGGTGCTGGCGTTAGGACGTTTCCGAAATGAGGCGCTGAAATTTCCTATTTCATATTGTTGCCGGAGGGCGCTCAGGGCTTTGCTGGGGGGGGCGGAGAGTTCCGGGCTGCATTCCCACGCAAAGCGAGCGCAAAGCGTGGGGATGATCAAAGTGCGGGAACAAAAAAGGGCGCCTCGTAAGGCGCCCTTTGTCGATTCTGGCGTTACTGAACCTTCGCCAAATCCCCTTTCAGCGCGACACCCGCCATGATCGCCCCTGCGTGGCATTCATAGGTCGTGGCGTCTTTGCGCTCATTGCTCTTGTAGAAGCTGACAATGTTGGTCACCGCATTCGCGCCGGCGCTTTTCGCCGCCTGGTGCAGGCTGATAATTGCCGATTGCGCGACCCATTCACAGGCCACGGCGTCGGTCTTGTTGAAGGCGTTGGTTTTCTTGTTGGTCACGGCGCCGGGGCTGACGACGGTGACGTTACCGGCAGGCGCGTTGCCGGCGAGGTAGAACTTCACGCTGCCGTCGATTTTGCCGGTGCGGGTGGCTTCGGCCACGGCTTTGTCGAACGGCAGGTACACCGGTGTGTCGCGGGCCTGGCTGACGGCCGGCAGGGCGCAGATCAGCAGGGTGGCGGCAGCGGCGAGTTTCTTGAAGTGCATGAAGGTCTCCTTGACCCTGATTAATTCGGTTACGACCAGCGACGGAAAATCAACGAGGTGTTGACGCCACCAAACGCAAAATTGTTGTTCATCACGTACTCGTTGCTCATCTGGCGG
Organism: Pseudomonas sp. BGI-2; assembly: GCF_004310295.1. Lineage (GTDB taxonomy): Bacteria > Pseudomonadota > Gammaproteobacteria > Pseudomonadales > Pseudomonadaceae > Aquipseudomonas. Next base: position 44,300 of record NZ_SISB01000024.1, on the reverse strand, counting down.
AACTCGCCGCGCAGGTAGTCGAGCTTGCCGCAATGCGGATCGACCTCGTCGAGGTTGAACGTGTGCACGTACAGGTCACGATTCATCATTTCGATGCTGAACCAGGACTCCAGCGCACCGCAGGCACCCAGGGTGTGACCGAGGAAGCTCTTCTGCGAGCTGATGGGCATGTGCTCGCCGAACAACGCGCTGGTCGCCAGTGTTTCGGCAATGTCGCCCTGTTCTGTAGCCGTGCCGTGACCATTTACGTAGCCGATGTCTGACGGCTGCAGCCCGGCGTCTTCCAGCGCCAGTTCCATGGCTCGGCGCATGGTGGCCTGCTCTGGGCGGGTGGTGTGCTGGCCGTCGGCGTTGCTGCCGAAACCGACGAGCTCGGCATGGATGTGCGCGCCGCGTGCTAACGCATGTTCGAGCTCTTCGAGCACCAGCATGCCGCCGCCCTCACCAATCACCAGACCATCGCGTCCTTTGTCGTAAGGGCGCGGACTGGTTTGCGGGGCATCGTTTTTCAGGCTGGTGGCGTAGAGCGCGTCGAACACCATGGCTTCGGTCGGGCACAGCTCCTCGGCACCGCCAGCGAGCATCAACGGCAAGCGGCCGAACTTGATGGATTCGTAGGCGTAGCCGATGCCCTGGCTGCCGCTGGTGCAGGCGCTGGACGTCGGGATCAGCCGGCCGGTGAGGCCGAAGAAGATGCTGATATTCGCCGCGGTCGTGTGCGGCATCATCCGCACGTAGGAGTTGGCATTCAGCCCCTCGGCCACCGAGTTGAGCAGCATGTTGCCGAACGCCTTGATCTCGTCGGTGCTGCCGGTGGACGAGCCGCAGGCGACGCCCATGCGCCCGTCCTTGATCGATGGGTCACCCAACAGTCCGGCGTCGGCCAGTGCCTGTTCCGACGCGCCGACGGCCAGGCGCGAGACCCGGCCCATGCTGCGCAGTTGCTTGCGGGTCCAGTGGCTCGGGACCTTGAAGTCGTCGATAGGCCCGGCCAGGCGCGTGTTGAGTTCGGTGAACCGATCCCACTCGTCCATCCGGCGGATGCCGCTGCGGTTGGCCGCGAAGTGGCCGGCGATGGTGTCCCAGTCGCTGCCCAGTGAGGTGATGCCGGCCATGCCGGTGACGACGACGCGCTTCATCAGCACAGGCCTCCGTTGACGGCCAGAACCTGCCGGGTGATGTACGACGCTTCCGCCGACATCAGGAAATTCACCGCGCTGGCCACCTCTTGCGGGGTGCCCATGCGCTGTGCGGGGATCATTTTCATCAGTTCTTCCACTGGCACGTTTTCGTCGAGCATTGCTGTGTCGATCAGGCCGGGTGCGACACAGTTGACGGTGATTTTGCGCTTGCCCAGTTCGATCGCCAACGCTTTCGCCGCGCCGATCAAACCGGCCTTGGAGGCGCTGTAGTTGACCTGGCCACGATTACCGATCAACCCGGAAACCGAAGTGATGCAGACAATCCGCCCGGCTGCACGGCGCCGAATCATCGGCATCATCACCGGGTGCAGCACGTTGTAGAAACCGTCGAGGTTGGTGCGCATCACCACATCCCAATCATCCTCGCTCAGCGCCGGAAAAGCACCGTCGCGCGTCAGGCCGGCGTTCAGCACCACGCCGTAATAGGCGCCGTGCGTTTCAACGTCGGCTTCGAGGATGGCTTTGCAGCTGGCGCGGTCGGAGACGTCGAATTGCAAAATTCGAGCATTGCGCCCCAACGCCTGGATTTCGCCTTGAACGGCGATGGCGTCGGCCAGACCGCTGCGGCAATGCAGCACGATGTCATGCCCGGCCTGGGCCAGACGCAACGCGATGGCGCGGCCGATGCCACGGCTGGAACCGGTGACCAATACGGATTCAGTCATGGCTGGCTCCTTGAGATTCATGAAGATATTGCGCGGCCTGAGGCGGACGGAACACGTTCAGGCGGGCGGTGGCGTGAATGCCGGGGGCGTTGATGTGGCATTCGAACACGCCCATGCCGTTGTCGTCTTCCAGCGAGCGCAGTCCGTGGATGGTCAGCTCGGTGCCTGCGGGGAAGTGTTCTACGTTGCATTCGAATTTACGGGTGCCGAGCAGAAAGCCCAGCGCCACCGCATCGCCCCGCTGGCGCGCATGGCAACCGGCGTAGGCGGCGACACTCTGGGCCATCAGCTCGATACCGACCCACGCCGGCAGGCTGCCGTCGGGACGGTTGAACAGGCCCCCGGGCTTGACGGTAAGGCGGGTGTGAATCTGCTCGTCATCGAACGCCAGGATCTGATCGATGAGGATCATGTCGCCAGCGTGCGGCAGCAGTTCGGCGAGCGGCCAGTCAATCATGGGGCGTCTCCGATAATCAGGCTGACGTTGTTGCCACCGAAGGCAAAGGAATTGCTCATCAGATAGCGAGGTGCAATGGACGTCAGGCGGTCGGCGGGGGTCACCCATTGCAACGCCGGCAACTCGGGGTCGGGCTGGCCGTCCCAGACGTGGGGCGGCAAGTGGTTTTCCCGGTTGTTCGCGCTCAGGCTCAACCAGCAGAACGCCGCTTCCAGGGCGCCGGCCGCGCCGAGCGTATGACCGGTCATTGGCTTGGTGGAAGAGCAAGGCACGCCGTGCGGGAACAGGGCCGAGACCGCCAGGCTTTCCATCGCGTCGTTGTGTTGGGTCGCGGTGCCGTGCAGGTTCAGGTAGCCGATTTGCCCGGGCTGCAAATCCGCACGTTTCAGGGCTTTGCTCATCGCTTGCAGGGCGCCACGGCCGGTCGGTTCCGGCGCCGAGATATGGTGCGCATCGGAACTGGCGCCGCTGCCGAGCAGGGCAATCGGTTGGCTGCCGCCGGCCTTTTTGCTCATCAGAAACAGCACGGCGGCTTCGCCGATATTGATGCCGTTGCGGTTGACCGAAAACGGATTGCAGCGCTGCTCGGACACCGCTTCCAGCGCCGAAAAGCCATTGAGCGTCAGTTTGCACAAACTGTCGACACCACCGCACAGCACGGCATCGCACAAGCCCAGATCCAGCAGGCGCTGGGCACTCATCAGCGCCCGGGCACTGGAGGTGCAAGCAGTCGAGATCACATACGCCGGGCCGCTCAATTGCAGCCAGTCGGCGAGGAAGGTTGCCGGCGCGCCGAGCTCCTGCTGCTGATAGTCGTAGTCGGCGGGGAATTCATGTTCACGGATGTAATGGGCCAGGCCACGGCTGGCCTCGTCGATACCCGAAGTGCTGGTGCCCAGAATCACACCGATTCGATCACGGCCGTAAGTCTGGATCGCTTGATCAATCTCGTCGCGAATTTGCAGCGCTGCCTCCAGCAGCAATTGGTTGTTGCGGCTGCTTTGCTCGGCCAGTTGTGCCGGGATCGGCGCCAGTTCGCCACGCACCGCCGCCACCGGCAACGAACGTTCCGGCACCCAGCCGGACTCACTGCACATGCCTGAGCAATCGCCGGCAAACAGGTTGCGGGCGACTTCCTGTTTGTCGCGACCCAGGGCGCAAATCACCCCGAGGGCGTTCAGATAGGCGGTCATGGCGTGTCCCCGCTCAAGGGCGTGACTTGATACCGGGGACCTTTGGGCAGGTTTAATTCAAAGCTCATCGGTTGTGAGTAACGGACTTCCCAGTGCGAGGGCAAGGTTCGTTGTTTGCCATGCTGCCAAGCGGTGGGGTAGTTGCCCGACAGCTCATCCTTGGGCGTCAGTGCGAACAGCAAGGCCGCGAACAGCTCCCGGGCTTCCGGGTTGGGCGGTAACAGGCCGTCGGCCTGCCACTGGCCATCGATCAGTTTTTGGCGTGCCTGCGGAATGCCCAGCAAGTCCATCATCGACCAGCGAATGCCAGGGCCTTCGCGCTGGATCACCAGCACCCAGTCCTGACGTTGCTCGGCCACCAGGCGCTGGATGTGCAATTGCAGGGGCAACGACAGGTTCGGGGTGTGCTCGGGCAGCGGCGCCTGGCTGGCGCAAGCGCTCAGCAACAGCAGGCAACCCAGGAGCAGGAAACGGATCATCAGGCATTACCTTCAAGGGGGGTGCGTCGCGAACAAGCGCTTAAGTCACTCATGTGACATCCCTTGCACAGAGTTCCGACAGCACGCGCAGCCGACGCTTGGGTTCGCTGACGAACGGATTGCGCTCGTCCCAGGCATAACCGGCGAGAATTGCACTGATCATACGGCGGATATCCGCTGAGCTGTCCGGATGGTAAATCACATCCTGGAAGGTCCCGGCGTACCAGCCTTCGACGTAGCAGCGAAAGGTGTCGACGCCGCGCTTGAGCGGTGCGGCGAACTCGGTCTGCCAGTCGACGCTTTCACCTTGCAGTTGTCGATGCAAAACGCCGGCGGCCATGCTGGCGGAGCGCATGGCGATGGTCACGCCGGAGGAGAACACTGGGTCGAGGAATTCTGCGGCGTTGCCGAGCAGCGCAAAGCCCGGGCCGTGCAAGGTTTTGACGTTGGCCGAGTAGCCGCCGATGGTGCGTGCCGGCGTGTCCCACACGGCGTTTTTCAGGACGCCGGCCAGGCTTGGGGTTTCAGCGATGAAGCCGCGCAGGCACTCGTCAAGATTCTCCATGCGGCCTTCGAAGTGTTCGGCGGCCGCAACCACGCCCACCGAGCACCGGCCATTACTGAACGGGATGGTCCAGAACCAGATGTCGCGGTGGGTCGGATGGGTGGTGATGAGGATTTTTTCCCGCTCGAAGGTTGGGCTGTCGATATGGTCTTCGATGTGGGTAAACACGGCCTGGCGCACCGGGAAATTCGACGGTGCTTCAAGGTCCAGCAGACGTGGCAGCACGCGACCGTAGCCGCTGGCATCGAGCACGAAATCAGCTTCGACGCGGTACTGGCTGCCATCCTCGCGAAGCACATCGAGCTGCGGCTTCGGCAGGTCGAAATCGGCGCTGACGATGGCTTCGCCATAACGAACGTCGACGCCTTGCAGCGCAGCCTGATCGGCCAGCAGTTTGTCGAAATCGGCGCGCTGGACCTGGAAGGTGGTCGGCTTGCCGTTGCTGAACGTGTCGCCGAAATCAAAGGCGCTGTAGTGCTCGCCCCAGGCGAACGCGGCGCCGTTTTTCATTTGGAACCCGGCGGCGTTCACGGCCTCGAGCATGCCCGCTTCTTCGACGAAATCCAGGCAGTGTGACAACAGGCTTTCACCGATGGAGAACCGTGGGAAATGCTGGCGTTCGATCATCAGCACGTCGTGACCTTTGCGCTTGAGCAGCGCGGCGGCAATGGCGCCCGAAGGACCCGCGCCAATGACGACGACCTGGCGACGTTCCATTTCAACTGTTGGCACGGGGGCTCCTTGCCGGGGCGGCGAGATTCAAAGGGGTTTGGTGCATGCCAGCGAGTGCCGGCAGCAGTGTGGCGATCAGGCCCATCACCATCAGCGCGAAGTACAGCGCCGGGCTGATCAGCTGTTGTTGCAGCAGCAAGTTGAGAAAGACAATTTCGCTCAAACCGCGAATATTCAGCAGCAGGCTTTCGCGCCAGCGACTGGCGCCTTCAAACGAGGCGCCAGCCCAGCCGAGACCGAGCCAGTTGCCCAGCAGTTTGCTGGCAATCGGCATCAGCAGCAGCGCTGCCAATTGTACCCAGCCGAGACTGGCCATGGCGGCGTGGACATTGATCTGCACGATGCCGAAGGTGAGGATCAGCGGAATGGCGATCCACGACTGTAGACGGCTCATCCAGATCGCCGGCAACGGCAACACCAGCGGCACTTTCAGCGCGGCCATGCACAGCAGGTAACCGATGCCGAAAATCAGTGCGTTGAGCTTGAAGTGTTCAGCGACCACCAGCAGCGCGAAGAAGCAGCCGCTGTGCAGCAACCGTTGACGCATACCCAACAGGCGCAACAGCACCGGCAGACAGGCGCCAACCAGCGGCAGCAACAGACTGCTCAGGTGCAGGCTGCCCTGAGCGAAGCCGAACAGCGTCCAGCACGTCAGGTCGATGAGAATCGCGGTTTGCACCAGGCGCCGGGTGGCGTCGGGTGGGTAGTTGATGTGTCGCAGGTACAAAAACAACACCGGAATGGCGGTAATGGCGAACACCAGACCGACCGCCAGCGAACTGATCCACGGTTGCGGCGGCAACAGCCAGACCGACGTGACGAGCCCGCAGGTGAACGGAATGGAGAAACTCGGCAGGGCGATTTTCAGGCTCTGGCGATCCAGCCGCAGGTCAATCACGTCGCTGAGAATGTGCCCCAGCAACAAGGCAAAAGCGAGGCTGTAGAGGTTTTTCAGCCACACTGGCGAGATCAGTTCGGCGCCACTGAGCTGCCAGCCCGGCTCGATCCAGAAGTACATCAGCAACGGCAGGCCGAAGGTCGCCAGCAGCAACTGGCTGACGATCGGGATCAGGCCAAAGTGCCGACCCACGCGGGTGGCTACGGCAAACATCGCCAGGGCCATCAGCCAAAACAGGGCAATCATCATGCTGCTGGCTCCACGACGGCGGCGGCATGCACCCGGCGGCCGGCCCACGGCGCAAGGATGAAGCTGAAGGCCAGGCCGAGGCTCACCGACAGACCGAAGTTGCTCACCGCCGGCGTGCTGGACACCGCCAACAAACCGAACGACAGCCACGTGGTCACCGCGGCCAGCAAGGTGCCCAGCAGGCTTACGGCGGCGCCGCCGACCTGTTCGCGCATGAGGATCGCGTAATCGACGCTGATCGCCGTCACCAGCAACAGGCCAAACAGGCTGAACAGCGTCAGCGGTTGCCCCATCCAGCCAAGGCTGGCGAGGCTGCACAGGGCGGCGAGCAAGGGCAGCGAGACGATGCGCAACGCACCACCGAAACCAAAGGGCAGGATCAGCACCAGCACGATCAACACGCAGGAGGCGAGTTTCAGCTCCGCCGCGCTGATCTGTGTCGCGGCGAAAACGCTGTTCAATTCACCAAGACGGTCGACCAGTTCGACGCCCGGCAAGTCCAGCGCCTGAACCCGCAACAGCGCAGGATTGTTCAGGCCTTGCAGGCTGACCATTGCCGCCACGCCGTCATCGGTCGGCCCCAGCCACAGAGTGCGATAAGGTTCCGCCAGCGGACCGACCAGCGATGCGTCGATGTCTTCGACGGGCAGCGCCTGCAACGTTGCAAGCTCGGCCTGCAGTGCTTCTGCCGGTACGCCGAGGTCGAGCAAGGGCTGCCAGAACTGCGGCAACTTGCTCAATGCGTCGCGCACTTTGTGCTGATCGCTCGGTTGGCTGACCAGTTGATTCAGTGACAGGTAACCCTTGAGTTTTTCCAGGTTGACCAACTGATCCAGCCGCTCGCTGAGCGCGGTCTGGCGTTCGAGCAATTCCTGCTGATTGGCCGCGCGCACCAGGAAGAACTGGCTGGTCGGCTGATAACCGGTGATGCGCGCAATGGCCTGGGCTTCGTCGGTCAATTGCTGGGGAGCGCCGATCCACTGGCGGATATCGTTTTTGCTCTCGAGCTGCAACAGACCGCCGACGCAGAAGGCAATCAGCAGCGCCAGCAACACCGGCGTACTCACGTGTTTGAGCAGCGCTTCGCGCAGGTTCAGCAAGCACTCGCAGACACTCAGCGGCCAGTGCGCCGGTCGCAGGTTCACGCCCTTGAGCAGCGCTGGCAACAGGCACACCGCAGACAGGTAGGCGCCGAGCAGGCCGGCGGCGGAGAACACCGCAATCTGGGTCAGGGCCGGGAACGGTGTCCAGGCCAGGGCCAGGTAGCCGATGCAACTGGTGATCAGGCTCAGCGTCAGGCCCGGCAGGGTCAGGCGTAATGCCGGCCAGCTGTTCCAGGGTCTCATGCTCCAGCTTTTCGACAGGTAATGCAGCGGGTAATCGACGGCCACGCCGATCAGGCTCGAACCCAGCACCAACGTCATCACATGCATGTGACCGAACAGCGCCACGCACGCCACCGCACCAAACAGCATGCCCACCAGTACCGGAACGAAAGCGAGCAAGACACGCCAGCGGCGGAAGGCCAGCAACAGCAGCAACAGAATACCGACAGTGGCGCCGCCTCCGACCCATGTCATCTCGCGGGTGGCCTGTCGCTGACCGTTGGCCGCGTACAGCAGACCGCTGGCGGCGAGCAATTGCACGTCGGCCTGAGCCGCTTCTTCGCGGCTGTGTTCGAGCAAGTCCGCCACTTGCAGCGGCAGGCTCATGTCGAAGGCGTTGCCGGTGGTTTTTGCCCGCAGCAACACCCAGCTCTTGCCGTCGGCATCGGCGACCAGTGCACCGCTGCCGATGTCCAGTTGCACGGCGCCGTGTTGCGGCTGGCTGTTCTGGATGCGCCCGGTCAGGCCCAGCCAGTCATCCTGGCTCGGCACCAGGCTGAAACCGGTAAACGGATCGAACAGCGCTTGCACGCGTTGCTGGATAAAGGCGTCGGGATGTTCGATCAGTTGCTGCCGGTCCATCGCCGAGAGCATCGCCAATCGGCCCTGCAGCAGTTGCGTGCGCAGCGCGGGTAAGTCGGCTTGCAGGTTCCACTGAACCTTCTCGAACAAACCACTGGCCTGCCACTGCTCGCCCAGTTTCTGCGCCATGGCGACGGCTTGCGGTCGATCCTTATGGCCAACCAGCACCAGCATTTCGCGGTTCAGCGGTTCTTGCATGCGTTGTTCGGCGCGCAGTTCCAGCGCGTCTGGCGCCGTGCCCGGCACCAGGTCCATCAGGTTGGCCGACAGCGGTGCGCCGTCACGCCATTGCCAACCGGCGAGCGCGAGCACCGCCAGCAGCAGGATCAGAAACAGCCACGGAAGCCTGCGTTCACTCGGCAAAGTCATGTTGCTCCGTGTCGCTCAACGGTTGGGCGCTGGTGCTGTCCTGCATGCGCAAAAAGGTGCTGTCGCCCTGGGTTTCCAGCAGTTCGATGCTGTGTACCAATTCGCTGCCGGTGATGCTGATCTGGTTGAACACCTGCTTGAGCAGCAATGAGCGCGGGATCAGTGTCAGCTTCCAGTTCTGCGCGTCGCCGCTAAGGGACAATTCAAAGTCCCGTTGCAGTCCGCTGCTGTCACCTTGCAATACGGCGAGGAACAAACGGTTCTGCTCGGCGCCAGCGCTCTTGCTCGGGAGCATTTGCCAGCCGCTGGCGTCACGTCGGGCGATGCCTTTGGCGCTGATGCGGTAATCCTGTTGCAGCGGGGTTTTCAGCAACCACAGCAATCCGTGGTTTTTAGCGAGGACGAACGTGCCCTTGCTGGTCAGCGGCTTGGGCAACGCGCGCAGGTGTTTTTCCTGAATGAAATTGCCGTGTATCACATCAGGCTTGGCCAACTGATCGCTGAGCTGTTGCAAATCGAAGGCGTGAGCAATCGATGACAGCCCGAGCAGTGCCAACGCGCCGAGGCATTTGAAAAACGGGTTCATGCGAGCATCCTTTCAACGGCATCGGTGAAGATCTTCGGTGAGGCCAACTGCATTTCGCGGCTGCCCATGTCGACGGCGACCTGCACCGAGCTGGCGCGGGTCAAACGCTCACCGGTTTCCAGGTCGCTGATCAGGTAATTGATCTTCAAACGGTTCTCCCACTCCACCAAATTGGCGCGTACGTTCAGCTTCTGTCCGAACACGGCGCCGCGCACATAGCGCAATTGCAGGTCGATCACCGGCCAGGCGTAACCCGACTCGACCATGGCGATGTAGTTGTGGCCGATCTTGTCCAGCAGCGCACAACGGGCGACTTCCAGGTATTTGACGTAATGGCCGTGCCAAACGACGTTCATGGTGTCGACGTCAAAGAACGGCACGAGGATTTCCGTATCGGCGTGAAGCACTCCCTTGCTACGCATGCAGCCTCCAGTGTTGCTCGGCGATACGCTTGAGGCACAGGCGCAATTCGCCTTCCAGGGCGCGGTCTTCTATGACCGGCGGGAAGTCTTTTGCCAGCTCTTCGTGCATGGCGGCCAGGGCTGGCGGTAACGGACGCGCGTCCTCGGCCTTGCTGCGCAGCCACACGCCTTGGTTGGCGGCGAGCAAGGTGGCGGCGGCGACCTGTTCGGTCAGCTCCAGTACGCGGATCGCATCGCGGGCGGCGATGGTGCCCATGCTCACCTTGTCCTGGTTGTGGCATTCAGTGGAACGCGAGAAAACGCTGGCCGGCATGGTGTTTTTCAACGCTTCGGCGGTCCAGGCGCTGGTGCCGATCTGCACGGCTTTGAAGCCGTGGTTGAGCATCGCCCGGTCAGCGGTGGCGCCGGACAGATTGCTCGGCAAGCCATGGTTGTAGCGCTCGTCCACCAGCAGCGCGAGTTGGCGATCCAGCAGATCGGCCACGTTGGCCACCAGGTTTTTCAGGCTGTCCATGGCGAACGCAATGTGGCCACCGTAGAAGTGCCCGCCGTGCAGCACGCGTTCGGCTTCGGCGTCGATGATCGGGTTGTCGTTGGCGCTATTGAGCTCGATTTCGATGAACGAGCGCAGCCAGTTCAGACTGTCGGCCAAGACGCCGAGGACATGCGGTGCGCAACGCAGCGAGTAGCGGTCTTGCAAGCGATGCAGCGGTGCAGTCGGCGCGTCGATCGCCAGATCCTTGCGCAACCACGCGGCGACTTGCATCTGCCCCGGGTGCGGTTTGGCGGCGAACAGGCGCTCGTCGAAGTGCTCGGGATTGCCTTGCAGCGCGACCACGTTCAGCGCAGTGATGCGGGTGGCCAGTTGCAGCAGGTAATCGGCGCGGGCATAGGCCAGGCAGGCGAGGCCGGTCATCACGGCGGTGCCGTTCATCAGTGCCAACGCTTCTTTCGGGCGCAGCACCAGCGGTTGCCAGCCAAGCTCGCGATGGACGTCGGCGGCTTGTCGGCGCTCGCCACGGAACATCACTTCGCGCTCGCCGGACAAGGTCGCGGCCACATACGAAAGCGGCGTCAGATCACCGCTGGCGCCCACCGAACCTTCTTCCGGGATCAGTGGCAGGATGTCGTGTTCGAGGAACGCTTGAAGGCGTTCCAACAACTCCACGCGCACCCCGGACACGCCGTGACACAGCGACTGCAAACGCGCGGCCAGGACGGCGCGAGTGGCCTGGGCGTCGAGCAATTTGCCCAGGCCGCAGCCGTGGAAGGTGTACAGATGACGGGGCAACGCCTCGACGTGATGCAGCGGCACCGCGACCACGCAGGAGTCGCCGTAACCGGTGGTCACGCCATAGATCACGCCTTCCTTGTCCAGCAGGGAATCGAGGAATCGTGCGCCCTTGGCGATGCGCTCACGGTACGCAGGGTCGCTTTGCAACTGCGTCGGCACCTGACGGTTGGCCGCGGCCAGCACGTCTTCGATGCGCAAAGGGAGTTCGCCGAAGGTTACCGGCTCAAGCGTTGGCGTCGTCATCGGTCTTCCAGAAAGGGTAAAAGTTGAACCATTGTCGGGGCGCTTCGAGGCAATAGTGACCCAGGCGTTCGGCGTAGCGGGAAGCCCACTGATGAATGACCTGTTCGCGGTCGCTGCGTTTCCACACCACGGTCTCGGCAAACGGTTCGAGGGTCACTCGATATTGGCCCGTCGGTTTCTTCAGGCACATCAGCAGATGGATCGGGCATTTCAGCAAGCCGGCCAGCAGCCACGGTCCTTGAGGGAACGCGGCCTGATGACCGAGGAAGTCCACGGTCACGCTACGCCCACCATGCAAGGGGACGCGGTCGCCGGCAATCGCCAGCCACTCGCCACGTTCCAGGCGTTCATGCAGTTGCAGCATGATCACCGGGTCCAGCTCACTGACCTGAATCAGCCGCAAATTGGTCGCGCCGGCTTCGTCCAGCAAACGGTTGAACTGCTCGGCGTGCTTGGTGTGCACCAGCACGTTCATGGTGACCTTCTCACCGATTTCCGCCAGGGCGCGACAGACTTCGAGATTGCCCAGGTGCGCGCCCACCAGCATCTGCCCGCGAGTGCCGCGCAGCTGAGTGCGCAGCAGCGCCGGGTCGACGATTTCGATCTGCTCGATGCTCAGCTTGCCGTTCCACACGTCGAGTTTGTCGAGCATCGAATCGGCGAAGGCCATGAACTGGCTGAACACTCGCCAGTGGGTTGGACGCAATTCGCTGCGACCGCTCCAGTCCGCGAGGCGCTGCTGGTATTGCCAGGCGCTGCGGCGGGCGCTGCGACCGAACAGGAAAAAGTACAAAACGATGCCGTACAGCAGCGGACTCAGCAGCCGCCGGCCCAGCACTTTGGCGCCGAATGCGGTGAGCTTCATCAGCCAGAAACTGCCGCGCTCCTGACGGTCGGCCCAGTGCTGTTTGTCTGCGTTGCTGCTCATGCTCGCCACCGTCGCCAGAGGATCACCGGCGCCCGCAGCAACATGCCGAAGAACAGCCGGGTGTGCATGATCGAAATCAGCACATTGTCGTGGAACATACGGAAATGCGAGACACCGTCCAGCGGGTAATGGACCTTGGTCGGCAGCCACTGCATCGGCAGATTGCGCCAGGCCAGCCGCACGAGGATGTCCGAGTCGAAGTCCATGCGCTTGCCGATCTTCGCCGAGTCGATCAGCGCCAGGGTCGGGGGTAATGGGTAGACGCGGAAACCGCACATGGAGTCGCGGATCTGCAATGAAAGCGTGTTGATCCACACCATCACGTGCGTCAGGTAGCGGGCGTACAAACGGCCTTTCGGCACGCTGGCGTCGTATTGGGGATAACCGCAGATCACCGCATTGGGATGAGCGCGTGATTGTTGGATGAAGGTCGCGACGTCTTGCAGGTCGTGTTGGCCATCGGCGTCCACCTGCAAGGCGTGGCTGAAGCCCAGGCGCGAGGCTTCACGCAGGCCGGTCATGACCGCACCGCCCTTGCCCTGGTTGGCGGCGAGGCGGATCAGGTTGACCATTTCACGCTGGGCCAGTCGGTCGAGCACTCTGGCGCAGGGTTGGTCGCTGGCGTCGTCTACCAGAATGCACGGCAGGCCGCTGGCGATCAACGCGTCGACCACCGTGGTAATCGCGGTTTCGTGGTTGTAGACCGGGATGATTGCGCAGGGGTTATGCATGTCGGCGCACGCCTGAAAAACCGAGGTGACTGCATCGCGAGCAGGCTCGCTCCCACAGTAGGGCCGCGTTGTTTACATATCCAATGTGGGAGTGAGCCTGCTCGCGATTGAGTGCGCAGCACTCACCAAGGTTATGCATCACGCGACGCCTCCAGCAAAATCCGCCCACTGGAGCACGTCGCGGTTTCATTGCGATAGGCGAAATACAGTTTGCCGCGCTCCGGGTCAAAGCGCAGGTGCAGCTGGACTTCATCGCCCGGGCGCACCAGTTGCTGGAACTTCAGCACTTCCATGCCGGCGAATTTGGCCGGCAGGTCCATCAATTGCTGGCCAAGGCTCAGCGCCCAATCCACCTGCACCACACCAGGCAGCACCGGCGTTTGGGGGAAGTGTCCGCTGAAGTAGGCCAAGTCCGGCGGCACCGCCAGTTGCAGGCTCCACTCACCTTCGAATTCGACCTGTTCCAACACTTCCGGCGCCTTGGGGCGGGGGGCCAGCAGCAAGGCTTCGACGTCGGCTTGAGGCAGTTTGCCTTGAGTATTCAAGGGCAGCTGCCGCAGCAATCGCCAACGTCGTGGCAGGGCCAGGGCTTCGCAATGCTGGCTCAGGTGCTGACGCAATTCTTGCGTAAGGGTGCGTCGGCCCTGATTGCGCAAGGCATGCAGGCCTGCGTCCGTCAGCACCAGCAGCGCACCCAGCGAGGCACGGTTTTCCTGGACCACACCGAGGCGGGCTTCTGCGACCCAGTCATGGTCCATCAGCGCGTTTTCCAGCATCGGCAGCGAGATACGTTTTTCTTCCAGTTTGACGATCCGGTCCAGCCGTCCGAGCAGTTCGAATCTGCCGTCGGCAGCGATTCTGGCGGCATCAGCGCTGTGTTCGATGTGGCCGGCCGGCAAGTAAGGAGAGGTGATCAGCAGCGCGCCATCGCTGTCCTGACTCAGCTCAACGTCAGCGAACGGCCGCCAGAGATCGTGCCCCTGACGCCAGGCGATGCCACCGGTTTCCGAGCTGCCGAGGATTTCCGTCGGCCATTGCTGCAGGCGCTCGTGAAGGCTTAGCGCGGCCTCGGCCGGTAACGCGCCACCGGAGGAGAACACTCGGCGAACCGCACTCAAGGCAGGCCAGTCGAGGTTGTCGCCCATGCGCTTGAGCAGCGCTGGGCTGGCGACCCAGGCGAACGCCGGATGTTCGCGGCTGGCGCGCTGCAAGTCTTCCGGGAAGGCCAGTTGCTTGCGCACGAACGGGCGCCCGGCGCACAACGGCCACAGCACCCGAAACAGCAGACCGTAGATGTGCTGGGTGGCGACGCTGCCGATGATGCACGCCTGGCCCAGATCGGCGCCCCAGAGCTGTTCCAGCGCCTGAACTTCATTGGCTATCTGGCGCAGCGTTTTGTCGATGCGCTTGGGTTCGCCGCTGGAGCCGGACGTACACAGGCTTAGCTGACAGGCATCCAGATCCAGTGCCGCTGGGGACATTGGCGCATGCCGATAATCGATGAGGTGCGCGTCATCGGCCAGATCGGTCAGCCACAGATCGACTTCGCTCGACCAGCGTTGGCGAGTCTGCGGTTGCAGGTCGGCAGGCAACAGCACGCTGACCCCGGCACGCCAGGCACCGAACAGGGCGATCGCCAGGTCAGCGGCGTCTTCAAGGTGCACGGCAATGCGCTGCACGCCCTGGGATTGCAGGCCGGCCGCGAGGCTCAACGCCTGTTCGCACAGGTGTGCGTGATTCAACGCCGGTTCGGCCGTTACGGCACGCTCCGGCTGAGCCTTGAGCAACAGCTGCTCAAGTGTTATCCAATTCATGGGTGGCCTCGTACCCGTTGTCGTATGAGCCATTCAATGGCAAACAGCAGGCCCATCAATCCATAGGAAATCAGGCCGGTGTACAACATCCACCAACTCGGCGGCGCCCATAGGGTCAGGGCGGCGGCGAGCAAACCGTTACAGAGGAAAAACACACACCAGACGATCGTCACCTGGCGGGTATAAACAATCGCCCTGGCCGGCAACTGCGGTTCACGCAGGCGTGCCAAGCGCTCTACCATCGGCGGTCCGATTTTCAGGCTCAGGCCAAACAGCCCAAGCATGAACGCGCTGATCAGCACCGGGTACCAACGCAGCAACAACGGGCTGTCGAACAGCGCGAGCAACAGGCAAAAGCCAATCGCGGTGAGCGCCATCCACAGGCTGCCGGGGCGACGCGCACCGAGCAGCGCCCGGGCCAGCCACAGGCTGCCCAGCAGCAGACCGAACTGCCACGGAGCAAAGTGTTCCATGCCGAAATACACCGCAAAGGGGTACAGCAGGCCCGCCAGCAGCAGGCCAAGGCCGATCAGTCGACTCATGCGGCCGGTTGAACCAGACGGTAGACCGCCTCGACCACGTCGCTGACGGTGCGCACCGATTTGAATTCTTCGGCGGCGATTTTCTTGCCGGTCTGACGCTTGATGTGGTCGATCAGGTCGACGGCGTCGATGCTGTCGATTTCCAGATCCTGATACAGATTGGATTCGAGGCTCACGCGCTCAGGGTCCAGCTCGAAGAGTTCGACCAAGGCATCGCGCAGGGTGTTGAAAATGTCGTCACGAGTTTGCATGGTCCGGTCTCAAGCTGCCTGTTTTGCGGTGACGAACGCCGCAAGGCTCGCCACGTTGCTGAAGTGATTACGAGTGTCTTTGGCGTCGGCGTCGATTTTGATGCCGTACTTTTTCTGGATTGCCAGGCCGAGTTCCAGGGCGTCTACCGAATCCAGGCCCAGGCCTTCGCCGAATAGCGTCTGGTCATCGCCGATGTCTTGTGCGCTGATGTCTTCGAGGCCGAGGGATTCGATGATCAGTTCTTTGATTTCACGGTGCAGATCGCTCATCTTCGGCGAGCTCCTTAATAAAGTAAGAATGCAAATAATCGTTGAGCTTGCGCGAAGCTTGAGGCGCAGGGCCGCACGCGGCAAAGGCTTGTGGGTCTATATCGGCCCCAACGCGGAAACTGAAGTGCACGCGACGTTTCGGGATGCGATACCAGGGTTCGGCCTTGGTCAATGTGGTCGGGCTGACCTTGATGATCACCGGGGTCAGAATTTTCGCACCACGCAGGGCGATTGCCGCGCCACCCCGATGAAAGGCCGGCGGTTCGCCTGGCTGGGTGCGGGTGCCTTCGGGAAAGATGATCAGGGTCTGGCCGCTTTTCAGTGCGTCAGCCGCGGCGTCGAGCATGTCCATGCTGCCGTCGTTGCTGATGTAGTCGGTGCGGCGCAGCGGACCGCGGGTGAAGGGGTTCTCCCAGAGGCTTTTTTTGACCACGCAGTTGGCGTGACGCACCAGTCCGATCAGGAACACCACATCGATCAGCGACGGGTGGTTGGCCATGATCATCTGGCCCGGGCGACCGAGCTTTTCCGCACCCTGGATGTCGTAGGTCAGTACGCCGATGCGGGCCATGAACCGGACAAAAAACCAAAAGCAGCGACTGACGGTTTGCCGTGCCCGCAATCGATGGGTCTGCGCATCGCCGGGCAGGCAGTTCAGCAACGGGAAAACCACCAGCCGCAGGCACAGCCCACCCAGCCCGAACAGGGTGAAGCTTGCGGCGGTGGCCAGCAAACGCCAATAGTAGGCGTCGCGGTTTTTTCCGGTTACAGGTTGCGTTGCCAGGTCCATACACGATTTTTCCAGGCATGTTGGCAGGTGGTCTGCTGGCCAAGCAGGGTACGCAAGAGATTCAGGGCATGGGGCCACTGGGCTTTGGACAACGTATCCGGACCGCTGTTCAGGGACAGCTGCCAGCCGGTACCCGGTGTCAGTAACAGACCGACGGCATAGGGAAACGGCACGTCTTCGATCCATGCCGAATAGGCTTCGGGCGGTTGTTCTTCGGTGACGATCAGCAGTACCGCAGGCGCGCCTTCGGCAAGCAGCGCCGCGGCCTCTAGCATGCCGTGTTCAAGGCCATCGCCTGCGGCGGCAAGGGCGGTCATTTCGCTGGTTTCTCCGCGCATGATCGACCACAGGCCAATGACCGCGTTATGTACCGACAAGCTGAATTGAGTCGGTGACAACGGTTGGTCCGCTGCCAGATCGCTCAGGATTTCGAACGTGCGGGGTGTTTCGCCATGACGGGAAATAAAGACCAACGGTAGGTCCTGGCGACCATCGGCCAGGGGCCAGCCGACGCTGAATGCCATCCGCGCCAGACGGCTGAGCCGCCTGCGTTGCATGGCCGGCAGAAAAGACACGTCGGGGGCGGCATCGCTGCTCTGAAGAACGACCGGTTGTCGGCTCCAGGCCTGCCAATCGTCCACGCTTTCGAGCCCAGGGGCCCACGCGCGCCATTGGGCGATGTTGAAATTGATCACAGGCATTCTTCCCGCCCCTGCGGGCTTTCTTGACGCGGCGAGTCGCAAAAAAAGCGACGACCTTACGTGGCGCTTGGCGCCGAATGGCGCGCATTATCCCGTCGCGGCGGGCGTGTAGCAAATGATGGTTACATTTTGCTCAATGAAATGTACTGGTTGGTCCGGGGAAAGCTGTCGTTTGGCCATTATCCCCAGGCGTGGTGGGCACGTCTGTCGGCTCTGTCCGTGATCAATGGCAGGTTCGGCGGTTTTTTACTGAGAGATTGCCGCTGACTGTGTAGTCCCATGCCGACGAGGTAGCAAAGCAGCGCCGTGGACTACTACACTCGGTCATTCTTTGATACACGGAGGTTTTGACATGCGGCGCGTGGTGTTCAATCAGAAAGGTGGCGTGGGCAAATCCAGCATTGCCTGCAATCTGGCGGCGGTCAGCGCCAGCGAGGGTTATCGAACCCTGTTGGTGGATCTCGATGCCCAGGCCAACTCCACTCAGTACCTGACGGGCCTCACCGGGGATGAAATCCCGATGGGCATCGCCGACTTCTTCAAGCAAACCCTGTCGTCAGGACCGTTCTCGAAGAAAAACCAGGTCGATATCTACGAAACGCCGTTCGACAACCTCCACGTCATCACCGCGACCGCCGAGTTGGCTGACCTGCAGCCCAAGCTTGAGGCCAAACACAAGATCAACAAGCTGCGCAAATTGCTTGAGGAGCTGGGGGAAGATTACGACCGCATCTACCTTGATACCCCGCCAGCGCTGAACTTCTACGCGGTATCAGCATTGATTGCCGCGGACCGGGTGCTGATCCCCTTCGACTGCGACAGCTTCTCGCGCCAGGCGCTGTACGGTCTGTTGGCGGAAATCGAAGAATTGAAGGATGACCACAACGAAGGCCTGGAAGTCGAAGGCATCGTGGTCAATCAGTTCCAGGCTCGCGCCAGCCTGCCGCAGCAAATTCTCGACGAGTTGATCGCCGAAGGTTTGCCGGTGCTGCCGGTGTACCTGACCAGCTCGGTGCGCATGCGCGAATCCCATCAGGCCAATACACCGCTGATCCACCTCGATCCACGGCACAAATTGACCCAGCAATTCGTCGAGCTGCATAACCTGCTCGAAAACGCCTGAATCTGCCAACGTCACCGAACCAAATGTGGGAGCGGCGGTGCGACGATTCGACTTGCTCGCGAATGCTGAGTATCAGTCGATATCAATGTTGACTGACACTCCGCATTCGCGAGCAAGCCCGCTCCCACATTGAAATCGCGGTGTTCTTAAATCCCCTGGCTACGCAACCAGCTCATCAACTGCGGTAACGGAAACGCCCCGCTCTGGCGCGCCACTTCCCGGCCGTTCCTGAACAGAATCAGACTCGGAATCGAGCGAATCCCCAACTGCGCCGACAATTGCTGATTCGCCTCACTGTCCAGTTTCGCCAGCCGACATTTACCCGCCAATTGACCCGCCGCCTGCTCAAACACCGGCGC
Source organism: Pseudomonas sp. BGI-2 (assembly GCF_004310295.1). Lineage (GTDB taxonomy): Bacteria > Pseudomonadota > Gammaproteobacteria > Pseudomonadales > Pseudomonadaceae > Aquipseudomonas. The sequence continues at coordinate 25,470 of NZ_SISB01000024.1, read as the reverse complement.
AAACGACTTGCACGGCCCGCACCACTCCGCCCACACGTCCACCAGCAGCGGCAGATCGCCCTTGATCTGGCTGGCGTAATCACCTTGCTTCAATTCGAACGGCTTGTTCAACAACACCTCGGCCTTGCAACGGCCGCACTTTGGGTGATCGTCGAGGCGTTCGGCGGGGATGCGGTTGAGGCCGTTGCAGTGGGGGCAGGGGATGAGGAGTGGGTCGGTCATGAGGATGGTCCTGTAAAGAAGCCGATCACTGCTATGTGGAGACGTTTGCTCATATTTTCAATCGTGCAGCGTCTGGTGGTGAAACTAGGCTGAGAGAAGGATCCGATTGAGACCGTTGGTCTGCTTAGGGGTATCGCAACTTGCGATAAAAAATCCCTGTGATTAACTCATCCATAGCAAAATGCGATAAGGATATTGCATGCGAGTGTTTTCCGAAAAACGAATATGGGACGCCAAGGAAAAGTGGCCGCAGGCGGCCAGTGCACTGGACCAGTGGTATCGAATGGTAAAGCGTGTCAAGCCAAGTGATTTTGCGGCAATGAAATCTTCATTTCCCGCAACCGACAAGGTCGGTGAGTTTCACGTTTTCGATATTGGCGGTAACAAATTACGGCTGATCGCCTATGTTCGATATCAGCATCAAAAAATCTACATCAAGCATGTGCTGGATCACCGCGAATATGACCGCGGTAATTGGAAGGAGGGAAGAACATGAGCGTTCTGATCAAAAATGCGGCCGAGCACTGGGAGTTCGTATCGCCATTGCTACGCAAACCCAAAAACGAAGACGACTATGACACGCTGGTGCAGGCGCTCGACGAGTTACTCGAGATGACCGGAGTTGACGAGTCGCATCCTCTGATGAGTCTGGTGGACATCATCGGTGACTGGATTGAGGAATGGGATCACAAGCATCGCCCAATGCCCGAAGCCACAGGTGCCGAAGTGCTTGGTTACATGATGCGTGAACATGGATTGACTCAAAGCGACCTGCCTGGTGTCGGCACACAGTCAGTCATTTCCGAGATCCTGAGCGGAAAGCGCCAGCTCAACCTGCGGCAGATTCGCTGGTTGGCCGAGCGATTCAATGTGCCGGTAGCAGTCTTTATCTGACCCGCCTCACGACGAACAACTGATCTCCAAATGCTTCCCCCACTCCGGCGGCCGCTCGGCATAGCTCTCCATCCCCGTTTGCTCGTCGAACGGAGTGCTCAGCACCGTATGCAGTCGCCGAACCTCTGAATAGTCGCCACTTTCCGCTGCATCGATGGCTTTTTGCGCCAGGTAGTTGCGCAGGATGTACAGCGGATTGACTGCGTGCATCCGCTTGCGTCGCTGCTCCTGATTAACCTCGCCATCACGAACCACACGGGCGACGTACAGTTCGGCCCAGGCATCGAAGCCCTTGATGTCGACGAAGTCATCGCGCAAGCGGGTGACGGCCAGTTCCGGTGATTCATCCCCCAGTCGGCGGAAGAACAGCGTGTAATCGACGCCGCTGTTCTGCATCAGTTGCAGCAGGTGCTCCAGCAGTTTCTGGTCATCGTCTTCGGCCGTGGTGAAACCGAGGCGGCGGCGCATCAGGTCCAGGTAGTGGGCCTGATACAGCGGCAAGTACAGGCCGAGGGTTTCGCGCAGGGCGTCGACGCTGATAAACGGCGTCAGTGCCTGGGCGAGGGCGCTTAGGTTCCACTGACCAATCGGCACCTGGTTGCTGAAAGAGTAGCGGCCCTGGTCATCGGAGTGGTTACAGATGAAGTGGGCGTCGAAGTCATCGAGGAAAGCGAACGGGCCGAAGTCGAAGGTGATGCCCAGGATCGACATGTTGTCGGTGTTCATCACGCCGTGGCAGAAGCCGTACGCCTGCCATTTAGCGATCAGCTCGGCATTGCGCTCGACGATTTCGCGGAACATCGCCAGATAGGGTTCCGGTTGTTCCAGGCACTCGGGGAAATGCATGGCCAGCACGTGTTCGCCGAGTTCTTTCTGCTTCTCGGGGCGCTTGGTGTAGTAGAAATATTCGAAATGCCCGAATCGCACATGACTCGGCGCCAGGCGCAGAACCATGGCTGCGCGTTCCTGCTTTTCGCGCCACACCGGAGTATCGGAGCCGATCACGCACAGGGCGCGGGTAGTCGGGATGTTCAGTGCATTCAGCGCTTCGGAGGCGAGAAACTCGCGGATCGACGAGCGCAGTACCGCGCGTCCATCGCCCATGCGCGAAAAGGGTGTCTGACCGGCACCTTTGAGGTGCAGGTCCCAGTGTTCGCCGGCCTCGTTGTAGACCTCGCCCAACAACAAGCCGCGACCATCGCCCAACTGTGGGTTGTAAGAGCCAAATTGATGCCCGGAATAGACCATCGCCCGAGGCACCGCGTCGGCCCAGAGCTTGTGGCCGCTGAACAGCTCGGCGAACTCCGGGGTATCCGCTACGGCCGGGTCGAGGTCAAGCAGCGCCATGGCGGCAGGGCTGGCCACCACCAGGCGCGGATTGTCGATGGGCTCGGGCAGCACATGGGCGGAAAACGTGTCGCCCAGGCGGGCGAAGCGATTATCGAAAGTCAGTTCGTCGAGGGCTTTCAACGGCCATCTCCAGCAGAATGTCCGAGCATTCTGCTAGGGATAAGGCGGTTAGTCGAGCTTGGCGGGCGGCGGCTGAAGGGGCGACTTGCCATCCACCAGCGGCACGATGGTTTTCGCTTCCGGCTCGATTGGCACCATTTTGTATTCCTGACCGTGAAGGTTCTTGAGGTAAACCTCCATTTGCCGGAACGAGATGTTGATGTGCTGCTTCTTGAACTCGCGATTAATGAAGCGGTTGACCTCGTCGAGCACCGGGTTGCGGTCACCGAGGTCGCGCACGTGCATGCGCAACTCGTGGTCGAGGGTGCTTTCGCCGAAGTTCAGGAAGTACACGTGGGGTTCCGGGTCTTTCAGGACGCGCGGGTTGTCACGAGCGGCTTTGAGCAGAAGCTCTTTCACCAGGTCCAGGTCCGAGCCGTAATCGACGCCGAGCTTGAGGGTCACCCGGGTGATGGTGTCGGTCAGGGACCAGTTGATCAGTTGCCCGGTGATGAACGTCTTGTTCGGGACAATGATGTCCTTGCGGTCGAAGTCGGTGATGGTCGTGGCGCGGATGCGGATCTTGCTGACCGTGCCCGACAGGTTGCCGATGGTGATCGTGTCGCCGATCCTCACCGGACGTTCGAACAGAATCATGATGCCGGAGATGAAGTTCGCGAAGATCTCCTGCATCCCGAAACCGAGACCGACCGACAGCGCTGCCACCAGCCATTGCAACTTGTCCCAGCTCACGCCGAGGGTCGACAGGGTCGAGACGAAACCGACCCCGGCGATCACGTAGGACAGCAATGTGGTTGTGGCATAAGCGCTGCCCTGCGCCAGGTTCAACTTCGACAGCACCAGCACTTCCAGCAAGCCTGGCAAGTTGCGCGCGAGGGCGAAGGTGATGCCGATGATGATCAGCGCACCGAGCATGTCGCCGATGCTGATCGGCACCATGCTCATGTTGGCGCCAGTGCCGCTGGTGTATTCGTAAAGGGTGATGTTGTCGAGGTACGAGAACACCGAGATCAGATCGGACCAGACCCAATACAGCGCCGCGATGAAACCGCCAAGCAATGCCAGACGGATAAGGCGCAGGGACTGTTCGTTAACCTTCTCGATGTCCAGCGTCGGCTCTTCGATTACCGCTTCGCCGTCGCCAGCCTCTTTGGCGGCCTGGCGTTTGGCCAGGGCGCGTTGGTAGGCCAGGCGCCGTGCCGCAACACTGAGGCCGCGGACGAAAGTGGCTTCGATCACCAGCCAGAACATCAGCAGATAAAGGGTGTTGATCAACCGGTCACTGAGCTTCAGCGCGGTGTAGTAGTAGCCGAAACACACGGCAACGAACAGCGCGACGGGCAGGACGGTGAACATGATCCCGACGGCCTTGCGAAACAGCGAAGCGTTCTGGTGCGTCGGGCTGGCGATCAGCAGGCGGCTGAGCAGCCAGGCCATCAAGGCGTAGCAGGTCAGCACCACTGGCAGGCCGAGCACGTCATCAGCCAGGGTCGCGGGTTGCAGTTCGGCAACCGCCACCACGGCGACCAATGCCATCACCACCAGCCCGAGTCGGCGGACCCAGCCCTGAAGGAATTCGACTTGGGGCTTTTCCCAGCGGAAATGCAGTTCAGCCACGCCGCCCGGCGCGAGGATCCGGTAAGCGGTGTAGAACACCAGCCAGGCCTGGGCCATTTGCAGCAGTGCCGCGCCCATGTTGGCGTTCTGCCCGCGGGCGTCGATCTGCAAGGCCAGGCCGCACAAGGCCAGGCCCAGCGAGACCGGCATTGCCAGCAGAATATTGATCAGGATGGCCTGCGGCGTGTGCCACTGGCTGTCACGCTTGAAGTGGCCGATGTCCTGGTGAACTTTGCTTAGTCGGGCGTACAGGCTTTTACGCCGCCACAGCAGGGCACCGATCAACAGCGCCAACGGCAGGAACAGCAGCGGCCGTTGGGTCAGGCCATCACTCAGTTCGCTCAGGCTGGAAGCCCATGGCAGTGTGGTGACCTGGCGTTGCAGGCGCTCCGGTACGGCGCGCATCCATTCCAGGTCCAGCGGCTTGTTGCTGGGAATCCAGAACATTTGCTCATCGAGGGTCGCCCGCAGGCTTTGCGCGGTGCTGAGCAGTTGTTTCTGATTGAGTTGCAGGGTGATGGATTCATTGAGTACCGCGCTCAGTTCGCGGTTCAGGCGTTCAAGCAGATCGGCGCGGGTCGTGGCCAGTTCCAGCAGGCTTTTGCGCAGCTGCGGGGTGACTTGCTCAGGCGGTTGAGTGGACAGCAGGTTATCGACGTACGTCGCCGGGTTGCTGAGCAATTCCCGTTGCTGGCTCACTTCAAACTGGTACAGGCGAATATCGGCGATCTGGTCGGCCAGGTCGCGGTCGAGCTTGAGACGCGGCAGAGCCTGTTTCTGTTTATAGAGAATCTTGGACAGCAGCAGGCTGCCCTTGAGCACGTTGATCTGTTCGTCCAGCGCCGAATCGCTCTGGGTCACATTGTCCAGCTGCTGTTTGGTCTGCAGGTTCTGCTGGGTGACCTCATTGAGGCGGTCAGTGCTTTTGAGCAGGTAGTCCGAGAGCTTCAGGTTGGCCGCGCTTTCGGTGGCCAGCAGCGCGCTGCCGCCGGACTTCTGCGCTTCGATGGACTGCTGCGTCACCGTCTCCTGGGACTGGGCCAGGCGCTTCTGGTTGATCAGGGTTTGCAGCTCCTGGATTTCCTGATCCAGGCGATCGGACTTTTCGGTCAGCAAGTCGTGCTGGCTATTGCCCAGATCCTGCAACTGGTTGTTGCCGGCCAGTTCCTGGCGACGCAGCGGAATCAGCGCATTCAGTGCCGCGAGCTCGGCATTCAGCAGGTCACGCTGTTCACCGCTCAAGGCCTTGCCGGCGTCCTTGCCGGCCTTGAGGATGTTGTTGATCTGTTGAATGCGAGTCTGGCTGGCGGAAATTTCGGCCTGTGCGCGCTCGGGGCGGGTCTGGGCGGTAATCACCAGGCTGTTGGCGTCCGCCAGCGCCTTCTGCTGGTCGCTTTGCTGGGTCGAGCGCTCGGTGAGCATTTGCTCAAGCTGCTGGATTGACTGGTTGGCGTAGCGTTGCGGCACCGGCGGCATACGGGTGGCTTTGAGCTTGGTCAGCTCACGCTGGTTCTCGATGTTCTGCTTGGGCGCTGTGGCCAGTTGCTGTTTGAGTGCGACCAGCTTTTGTTGGTAATCACGCTGGTTGCCGAGCTGTGTCAGCGTGCTTTGCAGAATGCTCTGCAAGGCTTTCTGATCCGCTTCCGGCAGTTTGCGATCGGCGATTTTGTCCAGACTCGCCTGCACGGCTTCGCTGGACGGCGGTTCGGCCGCTTGCAACGTACCGACAGAAAGACTCAAGCCCAGCAGGGCGATGATGAAAAAGGTGCGCAGGGTTGACATAGAGACCGATCGAAAACGAGACGAAGTGTGGAGTTTAGAGGAAGAGTCCCGGACCCGGGCGACTTCCTTCGGGGAATCTGACGCCCACTTTGCCGATCTTGTTCCCCTCCATGACCGCAACGGTCCAGATGGTGTTGTTCCACTCCACCTGGTCGCCGACTACTGGAGCACCGCCGACTTTCTGGGCAATGAAATGGCCCAGGGACATGTCCGGATCGATGCCTTCGACCTTCAACCCGTACAGCGCTGCAACCGCAGCCAGCTGGGCGTCTCCTTCGAGAACGAAGTCGCCGAAGAAGCGCAAATCGAGGCCGCGTTGCGGTGCCTGACTGAAGAGTTTTCCGAGGGCTGGAAGGTTGTGTTCATGGCCGATAACACACAGCAAATCATCGACTTCGAGCACCGTACTACCCGACGGATGGAGCAGTTGCTGGCCCCGAAACAGTGCGGCGATACGCGTGCCTTCGGGCATTTTCAGTTCGCGAAGGGGCGAGCCGATGCACCATTTTTCGGCACCGAGGCGATAAACGAACAGCTCCCACTCGCTGGTGACGTGCACTTCCAGCGCTGAGCGCGAGATCGGTGCAGGCTCCGGCGGAACGGTCACCTTCAAAAGTTTCGCCACCCACGGCAGGCTCGTGCCCTGCACCAACAGCGACACCAGCACAATAAAGAAGGCGAGGTTGAAGTAGAGCTGGGCATTCGGCAGGCCGGCCATCAGCGGGAACACCGCCAGAATGATCGGGACCGCGCCGCGTAATCCGACCCATGAGATAAACGCCTTTTCGCGGCCGTGGAACGCTTTGAACGGCAGCAGGCCGACCAGCACCGACAGCGGCCGTGCAAACAGAATCATCCACAGCGCCAGGCCCAGAGCGGGCAGGGCGATAGGCAGCAGGTCGTGAGGCGTCACCAGCAGCCCCAGCACCAGGAACATGCCGATCTGCGCCAGCCAGGCCATGCCGTCAAGCATGTGCAGAATGCCGTGGCGGCTGCGCACCGGACGATTGCCGATCACCAAGCCGCAGAGGTAGACGGCCAGGAAACCGCTGCCGTGCAGGGCGTTGGTCAGGGCGAAGACCGCCAGGCCGCCGGCAATCACCAGAATCGGGTAGAGGCCGTTGGCCAGGTTGATGCGATTGACCAATTGCAGCATGACCCAGCCACCGCCGAGGCCGATGACGGCACCGATGCCGAACTCACGCACGAAGTGGGCAAGCAGACTCCAGTGCAGGCCGGTCTGGCCGCTGGCGAGCATGTCGATCAGGGTAACGGTGAGGAACACCGCCATCGGGTCGTTGCTGCCGGATTCGATTTCGAGGCTGGCGGTGACCCGTTCGTTCAGGCCTTTGCCACCCAGCAGCGAGAACACCGCAGCGGCATCGGTGGAGCCGACGATGGCGCCGATCAGCAAACCCTGGATGACGTTCAGGTTGAATAGCCAGGCAGCGACGAAACCGGTCAGTGCGGTCGTGATCAACACCCCGACCGTGGCCAGCGACAGCGCGGGCCAAAGCGCTACGCGGAAACTCGAGACTCGGGTGCGCAAGCCGCCATCGAGCAGGATCACCGCGAGTGCGAGGTTGCCTACCAGATAAGCCGTTGGGTAGTTATCAAATATAATGCCGCCGCCGTCGACGCCAGCGGCCATGCCCACCGCCAGGATGATCACCAGAATCGGGATGCCGAGGCGGGAAGAAAGTGAGCTCACCAGAATGCTCGCACCTACCAGCAACGCGCCGATCAAGAACAGGCTGTTGATGGTCGTCGCATTCAAAGGCAGTACTCCAGAAAGCTGAAAGGCGGGCACAAACTGACCATGCAGTCTGCGTGCCAGCGATTCTAACCTGTTGAAATGTGATGCTGTCAAAAAGCTTTTATAGAATTCTGACAACATCTACAGAGCCGGTTGAAATCACCGTGGCGAGGGTTTTATCTGTGGCGAGGGGATTTATCCCGTTCGGCGGCGACGCCGTCGCAAGGCCTGTTTGCGGGGTATGCCTGGAAGAACGCAGGGGGCCGCTTCGCAGCCCAGCGGGGATAAATCCCCTCGCCACAGAAGATCCCTTCACCACAGATAAATCGCCTGGCCACAGAGTTGGGGGGACTCTTTAGAGGCTAAACCGCCCAACCATGTTGTTCAGGTCCAGCGCCAATCGCGACAATTCATTGCTCGCCGCACTCGTCTGATTCGCCCCGGTCGCCGATTGAACCGACAAATCACGAATGTTCACCAGGTTGCGATCCACTTCACGGGCGACCTGCGCCTGTTCTTCCGCCGCACTGGCGATCACCAGGTTGCGCTCGTTGATCTCGACGATGGCGCTGTTGATCGTGTCCAGCGACAGACCTGCACCGCGAGCGATGTTCAAGGTCGATTCGGCGCGTTCGGTGCTGTTACGCATCGAATCCACCGCGTGTTCGGTACCGCTCTGGATGCTGCCAATCATGCGTTCGATTTCGCTGGTCGACTGCTGAGTGCGATGCGCCAGTGCACGAACCTCATCCGCCACCACCGCGAAACCACGCCCGGCTTCACCGGCACGCGCAGCTTCGATCGCTGCGTTCAATGCCAGCAGGTTGGTCTGGTCAGCCAGGCCGCGTATCACGTCCAGCACCTTGCCGATGTCACGGGATTCATTGGCCAGATCGCCAATCAAGGTCGCGGTGCTCTGCACATCGGCGCTCATGCGTTCAATGGCGCTGACGGTTTCCTGCACCAAGTCACGACCGTCACCGGCCGAGGTGGTGGCGTTTTTCGAGGCTTCGGAAGTGCTGACGGCATTGCGTGCGACTTCTTCCACGGCGCTGGTCATTTCATTGACCGCGGTGGCGGCCTGTTCGATTTCGTTGTTCTGTTGGGTCAGGCCACGGGCGCTTTCGTCGGTGACACTGTTCAACTCTTCCGCAGCGGACGCCAATTGCGTGGCCGAACCGGAAATTCGTTGCAGGGTGTCGCGCAGCTTGTCCTGCATCTTCGACATGGCCAGCAGCAAGCGGCCGGCTTCGTCTTCGCCATCAACGGTGATCGGGCGAGTCAGGTTGCCCTCGGCGATTTCTTCGGCAGCGCTCAGGGCATTGGCGATCGGCTTGGTGATGCTGTTGGTCAGCAGCCAGGCGAACAGCACGGTCAGCCCGGAGGCGATCACCAGCAGTGTGACGACCAGGTTGAACGCCGAGGAATACTGATCAGCTGCCTGCTGGTTAAGGTCGACCGCTTGTTGGTTGTTGATCAGCATCAGGCGGTTGAGCACGGCGTTGACGGCTTCAGAGTTGTTCAGCAGATCGGTGTTAAGCAAGGTGCGCAGTTCTTCCATCTGATTGTTGCGCGACAGGCTCTTCATCCGGTCTTCAAGCTGACGATACTGGCCAAGCAACTGCACGTACTGGTCGTAAGCCGCACGCTCGTCAGGGCTGGAGATGAACTTTTCATACTCAGTCTGAGCGGCACGGATCTGTTGATTGCGCTGGTCGAACAGCTCGATGGTCTTTTGCTGAACGTCCGGTTCGCGGTTGGTCAACAGGCGATAGGACAGGACCCGCAGACGCAGCGTCAGTTGGGTGAACTCATCCAGCGCCTTGATGCTCGGCACGCTGCTCTGGACGATGTTCTCGCCTGCGCCGCGAATCTTGCTCATCTGGTTCAGGGCAAACACACCCAAAACCAGCATCAAACCGCCAATCAGGGCGAAACCGAGGAACGCCCGCGGTGCGATATTCATATTACGAAGGGACATGCTGTTTACCAAAGTGAGCGCACCCGTGCGGCGCTGAAGCTGACGTATGAGTGACTTATCGGTCATGCGACTAAAGTCTTGAGCGCCTGCGCGTTTTTGTCGCAGAAAGGCTGTTTTCTGTAGGAGCGAAGCTTGCTCGCGAAAAATATCCAGGCAGCGGGTTCATCCAGACAGCCCGCGTAATCGTTAACGTCCTTCGCGAGCAAGCTTCGCTCCTACAAAATCGGGCGACGAAGTGAAGGAACCAGATTCGCCAATCACAGTCTTTAAAGCTCGCGAGGACGGTCACCCGCCAGGAAAATCAAGGGCTTGCGCCTGAATAACCCTGGCATCCGTGGTGACTTTTCTTTATCGTACGCGCCCTTTGAAAATGCTTGGAAAATCAAAATGTTGGAAGCATCCCTTAGCCAATTGGAACAGCTGGTCAACGACCTGGTGCAACAGAACCAGACGCTGCTCGGCACTAACCAGACCCTGAGTGCAGAACTGGCCCAGGCCAAGGATGAAAACGAAAGCCTGCAGCTGAGCCTGATGGAACAGGAAGAGAAACAAGGCGCCACCGCGGCTCGCATCCAGGCCCTGGTTGAGCGCGTCAGCGCCGGCCCGGTCAGCGCATGAATCACGGCGCCGCAGGGGTAAAAGTCGTCTCGATCCTGGGGGAGGACTATTCGATCAAGGCGCCGGCCGGGGAAGAGCAAACCCTGCTGGACGCCGCGATGATGTTGAAAGCTGCCTTGGCCGACACCAAAAGGAAGTACCCGACGCTGATCGGTGACCGCTTGCTGGTGCTGGCCGCGATGAATCTGTGTTCCCAGCAGATCGAAATGCAAAAACAGCACCAGCAGGAACTCGACCGTTACCAAGAGCAAGTCAGCGCCACGGTTGAAGTGATCTCCAAGACGATCAATCAGGCCTGATCGGCTTTGCGCACAACCAAAGAATAGATTGTCGGTTTAGTTGTATACGATCGGCACGGCTGTTGCAGTGTTTCAGCCTCTTATTCTTTGGGGGTGTTCCATGCAGTTCTGGCGACGCAGTATTCAATGGCAGTTGATCCTCAGTATGGGCACTGCCCTGCTGGTCAGCATCCTGATCGTGGTTGGCATTTATACCCTCGTGGTCAACCGTCTCGCCCAGAGCTATCTGGTCGAACAGGCACTGCCGTCGAGCATCAAAGCGATGCGCAACGACATCGAACGAATCCTCGTCCAACCCCTCACCGCCGCCAAGGACATCGCCAGCAACAGCATGGTGCGCGACTGGTTGGCCGGGGGTGAAAGCAGTACCCAGACCGCTGCGTTCGTGCAGTATCTGGAAGGCATCCGCGCTGAACACAAGGCGTTCACCGCGCTAATCGTCGGCACGGCTTCAAACCATTACTTCACTGAAAAAGGCCTGGACCGGACCCTCAGTCGTTCCAACCCCAAAGACACCTGGTTCTACGCATTCCTCGACAGCAACCAGCCGCGCACCCTCAATATCGACAATGACACCGCGACCGGAGAACTGGCGCTGTTCATCGACCTCAAAGTCGAGCAGGCCGGCAAAGTCGTGGGCGTTGCCGGGCTTGGCCTGAGCATGAAAGAGCTGTCGGAGTTGATCCACAACTTCAACTTCGGTGAGCGCGGCAAGGTCTATCTCGTGCGTTCCGACGGTTTGATCCAGGTTCATCCCGAGGCGCAATTCAGTGGTAAACGCACGTTGGCCGAGCAAATCGGTGCCGCGGCGGCGCAAACGGTCATGGGTCAGCTCTCTACCTCCAAAGCGTCCGCCATCAGCAGCGGTTTTACCCGCGAAGGCGAAGATTTTCTGGCATTGAGCCTGCCATTGCGGGATCTGGGCTGGACCCTGGTGGCCGAAGTGCCACAGTCGCAGATCTACGCCGAAGCCCGTCGCGCCATGTGGATGAGCAGCGGCATTGGCCTGGCGGTGGCACTGGTGTGTCTGATGTTGGTGGTCTTGCTGGCCCGTGGGTTGGTGCGGCCGATCCGTCAGGTAACAGCCGCGCTGGTAGCCATCGGTAGCGGTGGGGGAGATTTGACCCACCGGTTAGATTCCAGCCGCGCCGATGAGCTGGGTGACCTGGCGCGCGGCTTCAATCGATTCCTCGACAGTCAGCGCGAAATGATTGGCGATGTGCTGACCACGAGCGAGAGATTGCGCACCGCCGTCGGGCAGGTAGCGCGGGTGGTGGATAACACTGCGGAACGTTCTGGTCGTCAGCAGGAAATGACCGACATGGTTGCCACGGCAGTCCACGAAATGGGCCTGACGGTGCAGGAAATCGCCCAGAACGCGGGCAATGCCGCCGTCGCTTCGCAGAATGCTCGCGATGAAGCCATGCAGGCACGGGAAGTGGTCGGTGGTTCGATCCGGCATATAGAAAGCATGTCCGATGAAATCGGCATCGCGGCGGGCGCCGTGGGCGAGCTGGCCAATCAGGTGGCGTCGATTGATCAGGTGTTGGCGGTGATTCGAGGGATCTCCGAGCAGACCAATTTACTGGCACTGAACGCGGCCATCGAAGCCGCGCGGGCCGGCGACATGGGACGTGGTTTTGCAGTGGTGGCGGATGAAGTGCGGACATTGGCGCGGCGGACTCAGGTGTCCACCGACGAGATTCAGCAGATGATCGGCAGCCTCAAGCAGGGCGCTGAGAATGCCGTTTCCTCCATGCATTCCGGGCAAGCAGCGACGGGCACCGGCGTCGAGTCGAGCCAGCGCACCGGAGCGTCACTGACAGCGATTACCGGGCAGGTCGAGCGCATCAGCGACATGAACCATCAGGTGGCGACGGCCACGGAAGAGCAGTCGGCGGTGACGGAAGAGATCAATCGCAATGTGCAGGGGATTTCGGATTTGGCTCGGGCGACGGCGGGTGAAGTCAGGGCTTGCAGAGAGGATTGTAAGACTTTGCAGCGGTTGGCGGATGATTTGGCGCGGCAGATGGGCAGTTTCAAATTGAGTTGATGTGTTGTCGGTGCGGGCCTCTTCGCGAGCAAGCCCGCTCCCACATTTGATTTCTGGTGTCCACAAATTATGTGTTCACCGCAGATCAAGTGTGGGAGCGGGCTTGCTCGCGAAAGGATTGCAGCAGCACCACAAGGCTTTGGTTAAAACCACTCATCCTGCATGTTCAAACAAACATCATCCCGCGCCTCAAGAATCGCCAGCTCATGATGACAACCCGGAACTTCCCACGTCAGGAAATACCGCGCTGCCTGCAGCTTGCCCTTATAGAAGCTCACATCCGCCGCATTCCCTTCGGCCAACCCTTCCTCGGCACGAATCGCCTGTTCCAGCCAGCGCCAGCCAATCACCGTGTGCCCGAACACCTTCAGGTACAACGCCGAGTTCGCCAGGCTGCTGTTGACCTTGCCTTGCCCCAGATCCGTCAGCAAACCGATGGTCACCGTTTGCAGGCGCGCGACCAGTTTCTCCAACGGTTCACGCAACGCGGTCAACGACTCGTGCGCCTGCGCCCGTTCGGCGGTGTTGGCGATCAGGCGGATCAATTGCTTGAGCCCCGCACCACCGTTCTGCGCCAGTTTGCGCCCCAGCAAGTCCAGCGACTGAATGCCGTGGGTGCCCTCATGAATCGGGTTCAAACGGTTGTCGCGGTAGTACTGCTCCACCGGGTACTCACGGGTATAACCGTGGCCGCCGAGAATCTGGATCGCCAGTTCGTTAGCCTTCAGGCAGAACTCCGACGGCCAGGATTTGACGATGGGGGTCAGTAAATCCAGCAGCTCATGAGCCTGCTTGCGTTGCTCTTCAGTCTCCAGCGTGGTGGTGTCATCGAACAGCCGCGCTGCGTACAACCCAAGGTCGAACGAGCCTTCGACATAGGCTTTCTGAGTCAGCAACATGCGTTTGACGTCGGCGTGCTGAATGATTGCCACCGGCGCAGTGTTCGGGTCCTTGCTGTCCGGCACGCGACCTTGCGGACGCTCGCGGGCGTACTCCAAAGAATACAAATACCCGGCGTAACCGAGCATCACCGCGCCCATGCCGACGCCGATCCGCGCCTCGTTCATCATCTGGAACATGTAGCTCAGGCCTTGGTGCGGCTTGCCCACAAGGTAGCCGACACACTCGCCGTTATCGCCGAAGTTCAGCGCGGTGGAGGTAGTGCCACGCCAGCCCATCTTGTGGAACAAGCCGGCCAGCAGCACGTCGTTACGTTTGCCCAGGCTACCGTCGTCGTTAACTAGGAACTTGGGCACGATGAACAGCGAAATACCCTTCACCCCGGCCGGTGCGTCCGGCAATTTCGCCAGCACCATGTGCACGATGTTTTCCGACAACGGGTGATCACCGCCGGAGATGAAGATCTTGTTGCCCTTGAGTCGATACGTGCCGTCAGACGCAGGCTCTGCGCGGGTACGAATATCCGACAACGACGAGCCAGCATGCGGCTCGGTCAGGGCCATGGTGCCGAAGAAGCGGCCATCGATCATCGGCTGCAGGAAGCGCTGTTTCTGCTCCTCGGTGCCGAAGCTTTCGATCAGGTTCGCCGCGCCCATGGTCAGGAACGGGTATGAGGTCGATGCCGCGTTGGCTGACTGGAAGTGCGCGAAGCAAGCCTGAGACAGCAACGTAGGAAGCTGCATGCCGCCGGCGTCGAAACTGCGCGCCGCGTTGAGGAAACCGGCTTCGAGGAAGGCATCCACCGCCGGTTTCACCTCCGGAATCAGAATCGCCTGACCGTCTTCATAGCGCGGCTCGTTCTCGTCACCCTTGCGGTTGTGCGGGGCGAAGAATTTCTCGGCGATGCTGCGGGCAGTGCCGATGGCGGCATCGAAGGTTTCGCGGTTGTGCTCGGCGAAACGCTCACGCTGGGTCAGGCCTTCGGCATCGAGGACTTCATACAGCTCGAAAGCCAGATTGCGGGAACTGAGCAACGTCTCGGACATGGCGGCCTACCTTTTTTTGGAATGGACCGAGTCTAGGCGTGGGAATAAAGGCTGAACAGGATGATTGATGAGCGTGATGGTGGAGCAGCGCAGCGACTTAGCAGGCGCCGCAAAACAACTGTGGGAGCGGGCTTGCTCGCGAATGCGGTGTAACAGTCGATGTTGATGTCGACTGACACTCCGCTTTCGCGAGCAAGCCCGCTCCCACAGGGGGGTTGCGTACCGGGCGCCCATTGCGGATGCCCGGTCTTATTGCGTTTAGCCGATCGTCATCAAGCTGGCATTACCACCCGCCGCAGCGGTGTTAACGCTCAACGCCCGCTCAATTACCAGACGTTCCAGCGCAATGTTGGTCTCGCCTTGCGACAAACCATGAACCCCGACAATTGCACCGGCACGTTTGGCCACTTGATGGCACACCGCACGCAGCTGATCGGAATGGCCATGATGCAGAACCGCATCAAACACCACTTCGTCCTTGCCCCAGTCGGCAACCAGTTTGATCTTCGCCTGAATGTCCTTCGGCAGACGTGCGAACAGTGCCTTGGTCAATTCAGCTTCCGGCCACACCGCCGAACCGCCGACGGCCAACACCGCCGCCAGTTGAGTCAGCAGATCGCCTTCGACTTCTGCCAGGCACAGCACGTGTTCGCGCGGCAGGATGGCGTAGCTGTTGCGCTCACCGGTCGGGCCAGCCAGTACACGGGTGATGCCGCTTTGCGATTGCGCCGCGAACTGCACGCACAGGGTGCTCAGGTCGGCAAACTTGTTGCTGTCGGCCCAGGCTTTCAGTGCGGTCAGCGGTTTGCTCATGGCATCACGCAGACGAACGTCCGGGGCAGCGATGGCATCACCGCGAGCGAAGGATTGTTCGATTGCATCCGTAGGACGTGTCGACAGCAGACGGTACAGGTACAGCGGACCACCCGCCTTAGGCCCCGTGCCCGATAAACCTTCGCCGCCGAACGGCTGCACGCCAACCACGGCACCCACGATGTTGCGGTTCACGTAGACGTTACCGGCGTTGACGTTGTCGATCACCTTGGCGATGGTCTCGTCGATCCGGGTGTGCACACCCAGCGTCAGGCCGTAGCCGGAAGCGTTGATCTGACCGATCAGTTGATCGATGTCTTTGCGCTTGTAACGAACCACGTGCAGCACCGGACCGAAAATCTCCCGTTGCAGTTCGTCGAAGCTTTCCAGTTCGATCAGGGTCGGCATCACGAAGGTGCCGCGTTTGACTTCTTCGCCGTTGGCGATCGCCACCTGGTACACGTTGCGACCTTTGTCGCGCATGGCCTGGATGTGCTTCTCGATGCCGGCCTTGGCTTCGGCGTCGATCACCGGGCCGATGTCCACGGACAGGCGCTCTGGGTTGCCGAGACGGCATTCAGCCATGGCGCCCTTGAGCATTTCGATGACACGGTCAGCGGAATCTTCCTGCAAGCACAGCACACGCAGTGCCGAGCAACGTTGACCGGCGCTGTCGAAGGCCGAGGACACCACGTCGATCACAACCTGTTCAGTCAGTGCCGAGGAGTCGACGATCATCGCGTTCTGGCCGCCGGTTTCAGCGATCAGCGGAATCGGACGACCCTGTGCATCCAGGCGGCCGGCGACGTTGCGTTGCAACAGACGCGCAACTTCGGTGGAACCGGTGAACATCACGCCTTTGACCCGATCGTCGCCGACCAGGCGGGCACCGACGGTTTCGCCTCGGCCCGGCAGCAGTTGCAGCACGCCTTCCGGAATCCCGGCTTCGAGCAGCAAGCGCACGGCTTGAGCCGCCACCAGCGGGGTTTGTTCCGCAGGCTTGGCCAGCACCGGGTTACCGGCGGCGAGGGCAGCAGCAACCTGGCCACTGAAAATCGCCAGCGGGAAGTTCCAAGGGCTGATGCACACCACCGGACCCAATGGACGGTGGGCGTCGTTGGTGAAATCGTTGCGAGCCTGCACTGCGTAGTAACGCAGGAAGTCCACGGCTTCACGCACTTCAGCGATGGCGTTGGCGAAGGTCTTGCCGGCTTCGCGAGCCAGCAGGCCCATCAGCGGCTGGATCTCGCCTTCCATCAGATCGGCGGCACGTTCCAGAATCGCGGCGCGTTCGGCGGGCGGGGTGGCCTGCCAGATCGGTGCGGCGTTCAGGGCGCACTGGATCGCGTTGTCGACGTCTTCGACGGTCGCTTCCTGCACGTGACCAACCACGTCACGCAGATCGGACGGGTTGAGGACTGGCGCAGGGGTTTCGGAGCTGGACGCGCAACCGAGCATCGGCGCAGCTTTCCAGTGGTTGTGAGCAGTGGCCAGCAAAGCGCAGGACAAGGAAGCCAGGCGATGTTCGTTGGCCATGTCGATGCCGCTGGAGTTGGCGCGCTCGGCACCATAAAGATCACGCGGCAGTGGGATACGCGGGTGCGGCAGGCCGAAGCCGCCTTCCAGCGTCGCCATCTGCTCGATGCTGGCCACTGGATCGGCCACCAGCGCCTGAATCGAGATGGACTGATCGGCTATCTGGTTGACGAACGAAGTGTTCGCACCGTTTTCCAGCAGGCGACGCACCAGATACGCCAGCAGCGTTTCGTGAGTGCCGACCGGTGCGTACACGCGGCACGGACGGTTCAATTTGCCTTCGGAAACTTTGCCTACAACCTGTTCGTACAGTGGTTCACCCATGCCGTGCAGGCACTGGAACTCGTACTGACCGGGGTAATAGTTCTGACCGGCGATGTGGTAAATGGCCGACAGGGTGTGGGCGTTGTGCGTGGCAAACTGCGGATAGATGACTTCCGGGACCGATAGCAGTTTTCTAGCACACGCGATGTAGGAAACGTCGGTGTACACCTTGCGGGTGTAGACCGGATAGCCTTCCAGGCCTTCGACTTGGGCGCGCTTGATTTCGCTGTCCCAGTACGCGCCTTTCACCAGACGGATCATCAGGCGATGACGGCTGCGGCGAGCCAGGTCGATCACGTAGTCGATCACGTACGGGCAACGCTTTTGATAAGCCTGGATCACGAAGCCGATGCCGTTCCAGCCGGTCAATTGCGGCTCAAAGCACAGGCGCTCCAGCAGATCCAGCGACAGCTCGAGGCGGTCGGCTTCTTCGGCGTCGATGTTCAGGCCGATGTCGTATTGCTTGGCCAGCAGGGTCAGCGACAACAGGCGCGGGTACAACTCGTCCATCACACGTTCGTACTGTGCACGGCTGTAACGCGGGTGCAGTGCCGAGAGCTTGATGGAAATGCCCGGGCCTTCATAAATCCCACGACCGTGGGACGCTTTGCCGATCGAGTGGATGGCTTGTTCGTACGAGGCCAGGTATTTCTGGGCGTCGTGCTCGGTGAGTGCGGCTTCACCCAGCATGTCGTAGGAATAGCGGAAGCCCTTGGCTTCGAACTTGCTGGCGTTGGCCAATGCTTCGGCGATGGTTTCGCCGGTGACGAACTGCTCGCCCATCAGGCGCATGGCCATGTCGACGCCCTTGCGGATCATCGGCTCGCCGCTCTTGCCGATGATGCGGCTCAGGGACGACGTCAGGCCTGCTTCATTATGGGTGGCAACCAATTTGCCGGTCAGCAACAAGCCCCAGGTCGCGGCGTTGACGAACAGCGACGGGCTGTTGCCCAAGTGCGGGTGCCAGTTGCCCGTGCTGATCTTGTCGCGGATCAGCGCGTCACGGGTGCCCTTGTCCGGAATGCGCAGCAGCGCTTCGGCGAGGCACATCAGCGCTACGCCTTCCTGGGACGACAGGGAAAATTCCTGCAACAGGCCCTGAACAATTCCGGCACGGCCGCCGGCGCTCTTCTGATTGCGCAGCTTCTCGGCAATCGAGGAGGCGAGCTTGTTGGTGGCTTCGGCCATCGCAGCAGGCAGGCGCGCCTGTTCGATCAGCATCGGCACCACTTCAGGTTCCGGGCGACGGTAGGCGGCGGTGATCGAGGCGCGCAGTACCGATTGCGGCAGGATGCTTTCGGCGAATTCGAGGAAGCACTGGTGGGCGTGATCCAGAGGCGCATCGACGATGTCGTCGGAATCCTTGGTCAAACCGTTCAGCTCGGTCAGGGTTGCACCACCCTCGAGTTTTTCCAGGTAATTGAAAATTGCCTGCTTGATCAGCCAGTGCGGCGTGCGATCAATTGAGGTCGCGGCAGCCTTGAGGCGCTCGCGGGTCGGGTCGTCAAGTTTGACCCCAAGGGTGGTGGTAGCCATATTTTTATCCTCATGTTTGCCACGACCGCGTGGCATCAGCTGGCGGCAAGATTAGCCGCGCAACCGTCGAGGTGCAACCGGGTGCAACCCTTTTTTTGTCGGAATAATAAGCAGCTCGTCAGGAAATAAATTCCGGTACGAACGTACCGCACCTGCTAGGTGCTTTTAATTCTAGAAAACCGTTAGGACTGCCCTAAAAGGGAGCAAAAACAGGGATTTTTCAGATAAATCCGACTAGGTGCAACTTATTCTCACGAAACAGGTTGCACCTTATTTGCTTTGTTGAATAGCATTCGCGGCCAAGGTGCAACCGGTCATAAAAGACAGGTGCACCGGCTGATGGCTTTCCTGGGGAAACATCAGTCATAAATGCGCGGGACCTGAAATCGTCTGTCAAACGTCGTCGTTTGCGTGCGTTTCACCAGCCGCCGCTACATAAAAACAAAGCCAGGGCGTAACTTAATGAGCGTAAGCAATCCAACACTGATCACGTTCGTGATCTACATCGCAGCAATGGTGCTGATCGGCTTCATGGCCTATCGCTCCACCAACAACCTTTCTGACTACATTCTGGGTGGCCGCAGCCTGGGCAGCGTCGTGACTGCATTGTCCGCCGGCGCCTCCGACATGAGCGGCTGGTTGTTGATGGGCCTGCCGGGCGCCATCTATATGTCCGGCCTGTCCGAAAGCTGGATCGCCATCGGCCTGATCGTCGGTGCTTACCTGAACTGGCTGTTCGTCGCCGGCCGTCTGCGTGTGCAGACCGAACACAACGGCGATGCATTGACCCTGCCGGATTACTTCTCCAGCCGTTTCGAAGACAAAAGCGGTCTGCTGCGGATTATCTCTGCCGTCGTGATCCTGGTGTTCTTCACCATCTACTGCGCATCCGGCATCGTGGCCGGCGCCCGTCTGTTCGAAAGCACCTTCGGCATGTCCTACGAGACAGCGCTGTGGGCCGGTGCTGCGGCGACGATTGCCTACACCTTCGTCGGCGGTTTCCTGGCAGTGAGCTGGACTGACACCGTACAAGCCACGCTGATGATCTTCGCCCTGTTGCTGACGCCGATCATCGTGCTGCTGGCCACCGGCGGTGTCGACACCACGTTCCTGGCCATCGAAGCGCAAGATCCAAGCAACTTCGACATGCTGAAAAACACCACCTTCATCGGCGTGATTTCGCTGATGGGTTGGGGCCTGGGCTACTTCGGCCAGCCGCACATCCTCGCGCGTTTCATGGCGGCGGATTCGGTCAAGTCGATCGCTAACGCTCGTCGTATCTCCATGACCTGGATGATCCTGTGCCTGGGCGGCACCGTCGCTGTAGGTTTCTTCGGTATCGCTTACTTCTCGGCGCACCCGGAGCTGGCCGGTCCTGTGACCGAAAACCCAGAGCGCGTGTTCATCGAACTGGCCAAAATCCTGTTCAACCCATGGATTGCCGGTGTACTGCTGTCGGCCATTCTGGCTGCCGTCATGAGCACCCTGAGCTGCCAGTTGCTGGTGTGCTCGAGCGCCCTGACCGAAGACTTCTACAAAACCTTCCTGCGTAAAACTGCTTCTCAGGTTGAACTGGTCTGGGTTGGTCGCGCCATGGTGCTGCTGGTTGCCCTGATCGCCATCGCGATGGCCGCTAACCCGGAAAACCGCGTACTGGGTCTGGTCAGCTATGCCTGGGCCGGTTTCGGTGCTGCCTTTGGTCCGGTTGTCCTGATCTCCGTGATCTGGAAAGACATGACCCGCAACGGCGCACTGGCCGGCATCCTGGTCGGCGCGATCACCGTGATCGTGTGGAAACACTTCGAGTTGCTGGGTC
This sequence comes from Pseudomonas sp. BGI-2, assembly GCF_004310295.1. Classification (GTDB taxonomy): domain Bacteria; phylum Pseudomonadota; class Gammaproteobacteria; order Pseudomonadales; family Pseudomonadaceae; genus Aquipseudomonas. The sequence goes on along the minus strand of NZ_SISB01000024.1, from coordinate 4,807 downwards.
TGTACGAAATCATCCCTGGTTTCATCTTCGCCAGCCTGGCGATCTACTTCGTCAGCAAACTGGGCTCGCCGACTACCGGCATGCTTCAGCGCTTCGCTGCTGCCGAGGCTGATTTCCGCCTGAACAAGTGATGGGAATGAGCTGAGGCTCTGACCTTTCGCCGAACATGAAAACGGCCCGCTTCCTTTGGAGGCGGGCCGTTTTTTTTGGTTACGCAAATCCCGAGATGTTGAAGATCCTTGTGGGAGCGGGCTTGCTCGCGAAAGCGGTGGGTCAGCTTGCATCAATGCTGAATGTGGAATCGCATTCGCGAGCAAGCCCGCTCCCACAAGGGGATTGGTGGTGGGTTTGAGGGAAATGTCTGTAGCCAAACACACAGATTATTGAAGGATAAATCTCTAAAAAAGTAGGGCAAATCTGATTTTCCTGTCCCTCACTCAACACCCCTTGTCGCTCATGCAGAATCGCCCGCCTTCATTCTGCAGAGACACATCGGATGTTCGCTCCTGCCAATCAACCGCGTTTCACGTTGACCCTCGACGGCGTCCAGAGTGAGCTCAAAGTGCTTGAGTTCACGGGCAAGGAAGCCATCAGCCAACCCTACCGTTTTGACCTGGAACTGGTCAGCGAACGGCCGGACATCGAGCTCGAAAGCCTGCTGCATCGTCAGGCCTTTCTGAGTTTCGATGCACAAGATTGCGGCATACACGGTCAGATCTTTCGCGTCGGTCAAAGCGACTCCGGGAAACGTCTGACGGGCTACCAAATCAGTCTCGTACCGCGGCTGGCCTACCTCGGTCAGCGCATCAACCAGCGGATCTTCCAGCACAAAAGCGTGCCGGCGATCATCGCGCAGGTCCTCAAAGACCATGGCATCCAGCGCGATGCGTTCGAATTTCAACTCGGCAGCGACTACTCACCGCGCGAGTACTGCGTGCAGTACGCCGAAAGCGACCTCGCGTTTATCCAGCGGCTGTGTGCCGAGATCGGCATTCATTACCACTTCCAGCACAGCCCCGCCGGGCATCTGCTGGTGTTCGGCGATGATCAAACGGTGTTCCCGCGTCTGCCCGAGTCGACGCTGTACCTGCCGGGCAGCGGCATGGCGGCGAATGCGCCGGCCATCAAGCGATTCAACGTACGGCTGGAGACCCGGACCACGGCGGTCACCCGGCGTGATTACGACTTCCAGAAACCGCGTCTTTCCCTTGAAAGTCGGGTCGACAGCGAACAGCGCCCAGTGCTGGAGGACTACCACTTTCCCGGTCAATTCACTGATCGCGAGCATGGCAAACAGCTGACGCAACGAGTGCTGGAGAGGCACAACGCGGACTTCCGCCAAGCTGAAGGTCGTGGCGACGATTCTGCCTTGGTCAGCGGACATTTCCTGCACCTCGCCGAGCACCCGCGTCAGGCATGGAACGATCTGTGGCTGATCACCGGCATCGAACACCGTGGCCGACAGCCGCAAGTGCTGGAAGAGTCGGCCACTAGCGACGACCCGGATGATTTCCAGGGCTATCGCAATACCTTTCTGGCGACGCCGTGGGACGTTTCGTTTCGTCCTCCCCTGGGGCCGGAAAAGCCACGCATGCTCGGCTACCAACCTGCCGTGGTCACCGGTCCGGTCGACAGCGAAATCCATTGCGACGAGTACGGTCGGGTCAAGGTTCAGCTCGCCTGGGATCGCGACGGTCAGCTCAACGAACATTCCAGTTGCTGGTTGCGGGTCGCCACGGGCTGGGCCCACGACCATTACGGCAGCGTGCTGATCCCGCGAGTCGGCATGGAAGTGCTGGTGGGTTTCATCGACGCCGATGCCGACAAACCGCTGGTGATGAGTTGCCTGCCAAACGCAGCAACACCGGTGCCGCTGGATCTGCCCGCCGACAAGACCCGCAGCATTTTCCGCAGCCAGAGTAGTCCAGGAGGCGGCGGTTACAACGAATTGCGCATCGAGGATCGCAAAGGCGCCGAGGAAATCTACCTGCGCGCCCAGCGAAACTGGACGCAGCACGTGTTGCACGATCAGCAGGTTCAGGTCGATAACCAACGCAGCATCGTCGTCACCGGCACTGCTCGTCATGAGTTGAAGGCCGACGAACAACGCATCACCCACGGTCAGCGCCAGGCCGAGGTGAAACTCGATGATCACTTGGTGGTGATTGGCGACCGGCACATCCGCGTGACCAGCCAGGCGCTGAGTGCCAGTCAGCAATTCCATGTCAGCGCCGGTCAGCAAGTGGTGATCGATGGCGGTGCCAGCGCGACTATTCAGGCGGGCGGGCAGTGGATCAACATCGGGCCCGGCGGGATTTTCAGCAGTGTGCCGATTCAGGTCGGCGGCGCACTGATGCCGCCGATGGCCGCGGCGCCCGTGTCGCCGAATGCGCCGTTGAAACTCGCCGCCGCCCCGGCCGCCCTGCTAAGCGCCGCACAGGTCATGAGCCTGCAAAGCGACGCACCGTTTTGTGAGGAATGCGAGCGTTGTAAGGACGGTGTCTGTGCAGCCTGATCGCTTATCACCTCACGCCTGGCTGGAACGCCAACCGCTCAAACCTGGCGAGCAGTTGTTTGCGATTTTCGGCAGCGCCAGTGCTGCGCAGCCTTTGTGCACCTGGCAACACACGACCACGGCGCAAGCGCCGAGCGCGATCTGGGCCGACACCGCCTATGCCGAGTGGGAACCGGTGATGCCCTATGTCGGAATCGTCGCTTCTGGCAGTGAGTTTCTGGAATGGGTCGCCACGACCGAGTCCCGTGACTGGGGTTGGTTGGCAGTTTGTTCTGCCTCTCAAGAAGCGCTGGGGGAGCATCTGCGCAGCCTCACTCAAGTGCTTTTGCCCAACGGTAATGCGGTGTTTTTCCGCTTCTGGGATGGGCGTTATTTGCTGCCCATTCTTCATTCTTCCGACGTTAGCGCCGCGCAGTTACTGCCGGTGATTGATCGTTGTTTGATCAATGGGCAGTCGCTCGATATTGGCGGCAGTGCGTTGAAAACCTCCAGGGTTTTTCCGTGGTGGGAAGTTTCCGAATCGCTGCTCGAAGACCTCGCCGCCGAGTCCGCGACAACTCGCATCAACAACTTGGTGAAGTGGTTGAGCGAGGACCGTCCTGATCTTTTTGAGGCGTTTTCTGAGCCCGTTTTGCGGCACAAAGTCGCGATCTTTCTGCAGACGCCGGACCTGCCTCAAGCACCGAAACAAGACTTGGTGGATTACCTGATGGCGGAGCTGAACTGATGGATCAGATCGTACGGATCGAGCAGGAACTCGACGGTTTTAAAGACACGCTGAGTTTGTATCGTCAGCAACTTGGCGGCTTCTTGAGTCGGAATGCGGACAGGGTCAGTCGGGCTACGGACATGCCGTCGCTGATGGACATGGAGCGGCTTGTAAAACTCGGCAACACCACGACGGCGGTTAGCAGTGGTGACGATGATTTTTTCTCCAGTGTTGCGCAGTGTCCGGAAAGCGGAGTTCTGGAGATCGAGAGCAAGTTTGAATCGGTCTATGACATTCCGTTGGGGAATATTTCGGTTGATGTGATTGCCGTTGATGGCGGTGAAAGCACGCCTGTCGCGCTCGGCGAGAACGGCAAGGGACAGTTCAAAGGCGTGCCTGGCAAGTTCTACCGTGTTCATGTCCAGAGTGAAGTGACCCCGGCTCAAATTGACGATCTTTTCTCCTCTTACGATGGCCTGACCTCAGAGCTGGAAGGTTGGCTGCGAAACGAGTGGGAAGGGTTCAAGCCGCAATGGTCGCAATCGACTTTTGCAGCCGCGGGTAACGGCATGCTCGCGGGAAGTTGGGCCTCGATTACTGGTGTGTGGGACAGCATCAGCCTGCTCTCGGACATTCTCCAGGATCCACGAAAGTTCGTTGACCGCCTGGGGAGTGGCGCTGCCCAACTGGCCGACCTGGCAGAAAAATTTCCGGCAACGATGGAAAAGGTCCAACTGCTGGCCAGTGATGAAGCGGCCCTCTGTCTGTTGCTGCGCACGGCCAGCCTCTGGTTGGAGATGCTGCCACCCAGCGAAATCGCCGGTAAAACTGCCGAAGCTGTTTCAACCGTGGTAGTGCAGCTACTCATCGACATTCTGATCGGGGTTGTCCTGACTTTTGCGGGTGCAGGTGCGGGCATTGCCTATTTGGGTATGCGCCTTGCCAACTACGGCGCCCGGATCGTCGACGCTGTCGTGGGTTTCGTCAAAGCGATCTTCAACATCATCAACAGCTTCATTACTTACGTTGATCGCTACAAAAAAGTTGCCGCACGCGGTGTGGCGGCAGGCCTGAAAAAAGGCCGCATGCAACTGCGTTGGGATGCCAAGCGCAACACCACGCTTAAGCAAAATGAACACCACGACAACGTCTCAAAGCAGGCCACGAACCCCAACGGCGACAGCGCCGACTCCGTCGATAAAACCGCCACCAATAAATGCCCGGTATCGATGGTCACCGGCGAAGAACTGCTGACCCTCACCGACGGTTCGCTGGACGGCCTCCTGCCGTTCGCCTTCACCCGGCTCTACCGCACCAGCGCCGCTGAGATCGACGCCGGCCTCGGATTCGGCTGGAGCCATTCGTTATCTCATCGGCGGACATCGACGGCGACACCGTCATCTGGATCGACCACGAAAACCGTCGCACCACCTTCCCGCTGCCGAGCAGCGAACGCCCGGCGATCCACAACAGCCTCTCGCGCGCCGCGATTTACCTCGGCAATGAACCCGAAGAACTGATCCTCGCCCAGGCCGGCGACGAGGCACGTTTCTACCATTTTCATAATGGTTTTCTCACAACCA
>NZ_SISB01000023.1 GCF_004310295.1 Pseudomonas sp. BGI-2 | reverse complement strand
GACAGGCCGGTGCCTGGGGCACTTATCACCTGACCGCTCAGGGCGAAACCTCCTGGTTCGGTTTCGCCCAGGCCATCGGCGAAGCGCTGCGGGAACAGGGCAAGCCTTGCGCAAACCTGCTGCCGATGCCCTCCAGCGACTATCCGACACCGGCCGTTCGGCCACTGAACTCGCGCCTGGATTGCAGTCGCCTGCAACGCGAATGGGGCGTCAGTCAGCCTGACTGGCAAACCGCGCTGCGCGAGTGTCTAGACTCGCAATTGTGAGTACAAACTAGCGAATGCTAATTAAAAACCCCACACTTCTCTAAAGGCCTTTTTGAACATTCACAATTTGCGATTTTACTTTAGATTGATGCACAAGCGAGGGGTGAACAGCGCGCTTGGGTACAGCAAGCATGTCATAATTAAAAAACGCGAGTAGAAATTGTAGCCCTGCAAGCAATGGCAATGCAGCTAACATTACTGCACCCGCCGAAGCAAGGGGACCACCGTGCGCTGATATATACCAACGTGAAGCGCCGTAGATTGTGCCAAACAATATCAATATCAAACCTAAAAAAAACTCGAGAGTTGCGAGCGAAAAATCTCTTAAGATATAGCGATATAAAAATCTTTTACTGGCATTCCTGCAATGTTTTAACAAAAATTCAGGAATTACCTTCCTGATATTTAGATTACTTTCCTCATCTGCGTAATGAGCAGCCATTGGAAGATCATAAACCACCGCACCTTGAAGCCCTAAACGGAACAATACATCAGTTTCGAAAAAGTAGCGCTGGCTAATTTTGTGAAAGTGAAGATGCTTGGCAACTTCCGAATGAATAGCAGTATACCCGTTAGTGGGGTCGAACAAATGCCAATAGCCGGTAGAAAGTTTTGTAAAGAACGACAATACAGCATTTCCAAACAAACGAATGAAAGGCATGCCGGTGAGCGATTCCGGGTCAAAAAATCGATTTCCCTTCACATAGTCTGCATCTCCTGAAATAATTGGAGAGACGAAACTAGGAATTAAGGCAGGGTCCATTTGCCCATCACCGTCAATTTTTACAAAAATATCGTAACCATCATTAATCGCAGCACTATAACCCGACATTACTGCACCACCCACGCCGAGATTCATACTATTATAAATAACGTTAACACGAGGATCTTTGCACTCGACTTTAACGTGATCACCAGTGCCTTCGGGACAACAATCATCGACAACATAGATTGCACAAACCTCTGAACCAATACGAGCTATCAGGTCCAAAATATGCTTCTTCGTTTTAAAGCAGGGTATGACAACTGCAATTTGTGCCGACAAGTGTGTGCTATTGAGCATGAGTAGACCCAGCCAGTGAAGTACGACAGCATGATATAATGATCATCAATATAACCATTCTTACTAAGGCCAAATATATTTAAAGACTTCATAATTAGGAGTTGTAGGCGGCAGCTCTAAGTTTTTAAAAAACGCATTCCCCATAGGAACATGAGCGCCGGTCCTTTTTGCATGCAATGCAAATTCGCTGAATAACGGTATTGATTCATCGTCAATGTCCAGCGTCGTTTCTGAATCCGCCGCTCCCCAGAACGCAAACTGGTAAAACAGCCGTGCGGGCTGCCTAACATCTATTTCAATTGTGAATGCCGAAGAACCATCAATCAGCGCCTTTCGCAATCGCGTCGCTGCATGTTGACATGCTTCAGCGGTCGAAAAAAAAGCATGCCCATCATTGGTCATACATTGCTCAACTCGCGTCGGCTGCAACCCGATGCGCTGTAGAAATCCTAAAGGATTGATCTGCCTATAGCAGTAAAATGCATCTTCGCTAACATTTTTTTGTGTGAACGCATTGAGCACAAGCACCCGCTCACTTCCACTCTCCGCTAGTAACAATCCTAAAATCCTATCTAGAAATGAGAACACCGCGCGGGAACTGTCATCGATTTTATTTAAACTTTTCCAATCATGATGCTGGAAGTGCGCTATGAGATTTAAAAATACGAAACATACGTCAGGGTCGTGCTTTTTTCTAAACTTCAAAAACATCCGTGTCGACAACAACTCAAATGCGCCAAATAAAAAACACGTATTAATTCTAGACCCGCGAATATGGCGGAGCAGAAACAAAAAGTCTTTCCACAAGATCCAAAATGGTAGTTGCCTAACAGTAGAAACCAGTGTGATTAGCGCAGCTTTCAGGGCACGCAAAAAAGACAAATCCATGTAATTTTTTGAATAATACACTGGCAATGCGAAAAAGCCGGCAACTGCCTCAGGGAAAGGGAGTTCTGTAAAGTTCCATGGATCTGTAGTAAAGAAATGGTTTAGCTTGGCATCATTGCGTCGAGCGTTCATTACCCCCCACACACCAGTACTGACTCCTTTCTCTCCCAAGCGCTCCCAAATTTGAGCATACTGAAGCTTATCAACATCCCCTAGACGAATAACTTTGTGGACCGAGGAGGGCAGTTCCGAGTGTATCGATACCCATTGACACCAAGGGTCAAGCCCTTCGTGCTCTTTGTCGTGATCGGCATACGTGTCACAATGGGACCAACTAAGAACAGACTTTACATGCTCCAAGCCGAAGCGTTCAGCTGCCTGCTGCAAAAGCCCGACATTAAATTCATTAAGTTCGATCACCAGTGTTCGCTTCATTGTATTAATCTCCATATCAAGAAATACCATGCCGCGAGAGTGCAGCCAAGGAAATGCCTGCCATTATCAACACAGATGATGCCACGTTAAGCCAATCGAACCGCTCCGAAAAAAATAGCGCGCTTGCGATTGGAACTAATAAAAATGTAATAGACATGAATGGATAGGCTTGGGAAAGCGGGACATGTCGCAGCACGTAGATCCAGACCAGCGATGAGATACCATACACTGAGAATGCCAAAAATAGCCATGATACGGTACGAATGGCTAACATACCGCACTCATTCCAGGAACTACTTGCCACCTTCATGAGCACTTGACCGGTCGCAACTGCAACTGCGCAGCCGATGCAAACCAAAATGTTAGCTTGATTCATATATCGCTTTACGCCCTCACCTAAATTAATCAACTCACAACTCAGCACTATCACTTGGCAACAAGCTAAATGCAAGGCTCAAACCCTACCACTTTACAACACTTTGACTAGCAATCATTAATGCTATGACTTAATAAAACCAACCAATTAAGCATGAATAAATTACTACTGAACCATTGCTAGTTTTTTCAAGGCACCATATTAATCTTTTTTTTTATATGAAACCATCCCCAGCATCCCACGGCCCCGCGCATCTCATTGCCAACGCCTAGGTAGCTTGCGCCTTGTCATATCGAGCAAAACTGCCGCGCCGCAGACTTTCTCAAAAGCCGTCCCACTGGCGAGGACCGTGCCAGCGATTTGCATACCACGCACTTCGTCGAAAATGGATCTAATACTTGTAGAATGGAACCACTGCGATTTTCCATCGCTCAAAGTGGTATGCACGATCGACTGGCGAAATCCGCCAGCCGGCCTGCCCTCAAGGAGAGCCCTTATGCCCTGGTATGCCTGGTTGATTCTGGTCGTTGCAATCGGTTCGATCGTTGGCGGTTTAATGATGCTGCGCGACACCGCCACCAAGGTCGATCTGACCGAAGAGCAACGTAAACGCGTCGCTGAACGCAATGCGGAAATGGATGCCAAGGAAGCGCAGGACCGCTAAGACAAAAACCCTGTCATTCACAATGAATGACAGGGATTTGCGTTTCTACTGCTCCCAATCGGCTTTGGCGATTTGCAAGCCATGCAGTCCTTTGTACGCTGCACGCTCCGGCTGACTCCATCCTTCAAGCAACGACTCTTCCAATCGATAAATCTCCACGCCCAGGGGGCGACACACGCTCAGAGGATCCTGCGCGTCCGGTCCCCACATGGCCAGCGACAGATCGCCGCCGGGGCAAGTCGAGAGTGCGCAGAGCAAATCGATCTCCGCAAAAAGCTCAAGGTAATCACCCTTCTTCGCCGGGCAGGCTTTCATGAAATACATGTCGTCGTGGTTGAGGCCGGTGCACTGAAAAATATTCAGCACGTCATGCACGTCAAACTCGGTAAGACCATGGGGCAGTACAGCGCGCGTAAGGTTGGAGTGGCAGTGATGATGGAAATCCTCACCAGTGAGCATTTTGTTCACATAGGGATCACAGCGAGTACCGAGCAAATCGTGCAAGCGACCACCATGTTCATCAATGCCATAACTGGCCAGGCTATCGTCCGTTATGGTCAGCAGTGGACGCAAAAACGGCAGGTTCGACCAGAGTCGGTCATGGGTGCTGACGTGAGCGCCCTGCAACTGCCGGGTCCGCGCGGCCCATAAGCGCTCGCGTGGGTCGTTGGCATTCCAGACGTTGAAGTCGCCCACTTGCGGGCCCACGGGTGTGGTGACACGAAATACATGGCCCGCCGGCACCTTCCAGGCACGGCCAGTGCGGATCGGCACTTCAAATTGTTCGATCAGCGTCCGTCCGCCCTTCTGGTCCCGGATTCGCTGGTAAAAGGGTTTGTCCACCTGCAAGGCGGAGCCCTTACTGACTTGATAGGCCGCAGGATAGTCTTTGTACATCGCAAAAATCCTCGATCAATAGGGCAGAGAAAGATTTAGCTTAGGACCGATTTCGGCGCATCTGTGTGCCTTTCAAACGTAGAAGTACTGTCGCCATCCAATTTGCATTGGTTAAGATGGGCCATTGTTGCGGAGATTCGACATGCGTTACTCGCAGGACCATAAAGCTCAAACTCACCAACGCATCATCCGGGAAGCCGCAGCACGCTTTCGCCGCGACGGAATCAGCGCGACCGGTCTGCAACCCTTAATGAAAGCCCTGGGTTTGACACACGGAGGCTTTTATTCGCACTTTTCCTCCAAGAACGAATTGGTTGAGAAGGCCCTGCAAGCCGCGGGCGAACAACTGGACGCGCACTGTGCCATGCTGTTTGCCGGAGAACGCCCCCTGGACGCGTTCATCGAGAGCTACCTGTCCGAGTGGCATCAAACCTCGCCTCACGAAGGCTGCCCGCTGCCGACCATGTCTTCGGAGCTGGGCCTGCGGGGGCAGCCGAGCCCAACCACCGATGTCGTGCTCAATGCCAGGCTTGAACAAGTGCAAGGCACACTCGAAGGAGATAATGCCGCAAATCAGAGCATTGTTATCATGTCGACGCTGATCGGCGCGCTTTTATTGTCGCGCAGTGTCGAGAACCCCGAGCTGGCTCAGCGGATTCTCGACGTTACTCGCGAATATCTCAAACAATCACAGGCTAACCCTGCCAGCGCTTGAACAATACGCTGGCGTTAACCCCGCCGAAACCGAAGCCATTGGATAGCGCGTATTCGATAGCCATAGGCCGCGCCTTACCGTGAACGATATCGACCCCTTCTGCAGCCGGATCCGGATTGTCGAGGTTAAGGGTTGGCGGCACGATCTGATCGCGAATGGCCAACAACGTGAAGATGGCTTCTATGCCACCCGCAGCTCCGAGCAGGTGCCCAGTGGCCGACTTTGTCGACGTCACCGCAATCTTGTTGTCTGCACCGAACAAGGATTTGATCGCGGCCAGCTCTCCAAGATCGCCGACCGGCGTCGAGGTAGCGTGAGCGTTGAGATGCTGCACCTTCTCTGCTGAAACGCCGGCTTGAGCCAATGCGAGCGACATCGCCCGTCGTGCACCGCTGCCATCTTCGGGACCAGCGGTGAGATGATAGGCATCGGCGCTGGTCCCGTAACCGACCAGTTCGGCAAGCGGTTGAGCACCCCGGGCGAGTGCATGTTCCAGAGATTCGATGACCAGAAGGCCTGCCCCCTCCCCCATGACAAAACCATCGCGACCGCTGTCAAAGGGGCGCGAAGCACGTTCAGGGGTTTCGTTGTAGCCACTGGACAAGGCACGAGCAGCGGCAAACCCGGCGAGGCTGACACGATCGATGGCCGCCTCCGCACCACCACATACCGCAATGTCTGCTTCACCGGTGCGAATCAACCGCGCAGCGTCGCCAATCGCTTGAACACCCGCCGCACAAGCTGTCACCGGGGCACCCAATGGACCTTTGAAACCGTGCTGGATCGACACATGGCCAGCGGCAAGATTGACCAGAAATGACGGAATGGTGAACGGCGACAAACGCCGCGGACCACGGCTGTCAGTGGTACGCACCGCATCGGCAATCGCGCGGAAACCGCCGACGCCTGAACCGATAATGGTTGCAGTGCGCTCCTGAGCATTGGCGTCCTGCGCTTGCCAACCGGCTTGTTCTAGTGCCTGACGCGCCGCCTCCATGGCAAACAAAATGAAGCGGTCCATTTTCTTTTGTTCTTTAGGTGGCGTCGCTTGATTCGGGTCGAACCCAGCTTCGGCGTCTTCGCCAAGGGTCGGCACACTGCCGCCCACTTTCGCCGGCAGATCAGCAACCACCTCATCAGGCAGCTTCCTCAGACCGGACCGCCCGGCCAACAGTCGCGCCCAAACCGCTTCCACACCGCTACCCAAGGGCGACACCAGGCCCATGCCCGTGACAACTACTCGACGATCACTCATACCACTAATACCTCCAGCCGATAATTGACGCGTTACTTGTAACGCACGGCGGCCGTGCTTTGGGAAAGGTTCGGCGCCATTACCAGGCGGGTATTTACAAAATCGTGCCATTGAGCCGCATCAGGCAGCGATGGAATGGTGATCAGTTCACTTTGATCAAGACCCGACAATGCGGCATCGACCATTTCTCCGGCTTCCATGACCATATCCGCTGGTATCTGGCTTGCATCGATGCCCGAGCGCTCCCAGATCTCGGTACGTGTCACACCAGGCAAAACGGCTTGTACCTTGACGCCGGTGCCGTTCAGTTCTGCATTCAACGACTGAGTTAGGCTTAACACATAAGCTTTGCTCGCGCTGTACGTCGCATTGAAACGCTCAGGGAACAACGCGACTACAGAGGCGATATTGATGATTGCCCCCCGGCGCGCCTTGGCAAAACTGGCGGCCGCTGCGGATGCCAAACGAGTGACGGCAGTGACATTCAGCTGGATAAGCTTCTCAAGCTGATCCATGTCGGAATTCGCCAGAAGGCCATCTGCGGCAACGCCTGCGTTGTTCAACAACAGACTGATACTCGAATCGCTACGCAGGCGTTGCTCAACCTTCACCACATCATCTTTGTGTGTCAGATCCGCCTTGAACACTTCGACCTGAACGCCATGTTTAGCGCGCAACGTATTCGCCGCGGCCTCTAGTCGTCTCTCGTCGCGTGCCACCAGCAACAAATCGAAACCACGCGCTGCCAATCGCTCAGCGTAAATTTCACCGATACCGGAAGAAGCACCGGTGATGAGGGCTGTACCTTGGGATTGCGTGGACATCATGACTGTGCTCCTGAAAATGCTTAGGGGAGTAGCCGGAACGTTAAAATACTTCAGCGCGTCCGGAATTTAATTATAGGCATAATTTAAACCGCATATGATAGCCATAATTTTCCATGCGCCGATAAAAGGTGTTTGTTTTCCCGATCGCTATAAACCAGAAGGGCCAGTCATTGACCGGCCCTTGGCGTAGAGCTACAAGCTTAGTTCACCTCAAGCTTTTCGCGGTTCTTGTCCAAAATCGCTTTGCCAATCCCCTTGACCTCAAGCAATTCGTCGACCGACGAAAACGGCCCATTACTCTCACGATATGCAACAATCGCTTTCGCCTTCGCCTCCCCGATACCGGCCAGCTCGCGCTGCAGTGTCAGCGCATCGGCTTTATTGACATCGACTTTGCCAGCTTGCGTGATCGGGGAAACTTCCATCACCAAAGGCGCGGTACCAGCCTCGAGTTTTGCCGCAGGCGCGGCAATTACGGCGATTGAAGCGCTGGTCAATAGGGCGAAAACCAGAGAGTAGAAATAGCCAGTACGCATAAGTGAAGCTCCATAACATCAGTTGAGAAAGCAGCTTTTCCGAAGCTGCTCTCCAAACTTAGGCTATGTCCGCGGCTTGTCAAAAATGCGTCTGTTGCGAGATGTGAAATAATCATAGACGCTCCATGAAATCTACGTGAGCGCTCCATAAACCCGACCGACTTCAAGATGGGTAACGCGCCTAGCTAGGCGATGCCGGCGAGCAGTTCCACGGCAACAGCGCTTCGTAATCTTCAACCGAGGTCGCCAGTGGCAGCCGTTCTACTGCGTGGCGCAGCCACGCATAGGGCTCTTGGCCGTTGGCTTTGGCAGTCTCGACCAAGCTGTAAAGCTGAACACTGGCCGTCGCGCCTTTGGGTGTGTCGCTAAACAACCAGTTCTTTCTTCCGATGACGAAGGGCTTGATCGCACGCTCGGCGGGGTTGTTGTCAATCGGCAAATAGCCTTCCTCGGCGTACCGTTCCAGTTTGCTCCAGTTACTCGCCAGATAGCCGATGGCCTTGCCCAAGGCGATCTGAGACGTAACTTGTGGCTGCGTCTTTTCCATCCAGCTTTTTAACTGAGCCAGCACTGGCAGGCTCCGATCATGACGGCCGGTTTTACGATCATCGTCGCCCGCATCCTTCAGATCACGCTCGACGCCATAAAGCTTGTTGATCAAGTTCAGTGCGATATCCGCACGTCCTGTCTTGCCTTTCGGCTGCACTTTTTGCGCTTCAACAAACCTACGCCGCGCGTGAGCCCAGCAACCTAGACGTTCCACTCCGGCCTGCGCGCCAAGGGCGTTGTAACCGGCGTAATCGTCGGTCATCACGTAGCCACGATAGCTATCGAGCAGGCGTGTCGGCACCTCCTGCGCGCGACTGGTGGAGTAGTCAAAAAGGATCACTGGTATATCTGGCGGGCCGCCGGTTTGCACCCACATCCAGGACTGGCTGCTTGGGTCTCGGTCAGGCTCTTTCAACACCTGTACCCGTGTTTCATCGCAGTGGACAACACGGCTGCCCAACAGGCTATCGCGCATTGCCCAAGTGGGTCAGTTTTGAACCGGTAGGGTGGGTCAGTTTTGCATCGGTACTGACACCTAGCTGAGCGCACTACTCAGATGGGAGTCGGTGGGATTATGGACTGTCCATCACAAACTCGACGATGCCTGTCAAATATGAGCGGAGCAACGATCATGGAATACGACGATAAACTGATTGAAGACGCCGTGCTTGCCCTGTTGGCAACCTTCAGTTCCGACAAAGGCAATGCCTGGAAAGGGTTCGACTTCGAGACCATGAATCGATTGCATGAACATGGTTTCATCGTAAGCGATCCATCACCTACACATTCAAAGCCGTTTATTGAAGCCTGATGCTGCGCTCCCGATTTCTTTCTGGAGCACGTCCGCCATGATGCGACCCGACGCCAAAGTCGAAAAAGTGTACCTCTACCCCAAACCCGTGGATTTTCGAAAATCCATCGACGGCCTTGCCGCTCTGGTCGAGCTGGATATCAAGTTCGCGGTATTCGACCCGGTACTTTTTGTTTTTCTGAATCGCCCCCGTAACCGGGTGAAAATACTCTATTGGGAGCGCAACGGCTTCTGCCTTTGGCTCAAGCGCCTGGAATCCGAGCGATTCAAAACCTCGCCTGATGCGGCCGACGAGGCGATCTTCCTGACAGTTCAGGAACTAAACTGGCTGCTCGACGGTTTTGACCTGTGGCGCAACCGCCCGCATCAGGTTTTGACGCCGCGATTTGTTGCTTGATTGGGTATAATCCGGGCCATGATTTCCATGCCCGACAACCTTCCCGATGACCTGACTGCGCTCAAGCAATTACTTGCTCAGATGCAGTCGAAGGTCGTTCTTCTTGAAGAAGAGAATGCGCTACTTCGTCAACGCTTGTTCGGGCGTAAGTCCGAGCAAACCGCTGATCTGGCGACGCCACAGCTGCCGCTGTTTAATGAAGCTGAAAGTATCGACACGCCGGCGCCCGTTGAAGCTGAGGAAGAAGTTGTTGCCCCGACCAAACGCCGTGGCAAACGCAAGCCACTGTCGGCGGACTTGCCACGTATCGAGGTCATCCACGAACTCCCCGAACACGAACTGACCTGCGTTTGCGGTTACCGCAAACACGCCATCGGTGAAGAAACCAGCGAACAACTGGAGATCGTGCCGATGCAGATTCGGGTGATCAAACATATCCGTAAGGTCTACGGCTGTCGTGGTTGTGAAGTGGCACCGGTCACCGCCGACAAACCCGCGCAACTGATCGAAAAGAGCATGGCCAGCCCCAGCGTGTTGGCGATGCTGTTGACCACCAAGTACGTCGATGGCCTGCCATTGCACCGTTTCGAAAAAGTCCTCGTTCGTCACGGTGTCGATATCCCGCGTCAAACCTTGGCGCGCTGGGTGATCCAGTGCTGCGAACACTTCCAGCCACTGTTGAATCTGATGCGTGATCGGTTACTGGAAAGTCCGATTGTTCACTGCGATGAAACGCGAGTGCAGGTGCTGAAAGAGCCAGGTCGAGACCCGACCAGCCAATCCTGGATGTGGGTGCAAGCCAGCGGCCCACCTGAGAGCCCCGTCATTCTTTTTGACTACACCACCAGCCGAGCGCAGGAGGTGCCGTTGCGGCTGCTCGGCGACTATCGCGGCTATCTGATGACCGATGATTACGCTGGCTATAACGCCTTGAGCGCGCAGCCGGGTATCGAGCGCTTGGCCTGTATGGCCCATGTACGACGCAAGTTTGTCGATGCACAGAAAGTGCAGCCCAAGGGCAAAACCGGTCGAGCCGATGCGGCACTGACGATGATCAACAAGTTGTACGGCATAGAGCGTGTTTTGAAAGAGATGACGGATGAACAGCGCTTTGCCGGTCGCCAGGAGCAGAGCTTGCCGGTGCTCACCCAGTTAAAAAGCTGGCTGGAGAAAACCCAGCCACAGGTCACTGCGCAAAGTGCCTTGGGTAAAGCAGTCAATTATCTGGCCAGTAACTGGAGCCGGCTGGAACGTTATATCGAGGCTGGTTTTTTACCGATCGACAACAATACCGCTGAAAGAGCGATAAAGCCGTTTGTGATCGGGCGCAAGGCTTGGCTTTTCAGCGACACACCCAAAGGCGCCACCGCCAGTGCGCAGATCTACAGTTTGGTCGAGACCGCCAAAGCTAACGGCCAGGAGCCCTATACGTGGCTGCGCCACGTACTGGAGCGATTACCGCAGGCTGAATCGGTTGAAGACATTGAGGCGCTACTACCCTGGAATTGGAGGCCATCATGAGTATCAATATTGATCATCTGAGTGTCGATGAGTTAGTGACGCTGAATCATCACATTATCGAACGGCTGAAGATGTTGGAGTCGTTGGAGGCTCATAAATTAATGATGCAGTTCCATCCAGGAGCACGGGTTAGCTTTGACTCACCCAGTGGTGAGCGCCTGTCCGGGACCGTCATGAAGTTCAATCGCAAGACCGTCACAGTAGTAACCGACACCGGCCAGCGCTGGAATATTTCACCGCATTTGCTTTCCCCGATCAAAAACGTACAAGCGGGGATGGTGGTGAATATCAGGCCACAAAAAATGGAGTAACTGCGCCACGAACCGCCAGCATGATTTGATTCCCCCTCACACGCCGTCTGCTTGGATAGGTGGGGTTTATGGATCAGTTACAGTCCACCGGCTTGGGGTACAGATACACTTTTTCGACTTTGGCATCGGGTCGCATCATGGCGAGCTGGCTCCTGAGGGAATCGGGAGCACAGCATCCGGGATCAGCTAAGCGCTTTGAATGTGGGGTTTATGGAGCGCTTACGTTTCATCGCTGTGGATGACAAGTCCAGATGTTTCCGAGCTTAGAACCTTTATTTATGGCTTCCCTGCAACAATGATAGAGAGAGTCAAACGCGACTAAAACGACCCCGCTCATTTCTGCGCGATCAACACGTAAAATAATGGCGTCATTCCAATACCATCGCGACGCTCATCGTGTATCCCAGCCATATCAAACTATGAAAAATGACATCGTAACGCATTGCGTCATGTGAGCCCCCTATATTTGAAAAACCGACTCAAGACGGTAATAGCCGCATAGTGGGTGAGATTCAATTCCTAAATGAAGTTGTTGAAGAGCCCGCTAACTAACTTCAGTTTTGTGGCCAGATCGAAACGTTGAAGCCAATATAACAACTGAAAGAGTGGTTGCAATGACGCACCAATATACATATCGAAAATCCACTGAAGGCACCGCTATCAACAGACTAAAAAAACAGCCTAATGCAGATATGTTTAGAACAGTGATTTGCGTTTTCTCAATGGAAGCCGGAGTCCTGCTAACCCAAACAAGTATGATTGCCGCGAGCAAGAGCCAAACATAAGGTTTGAATAATTCACTCAGTACAGTTTTGTTAGTCGATATCATGTACTGCTCTAAAACCCCTGCCATCTCGGGATTCATCAACTTAATATTCATATCATTTTTCGCGATACCGTAAAACCATGTGTACCCGGGCAGTGCTTGTGGGGGGCGTAGAAAATAAAAGAACGCCTCAACTCTAACTAAGGCATACTCCAAAGGATATGAGAGAATTGTTTTTTTCCATAATGAATACGTTTCATCATATGGTATATCGACAACCAAACTGCCACTTGGATCATAGCCCTTACCTATAAAACACATCGCACGTTCGTAAAGAATCGGGGGGGCAGAACAGGTTGTTAAATCGTTATCTTTTACCCACGGGAGTAAATTTTGATGGGTTTTTGCAGAGATCGTTGCGATGTCATCCCCCATCAAAAACGTTTCATAATGTTTTTTTTCTGCATTTATAAAACTATATGTCACAGTAAAAACCGTGAGCAAGAAAACACCTGTAAGTAATATTGTAGTAAGGCAGCCCAACCAGATAGGTGCCTTCGGAAAATAATGTCTGAAAGCCAAGAACATTATAGGAATTACTGCGAGAACCGCATTGTGCCTGACCCCAATGGCATAAAATAGAAATGGCATTGAAAGGAGCACCAGCCACATGCTTTTACGACGGGTGAACAATAACCCCGTAGCAATGAGCAGGGAAAATGCCATTCCAACATCCTTCCATAGAACTCCCGCAAAATTGATTACCCAAGGAAGCATAAACAAAGCAGGAATTAGCAGACTCCAAATGGAGTTCCTGAAATTTGCCTGCCAAATAAACACTCCAACCGCTAACAGTGTCAAATGCAAATATAGCAAACTCTGCGGCCCAGGTACCAACTGCATACAAAGATGCCAGACATAAGACATTATAGCGGGATGACTATCAGTATAATGCTGGTCTAACGCGCTTTGGTATTGTACAACTGAATCATAGGACATAAAGCCAGGAGCGAAGCATGCCCAGATCGAGACGATGAGACCAAAGACCAAAAGAAACGAAAGCGCGGGCAGTAATATTTTTTTCATATTTATATTAAAACCATTGAAGTAATAACAAACTAAAATGGCATGCCTGTCGAAAACAGGCTTGCCATGAATCTCTCGAACGGTCATCGTCGCCGATCTCATAACGCAACATGAGGGCACCTTTTTAATATACATGTGGACCTATGAAACATAGTTTTGACTATTCCTTCAATCAAAACGAGAAGCGTGTGACTCGCAAATTTCATAAAAAGCCGAGGTCAAATCTAACTTTGACCTAAGGCTTTAAGTGTCGCTGCTGAAATATCCAATCAACAATCTCTCCCTCTGGAGCATAGCCACTTACAGTTTCCAGCAGAATTTGGCGGACCTTGGTGTAGTCATGCCCAGCAATCGCGGTGAGAAGCCCTGACAGTTGTATTTTAAGTACGTCCCAAGCCAAGTAATCTTCATTGGCACACATAATCATTGGATGATTTGTCGCAATGACATTATCTCCAATCAACAACTCCTCATAAAGCTTTTCACCCGGACGCAATCCGGTGAATTCAATGGATATGTCACCACGGGGATTACTTTCAGATCTAATACTGAGCCCAGACAGATGGATCATTTTTTCTGCAAGCTCGACGATTTTAACCGGTTCCCCCATGTCCAAAACAAAGACGTCGCCTCCCTGCCCCATCGATCCTGCTTGAATCACAAGTTGGGCGGCTTCTGGAATAGTCATAAAATAACGAGTGATTTTTGGATGAGTGACCGTTAACGGTCCGCCTGATTTAATCTGCTTATGAAACAACGGTATCACTGACCCGGAGGAACCGAGTACATTGCCAAATCGGACCATCGTGAACCGAGTTTTGTTAACTCTTGATATCTTGGAATTGTCTGCAAACATCACCGGAGCAAGCTCACGGCTAAGCGCCTGCAAGGTGAGCTCTGCCAAGCGCTTGGTACTACCCATAACATTAGTTGGGCGCACCGCTTTATCTGTGGAAATTAAAACAAAGTTTAATACACCAGACTGCACCGCCGCTTGCGCAGTATTTAATGTACCAAAAACATTATTCAGTATTCCTTCAGCAATGTTATGTTCAACCATCGGCACATGCTTATAGGCGGCAGCATGATAGACTGTTGTAACACTCCATGTCTTCATAGTATCTAATAACTTATCTTGATCACGCACAGACCCTAATATTGGGAGCACCTGAACAGATAATGACTCGCGTCTAACGCGCAACTCTAATTCGGACATAATGGTATATAAATTATATTCACTATGTTCAAATAGCAGTAAAGTAGCTGGAGATAAAGAAAGAATTTGCCTGCATAATTCCGACCCTATCGACCCTCCTGCCCCAGTCACAAGTACCACTTGACCTCTAACACAATGCTCAAGCAGGTCTTCCTGTGCAGGCACGGCATCACGTCCTAGCAGGTCTGCAATATCAACTTCTTGTATATCATCTACTTTGACTCTGCCACTGGCCAGATCCATAAAGCCTGGCACGCTTCTAACATGCAACGGAAAACCTTCTAAATATCCAAGTATTTCTCTCCGGCGCGCGCGCGAACAAGACGGCACTGCTAATAAAATCTCTTGCGCGCCAGTAACGTCAATCATGCGTTGAATATGTCCAGGTTTATATACCTGTAAGCCAGAAATTACTCGATTCGAAATACTCTCATCGTCATCAATGAATGCAACTGGGCGCATCAGACGTCCGATACGCAAAGCCGCTACGAGTTGATTACCCGCCGCACCTGCGCCATAAACGGCTACCTTTGGCAAACCATCGTCCCGGTTAGTAAAAGGCACGTGCTGTGCGGCTGCAAACCAGTCCCCAAGGAAAAACTGGCGCATGGCTAGCCGTAGCCCGCCAATCATGACCAGACTCAACCACCAATAATTAAAAATTATTGAGCGAGGGACGATATTTTGATGGTTACTGTACCAATAAACAGTGAACCCAAGAATTAATGAAGAAAAGCTTACAGCTTTGATAATGGCAATCAGCGCATCGTTACCGAAATAACGCATAACAGCTCGATACATACCAAATCTGACAAATAGTGGAATGGCAACCAAAGGGGCGATAGCGAAAAGCCAGAGATGAGTTGCAACTGGGTTGACCATCTCGTCAATACCGAGTCTTACCATAAAAGCCAGCCACAGCGCGCCCCAGACTAAAATAACGTCGGTACCGACTTGAAGCAATCTTTTGCGACGTCGTGGCAGCGCCAGTAATAAAACTCTTAATTTATCCATCGCCTCTTACTGACCCCTCTGATCAAAATCGAAAACAACACACTATCTACTTAGCCTTGCTATATTATTCTAGGCAAATAAACAACAGAAATAAACCATCAAGATTTTTCTGATGTACCAGAATGATATTTTACCGCCAGCAATACCAATGGTATATACGCAATTATTAACCCAATAAAACCGTCTATATCTAAGAGTATTACGCATATCGCAACGGGTAAGAGCCATAAAATATTGATTGCGCCGACCGTAATGGTGACAGGTAGATGTTTACCGAATTTCCGAGCAGCAAATTGGTAAGCATGGCTACGATGCGCCTCGTATACTTTTTCTCCACGTAACAGACGACGAATTAAAGTGAACGTTGCGTCGACTATGAAAACACCCATCAATATTAACCACACCCAAAGGAGGCTAGGTAACTCCCTTGCGGCCTGAAGCGATAGCACGCCCAGGATGACGCCCAAAAATCCGCTACCGGCATCGCCCATAAAAATTCGAGCAGGAGGAAAATTCCAGTATAGAAATCCTAATACAGCCATGGAAAGAAGGAGTGGTGCCCAGATGAGCTCTTCGTAGCCGGATAACCAGTAGATAACGCAGGCTGACACACAGACACTTATCGCCTGCACACTGGCAACACCATCAATTCCATCCATGAAATTATAGAGATTCAGCATCCAGACGAGGTACAAACCACCAACAAGATTTAATAACCATATTATTTCAAAATCAAACCCAAATATGATTATTGGAGGCATTCCACCTAACCATAGCAAAGCCCAAATTGCAGCGCTGAAATGCCCCAAGAGGCGCCAACGAGCGGCGATATGTCCATGGTCATCAAGAAAGCCCAATACTGCGACTATCAAGCCAGCGCCTGCTAATGCCCACGTGACTGACCAAGATAACCCACCGCCCATAGCCAAAAACAGAAGTCCAACAAGGTAGCTAATAACTATGGCTACGCCACCACCCCGCGGTGTAGGCACAGAATGGGAGCTTCGAGTATTAGGGATATCAAGAACGCTACGATGCAGTGCATAACGTCGCAGGACCCACGTAAGTGTAATGGCGAGGACGCCAACAACCGGAATTAACCAAATCAGCCCAAACATTAAAAACTCCATTAAACACCCAGCCTGGCATTGAAAAAAATGGGTATTTACAGTCCCTTCGTAAAATCGTGAGCAGTTTTAGCAAGCGCTTCATCAACTCCGTATGGCGGTTTCCAATGTAACAGGGAACACGTTTTACTGATATCAACTTGAAGGGACCCACACAACCTTTTCGCTACAGCCGAACGACCGACTAGTGCAGCACACAAATAAAGAACCCAAGACGGCACGGGGATCAATCTGGCAGGTTTGTCAAGAACTTTTCCCATCCGAATTAGAAGCTCCGGCGTGGAGACATCCTCCCCGTCACTTGCTAAAAAAGTTTGATTAGCTGCGTTGGGATGTGAAATGCACGTCGCAATCAAGTCAACTAAATTATCTAGGGCTACCAAACTCCGTTTGTTGCGAATAGACCCAAGAGGTAGCGGAACTCCTCGACGTAACGAAATCATCATACTACGGAAATTCGACTTCACACCTGGCCCATAAATTAGAACTGGGCGAATGATGACAACCTCCATACCTGTCTCTTGGGATAGCTTTCGTAAGCCTTGTTCTGCCTCCATTTTAGAGACACCGTATGGATCGCACGGTGCAGGCAAGTCGTCCGCAGAAAATAACTGTCCAGGCTTGGTGGACTCTCCATTAACTTTAATAGAACTAATAAAAATGAATCTTTTAACCCCACTTTGGGCGGCCGCTCTAGCCAGATTCAGAGTGCCCATTACATTTATTTTTCGAAATTCAACCAATGGATCGGCTGCGGTCTCGTTCATCACATGCACACGAGCGGCGCAATGGATCACTACATCTTGATTATTTACTAAATCCAACCATTCAGATTGATCGTCTAAAGAGTTTATTATTCTAGCGTCCACTTCATTTGGAAAGTTTTCTACTCCAGACCTAACAGCAACGGTGCATTGTTGTTTATCAGATATCAGGCGCTGAAGGACCGATTTCCCTAAAAAGCCTGACGCACCGGTTAACAATACTTTAGACATTCAAATCAATCTCAACGTTAGTAAATCCCGAATATCACGATAAGCATCAAAAGAACCTGATCGCGAAATCTACGACGCATTTTATTTAGATTGGCAAACATAAAATACTTTGGTATCAACCCGCCCTTAATTAAGCAGACTGGTACATCCGGTATCTGATCGGCCAATAAACGCGCGATTTTTGAAATCTCACATCGGTACCATCCCGCTCGAAGTAAGCGGAATCGAGCTCTGATCGCTTTTAGACCGGAATTCGCCCCTACTTGGTTGTTACCATGCTGCCGATAGAGCATTTTCGGGGTAGGATCAATGTACCACTTCAATCCACTTGATCGAAACCACGCGTATATTAACCAGTCATGCAAAGCTACCTTATTAGCGAGGTCCCAGCGCCTTATAAGGAAGTCTTTAAAACACAAAGCGTCGGTAACTTTAAGAACGTAAGTACAACCAGGACCAGCAGCTTCAAACAAAAAATCGTACTTTGTCTGTTTTTGGGCTTTATCAATTAGTGATTTTCGCCCATCAGGCCAAAAGGCGATCACATTCCCGGAGTATCCAGATAAGCCGTCTTTGACAATTTTTTCATGAGCTGTCAACAGCTTGTCTTCAAGCCATACATCGTCTTGATCCGCAAACGAAATATAATCATAACTAGAGAAATCGACATCGCGAATCAAACGGAAAAAGTTTTTGGCAGCCCCGCCAAACTGCTCTCCGACTGGCAAAATTATTATATTTGAATTTGTAGCGGCTAGTTGCCTAAACCAAGATTCGGTTGTATCTGAGGATCGATCAATACTTACGAAAATCGTCACTCTTACGTGGCGCTGAGATAATATCGTCTCGATCTGCGGTGCCAGCCATTTAACACCATTATAAGCAGCCACCAAAACTGCAAAATGTGGAATAGACGGTGAATAACTCAATTACTTTCCCCTAAACTTAAACAGCATTACCCGCAACGGATATTTCATGCGCTCGCAAGTCGCAGCCATTAAGTATTCAAAATATCTCATGTTTTTCTCTACTAACAGACTCTTCAAGACATCTAAATAAGCCACGTGCATTAACTTAAGTGAACCCGATAGCCCGGAAGCACCAATCGGCGCTTTAAACCCCCCAGCCAAGTCCGATGAAAGAAGGGCGAAGGTTCCATTGCAAAGATTTTCATACCAACACTTATAATCATCTACCCTTCGATAACGCTCATCGAATGAGATAAAGCATTCGCGACGAGCCATAACCGTGGGAGTGAAAAACGGGTTACCCAAAATAAAATTATTACGATTTATACTGGTATGCTCAGAAGATACGGTAGCTTGAAAGTTCTGATTATACAGATTAAACATGTAACCATGCCCGGAAAGAAACATCTCGTTTTTTTCCATCACAGAATATTGAAGTTTTATTTTTTCAGGGTGCCAAACGTCATCAGAATCTAAGAAAGCTATATACTTACATTTACTGTGTTTGATACCAGTATTTCTTGCATGAGCTGCACCACGATTAACATCCGACTCTATTAAAACAATATCGATAATACTCTTGTAATCCAAAACTAAAAGCTTTAGCTTATCTACCGCCGGGCTTCCGTCGTCAACTATTATTAGCTCGCCAACTGAAAGCGTCTGACTCACAACTGAATCTATACTGCGCTTGATAGTATCGAGCGCGTTATAATGCGGCATTATTACGGAAACAGAAGCTTTCATTTTCTCTCCCAATAGAACTGATACGGGATGAATGGTGATTCTCCGCTATCAACACCATCAATCATATTTCTTGATTTTGAAACGAAGCCTAGAATTCCAATAAAGAAAACAAGACATAAAAATATTGCCCTATTGCGAGAATACATCACTGAACATCTAGGCACAGTGCATAGAAGCGCAAAAAGGGTTAAAAACTGAAACCGCAGGCCAGCATAACTAAACTTCGCCAATACAAAAAATGCTATTTCCAACACAAATAAGAAAGTTAAATAAACAACATTCCTAAATGACAGCACTACCATTGATATATATATCATGGCAAATAATAACAGAGGCGCTAAGCCAGATAATCCACTAGGCGCCTCAAGTTCGCCATAAGCTGAAAATTTAAAGAGCAAGCGATCAAAAAATATTAATAGCAAAATCCCCGCGCACAAACCTCCCATTATCAAGTGTTTAACGCTCAGCCGACGCGCCATTAGCAGTACTAAGAGTACAAAACCTGATAGATGAAAAGAGATGGAGAGCAAAGTCATTATAGCAAATGTCTTTTTCTTACTACTCTCGAAAGAATCATATGCAATCTTCGCCAGACAGAATGAGACTCCATATCGAAGGCCGTTCATGGTCATATCATAGAAGAAAATTGGAAACACCAGCAAAGCAAATACTAAAACATCATCCTTAGTTCGTGAGAACGCATAAATAACCAGCGCACAGACAAACCATGAAATAGCTACAACAACTGCTTTACTTGAAAAGCCTAAGTAAAGTAGTGCTTTCGAAAAATATTCAAAGCCTATTTCGACCTCGCTAATTCCTGCTGAGTCCCCGAACTCAGTGGAAAAACTATCTATAATTCGCATATATGACGCGGTATCAGTGCCTACATCGCCACGCAGAACAACAATGAAAAAAGCAGGAACCAGACATAAAAACAATAACTTACGATTATCCAGACCTGCAATTTTCCCTAACCCAACAGTAACAATTAAATACAGGTAGGGCGCGAAGTAAGGTATTAAATCCAATGTCACATAATCACCATGAATCACCAAATATATATATAGGTTTATGCGTTGAATACTTCAAACTACGAATAGGCCATATTTACAAACTACAATATCACCGCACCATTTTTATCAATAAGCCTAGATCGACATTAAGACAAATTGAGCTTGATACTTTTCTTTTTCAAATACAGTTCGAAAGCAAAACTTGCATCTAAGGACGTTTCAAGATTGTAAATAACATCAACTTCTTTCTTAATGTAGCGGGCTTTTATTCTGTTAATCACTCGCGAAGCGCCCCATAAAAATTCTGTACCGACCGATGCCAGAATTTTCATTGAAAATTTCAACACCCCAAATTCGGCGAAAAGATTTTTAAGCGCGACTGAGTTCTCACGGTAAGACTTTGGGTGATACACAAAGCATTTCAATATCAAGCGGCTAAAGTTTGGATCAACTTTTTCTCCACCTATCCTTTCCACCTGCTCTATAGCCTGCAAGAGGGAATAAGACCAAACCGTTGGAACTGAATAAAATTCAGGAATTCGACTATCCCATACTAAATTTTTGAATGGAGCTATATGTGGATTATCCCTCAACTTCCCATAATGCGCCCCTGAATTACTTTGTCCCGTTGTACTGAGGCCCGAGGCACCTGGTATAATTACTGGATAGTCTATCCATTTACAATTTTTAGCTTCGTTAGAAATAAGAAAAGAACTATAGATATCAGGGCTTACTCCCCCAAACAAACTTCCATACTTTTTAACAATACTAGAAGCCAACGAAGAAGAGATCATCCCCGCATACGCCCTTGGCATATCAAAGACACCGCCCCCAAAATTATCTAACGCGTAAGATATGGATTTTGAAATATCATGATTACTAACGGCGCCAGTAAATGGGCTGACATGAAGAGTGCCCGAGTATGAATCACCTCTAGTGGCATGCGTATAGTCGTGCCAATAATACAGGGCTGAGAAATTAAATTTGAGGGAGTCAACTTTATTCAAACTTGCCCACTTCGCAACCTCGACAATTTCCTTAGTCACGAAATCATCATCACCTATAAATACTAAATACTCGCCATCGCAGGAATCCAAACCAAGGTTGAAATTTTCTACTACGCTGATTCCTTGCTCTGATCTAACTAACTTAAGTCGAGATTCGGGATAAAGGTTCAAAAAGTTTGGAGTTATTTCATCTATCGGACTGGAGTCACATACGACAATTTGAACGTCATCCGGTAACGCCAATAGAGTTTTGATAGTTTGAACCGCGCAACTTGCCCGGTTGTGTGTAGGTACAATAATACTAAGAAGTGTCATAGATTAAGAGTCGAGACTGTCTTGGATATAAGGAAGTGTCAATAGCAGGGATTTGATTTGCTCAATATCTAACAAGTTTGTATTGTGTGACGTATAGTCGTCTACATCATTTGCACTTGGCTGACCTTGAACTATAAATTTATCATAATTCAGATCCCGGTTATCGGCTGGAACTCTAAAATAACGCCCCATATCGACTGCTTTGGCCATTTCTTCACGTGACACTAACGACTCGTAAAGTTTTTCTCCATGTCGCGTACCGATGATATTAACTTCTGTATCGCTTTTAAAAAGCTCCTTCAACGCAATTGTCAAATCCCCAATGGTACTTGCGGGCGCTTTTTGGACAAAGATATCACCTTGCTCTCCATGCTCAAACGCGTGAAGGACCAAATCCACAGAGTCTTCTAAAGACATTAGAAACCTGGTCATATTAGGATCTGTAACTGTGAGCGGGAGGCTTGATTTTATTTTGTCCACAAAAAGCGGGATTACGGAGCCTCGCGAAGCCATCACATTGCCGTAGCGAGTTGCACAAAGCACTGGCCCCCCCTCGCGAACTGTACGAGATTTGGCAATTAATATTTTTTCACCCATTGCTTTGGAGATTCCCATCGCATTAATTGGATATACAGCTTTGTCCGTGCTTAGCAAAACCACTCGTTTGACATTATTATCAATCGCAGCGTTCAATACATTTTCGGTACCCATAACATTAGTCAGCACAGCTTCCATGGGATAGAACTCACATGAAGGAACCTGCTTAAGCGCTGCGGCATGGAAAACGTAATCTACATTGGCCATCGCACGATTAATACTGTCATAATTCCGAACATCACCAATATAAAATTTAATCTTCGGATTGTTTAGTGCAATTCGCATATCTTCTTGTTTTTTTTCATCTCTGCTAAAGACAATAATTTCTTTAACATTGGTGTCCAAAAACCTTTTAAGCACTGTATTACCAAATGAACCAGTGCCACCGGTAATCATTAATACTTTGTTGTCAAACATAGTTAACTCCATAGTTCAAAACAGCAAAAAACTAGAAAATCCGATAATCGAAACAAACACGGTCGTAAGGGACACCGCTATAATTCCTGCATATCGAGCGTATGGCCTCGTCTCTGGGAGAATAATAGCTCTGCACCAAGACCCTAACGTCGAAAAAGCATGATAAAGGGAATAGATTATACAAATTGCTTCTACGTTTTGCTTCTTAGCTGCAAAGGTAACCAAACATAGGGTTATTATAGTCAGACACGCAGAAAAGATAGCTTGGAAACGAAAATCTTTCGCAAATACTAATAAGTTATAGGGAACAAAACCCAAAGCTCCCACTGCTAATCCAGGAAGTAATATTTCTACGTATCTAGATAAAATGACATTATCGCCACTTTCTCCGACCCAAATATCAATAATTGGCGCGCGAAACCACCATAATACTAGGGTTGGTAATGCTGTAACTAAAAAGATCGAATAGACGAACCTACCAGTCAACTGTTTAGCACTAGCACTGAAACCGTTCACCGCCTCCTTCAGAAACAAGGGTTGGAAGTACTGACTGACAGGACTTGCCAATATAGAGATGGGCGTCATGCACAAGAGACTTGCCAAGTAATATGGAGATACGCTTGCAGCGGAAACAAACATAGAGATTATGGGTTTGTCCAATTGAGTCACTGCGGCTCCCGCAGCTGAAAACAACACAAGAGCACTACCTGCACGGGTTAACGCTAACGCATCCGAAAATTTCGGCCACTGCAATTCAGGATCAGACGATTCGTTTTCTGATATTTTTTTCATACAGTAAATACGTGACACCCACCAATGGATGAAACCGAAAATTAATTGCGTGATAATGAACGCCTGCAAAGATGCAGAGTGAAATGATAGAACATACGCAGTGGCACAAGCGCGAGCAGCTACACCTATAACCTGTACAAAACTTCCGACGGCATAATCGCGATTCGCGATTAACAATGAATAATACAGATTTTGCAATACGAGCAACAAAAACAATAATACGACGCCGCTTATGACAACTGATCCCGTACCGATAAACCAGCCTAAATTACTGGCGAGCAAGGCTCCAAAAAGTATAATCGCGTAGAATACTGATAAACTTAGCTCCGCAGTGCGAATTAACTTTATACACGAGCTTTCTCTGCTCGAAGCGACAGCAACTTCCCTGCCGACTAAAGTTGACATTCCCAGGTCCATCATCACCAACAGAGCCTGTAGTGACAAAATAACGGCTACAACTCCAAATTGCTCAGGACCTAACAAGCGATTGTAAAGTGGTAAAAAAACAAACGCCACTAACAGACTCGAAGTTTTCCCAGCATATAACATCAGCATATTGCCGATAGCAGCGTTGCGTAATCTCATGCATCATTCACATTTTTGTCGGCCATTACGAGAGAACTCGCTTTTACCAGAGCGTTGGCAATTTGTTCTATTTCTTGCTCTCCCAACCACCAACCACATGGAACACCGATGATGTGATTTTGAAGATAATCAGTATTGGGTAATTGTATTTTTTTCGTAACACCGAAACCGCTATAAATGTCGTTACGTTGATGTATTGCCGAAGCCATAATACCTTGGCTCTTAAGGAAAGATATGACTTCATCGCGATTGTACGCAAAAAGCAGAAAGACCCAATAAGCAGGTGTTCCATTTTCAATTATAGAAACAGGCTCAATACCTTCTATATTTTCAATCAGTGACCGCAACTTTCTTACATTTTCCGTCGTTTTTTCATACCTGTTCTTCACCGAATCTAACTGAGCGCATCCTAAGGCACAACACAAATTATTAAGGGTTATCCCCCAACCAATCTCAGGAATATCCGAAGCAGCATTTATTTCGCCGTCAATCCCGCGAAACGTGTTGAAATTAATACCAAACCGTCTCAGCTTGCGAGCTCTATCTGCCATTTCATTATTTTTACATACTAACGCACCGCCCTCCGCAGTGTTTATTTGTCTATTTGGATAAAATGAGAAAATAGCAAAGTCACCGTGTGATCCAACTAACGTGGAATCCCGAGCCGCAAAAAGCGCGTTATCACAGTCTTCAATCAAAATTATATTATGTTTTTTACACAGTGCTGCGATCTCTCGAGCAGGCCCCGGATAGCCAGCTACATGGTAAAGGATAACTGCTTTGGTTCTTGGGGATATTTTTGATTCTAAATCCGCTATGTCCATTTCTACAGTCATCGGCTTAAAATCAACCCAAACTGGAGTCGCATGACACTGAGCTATAGCCGAATTTGTCGATAGACATGCAAAAGCGCAAGTCAGCACCTCATCGCCTTCACTAACTTCGGCCAAGTGTAAGGCCAGAAACAGCGCACTCGTCATGTCTATAGTTGTGACGACGTTTGGTAACCCTACCAAATCACTAAGCCTCGTCTCAAATTGACTGACAAACTCTCCGCTTGCTAGCCTACCGGATCGTAAGACATCCAAGGCAACCATTTCCATTGCAGGAAGATTGACAACGCCATAAAGCGGGATTGTTTTTGTCATATCAACCTCCGTTTAACCACGCTTTAACGTACTAACAATGCGTTCCCTGTCTTCGTCCGACACCCACCAGCCACATGGGATATGTACTAGTCGATCATAAAATATTTCGAGTTCTGGCATAGGAGTTACAAATGGTTTGAAAACCGAATGCAAATGATTTGGACGATGAAGTTTGGAAGCCATAATCCCCTCCGATGTCAGGAGTCGCTCAACCTCATCCGAGTCATCTGTAAGTAGAGTGTATAGCCAGTACGCTGGTTTACTTAGCGAATCAACACTCGCTGGAGCCATGCCCGCTATATTGTTAAGCATTTGATCGAAATACCGACCATTATCGTAATGTCGCTGCAGTATCGGTGAAATTCCATCCAACTGATTTAAACCAATCACCGCAGTCACATTGTTCATATTATATTTAAAACCGACAGTGGTGATATCTACTTCGGTACGGGGTACACCTTTCGATAGACCAAACCAGCGAAGACGACGGGCCTCACTGACTTTTCCAGGGTCTTTCATGGCAAGAATGCCACCGTCTATAGTTGTCATATGTTTGATAGCCTGGAAGGAGAATATTGCATAGTCCCCTACGCTACCAATCGGTTGGTTATCATATGCTGCGCCGAGAGCGTGAGCACAGTCTTCGATCAAAGACAAACCATATTGGTCAGCTAGTTTTCTGAGTTCGTTCAAGCGAGCAGGGTACCCTGCATAATGAACTACGCAAATCGCCTTTGTGCGTTGTGTTATCAAAGACTCAACAGAACTCGGGGATAAATTACCCGTAGTAGCATCGACGTCTGCGAAGACAGGCTTCGCGCCCACTTGCAAAATTGTGGTGTTTGTCGGCTCAGCAGTCATTGAGGTAGTAATCACCTCATTTCCAGGTCTGACACCGGAAAGTAGAAAAGCCAAATGCAGAGCAGCAGTACCGCTACTCGTGGCCAGCACATTAGCTAGTCCAAATTGCTGCGAAAATCTTTCCTCAAATCGATAGACGAATTCTCCCTCCGCAATCATACCGCTGTACAGTACTGATTCGAGGGATGGCATCAGCTTTTCACGCGGCGGCATAGCCACTTTAACTAACGGTATAGAAGGACGGGAATTTGACATAGTTTAGACTCGATCAAGAAATTCAATAGTGTTTAATAGTGTTATCGATGGTTTTTTCAAATTCTTGACCATACGCACGGCTGCTGGCATGAGGTCAATTTTAAACTGTCTCTTCCGCAACTCCTCAACTAATGCATCGCCCTCTGATATATTTACTCCCCACTTATCAGGCAACGCACACTCTACCAGATCGGCAACATCTTCTTTCCGGCCGATCCACTTCACCAGCGTCACGTCGCCATCCAGGGATTCAACAATGACCACTTTTGCGTGTTCAGTTGAGATCAATCTGCCGCCAATTGAAAACGGGGGTAGACCTTGCTGATTTTGAATACCCGTTGAATCGGGCCAACCTTCGCTGGTAAAAGCCATTGTAATGATAGACTTCTTACCCCTTAGAGCGCATCCAAAGAAATCCTGCCCATCGATAACGAAATCCTGACCAATATATACGTTTGGCTTTTGTGTCCATAGAACAAGTGCGTGAAGGTGTAGGTTCTGCCCGAGCTTCGTCGCTTCCAATAACAACCGCGAACTTTGATTCTTACCCCGCCAGTCTTCAGCGACACATACTAAACCTACGAACCCGACCTGTTGATGCATCGAAACATCGACCGTCTTTATTACTAAGGCGCCAATTACCTTCTCTCCTTTCGGAAAATGCGCGTCGAGTAAGCTGATACAAAAAACATTGTCAGTACTGTCTATCCATGGAAAGTGAGCGGGCAAACTAACACCGCGTCCTCTTGATGCAAAGAATACTTCCCATAGGAGTTCTCGAGCAGGTGCAGGAACACCACTTGTAACAACCACTTTAAGACTTGAAGGGTCAGTCACAAGCTTCAACTCCTGATTGACAATGAAAAACCACTCGGGACTTCGATTTTAAATGAGAGCAGTACATTAGCTAAAGACCATCAACAAAAGTGTGTAAGATTTTTCTTAGACTACAGCATCACAAATTGAACTGGCTCGACAGGAAATTATCCGGTGTGCATTAAGACATTTTACCACATACATCTCGAATAACAGCCCTTCAACGCTTATTGACTTCGATACAAATAACTGCTAAACAGACGAGGTGAGTTGATTCAGACACGCTACCGCCCCAGGATTTAACGTTGATTTCCTGAAAACGCCGCCTCACCATTTACACGCACCTACGTCACAACGATCCTGATAAGCCTCTGACGCTTTCGATGCTTGCCAGAGGTACGGTAATTTGCTGCTGGCGATTCAGAAGGTTTATCAACAGAATAACCCGTTCATCTCCATCCAACGCCATAAAAATTGCATCGACGTCAGTGAAGCCGTTTTCCATGATTCGCACGTTATCGCCTGACTGTAGCTCCGATTGCAAGGCGGTTTCTCCCCGCGCTTGAAGGTGCTTAACGATGCCTTCACTGACTGCCACTGGCAGTCCACCAAATGCCACCACACGGCTCATCCCGCGGGTCGAGCGCAGAGGTGCCCAGTTTGACTCTGCCGGCAGATTGATAAACAAGTAACCTGGAAATAATGACCCCACTTCCCAGCGGTGTTGTCCACGAATCAACCTCTGATACCGACATTTTGGGCGAAAGACTTCGTAACCCTGACGCGACAGATTATCCTCAGCACGCTCGTCTTGGCGCGGCTTGCACTGCACGAGATACCAGTTTTTACACTGAGCACAGCTTGAAGCGGCCTTCGCGGAAAAAATTTTCATCTCCAATCCATCACTGACATCACTTCAATTCATTGCGTACTAACTGCGGAAACACGTCAAGCATTCCCCGCTGTTCGGTGCTAGCCTAGACTACCAAGCGGTGGGGCCGTGGTAGTTATTTCCACTTTCGTCACCATTGACTTCTGATAGCGAAGGCATTTCTGAAAATCGGGCTAGAGCACTCGTTTGCCGCGCGCCGCGTAACGATCGACAACCAGCAAACAAGCCTTCGATAAATTCTACCAGACCTTGCTGATTTTCACGCACGAAGTAGCCGTCAATCGCGCTCTCACCGCAACGATGGGCTAGCGCTCACGGCCTAGTTAAAAATGCTTTCGAACCATGCTTCGAATTAGCTTTTCCCTGCTTGCACTTGGTCTAAACCGGCAGTAAGAGTGCATTATGGCACTTCTTCGCCGAGCAAAGCATCTACCCCCATCGAGGGTCACTCACCGGCGCACATGCTGCTATCTGGGGTACATCGAACGACCGTCGCTTATGACGCGGCCAGCGTATGCATGTTTTTGCGGTTTGCCGACGAGTTATCTGGCGGAAGATTTACTAGACCGTCGCTCGCTATCCATACGCTTCGCTCCTGCATTCAGACTACCTGATAAAATTTGATAAACAGAAGCCCGCGGGTCAACCCAGTATTTACCAGGCTAAACCACGGACTTAGGGGATACGCGATTCACGACTAGATGAGCTTTAGTATTTGCCGATGTGCAGGAGGTCTAGCACGCGTTGCTGTTCACAGACGTAACTTGACACCAAGTAAACACTCCCCGCACTAGCTTTCCACTTTTAGAAATGCGTGCATCCTTGCAGAATTAGCTAACAGCTAAATACCATTGGCGTTGTGTTTTTTAAGAAAACTACGCATCAAAACAACTACACATCCAACGAAAATACCGGCAAGTAAACCTAACAAAATGATGAGTATTTTCTTGGGCTTGACTGGAGCAGTTGGCTGAGCGACCAATCCATCTTGCCGAAATACAGAAACTTTGTACTCGCTGGCTTCCAACCCCTTGTAAAAGCTATATTTAGCCTGGAGTTCTCTTAACCCTTTGATAAACGAGTCATTGGACTGCCGGCTTTCTATATTTTTCAACTCGGCTTCCAATGCTTTACTCCCTCGCATATACGCAAAGTCGCCGGACATATTGCCCGCAAGCTTCGAGGAACTCTCTCCCGTAAATGTCACAGAATTTTCTATCCCGCTTGCCTTCGCGACAGCCAACGCCTCTTTCAACTGGTTAGTGGCATCTTCTCTTACTTTCTTACCCGACTCTTGCAGTGAAGTTATTTCCAATTGCATGTTTCTAGCTAAAACAGCCGCTTCTTTAATAGCACTGTTAACGACTTCGCGCTCAGCTCGTTGCCCTGCATAACTCACATAAAGACTAGCCCATTCAGTGATTTTCTCGGGATTCTCCCCCTGAATAGAAACAGACCAACGCTCATTAAGCTCTTTTCCAACGGGAGCAATATTCAAACTTCTAGAAAATTCATCATAAATGTTTCCCGGCAATTTATCTCCATCACTTAGTTTCAGCTCTGGACTGTAATACTTTCGAAAAAAAGATTGGCGAAGATCTTCAGACTGCAAATTACTCAAAAAAACCTTATATACATCGACGACTGTAAAAGAGCCAAGGCCTGACTCTCGGGTGCGCCCATAGTTTAGATTGGCAATATCATTTAAAGAAGGAGGTGATATATAATATTTAGCCTCATACACTGGTGTCGTGATGTACGCATAGAGAGCAGCAACAAATGCAAAAGAAAATGCGACCCAGAACACCAACCACTTCTGCACCCAAAGAACCTTCAAGAGCTCTAACAAGTCAACTTCACTTGAACGCTCATCACCATTGTTATTTTGCATAAAGTACATCGCCCTTCAATTTTTCCATTCTGAAATTTATTACTGCTATTTTGCTAGCTGCCTACATGGTTAAATCCCACACAGAAAAAATGTGGCGGGATACGACCAAGGGATATAAATGCAGGCTACCAGTATAGAGTTTCGCTGTCAGAATGCATGTAATTTCTGTTTTCTATTCGGTGCGCGAGATTTTTTGTTTTACCCGCGCGCGA
The DNA here is from genome assembly GCF_004310295.1 of Pseudomonas sp. BGI-2. GTDB lineage: Bacteria > Pseudomonadota > Gammaproteobacteria > Pseudomonadales > Pseudomonadaceae > Aquipseudomonas. The sequence continues at coordinate 73,610 of NZ_SISB01000023.1, read as the reverse complement.
GCCACCCAACTCAAAATCACCCCAATCCCGACGCCAATCAGCAAAGCTGACACGATATAAAGAGCAAACGGAAGCGAGGGAGAAGACCAGCCGAAAAACAGCAGCGACGCTGGATGATTATTTTCAATGACGAAAACGACAACCACTATCGCCAATGCCAATGTCAGCGCGCCAGTCATTGCTCGAATCGCACCGTGCACTTTAAAGCGTCTACCCGCCCTCAATGCACCTCCTCCTCATCTTCATTCACCCGATCCCTAAGTTCCTTCCCCGGCTTGAAATGCGGGACAAACTTGCCATCCAGGCTAACCGACTGACCGGTCTTGGGATTACGCCCCACTCGCGGTGCGCGATAGTGCAGAGAGAAGCTGCCAAAACCACGGATCTCGATACGATCACCAGTGGCCAGACATTGAGACATTTGCTCAAGCATGGTCTTGATGGCCAGCTCCACATCCTTGGATGAGAGCAGCCCTTGATGGGTGACAATTCGTTCGATCAACTCCGACTTCGTCATATTTTTCCCTTCTTTTTCAAGCAGCTAGGAAAAGCGCTTCAAAGGTTTTAGCATGCCCAGAGGAATTTGAACAGCCCAGGGTTTCACATATCTTTGCCAACAATACCCTTCCTCATTTCAGCAAACCTCAACACCAATCAGCCTCATCGACAGATAACCAACATGGTGCGCGTCAGATAACCTGCGGGATTAAAACCGAAAGGGAATTCATCCTCATCCTTGGCATCATCGGATCTTGCCATGATCTTGTAGCCTGTCGCCTTACACTCTTTTTCCGCGCGTTTACGACACTTCTCCCATCCAGAACCCAACCCTGAGCAATCTATCTCTAACCCACTGACTCCACGTACCGCATGGGTCTTGGCATTCGTGCCACAGCCCACCAATGCCAATACTGCGATTGCGACAATGAGCTTGTTCATTCACTTCCTTATGGCAGGCGCCCTGCCCGGCTTTTGTTCGCCTGAGCTACAGACTAGCTGCAAATAAGCGATTGATCCGATTAAAGAAAGAGACAACTCAGAACGGTCATTGGTTTCAAGGGCAGCCACCCCGGCGTGAATACACCAACAGGCTCACCAAATCCCGGGCACAAAAAAGGGCGACCGAAGCCGCCCTTTTTCTATGGTCTGACAGAACTTAGTTCTGTTTTTCCATTTGTGCACGCAACAGGTCGCCCAGAGTGGTAGGACCAGCAGCAGGAGCATCCGAAGCTGGCTTGTCGCGCAGGCTTTGGATTGCTTCTTTCTCTTCAGCATCGTCTTTCGACTTGATGGAGAGCTGGATTACACGGCTCTTGCGGTCAACGCTGATGATCTTGGCTTCTACTTCCTGGCCTTCTTTCAGAACGTTGCGCGCGTCTTCAACGCGGTCACGGCTGATTTCAGAGGCTTTCAGAGTCGCTTCGATATCGTCGGCCAGAGTGATGATGGCGCCTTTAGCGTCAACTTCTTTCACGATGCCTTTAACGATTGCGCCTTTGTCGTTCTCTTGAACGTACTCGGAGAACGGATCGCTTTCCAGTTGCTTGATACCCAGGGAGATGCGCTCGCGCTCTGGGTCAACCGACAGGATAACGGTGTCCAGCTCGTCGCCCTTCTTGAAGCGGCGAACGGCTTCTTCGCCCACTTCGTTCCAGGAGATGTCGGACAGGTGAACCAGACCGTCGATGCCGCCGTCCAGACCAATGAAGATACCGAAATCGGTGATCGACTTGATGGTGCCGGAGATTTTATCGCCCTTGTTGAACTGGCCAGAGAAATCTTCCCATGGGTTAGATTTGCACTGTTTGATGCCGAGGGAGATACGACGACGCTCTTCGTCGATGTCCAGAACCATAACTTCCACTTCGTCGCCGACTTGTACGACTTTCGAAGGGTGGATGTTTTTGTTGGTCCAGTCCATTTCGGAAACGTGTACCAGACCTTCAACGCCTTCTTCCAGCTCAGCGAAGCAGCCGTAGTCGGTCAGGTTGGTTACACGAGCGGTAACGCGAGTGCTTTCTGGGTAACGGGCTTTGATAGCAACCCATGGATCTTCGCCCAGTTGCTTGAGGCCCAGGGAAACACGATTGCGTTCGCGATCGTACTTCAGAACCTTGACATCGATCTCGTCGCCAACGTTGACGATTTCGGAAGGATGCTTGATACGCTTCCAAGCCATGTCGGTAATGTGCAGCAGGCCATCGACGCCACCCAGATCGACGAATGCGCCGTAATCGGTGAGGTTCTTGACGATACCTTTGACTTGTTGGCCTTCCTGCAGGGATTCCAGCAGAGCTTCACGCTCAGCGGAGTTCTCGGCTTCGAGGACGCTACGACGGGAAACGACAACGTTGTTGCGTTTCTGGTCAAGCTTGATGACCTTGAATTCCAGCTCTTTGCCTTCCAGGTGCGTGGTGTCGCGCACTGGACGAACGTCAACCAGAGAACCTGGCAGGAACGCACGGATGCCGTTAACGTCGACAGTGAAGCCGCCTTTAACCTTACCGTTGATAACGCCCTTGACCACTTCTTCGGCTGCGAAGGCTGCTTCCAGAACAATCCAGCATTCAGCGCGCTTGGCTTTTTCACGGGACAGCTTGGTTTCACCAAAGCCGTCTTCAACCGAGTCCAGAGCAACGTGAACTTCGTCACCGACGTTGATAGTCAGTTCGCCAGCATCGTTGTAGAACTGCTCAAGCGGGATGAGTGCTTCAGACTTCAGGCCAGCGTGAACGGTTACCCAGCGAGCTTGGTAATCGATATCAACGATAACACCGGTGATGATGGAGCCTGCCTGAAGGTTCAGGGTTTTTAGGCTTTCTTCAAAGAGTTCCGCAAAGCTTTCGCTCATTTTAATTCCTGATGATAAGGGCGAAGAATACGCCCATCTCCACATCCCAGACGACGTGGGTTACGTTCATTTAAAGAAACAGCGCAGGACTATGACTGGTCCCCTGCGAAGTCTCTTGGTCACCCGGCGATATCGCGGAGTGCGATCTCGCTCATGATGCGTTCCAGCACCTGATCGATGGATAATTCCGTGGAATCCAGCTGTATGGCGTCAGCCGCCGGCTTGAGCGGGGCTACCGCTCGCTGGGTGTCACGCTCATCGCGTGCACGTATCTCATCTAGCAGACTCGACAGACTAACACCATCGACTTTGCCCTTCAACTGCAAGTATCGACGGCGCGCACGCTCCTCGGCACTGGCAGTGAGGAATATCTTCAGTGGCGCGTCGGGGAAAACCACCGTGCCCATGTCGCGACCATCAGCTACCAGGCCCGGCGGCTCCTGAAACGCCCGCTGGCGCTGCAGCAGTGCGTCGCGCACCGCCGGCAACGCGGCCACTTGCGAGGCCCATGCGCCAACCTGTTCATTGCGCAAATCATCAGTGACATCGTCACCTTCGAGAATGATTCGCTGCGGATGACCTTCCGTCGCTCCGACGAACTGCACGTCCAGATGAGCGGCCAGAAGCTTGAGCGACTCTTCATTGGTCAGGTCGACGCCATGATTACGCGCAGCGAATGCCAGCAGACGGTACAGCGCACCGGAGTCCAGCAGGCACCAGCCCAGGCGCTTGGCCAGAATCCCGGCAATAGTGCCCTTGCCCGAGCCGCTAGGCCCGTCGATGGTGATGACCGGTGGCTTGATATTCACGACTGAGCCTCTTGTGCAACACGGATACCGACCTGAGCGCACAGCGCGAGGAAGTTCGGGAACGACGTCGCGACGTTGGCACAATCATGGATGCGAATCGGTGCAGTGGCGCGCAGCGAAGCAACGCTGAAGGCCATGGCGATCCGGTGATCGCCGTGCCCGTGCACTTCGCCGCCGCCGATCAGGCCGCCGTCGATGATAATGCCGTCCGGGGTCGGTTCGCATTTGACGCCCAGCGCCAACAAGCCATCGGCCATGACCTGGATACGATCAGACTCCTTGACTCGCAGTTCCTCGGCGCCGCGCAATACGGTACGCCCTTCGGCACAGGCCGCAGCCACGAACAGCACCGGGAATTCGTCGATGGCCAGCGGAACCAGCGCTTCGGGAATCTCGATACCCTTGAGTTTAGCTGCACGTACGCGCAGGTCAGCCACAGGCTCGCCGCCGACTTCACGCTGGTTTTCCAGGGTAATGTCAGCCCCCATCAAACGCAGAATGTCGATCACGCCGGTACGGGTCGGGTTGATGCCGACATGCTCAAGCACCAGTTCCGAACCTTCGGCGATCGACGCGGCGACCAGGAAGAACGCGGAAGAAGAAATATCGCCCGGTACTTCAATGTGGGTCGCCGTCAGCTTGTGGCCGGATTCGACCGAAGCGGTAGCACCGTTGACACTGACCGGGTAGCCGAAGCCACGCAGCATGCGCTCGGTGTGATCGCGAGTCGGAGCCGGCTCGGTAACAGTGGTCTTGCCTTCGGCGTACAGGCCAGCCAGCAGCAGGCAGGATTTAACCTGGGCACTGGCCATCGGCATGGTGTAAGTCAGGCCTTTGAGCTTGTTGCCGCCACGGATGGTCATCGGCGGACGACCCTCGGCGGCGGTCTCGATCACGGCGCCCATTTCACGCAGCGGATTGGCCACGCGATTCATCGGACGCTTGGACAGCGAAGCATCGCCGGTCAGCGTACTGTCGAAGTCCTGCGCAGCGAGCAGGCCCGACAGCAGACGCATCGAGGTGCCGGAGTTGCCCAGATAGATCGGACCCGGCGCAGGCTTCAAGCCATGCAGGCCGACACCATGAATGGTCACGCGGCCATGGTGCGGACCTTCGATCACTACACCCATGTCGCGGAAGGCTTGCAAGGTCGCCAGAGCGTCTTCGCCCTCGAGGAAGCCTTCGACTTCGGTGACGCCTTCGGCCAGGGAGCCGAGCATGATCGAACGGTGGGAAATCGATTTATCGCCCGGTACACGAATCCGCCCAGTCAGGCGGCCACCAGGTTGTGCCAGGAAAATCAGGTCGTTGGAGTTCATAGCGTCCACATAAGCCCGGCGTGCCAGGATTTTACTGAAATGTTCGCGGGCAACCCGGGCGCGAGTGAACACGCCCAACAATTGGTGCCCATCCCCTGCATCGACCGCGTCGCGCAAGGCGTCGAGGTCGCTGCGAAATGTATCGAGTGTGCGCAGGACAGCTTCGCGGTTGGCGAGGAAGATGTCGTGCCACATGACCGGATCGCTACCCGCGATTCTTGTGAAATCGCGGAAACCGCCGGCAGCGTAACGGAAGATCTCAAGGTTTTCATTGCGCTTGGCCAACGAATCGACCAGACCGAACGCCAACAAGTGCGGCAAATGACTGGTCGCCGCCAACACTTCGTCGTGACGCTCGACCTGCATGTGCTCGACATCGGCGCCCAATTCGCGCCACAAACGGTCGACCACGGCCAGCGCGGCGGGATCGGTTTGATCCAGCGGCGTGAGAATCACTTTATGACGACGGAACAGCTCGGCGTTGGAGGCTTCCACCCCGCTCTGCTCGGAGCCGGCAATCGGATGCCCCGGCACGAAACGCGACGGCATGCCGCCAAACGCCTCAGTTGCCGCACGCACCACGTTGCCCTTGGCGCTGCCGACGTCGGTCAGAATCGCTTGCCCCAGGTCCATGGCGGCCAATCGGCCGAGCATTTTTTCCATGGCAAGGATTGGCACGGCGAGTTGAATGACGTCGGCGCCCTGGCAAGCAACGGCCAGGTCTTCTTCGCAGCGATCCACCACACCCAACTCAACCGCCAGTTTGCGCGACTGCGGGTCGAGATCGACCCCGACCACTTCGCGGCACAGACCGCTTTCACGCAAACCCTTGGCAAACGAACCACCGATCAGCCCAAGACCGACCACCACCAGGCGACCGATCATAGGTTCAGCAGATGGCAGTGCAGTGACATCAACCACGAGCCAAAACCTTGGTCAGCGCTTCGAGGAAGCGGCTGTTTTCTGCCGGCAGACCGATGGTGATGCGCAAGTGATTCGGCATGCCATAGTTGGCCACCGGACGCACGATCACGCCTTCGCGCAGCAAACCCTGGAAGACCGGCGCCGCCACTTGCCCCAGATCGACGCAGATGAAGTTGCCCTTGGACGGAATCCAGCTCAACCCCAACTCACGAAAACCCGCTTGCAGTTGCTGCATGCCGGATTCGTTCAGGCGACGGCTTTCAGCCAGGTACTCGGTGTCTTGCAGCGCAGCGCACGCCGCGGCTAGGGCCAGGCTATTAACGTTGAACGGCTGACGCACGCGGTTCAGCACATCCGCGACCACCGCAGTGGACAAGCCATAACCGACCCGCAACGCCGCCAGACCGTAGGCCTTGGAGAAGGTGCGCGAAACCAGCAGGTTCGGGTAAGCCGCCAGATAGTCCAGGCCATCCGGCAAGTCGCTGCCTTCGGCGTATTCGATGTAGGCCTCGTCCAGCACCACCAGCACGTGCTCCGGTACATCCTGCAGGAATTCGTCCAGCGCTTCGGCGTCGAACCAGGTCCCGGTCGGGTTGTTCGGGTTGGCGATGAAGACCACACGGGTATTGGCATCGATCGCGGCCAGCATGGCCGACAGATCATGGCCCCAGTCTTTGGCCGGGATCACTTTTGCCTGGGCGCCAACGGCTTGGGTCACGATCGGATAGACCGCAAACGCGTGCTCGCTGAACACGGCGTTCAAGCCCGGCGCCAGATAGGCGCGCGCGACCAGCTCCAGAATGTCGTTGGAACCGTTGCCCAACGTCACCTGATTGAGCTCGACGCGGCACTGATCGGCCAGCAGGGTCTTGAGCGCAAAACCGTTGCCGTCCGGATAACGGGTCAGTTCGGCCAGCGCTTCGCGAATGGCTGCCAGGGCCTTGGGACTGGCGCCCAACGGGTTTTCGTTGCTGGCCAGTTTGACGATGCTGGCTGGATCGATGCCCAGCTCGCGTGCCAGTTCGTCCACAGGCTTGCCCGGAACGTAAGGCGAAAGTTGTTGCACGCCCGGCTGTGCCAGAGCGAGGAAGTCACCACTCATTTGCTACCCCTTAGAGAACTGCTTTCGGGTAGGAACCCAGCACTTTGAGTGCCACTGCTTCCTGACTGATCTTTTCCAATACACCTTTGATCAACGGATCACGGTGGTGGCCGACGAAGTCGATGAAGAACACGTAGGTCCATTTACCGCTGCGCGACGGACGCGTCTCGATTCGCGTCAGGTCGATGCCGTTGTCGTGGAACGGCACCAGCAACTCGTGGAGCGCACCGGGCTTGTTGCTCATGGAGACGATGATCGAGGTCTTGTCGTCGCCGGTCGGTGGCACTTCCTGGCTGCCGATCATCAGGAAGCGTGTGGAGTTGTCCGGGCGATCCTCGATTTTCTCGGCCAGACGGGTCAGCCCGTACAAGCCAGCGGCCATGTCGCCGGCAATCGCCGCCGAGTTCCACTCACCCTTGACCCGCTTGGCCGCTTCGGCGTTGCTGGACACCGCCACGCGCTCGACATTCGGGTAATGCGCGTCCAGCCATTTGCGGCACTGGGCCAGCGACTGGGCGTGGGAATAGATGCGGCTGATGCTGTCAGTCTTGGTGTTTTCGCCGACCAGCAAGTGGTGGTGAATCCGCAACTCGACTTCGCCACAGATCACCATGTCGTGTTCAAGGAAGCTGTCGAGGGTGTGGTTGACCGCGCCTTCGGTGGAGTTCTCCACCGGGACCACGCCAAAGTTCACCGCACCGGCCGCCACTTCGCGGAACACTTCGTCGATTGCCGCCATCGGCTTGCTGATCACGGCGTGACCGAAGTGCTTCATGGCCGCGGCTTGGGTGAAGGTGCCTTCAGGGCCGAGGTACGCCACTTTCAACGGCTGTTCGAGGGCCAGGCACGAGGACATGATTTCGCGGAACAAACGCGCCATCTCTTCGTTGCCCAGCGGCCCCTGGTTACGCTCCATCACGCGCTTGAGCACCTGAGCTTCGCGCTCAGGACGATAGAACACCGGCACTTCGCCTTCGGCCAGCGAGGCCATCTTTACTCGCGCAACTTCCTGGGCGCAGCGTGCGCGCTCACTGATCAGCTCCAGGACCTTGGTGTCCAGAGCATCAATGCGAACGCGCAGTGCCTTGAGTTCTTGCTCAGACATTAACCGTGTTCCTTCTCGAACTCTGCCATGTACGAAATCAGTGCGTTGACCGCAACGATGTCGACGGCGTTATAGATGGAGGCACGCATGCCACCCACGGAACGGTGACCCTTGAGGTTCAACAGGCCACGTTCTTCGGCACCTGCCAGGAATGGCTTGTCGAGACGATCGTCAGCCAGGCGGAACGGCACGTTCATCCACGAGCGATCCGACTTGTTGATCGGGTTGCTGTACAAGCCGCTGGCGTCAATGAAATCGTACAGCGTGCGCTGCTTCACTTCGTTGAGTTTGCCGATGGCTTCAACACCACCCTGCTCTTTCAGCCACTCGAATACCAGACCGGACAGATACCAGGCCAGGGTTGGCGGTGTGTTGTACATCGAGCCGTTATCGGCCGCGACCTTGTAATTGAGCATGGTCGGGCACAAGGAACGGGCGTGACCCAACAGGTCTTCGCGAACGATGTTCACGACGATGCCGCTCGGGCCGATGTTTTTCTGTGCGCCGGCGTAGATCATGCCGAAGCGCGAAACATCGATTGGACGCGAGAGGATGTCCGAGGACATGTCGGCGACCAGCGGAACGTCACCGGTTTCCGGGACCCAATTGAATTCCAGACCGCCTATGGTTTCGTTCGGCGCGTAGTGAACGTAGGCGGCTTCGGCAGACAGGTTCCATTCGTTCTGACCGGGAATTGCGAAATAGTCGTAAGGCTTGGCGGTAGCGGCAACGTTGACGTTTCCGTAGCGCGAAGCTTCTTCGATGGCTTTCTGCGACCAGATACCGGTGTCGATATAGTCGGCCGTGCCACCCTCCGGCAACAGGTTCAGAGGGATCTGAGCAAATTGCTGGCTGGCGCCACCTTGCAGAAACAGCACTTTATAGTTCGAGGGGATATTCAGCAGATCACGCAGATCCTGCTCGGCCTTGGTGGCGATGGACACGAACTCATCACTGCGATGGCTCATTTCCATGACTGAAAGACCCTTGCCGTGCCAATCAAGGAGTTCACCCTGGGCGCGCTGCAGGACAGCTTCGGGAAGTGCCGCAGGACCGGCACAGAAGTTATAGGCTCTCTTGCTCACATCCAATCTCGCTCTGATTTGGTGGGTCATGCAAACATATCAATCGACACAAATCCAATGTGGGAGCGGGCTTGCTCGCGAAAGCGGTGTAACAGGAGACATTTGTGGTGAATGTCAGTCCGTCTTCGCGAGCAAGCCCGCTCCCACAAGGGATCTTCGTGGGTGTCGATATTTTCAACAGGGACAAACAACAAGGGGGCGAATTTTCATCCGCCCCCTGCTTGCCCGCTTATTCCTGCGGTTCTTCGTCGGCTGCGGCGTCGAGTTGCTGGTCTTCAACAACGTCGTCGATCACGACTTCGCCGTCGAACACCGCACCCTCTTCACCTTCCAGCTCTTCGCCTTCGACTTCCGACGGCTCCTGAACCCGTTCCAGACCGACCAGCGTTTCATCACTGGCCAGTTTGATCAGGGTTACGCCCTGGGTGTTACGACCCAGGCTGGAGACTTCGTCGACTCGGGTACGAACCAGGGTGCCCTGGTCGGAAATCAGCATGATTTCCTCGCCGTCGAGCACCTGGACTGCACCGACCAAACGGCCGTTACGGTCGTTGCTGACCATGGCGATAACGCCCTGACCACCACGTTTGTACTCAGGGAACTCGGAGATCGCCGTGCGCTTGCCGAAACCACGGGCCGAAGCCGTGAGGATCTCGCTGCCTTCTTCCGGGATCAGCATGGAAATCAGCTTCTGGCCTTCCGGCAGACGCATGCCGCGGACACCGCGAGCGGTACGGCCCATGGCGCGAACGTCGGTTTCCTTGAAGCGAGTGACCTTGCCGCCGTCGGAGAACAGCATGACTTCGCGCTCACCATCGGTAATGGCGGCAGAAATCAGTACGTCACCTTCGTCCAGCTCCAGCGCGATCAGGCCCACGCTGCGTTGACGGCTGAAGGATTCCAGCGGGGTCTTCTTCACGGTGCCTTTGGCAGTGGCCATGAAGATGAAGTGACCTTCGGTGTATTCCTCGACCGGCAGCATGGTGGTGATGTATTCATCACTGTCCAGCGGCAGCAGGTTGACCAGCGGACGTCCACGGGCAGCACGAGACGCTTCCGGAATTTCATAGGTTTTCAGCCAGTACACTTTGCCTTTGCTGGAGAACAGCAGCAGCGTGGTGTGGCTGTTGGCGACCAGCAGGTGAGCAATGTAGTCCTCATCCTTGACGCCGGTAGCCGATTTGCCTTTACCGCCACGACGCTGAGCCTGGTACGCAGCCAATGGCTGGGTCTTGGCGTAGCCACCGTGGGAAATGGTCACGACGCGCTCTTCTTCCGGGATCATGTCACCCAGGGTCAGGTCGAGACGGGCATCGAGAATCTCGGTGCGACGCACGTCGCCGTATTCGGCACGGATCACTTCCAGCTCTTCGCGGATCACTTCCATCAGGCGCGTGGCGCTGCTGAGGATGCGGATCAGTTCGCCGATCTGGTTGAGGATCTCTTGATACTCGGCCAGCAGCTTTTCGTGTTCCAGACCGGTCAGACGGTGCAGACGCAGTTCCAGAATGGCTTGCGCCTGTTCCGGCGACAGGAAGTACTTGCCTTCGCGCAGACCGTATTGCTCGTCCAGGGTCTCTGGACGGCAAGAGTCGGCGCCAGCACGCTCAACCATTGCGACTACGGCGGAAGATTCCCACGCAGTCTTGATCAGCGCTTCCTTGGCTTCCGACGGCGTCGGCGACGCCTTGATCAGGGCGATGACCGGGTCGATGTTCGACAGGGCAACCGCTTGACCTTCCAGGATGTGACCACGTTCGCGTGCTTTACGCAGTTCGAACACGGTACGGCGGGTAACGACTTCGCGACGGTGACGAACGAAGGCTTCCAGCAGGTCCTTGAGGTTCAGGATCCGCGGACGGCCGTCGATCAGCGCAACGATGTTGATACCGAATACGGCTTGCAGCTGGGTCTGGGCGTAGAGGTTGTTGAGGATTACCTCAGGCACTTCGCCGCGACGCAGCTCGATCACGACGCGCATACCGTCCTTGTCGGACTCGTCGCGCAGTTCAGTGATGCCTTCGAGCTTCTTCTCTTTTACCAGCTCGGCGATCTTCTCGATCAGACGGGCCTTGTTCAGCTGGTAAGGGAGTTCGGTGATGACGATCTGCTGACGGCCACCGACCTTGTCAATGTCTTCGATCATTGAGCGGGCGCGCATGTAAATGCGCCCGCGACCGGTGCGGTAGGCTTCGATGATGCCGGCGCGACCGTTGATGATCGCGGCGGTCGGGAAGTCCGGACCCGGGATGTATTGCATCAGCTCATCGATGGTCAACTCAGGGTTGTCGATGAGGGCCAGGCAACCGTCGATGACTTCACCGAGGTTGTGCGGCGGGATGTTGGTCGCCATGCCCACGGCGATACCGCTGGAGCCGTTGACCAAAAGGTTGGGAATACGGGTCGGCATGACCGCCGGGATCATTTCGGTGCCGTCGTAGTTCGGCACCCAGTCCACGGTTTCTTTATGCAGGTCAGCCAGCAGCTCGTGCGCCAGCTTGGTCATGCGCACTTCGGTGTATCGCATGGCGGCGGCGTTGTCGCCGTCCACGGAACCGAAGTTGCCCTGACCGTCTACCAGCAGGTAGCGCAGCGAGAATGGCTGTGCCATCCGAACGATGGTGTCGTACACCGCGGTATCACCGTGAGGGTGATACTTACCGATCACGTCACCGACAACACGGGCAGATTTCTTGTACGGCTTGTTGAAGTCGTTGCCCAGCTCGCTCATCGCGAACAGCACACGCCGGTGCACGGGCTTCAAGCCATCGCGCGCATCCGGCAGGGCCCGCCCGACGATTACGCTCATCGCGTAGTCGAGGTAGGACTGCTTCAGCTCGTCTTCGATATTGACCGGGAGGATTTCTTTGGCCAGTTCGCCCATGAGAAGCTCGATTCCTTTTTCTGGTGAAACCTCGTCACATCCATATGGGACGAACGAAGCTCGCCGCTGCAGGCTGAGTGCCATGCACCGACTTACGACAAATCAACAAGATGAACCATGGATTTGCGCAGTAAAGACAACCCCGTGGGACTGCCTCGGAAAACGCCGGATGTTATCACAAGAGCCGCCACGCACCTATCCCCCAGATGCGCATGGAGTGTAGTTAGTTGACTGGTGGCAGGCTTAACGGGGACGAGAGAGGCTTAGAGGCATTTTGAATGCAAAATTTCGGGAGGAATGAAAGCTATTTGGTGTCAGTTAATGCCCATTCGCGGGCAAGCCTCGCTCCTACATTGAATCGATGCCGCTCGCAAAAGATGCGACCGACGCGATCTATCGTTGGTGCGAGGCTTGCCCGCGAAGGCAATTAACAGGCACCAGATATCTTCAATGCAGGCGCTTACGGCACATCAACTGCGCCATTTTCGCGGTATCCGGACGCTCGACGATGCCTTTTTCGGTAACGATCGCATCGATCAGGTCCGCCGGGGTCACGTCGAATACCGGGTTGAACGCATCGACATCCGCCCCGACCCGCTTGCCACCCACTTCCAGCAACTCGCGGCCATCGCGCTCTTCAATAGGAATCTCGTCGCCGCTGGCCAGGTTCATGTCGATGGTCGAACTCGGCGCCACCACCATGAAGCGCACGCCGTGGTGCATGGCGTTGACCGCCAGCTGATAGGTGCCGATCTTGTTGGCCACGTCGCCATTGGCGGTAATCCGGTCGGCGCCGACGATCACCCAGGTCACGCCTTTGGTTTTCATGATGTGCGCGGCGGCGGAGTCGGCGTTGACGGTCACGGGAATGCCTTCATTGGCCAGTTCCCATGCAGTCAATCGCGAACCTTGCAGCCATGGGCGGGTTTCGTCGGCGTAGACGCGCTCGACCATGCCTTCGATAAAGGCTCCGCGAATCACCCCCAGCGCCGTGCCGAAGCCGCCGGTGGCCAGCGCGCCAGTGTTGCAGTGGGTCAGGATTGCCTGGGCGTTGCCCTGGTGCTTGCGGATCAGGTCCACACCGAGTTGCGCCATGGTCAGGTTGGCTTCGCGATCGCTTTCATGAATGGCGATGGCTTCCGCTTCAAGCAACGACAACGGATCGGCGTGATGCTTCAAGCGTTCAAGCCGATCACGCATGCGACCCAAGGCCCAGAACAGATTGACCGCGGTCGGACGGGAATCGGCGAGCAGCGCGAAATCTTCTTCCAGCGCCGCCTGCCAGTCGCCACCCTCGGCGAAGCGGGCACGGGCCGCCAACACCACGCCATAGGCGGCACTGATGCCGATGGCCGGAGCGCCGCGCACCACCATCGAACGAATGGCCTCGGCCACGCCAGCGGCGCTGGTGTAGGCGATCCACGTTTCCTCGAACGGCAAAACACGCTGATCCAGCAGGTACAGGGCGCCATCACGCCAATCGATGGCCTTCACCTTCTCCGCAGCCAACAGTCGATCGCGCATCCCACACCCCGCACTCATGAACAAAAGCCGCCGATTATAGCGATCCCCCCGCGAAGACGCTCGGGTATACTTCGCCATCCTTTACAAAAGCACTGGAACCGACCTTCGATGCCGAACACTGCCGCTGCGCTCGACCTGTTATTGCTGCCGACCTGGCTGGTACCCGTCGAACCCGCTGGTGTTGTCCTCAAAGAGCACGGCCTGGGCATTCGCGACGGGCGTATCGTGTTTATCGGCCCACGGTCGGCTGCGCTGAAGCTTAACGCAACTGAAGTGCGTGAGTTGCCGGGCATGTTGCTCAGCCCCGGCCTGATCAATGCCCACGGCCATGCGGCGATGACGCTGTTCCGGGGCCTGGCCGACGATCTGCCGCTGATGACCTGGCTGGAAAACCACATTTGGCCCGCCGAGGCCAAATGGGTCGATGAAGCTTTCGTGCGCGATGGCACTGACCTGGCCATCGCCGAGCAGATAAAAGGTGGCATCACCTGCTTCTCTGACATGTATTTCTTCCCGACGGTTGCCAGCGAGCGGGTGCATAACAGCGGTATTCGCGCGCAGATCGCGATTCCGATCCTCGACTTCCCGATTCCAGGCGCCAGCACGGCGGACGAGGCCATTCGTCAGGGCGTCGAATTGTTCGGTGATCTCAAGCACCACGAGCGCATCAAAGTCACGTTCGGCCCCCATGCGCCCTACACCGTGGGCGACGAAAACCTGGAAAAAATCCGAGTAATCGCCGAAGAACTGGACGCCTCGATTCACATGCACGTCCACGAAACCGCTTTCGAAGTGCAGCAATCGGTCGAGCAGCGCGGTGAACGCCCACTGGCTCGACTCGGGCGGCTGGGCCTGCTCGGGCCGCGCTTCCAGGCCGTTCACATGACCCAGATCAGCGATGAAGACCTGGTGTTGCTGGTAGAAAGCAACACCAATGTGATTCATTGCCCGGAATCCAACCTCAAGCTGGCCAGCGGCTTCTGCCCGGTCGAGCGCCTGTGGCAGGCCGGTGTCAATGTTGCCGTCGGTACCGATGGCGCGGCCAGCAATAATGACCTCGATTTGCTCGGCGAAACCCGCACTGCCGCGCTGCTGGCCAAGGCTGTCGCCGGCTCGGCCACCGCGCTGGACGCCCATCGCGCGCTGCGCATGGCCACGCTCAACGGCGCCCGCGCGCTGGGGATAGAGGCCGAAGTCGGTTCGCTGGAAGTCGGCAAAGCTGCGGACATCGTAGCGTTCGATCTGTCGGGCCTCGCGCAGCAACCGGTCTACGATCCGGTTTCGCAGCTTATATACGCCACCGGCCGGGACTGCGTGAAACACCTGTGGGTCGCCGGCAAGCAACTGCTCGACGACCGTCGCTTGACCCGCCTCGACGAAGAACAGCTCTGCGCCACTGCCAAGGCCTGGGGTCAACGCATCAGCGGCCACACCGAATAGTAAGCCCCCCGGACTGAACACCGGGGCAACAGGATTTTTCAAGTTTTAGAGGACTTAAACCATGAGCAACGTCGACTACGCCGAAATCGCCAAATTCGAAGCCCTGGCCCATCGCTGGTGGGACCGCGAAAGCGAGTTCAAACCGCTGCACGACATCAACCCGCTGCGGGTCAACTGGATTGACGAACGGGTCAGTCTGGCCGGCAAGAAAGTCCTCGATGTGGGCTGCGGCGGCGGCATCCTCAGCGAAGCCATGGCTCAGCGCGGTGCTACCGTCATGGGCATCGACATGGGCGAAGCGCCGCTGGCGGTCGCGCAATTGCATCAGCTGGAATCCGGCGTGAGCGTCGAATACCGGCAGATCACCGCCGAAGCGCTGGCAGAGGAAATGCCCGAGCAGTTCGACGTGGTCACCTGCCTGGAAATGCTCGAGCACGTGCCGGATCCGTCGTCGGTGATCCGCGCCTGCTTCAAAATGGTCAAACCGGGCGGCCAGGTGTTCTTCTCCACCATCAACCGCAATCCGAAGGCGTATCTGTTCGCCATTGTCGGCGCTGAATACATCATGAAGCTGCTGCCACGCGGCACTCACGACTTCAAGAAATTCATCCGCCCTTCCGAGTTGGGTGCCTGGAGTCGCATGGCCGGCCTGACCGTCAAGGACATCATCGGGCTGACCTATAACCCGCTGACCAAGCACTACAAACTGGCGGCCGATGTGGACGTCAACTACATGATCCAGACCCTGCGCGAGGAATAAGCCGATGCGAATCAGAGCAGTCCTTTTCGACATGGACGGCACGCTGCTCGACACCGCGCCGGACTTCATTGCCATCTGCCAGGCGATGCTGGCCGATCGCGGCTTGCCGCCGGTGAACGACAAACACATCCGCGACGAGATTTCCGGCGGCGCCAAGGCGATGGTCGCCGTGACCTTCTCCATGGACCCGCAATCCCCAGGCTTTGAAGAGCTGCGCCTGGAGTTTCTCGAGCGCTACCTCAAAGATTGCGCGGTTCACAGCAAGCTGTTCGACGGCATGGGCGAACTGTTGGCCGATATCGAGAAAGCCAACCTGATCTGGGGTGTAGTGACCAACAAGCCTGTGCGCTTCGCCGAGCCGATCATGCAACGACTGGGGCTGGCTGAACGCTCGGCGCTGCTGATCTGTCCGGACCATGTGAAGAACAGCAAGCCGGACCCTGAGCCGTTGATCCTGGCGTGCAAGATGCTCAACCTGGACCCGGCCAGCGTGCTGTTTGTGGGCGATGACTTGCGCGATATCGAGTCGGGCCGCGATGCCGGCACCAAAACGGCTGCCGTGACCTATGGGTACATTCACCCAGACGACAACCCGCGGCATTGGGGGGCGGATGTGGTGGTCGATCATCCGCTGGAGTTGCGCAAGGTTTTGGATAGCGCCCTCTGTAGCTGCTGACCCTGACTGGTTGCTGGATGCTTTTGTGGCGAGGGGATTTATCCCCGCTGGGTCGCGAAGCGACCCCAAACCGGTATTTACGGTGGGTAAGATACGCCGCGTGCAATAATTTACGACTGCTTCGCAGCCGAACGGGGATAAATCCCCTCGCCACGGCAAGCTCCCTCGCCACAGGTTCGGTGTCCGCCTTTGTGTTGAATTGTTGTGAGGTTTTTATGTTTGATTATTCCGCCCGCCCTGAATTGCTCAAGGACCGGGTCATCCTGGTCACCGGCGCAGGTCGCGGCATTGGCGCTGCGGCTGCGAAAACCTACGCAGCCCATGGTGCAACTGTACTGCTGCTGGGCAAGACCGAGGCCAACCTGACTCAGGTCTATGACGAGATCGAAGCGGCCGGGCATCCACAACCCGCGGTGATCCCGTTCAACCTCGAAACCGCGCTTCCTCATCAGTACGACGAGCTGGCCGCGATGATCGAAACAGAGTTCGGCCACCTCGACGGTTTGCTGCATAACGCGTCGATCATTGGTCCGCGCACGCCGATCGAGCAGCTGTCTGGCGAGAACTTCATGCGCGTCATGCACGTCAACGTCAACGCCATGTTCATGCTCACCAGCACCTTGCTGCCCCTGCTCAAACTGTCCCAGGACGCTTCGGTGGTGTTCACCTCTAGCAGCGTCGGTCGCAAGGGTCGTGCGTATTGGGGCGCTTATGGCGTGTCCAAGTTCGCCACCGAAGGCCTGATGCAAACCTTGGCTGACGAAGTCGACACCGTGGCACCGGTGCGTTCCAACAGCATCAACCCGGGCGCCACCCGCACCAGCATGCGCGCCCAGGCCTATCCCGGCGAAAATCCACTGAACAACCCGACGCCCGAGGAGATCATGCCGGTCTACCTCTACCTGATGGGCCCGGACAGCACGGGCATCAACGGCCAGGCTTTTAACGCCCAGTAACAACCGCACGTCGCTTTTTGTGTCGCGTCGATTTCCCGGCGCGGCACTCAAAGTACCTTCTAACTACGTCCGTTTCAGTCAAATAGCCGTCGCCCTTCCGGGCAAAAAATCATCAAACCCTCTTAAAATATTGATTTGGAACGCTTTTTGTTAGAAGGAACTCATTGGCATGACTTTCGCTCTAAATTTGCTCAGACACGCCGTGTGAAAGCAATCGGGCAGACGCCTCAGTCGATAGGTTACTAATCTTCGATAAAGCGGACTAAACTTGCGCCAAATGTCCTACGGGACTGATGGACCAGTATGACGCGCAGCCCAAAGCCGCTCTCACCCAGCCTGTAAGACAGCCTTACTGCTTAGGGGCTCACGCCATATGAAATCACCATCCCAGACCAACGCAATTGACTTCGACAGCGCCAAATTGCAACGCCTGGGCTTTGGTCAGCAACCTCCCATTCTGGAGCGGCCATTCAGCCTTGCACAATTGCGCCAGCAACTCGGCCAGCAGCTGCAAACCAGTCTTGAGCCACAACGTATTCTCGGACTTTTCTTCCGTGAGATTCAGCGCCTTGTACCGCTGGACGCGCTGAATTTTCAGCACCCGGCCAGTGGCTTGCGCCTGGAGTTCGGTCAGCGCGGCCATCATTCAGTCACCTACAGCCTCAGCCATGAAGGCGAGAACCTGGGTGAACTGGTGTTCCGCCGTAATCAGCGATTCAGCGAATACGAACAGGGCAATCTGGAGTCGTTGCTGTCCACCCTCCTGTTCCCGATGCGTAACGCCCTGCTCTATCGGGCCGCGACTCAAAGTGCACTGCGCGATCCATTGACCGACACCGGCAACCGCGTCGCCATGGATCAGACCTTGCAACGTGAAATAGAGATGTCGCGTCGCCACTTGATGCCGTTGTCACTGTTGATGCTGGACATCGATCACTTCAAAAACGTGAACGATAATTTCGGCCACAGTGCGGGTGATGACGTACTCAAGGCTGTTGCCGCCTCGATCAAGAACCAACTGCGTAATGTGGACATGGTGTTCCGGTTTGGGGGCGAAGAGTTTCTTATCCTACTGTCCAACACCAGTCGGGAAGCCGCCGCCATGGTCGGCGAACGACTGCGGTTTGCCGCGCAGGCGCAGAACTATAAGGCCGATGGCAATATGGTCGAGCTGACAGTAAGCCTGGGTTGCTCAACCCTGCTGCCCGGCGAGTCTGCCGAGAGCTTGTTGCGACGGGCCGACAGCGCGCTGTATGTCGCCAAACGCGAAGGGCGTAACCGGTTGTCCATGGCGGGTTAAAACTTCAACCGCGCTACATAAACAATGTGGGAGCAAGCCCGCTCCCACATTTTTTGGTGTGTGTTGCCTATGGATCAGCTTTCGGCCAATGCCATGCGCTCACGCGCGACCGGTGCCTTTTCCGAGAGTTCCAGTTGCATGCAGCGCTCCAGAAACAGGTACATGTAGTCGTAGCTCTTGCAGACAGCCTCGCGCAACTCCACTTGCAGGGATTTGCTCGGGTTCATGCCGGCCAGCGTGCAGATGATTTCCAGCGCTTCCCATGGATGGGCATCGTCGTACTGGGCGTGCATCTTCAACCACTTCATCGCCCGCTTGCGATCCTCCTCCGGGAACGCTGCCGCGTAGACACCATTGGAACAGACCAGTGCCGACCACTCCCCGGTCGCGCCTTCGATGGCGTAGTTGGTCGCGGCGATGGCGACAATCAGCGAATCCGCCGAACTGGTGTGCCAGCACCAATGGCTTAACGCGTGTAACTCAGGGGCAACTTGTTGTGCTTGAAGATCTTCCAGGCTGACACCATGAGCCCGACTCCAGTGCACCCAGTAATCGGCATGGTTAAGTTCGACACGAATGTTACGCATCAACCAGCGACGCGCCATGTCTTCACCTGGATGGCGGGCAAAACGAGTCTTGGTCAGGTTTTGTGCCATGTACAACGCGAACTGTTCAACTACGGGCCAGCCACCAACAAGGTACTGACGCATGGTTTTTGCGCTGAGTTTATTGTCTCGCATGCGCTGATACAGTTCGTGTTCGAC
The DNA here is from genome assembly GCF_004310295.1 of Pseudomonas sp. BGI-2. Classification (GTDB taxonomy): domain Bacteria; phylum Pseudomonadota; class Gammaproteobacteria; order Pseudomonadales; family Pseudomonadaceae; genus Aquipseudomonas. Next base: position 54,111 of record NZ_SISB01000023.1, on the reverse strand, counting down.
AACCCGGCGCTTACTCTCGCTGCAATCCTTGATGAGCTGTTGCGCCCATACGGGATAACTTGCAGCTTCCATGAGTGGTCCGGTTCGGTTGAATGTGTCGATCACTGTCGGGCTCCTTTTGATTGTGATTGTTAGGATCAGCAAGAGATTTCAACGGAACGTGCCAGGCGCCTTGAACAACAAAGGTTGAGGCCTGGCAGGACGACTTTGCAAACTATCACAGGTAAACAGATGCGGGCGTTCAATGACATACCCTTGAGCGAAATCCACCCCGATCTCCAGCAATGCCTGCTCGATTTGGGGTGTTTCTACAAACTCGGCAATCGTACGCTTACCCATGACATGGCCGATGTGGTTGATCACTTCGACCATGGCGCGGTTAATCGGGTCGTCCAGCATATCCTTTACGAAACTTCCATCGATCTTCAAGAAGTCTACAGGTAAATGTTTCAAGTAGGCGAATGAAGACATCCCGGCGCAGAAGTCATCCAATGAAAAATGGCAGCCTAAACCTTTGAGTTCATTGATAAATCTAATTGCACTTCCCAAATTTGAAATAGCACTGGTTTCTGTAATTTCAAAACAAATCATTTCAGGTGGAATAGACCATGCAACAAACTGTTCCCTCAGGAAGTCCAGAAACGCGTCATCTCCGATAGTAGTGCCTGACAGATTAATCGCACACATGGCCAAAGGACCTTTGCGCTCTTCGGCTATACATTGGGCAATGATCTTGAAGACGTTCTGCACTACCCAACGATCAAGTGCAGTCATCAGGCCATAACGTTCGGCGGCGGGAATAAAACTGTCAGGCAATATCATGCGACCGGCTTCATCATGTAGACGCAACAGGATTTCTATATGCCCGCCGCCGTGCTCGGTATGTCCAAGGGGCGCGATTTCCTGGGAGTACAGGCAAAAGCGGTCCTCTTCCAGTGCCATGTGCAGACGTTGTACCCACGCCATTTCACCGAAACGCAGGGACAGCTCCGAATCATCGGCGTTATACACCTGAACACGGTTACGCCCCTTTTCCTTGGCCATGTAACACGCCATATCAGCGGCACGCAGCGAAGCTTCGAGGGTGGTCGGGTTCTGTGCAACATGAACCATCCCGATACTCACGGTCGTGACGAATGGCCGGCCTTTCCAGACAAAGTGCAGGTTCTGCACCGTATGACGCAGGCTCTCTGCAATTTTCTCGGCCGCTTCCGACGGACAGTTTTCCAGCAAAATGCCGAACTCGTCGCCGCCCAGCCGGGCCAGGGTGTCACCTTCGCGCAGGCCTGATTGCAGCAGCGCACAGATATGCCGCAGCAGCTCGTCACCCGCCGCATGGCCGCAGGTATCGTTGACCAGTTTGAACTGGTCCAGATCAAGGAACATCAAGGCGTGGCGCCCGGGGTAACGCGTCAGGTTGTGCAGCGCCTGCTCCAGGCGATATTCGAACTCGCGACGATTGGCCAGCCCGGTCAAGGCGTCATGGGTCGCCTGCCAGGACAGATTGGCGATGTACTGCCGCTCCTGAGTCATGTCATGCAACACCAGCACGGCGCCACTGACCTTGCCGGCATTGCGGATCGGCGCCCCGACCAGGGTGACCGAAACGGTGCTGCCATCCAGGCGCTGGATCAGTTTGGAATGTTCGCTGCCGCCGCTGAGCTGACCGCTCAAAATATGCTCGATAAGGGTAAAACCATCAGCCTGAGCGTTTTCATCCAGCAGATTGAACAAGGCTGCCAGCGGTAAACCGATGGCTTGCTCGCCTTTCCAGTGAGTCAACGCTTCGGCAGCCGGGTTCATGTAGGCGATTGCACCGTCGACATCCGTGGTGATCACCCCATCGCCGATGGATTGCAGGGTGATCTGCGCTCGCTCTTTCTCCAACTGCAAGGCCTCGGCAAAGGCATGGCGCTGCTTGAGCAGTTTGTGGGTGCGCATAAGGGCCAATGCAATCAAGCCCAGGGCCGTGGCCAGGTTCGTCACCAGCAGCAGGCGAAGAATCAAGCGCGAGCCCTCGCCCAAGGCATCGCTGAAGGCTTTGGCGGCAGGCGTCACACCATCGTTGATCTCAAATATCTGGTCCTTCCAACGCTTGATGTCGGCGTCCGAAGCCTTACTTTCGGTAATACGCTGATGCATTTCCAGGGCGACGTTATCGAGCTGCACCAGGTACGCGTCACCCACCGTCCAGCGGTCGATGGCTTTTTCCAGGTAGCTGAAATGCCGGAAATTGAGGTACAGCCAGATCAGGCTGGAGACGTCGTCGGGGTGATTGCCACCCTTGAGAATTGCCACGCGCGCGGCTTCGATATTCGGTGGCTGGTGATCCAGCGCCACGCGCAACTCATGGCCACCCTGTGGTACGGCAATGGCGTTCTGGTACTTGTGGAAAATAGCCTTATCGCGACTGTCCGCGTAGAGATTGAGGTAATAGATGGCGTCCTTCTGGCCCTTGGACCACAGGCTTTCCCCGGCAACATAGCCGCGAACCGCCGAAAGTACATAAAGACTGACCCCGCCCAACAGCGCTTGAAATAGCACTACGGCAATAAATGGCCAGACGATGCCCAATAACCTTGGGGTTCCGAGAGTCCGCTTTTGCTTCATGAGGTCCCTTGCATTAGCACTGCCAGATCATCATCCAACGTGATCGCTACAGCTAGACTAGGGTGCGTATTCGATCCCGGCAAGCCAGCGCCCACATTTGTGCGCAATCTGGCGTCAACCTGGCATGAACTGTCATTAATGCTGCTGCAAATGCCCATAAAGTTTGGCGTACAAACCACCTTCGGCTATCAGTTGCTGATGGTCGCCATCCTCGGCAATTTGCCCGCCGTCGAACACCAGCACCCGATCGGCCTGCTTCACCGCCGACAACCGATGCGCAATGATCAGCGTAGTGCGGTGGCTCAGGAACTTCGCCAGCGCCTGGTGCAGGTTGTATTCGGTGGCAGCGTCCAGCGCCGAGGTCGCCTCGTCGAGAATCACCACCTTGGGTTCGGCCAGCACCATCCGCGCAATCGCCAGCCGTTGCCGCTGGCCACCGGACAAACGCACACCCGAACGTCCGACGATGCTGTCCAAACCATCAGGCAATGCTCGAACAGTTTGGTTCAGCTGGGCGATTTCCAGCGCTTGCCAACAAGCCTCGTCGCTGCGTACACGTCCCATCGTCAGGTTGGCGCGCACAGTGTCGTTGAACAGCGCGGGGTGTTGCAGGACCACGGCGACGTTTTCGCGCACGGTCTCCAGGCCGATCTCTTGCTGGGTCGAGCCACCGAAGCGGATGGTTCCGGCAAGGGGCGTGTACAACCCCAACAGCAACTGCACCAGCGTGCTTTTGCCACCGCCGCTGGCACCAACGATCGCCACTTTTTCACCGGGGGCGATGGACAGGTCCATCTGGTTCAACACCAACTCGTCGCCGTATCCGAAACTCAAGCCCTGGACTTCAATGCCCACGGTGTCCCGTCCCTGGAACGGATCGACACCGCCGGGGTATTGCGGCTCATCGGCGCGGGCCAGCAGCTCGTTGATCCGCGACAGCGCACCGCCAGCGGCGTAATAGGCGTACTGCAAATTGAGCAACTGCTCCACTGGACCGATCATGAACCACAGGTAGCTGAACACCGCCAGCATCTGGCCGATGGACAAGTCGGAGAACAATACGGTGAGCATCGCCGCAGCGCGGAAAATATCGATGCCGAACTGGAACAGCAAGCCACTGGCGCGGTTCGACGCATCGGTCTTCCACTGAGAGTTAACGGCGTAATCGCGCACTTCCCGGGCTCGATGCCCCAGACGCCCGAGGAAAAACCCCTGACGGTTGCCGGCACGCACTTCCTGAATCGAGTCGAGGGTTTCGGTCAGGGCCTGGGTAAAACGCGAGGTGCTGTCGTTCTCGAGCTTCTTCAGGTGTTTGACCCGCTTACCCAGTTGCACCGTGGCGTAGATCACCAGCGGATTGAACAGCATGATCAGCAGCGCCAGCTTCCAGTGCATCCAGATCAGAATGCTCGCGGTGCCGACCAGTGTCAGCATCGCCACGAGGAATCGACTGAGTGTCTCGCCGACAAATTTGTCCAGCGTGTCCAGGTCCGTGACCAGGTGCGTAGTCACCGTGCCGCTGCCCAGGCTTTCGTATTCGCCCAGGGAAATGCGCTTGAGCCGTTCGATCAGCCGTATACGGATGCGATACACGATGTCTTTGGCCAGCGCCGCGAACAATTTCGCCTGCACCACGTTGAACAGCAAGGCACCACAACGCAACAACAAGGTCACCAGCAGCATCAGGCCGATGTAACCCGCTGCTTTTTGCCAGTGTTCAGGCAACGCATGGTTCATGATTTTCAGTGCGGAATCGCCGTGACCCAGCAGCACTTCGTCTACCAGCAATGGCAGCAGCAAAGGAATCGGCACGCTGCACAGGGTGGCCAACACCGCCACGCCATTGGCGATCCACAGAGATTTTTTATGGTGAAGGGCCAAGCGACGGATTTCAGCCCAACTCAGCCGATCGACACGCTTGGGAGCTGGCGTGTCATCGGGCACGTCATGCACAGGCAGCGCGCTCCAGCCAACGGCCGAGCAATGGCGACAGTTCACTCAAGGGTTGATAGCCATTGGTCAACAGCGCCAGTTGCCCATTACGTTCGGCCAACAGCGTAGGGAATCCGGCGATGCCGAGGTCCTGGACCCAGGTGAAATCGGCAGCCGTCGCGGCGTGCTGATCGGCACGGTCGAACGCGGCAGCAAACTCGATGCGCGGCAGGCCGGCCTGCTCGGCCAACTCGACCAGAACACTGGCGTGGGTGACGTCTCGGCCTTCAGCGTAGAACGCGTGCTGAATCAGCCCGAGCAGCTTCCACGCGCAATCCGGCGCCAGGTTGCGCGCAGTGACCAGAGCCCTGCACGCAGGCTCGGTGTCGTAGACAAAACCTTCAGGCAACGCGCCTTCGGTCTTGAACGGTTGGCCGGTGGCCTCGTTGACGGCCTGCCAATGCTCAAGGATATAGCGCCGGGTGGTCGGCTCCAATGCGGAGCCGCTGCCGGTGCGCAAGCCACCCACCACCAGATGCACGTCCACCCCTGCCGCCTGCGCCTGCTCGACCAGCGCGTTGGCGACCGGCGCAAAGCCCCAGCACCAGGAACACATCGGGTCCATCACATAGAGCAGACGTTGGGCAGACATGGTTCAAGCCTCTGAAGGAGTTTGCTTGTAGTTGTAGCCGATCGGGTGAGGCAGGTTGCGCGCCTTGGCCAGTTCGATCTGCTTCTGCCGATCAATGGCGCTGCGGCGGGTTTTCTCGCTGAGCGTATCCCAGCAATGCGGGCAACTGATGCCGGCCACATAATGCTCGGATGTGCGGTCTTCGACGCTGATCGGCGTACGACAGGCATGACATTGATCGTAGTCGCCTTCGCTAAGGTCGTGACGAACGGTCACGCGGTTATCGAACACGAAGCAGTCGCCCTGCCATTTGGTTTCTTCCTGCGGCACCTCTTCGAGGTACTTCAGAATACCGCCCTTGAGGTGATAAACCTCGTCGAAGCCTTGACTGAGCATATAGCTCGAGGCCTTTTCACAACGAATGCCGCCGGTGCAGAACATCGCGACTTTCTTGTGCACGGCCGGGTCGAAGTGGGCTTTGATGTAGTCGGGAAATTCGCGAAAGCTGGTGGTTTTCGGATCGATGGCGCCTTCGAAGGTGCCGATTGAGACTTCATAGTCGTTACGGGTGTCGATCAACAGCACTTCAGGATCGCTGATCAGGGCGTTCCAGTTCTCTGGATCGACGTAAGTGCCGACCTTTTTGTTCGGGTCCACGCCTTCAACGCCGAGGGTGACGATTTCTTTCTTGAGTTTGACCTTGGTGCGGTAGAACGGCTGGTCGTCGCAGTACGACTCTTTGTGGTCGATATCGTCCATGCGCGGGTCGTTCTTGAGCCAGGCCATCAGCCCGTCAATACCTTCGCGGCTGCCGGACACAGTGCCGTTGATGCCTTCTTCGGCGATCAGCAGCGTGCCTTTGATGCCGTTGTCGACCATCGCTTGCAGCAGTGGCTCGCGCAGGGCGACGTAATCTTCCAGAGTGACGAACTTATACAGTGCCGCCACGACAATCTGTTGTGTCATGGGTGATTCTCCAGGTGGCTACCCTCGTAAGGGGTGAACCGGATGCGAAAAAAAACGCGCCGGGTGAGCGGCGCGTTGCGGATTCTAGCAAAAATGGTGTGGGTTTAGGACTGGGATCTAAAAGTCTGGTGAGAACCATTGTGGCGAGGGGATTTATCCCCGCTGGGCTGCGAAGCAGACCTGAAAATATCAGCCTCACTGAGGCGTTTCAGACAAACCGAGCTGCCGGTTTTACGACTGCTTCGCAGCCGAACGGGGATGAATCCCCTCGCCACAAAGCCCTCGCCACAACAGCTCTTCAACCCGTCACATCAATGCTTGCTACCGCCAGCACAGGTCGGCGAGGCCGGAGCCGCGTCGATCTGAGCCCATTCTTCCGGCGTGTAGGTATGCAGCGCCAACGCATGGAATTCGCCCATCAGCTCGCCGAGCGTGCCGTAGACTTTTTGGTGTCGCTTGACCCGGTTGAGCCCTTCGAACTGCTGGCTGACCACCACGGCCTTGAAGTGGGTCTGCAACCCACGGCTGTGCATGTGGCTTTCATCCAGCACTTGCAGATGCTGCGGCTGCAACAGGCCCAGCGTCGATTCGATGCGTTGTTGCATGGTCATACCCAACTCCGCTTAAGGCTTTTTCTTGGCTGGAGCGGCGGCGCCTTTAGGCTCCAGCTCGGCAGTCATGTCAGCCAGCAGTTTGTTGACCACAGGCACCGCGCTTTCCAGCTTGGCTTGAGTCATCTGGGCCGATTGCTGAGTCAGCTGCGGCATTTTTTCCAGGACTTTCTTGCCCAGTGGCGACTTGTAGAACGCGACCAGGTCTTTGAGCTCGGATTCGCTGAAGTTGGTGGTGTAGAGCTTGACCATGTCCGGCTTCAGCTTGTTCCAGCCAATGGCTTGGTCCAACGCGGCGTTGGCTTTGGCCTGGTAGGTTTCCAGCAAGGCTTTTTTCGACTCAGGGGCTTTGGTCTGTTCAAAGCGCTGAGCGAACATTTGCTGCACTTGCATGTACACCGGAGTGCCCAATTTGTCAGCGTGCGCCAGGGTCAGGAAAGCTTCGGCACTGGCGTTGTGGCTGGCGGTATCGGCAAAAACAGGGCCGCTGGCGCAAACCAGTGCAACCGCGGTACAGATGGCACGAAGACGAGTCATCGAGTTTCCTTTTCTAGCAGGCGAGGTAAAACCCCAAGGGCGTCCATTCTGCGCCTAAAAAAGTGTGTCACTCAACCCCAAGCCTTGTCGGGCCTGAATTAGAGGCGTTGAGCGGTCAAAATCCAGACTAATGGAACCACGGCCGGCGATCACGGCCTAAACTGCGCTATCGACTTACAGGAGTGTGCAAGATGAGCCGTATCGAAACCGACAGCCTTGGCCAGGTGGAAGTCCCGGATGAAGCCTACTGGGGCGCTCAGACGCAACGCTCGCTGATTAATTTCGCCATTGGCAACGAACGTATGCCGTTGGCCGTGCTGCACGCATTGGCCCTGATCAAGAAAGCCGCGGCGCGGGTCAATGACCGCAACGGTGATCTGCCTGCCGACATCGCCCGCCTGATCGAACAGGCCGCCGACGAAGTGCTCGACGGCAGCCACGACGACCAGTTCCCGCTGGTGGTCTGGCAGACCGGCAGCGGCACCCAGAGCAACATGAACGTCAACGAAGTGATCGCCGGACGCGCCAATGAACTGGCCGGTAACCCTCGCGGCGGCAAATCACCGGTTCACCCTAACGATCACGTCAACCGCTCCCAAAGCTCCAATGATTGCTTCCCGACCGCCATGCACATTGCCGCCGTTCAGGCGGTGCAGCAGCATTTGCTGCCGGCGATCAGTGAGCTCTCTGGCGGGTTGGCCGAGTTGTCGGCGCGACACATGAAACTGGTCAAGACCGGCCGTACCCATATGATGGACGCCACGCCGATCACCTTCGGCCAGGAACTCTCGGCGTTCATCGCGCAACTGGATTACGCCGAACGGGCGATCCGCAGCGCACTGCCGGCGGTCTGTGAACTGGCGCAGGGCGGCACGGCGGTCGGCACCGGGCTGAACTCACCCCACGGTTTTGGCGAGGCGATCGCTGCAGAGTTGGCCGCCCTTTCCGGCTTGCCGTTCGTCACCGCACCGAACAAGTTTGCCGCGCTGGCCGGCCATGAGCCGTTGACCACCCTGTCGGGGGCGCTGAAAACCCTTGCCGTGAGCCTGATGAAAATCGCCAACGACCTGCGTCTGCTGGGTTCCGGGCCGCGCGCAGGTTTCGCCGAAGTGAAGCTGCCAGCCAACGAACCGGGCAGCTCAATCATGCCGGGCAAGGTCAATCCGACCCAGTGCGAAGCGCTGTCGATGCTGGCGTGTCAGGTTTTGGGCAATGACGTCGCCATTGGTTTTGCGGCGAGTCAGGGGCACTTGCAGCTGAACGTGTTCAAACCGGTGATTATCCACAACTTGCTGCAATCGATCCGCCTGCTGGGCGATGGCTGCAGCAACTTCCAGCAGCACTGCATCGCAGGGCTTGAGCCAGATGCGCTGAAAATGGCTGAACACCTGGAGCGTGGGTTGATGCTGGTGACGGCGCTGAACCCGCACATCGGCTACGACAAATCGGCGGAGATTGCCAAGAAGGCCTACAACGAGGGACTGACACTGCGTGAGGCGGCGTTGCAGCTGGGGTATCTGACGGATGAGCAGTTTGATGCCTGGGTGAGGCCGGAGAATATGCTGGAAGCGGGCGCCAAGGGTTAAGATTTTCAGCGCCTGACAGTCAGTCTTCGCGGGCAAGCCTCGCTCCTACAGGGACTGAAGTGCGACATAGATCTTCTGTAGGAGCGAGGCTTGCCCGCGAAGAACGATAACGCGGTTTAACTGGCCGCCATCCGCACCTTGCGCGCCTTGAGCCCGGCAATCAGCGACGGCCCCAACGCCACCAACGCTGAACCCACCACCACCAACACCGCCCCGCCATACCCCAGACCATTGATCGTCTCGGCATGCACGTACTCCGGCCACGCCCACGCCGCCACGGCCACCGCGCCAAACGTCACCAACGGCGTAATCGCCAGCGTCGCACTCACCCGCGAAGCTTCCCAATGGGCCAGCGCTTCGGCAAATGCGCCATAGGCGATCAGGGTGTTCATGCAGCACGCCAGCAACAACCAGCCTTGCAGCGGGCTCAATTGCAGTGCCTCCAGCGGATGCACCCACGGCGTCAGCAACAGCGCGCAGAACAGGTAGATCACCATCATCACCTGCAACGAGTTCCATACCGTCAGCAATTGCTTCTGCCCCAGCGCGTAAAACGTCCAGACCGTCGACGCCAACAGCACCAGCAACACGCCTGCGGTGTAATCGGTCAACGAGGTCAACAACTCGGTCAAGCGTTGATTAAAGAAGAGTGCGAAGCCAATCAGCAGCACCAGCAGACCCATCCCCTGCCCCACACTGAACCGTTCCTTGAACACAAACAAACTGGCGATCAGCAACATGATCGGGCCCATCTGCACCACCAGTTGCGCGGTGCCGGGGCTGAGCAGGTTCAAGCCCATCAGGTACAACACGTAGTTGCCGACCAGACCAAGCACCGCCATCAACACCAGCCAGCCACCGCGCGGGCCGAGGACTTTGCGGCTCGGCAGGCGTTTGGTCGCCGCCAGATAGATGAACAGGCACCCACCGGACACCGTCAGGCGAAACCAGGTCACCGTCACCGGGTCCATCACCAGCAGGACTTGTTTGAGTTTGATCGGCAGGATTCCCCACAGCAGCGCGGTCAGCAAGGCCAGGGACAGACCGTAAACCCAGCGACCGGATGATATGTGCATGCGAACCCCAAAGCCAGATGGCAAGAAACACCATTCTAGGCGCAGACCCCGGCGCGACACAGGGACAGTTGGCGACTGACCGCGAATGAAACTGTGCAGGTCGCACCATTCATTTGGCGATGTGCCGTCGATCAGTTGGTCAGGCGCCGCAAGTGGTTCATGCATAAGCTCCTTGGATCCACCAACAGGAACATCCTTCAGGAGATAGCCATGTACGGCATGCGCGCCCAGGACACCGCCCCCGCCACGCACTTTCGCTGCGACCGAGTGTGCCGTGTGAACGGGGAATTGTTTTTCAGCACCCGGGAAAACACGCTGGAGGGGCCGTTTGATAATCCGCAGTCGGCAGAGCGGGAGATTCAGGCCTACATTGCGCGGATGCAGGTTTTGGGTGCCCACCGTTGACCGAGGTGCGGCCTTCGCGAGCAAGCCCGCTCCCACACTAGACCGAGTTCCCCATAGGAATGCGGTCAACTGTGGGAGCGGGCTTGCTCGCGAAGGCGATTAAACATTCAGCACATATTGAATGGCCTATCGCACCGCTTCAAACAACCCGGTCGCCCCCATCCCGCCACCCACGCACATGGTGACGACGCCGTAACGCAAGTTGCGCCGCTGCAACTCACGCACGATGTGCCCCACCTGACGCGAGCCGGTCATGCCGAACGGGTGGCCGATGGAAATCGAGCCGCCATTGACGTTGTACTTGTCGTTATCGATCTCCAGGCGGTTGCGGCTGTACAGGCACTGAGAGGCAAACGCTTCGTTGAGTTCCCAGAGATCAATGTCGGCCACCTGCAAGCCTTTGGCCTTGAGCAATTTCGGCACCGAGAACACCGGACCGATGCCCATCTCGTCCGGCTCGCACCCGGCCACCGCGAAACCACGGAAGAACGCCTTTGGCTTGAGTCCCAGTGCCAGGGCTTTTTCCAGGCTCATGACCAGCGTCATCGAAGCGCCATCAGACAGTTGCGACGAGTTACCCGCCGTCACCGAACCGTCCTCGGCAAACACCGGTTTCAACCCGGCCAGGCTTTCAAGGGTGGTGTCCGGGCGGTTGCAGTCGTCGCGATCGACGATCCCGTCGAGGATCTGGATCTGACCGGTGGCCTTGTCTTCAACCCGGTACTTCACCGCCATCGGCACGATTTCATCATCGAACAAGCCAGCGGCCTGAGCCTGGGCAGTACGTTGCTGACTTTGCAGGGCGTACAGATCCTGCTCCTGGCGACTGATGCTGTAACGACGTGCGACGATTTCGGCGGTCTGGCCCATCGGGAAATAGATGCCCGGCACCTGCTCTTTCAGGAGCGGGTTGATCAGGTTGTCGGTGTTGACGCTTTTCATGGTCAGGCTGATGGATTCGACGCCACCGGCCACGATGATGTCGCTGCAGCCCGAGGCGATCTGGTTGGCGGCGATGGCGATGGCCTGCAAGCCCGACGAGCAGAAACGGTTGAGGGTCATACCGGCGGTGCCGGTGCCCAGACGCGACAACACCGCGACGTTGCGACCGATGTTGTAACCTTGGGCGCCTTCGTTGGAGCCCGCGCCGACGATGCAATCCTCAACGCTGGCCGGGTCGATACCGGTGCGCGCCAACAAGGCATCGACACAATGCGCCGCCATGTCATCCGGACGGGTCTGGTTGAACTTGCCGCGAAAGGATTTGGCCAAGCCGGTCCGCACGCTGTCGACGATCACCACTTCACGCATGGCATACCTCATTGTTGTTGTGGGTTGAGAGTGGACCGAGCATAAGTCCACCCCATAACCGACCGCGACAATCATTCACCCCGCGTATGCGTAACCATCGGCTCACGACTTGTGTTTTTTACCCATCCTGTCGTGCTTGTCTGATTTCTCGAACGCTTCTTCCAGCGCATGGTTGATCGTGCGCAGGACCTTGACCCGGGCCCAGCGCTTGTCATTGGCCTCTACCAAGGTCCACGGCGAGATTTCGGTGCTGGTGCGGTCAACCATATCGCCGACGGCCGCACGGTAAGCGTCCCACTTGTCCCGGTTGCGCCAGTCGTCTTCAGTGATCTTGAAACGTTTGAAGGGAATTTCTTCCCGCGCCTCGAAACGCTCCAGTTGCGTCTGTTTGTCGATGGCCAGCCAGAACTTGACCACGATGAGGCCCGACTCGGAAATCTGCTCTTCGAAATCATTGATCTCGCTGTAGGCCCGCAGCCAGTCCGCCGGTGGACAGAAGCCTTCGACACGCTCCACCAGCACACGCCCGTACCAGGAACGATCGAACACCGTGAACTTGCCCTTGGCCGGAAGGTGCCGCCAGAAGCGCCACAAATACGGTTGCGCCCGTTCCTCCTCGGTGGGCGCGGCAATCGGCACGATGCTGTATTGGCGTGGATCGAGCGCCGCCGCGACGCGACGAATCGCCCCTCCCTTGCCGGCCGCATCATTGCCTTCGAACACCGCGACCAAGGCGTGTTGGCGCATGCGCTTGTCGCGCATCAGGCCCGAGAAGCGCGCCTGCTCGGTAATCAGTTGTTCTTCGTAATCGTCCTTGTCCAGGCGCTGGCTCAAGTCGAGGCTGTCGAGCAGGCTCAACTGATCGACATGGATCGGCAGCGGCGCAGCATTGACTTTGGCGGGATGAATCCTGGATCGCTTCAAGGCACTTTGCAGACCTTCGAGGAGGATTTTGCCCACCGCCAGGCTGCGGTAATGCGCATCCACGCCTTCAATCACATGCCAGGGCGCGTAGTCGCGGCTGGTGCGGCGCAACACCCGCTCGCCGTACTTCACGAATTTGTCGTAGGTCCGCGATTGTTGCCAGTCCAGCGGGCTGATACGCCAGCTGTGCAAGGGGTCGTCGGCGAGTGCCTTGAGACGCGCCTTCATTTGCTTCTTGGAGAGGTGAAACCAGAACTTGAAGATCAGCGCGCCCTCGTCGCAGAGCATTTTTTCAAAACGCTCGGACTGGTTGATCGCTTGATCCAGCACCGCGTCCTTGAACAACCCATGGACCCGGCCCTGCAGCATCTGGCTGTACCAGTTGCCGAAGAAAATACCCATGCGCCCCTTGGCCGGGAGCATCCGCCAATACCGCCAGGCCGGAGGGCGCGCCAGCTCCTCGTCGGTCTGCTGATCGAAGGTGCGGACTTCGATCAGGCGCGGGTCCATCCACTCGTTGAGCAACTTGACCGTCTCGCCCTTGCCGGCGCCTTCGATGCCGTTGATCAGGATGATCACCGGAAAGCGCTTTTGCTGCTGAAGCTCGAACTGCGCTTCGAGCAACGCTTCACGCAGCGCCGGTTCTTCAGCTTCATAGGTTTCTTTGTCGATGGCGTGACCGATTTCAGCAGATTCGAACATGAATGGCTCCCTTCCCAGATTGAGCAAGACTAGCGGATTGACCTCGTCAGCGTGGGAGAAATCCATTTCTTCACCGCAACCACAGTTCCCTGTAGCAGCTGCCGAGGCACGAGGCTGCGTTGGGCTGCGCAGCGCGCCCTCGAGGGCGGTCCTGCGGACACGCAACGCAGCCTCGTGCCTCGGCAGCAGCTACAGGATTTTCTGCGCGTCGGCGGTCGTGCAGGCACCGCCACGTCGATCAGCTAGAATGGCCGCCTTGCCGTTGCCGAGCCTGCCATGAAACCTGTATTGCCTCACGCCCAACTTGACTGGGACGACCAGGGTCGCCCGTATTCGCGGGTGTTCGACGACGTCTATTTTTCGGACAAGTCAGGCCTTGAAGAAACCCGTTACGTATTCCTCGAACAGAACGGTTTGCGTGAACGCTTTGCCGCGTTGCCGGACGGCGGTCGATTGGTCATTGGCGAAACCGGTTTCGGCACCGGGCTTAACTTCCTCTGCGCCTGGCAGTTGTTCGAGCAGCACGCGGTGACCGGTGCGCGACTGCATTTTGTCAGCGTCGAAAAGTACCCGCTGAGCCAACCAGACTTGCAGCGGGCCTTGGCCTTATGGCCAGAGCTCAAGCCGTTTGCCGATCAATTGCTGGCGCAATACGTGGCGATCCATCAAGGCTTCCAGCGACTGGTGCTGGACAACGGTCGCGTCACCCTGACACTGCTGATCGGTGATGCGCTGGAGCAATTGCCGCAACTGGACGCACAGATTGATGCCTGGTTTCTCGACGGCTTCGCCCCGGCAAAAAACCCCGACATGTGGACCGCCGAACTGTTCGCCGAACTGGCGCGTCTGGCCGCGCCCGGATCGACCCTCAGCACTTTCACCAGTACCGGTTGGGTACGCCGTCTGCTGAACGCGGCGGGTTTCAAGATGAAGCGCACGCCCGGCATCGGCCACAAATGGGAAATCCTGCGCGGTGTGTTTCTCGGCTGGCCTGAAGACGCCCCGACAGCCGCCGCCGCCAAACCCTGGTTTGCACGCCCGACACCCTTGACCGGCGAACGTCATGCGCTGGTGATCGGCGCAGGCCTGGCCGGTTGCGCCACCGCCGCCAGCCTGGCGGCGCGGGGTTGGCGCGTCAGTTTGCTGGAGCGGCACGATGCGTTGGCGCAGGAAGCCTCGGGTAATCCACAGGGTGTTCTGTACCTCAAGCTTTCGGCCCATGGCACAGCTTTGTCACAGTTGATTGTCAGTGGTTTCGGCCACACCCGGCGCCTGCTGGAGCATTTGCAGCGCAGCGTCGACTGGGACGATTGCGGCGTGCTGCAACTGGCCTTCAACGCCAAGGAAGCGGAACGACAGGCGCAATTGGCGCAAGCGTTCCCCGCAGACTTGCTGCACACACTCGATCGAGAACACGCCGAGATTCGCGCGGGTATCGCGTTGCAATCGGGCGGTCTGTTTTACCCCGAAGGCGGCTGGGTGCATCCGCCAGCCCTGTGCGCATGGCAAGCCACGCATCCGGATATCCAGCTCCTGCCCCATCACGATGTACTGGAATTGCGTCGTGTCGAGGGGCAATGGCAAGCGTGGGATGGCAACACGTTGCTGGCCAACGCGCCGGTGGTGGTGCTGGCCGGTGCGGCCGACATCAAGCGTTTCGACTTCAGCAGCGATTTGCCGCTCAAACGTATTCGCGGACAGATCACCCGCTTGCCCCAGACACCGGCGAGCCAAAACCTGAGCACCGTGGTGTGCGCCGAGGGTTATGTTGCGCCGGCCCGCCTGGGTGAACACACCCTGGGTGCGAGTTTCGATTTCAACAACGACGACCTGACGCCCACCACCGCCGAGCACGCCGGCAACCTGCAGATGCTCGAAGAAATTTCGGTGGATCTGGTCGCTCGACTCGGTGCTGACACCTTGCAACCCGATGCACTTGAAGGTCGCGCGGCATTTCGCTGCACCAGCCCGGATTACCTGCCGATCGTCGGCCCTTTGGCTGACAGCCAGGCCTTCGCCGACGCCTACATCGCCCTGAGCAAAGATGCCCGGCAAACGCCGGACATCCCTTGCCCATGGCTGGACGGCTTGTACGTCAACAGCGGCCACGGTTCGCGAGGGCTGATTACCGCGCCGTTGTCAGGCGAGTTGCTAGCAGCCTGGCTCGACAACGAGCCGCTGCCATTGCCCAGAGCCGTGGCCGAGGCGTGTCATCCGAATCGCTTTGCCTTGCGGCGACTGATTCGAGGCAAGGCCTGAGGCGTTCAGTCCAGTGCAAAGCAAGTCCTTGACTCGTCAGCCTTCATGGCCTTCTCGGTCAGAAGCTTCAACATAGCAGTCTCGGCTTTGTTCAATTCTTCGGCGATGCCGTCGACCTGCGTTCGGTAGTTTGCGCCAAGCGTCGCCTCGTTTTCAAAGGCTGTCTCCATCCGCACGTGAAAGGGCGCCGTCAGGTCGGTGAATTGTTTGCCATGATGCTGTCGCAAAAAGTCGCTCCAGAACGTGCGGCCACGGATGTAAGTCGATAGCTCAGGTGAGATTTCTGCGGTAATGACCTTGTTGTAGGCAGCATCCAGATCCTTTGCTGTTACGCCACTTAGTGATGCATAACGCATATGCCGGGGCTGACCGACCAGTTCGAGCCTGTCGGCCAGGCCAGTGCGATAAGCCAGCTCTACTTCCACTGCATCGAGTGCAGGATTGGCTTGGGCCTTTTCCCTAGCCATTCTGGAAAGATAATCCAGACGGAACAGGCTTCGCCCAAGTCTCAGTAGCCGAGCGGCCTGATCATGGGCGTTGGCGGACTGTCGAACCACCCTGTCGATCTCGACGGTGACCTCAAGATTACTGAAGAGCGTCGCCGCGTCATCAGCGCAATTGGCTTTCACTGCCATCGACAGCAATTGGGTGCATAACGCCGAGTCCGTCCGAGTCGCCTCAATGACACTCCAGACGCGCCGGGTCATGTCTTCGTTCACAAAGCGGCTATCCGCCGAGCTCCCGACTTCTGCCAGCAATTCAAAGAATTCTTTCGATCCGGGTTCGTTCTTCAGCGCCAGCCATGCACGATTACGACTGGCATAGGTCTCTTCAACCGGCTTTGGCATCCACAGGTCTCGAGCTCTTTGATCATCGAGCACCGCAGTATCATTTGGCAGCAGCCCCATCCCGACGCCCGTATTGTTACGGTAGGTAATTAGCCTTGTACGGCTCGCCGCGGATATGGGGTTATGGCGCAAGTTGATCGCCCGAGCGAATCGCTGAGGGAGTTGGAACAGCCATTGCGGCAACTCCCGAATCTGGTTTCCTCGCAGGTCCACCAAGTCCAGATACGGCAAGCGGGCAAGCCCGACAGGCAGTTCCGTAGCGTGGGTATCGCGCAGTAACAGCTCTTTCAGATCCAGCATTTTGCTGACATCAATTGTGGCCCCCAAGCGATTGCCGCTCAGCCCCAACGTGCGCAAATTGCGCATGTCGGCCAGTTTGCGCAAGGTGTGTTCAGTCAGTTGTATCTGATTGCCCTCCAGGCTCAAATACTCAAGATCAGGCATGTGCGACAACACTTCAGGCAATCGTGTGAGTTGATTGCGGTCCAGTTTCAGGGTGACAAGTCCTTTGAACGATTTGAGGAAATACGCCAGTTCATCACCCGCCTGCATGTCCTTGACTGAAAGGCTGCGCACATGGGCGACATCCTGTTCGGTCAGCGCTGGCAATGGGCCTACAGGGTTGCGCTCCAGCGTGAGCATTGCAGAAGGCTGATTTTGCCAGGCTATCCGGCGCCAGCAGTTTTCGATGGCATTGGCCACTTGACGACGGCTGACACGGATATCGTTGAGCGACCCCGGCAGCTTCTTCATTGCCACTTCATCGTCACGCCAGGTGTGCAACACGCCGATCAGGTTTTTCAGTTGCTGTTGCAGCTCCTTGATTCGATTCACCCGCTGCATCTGGGTGCTGCCGGCGTTGTCGAGAAACGTCGAAACCTGGGCATCGGTGAACAGCGGATAGAGCTTTCTGACTTTACGAATCATGCCCCTTGCATGAGAGCCCGCAGCGGGGGGATCCGCCAGGACACAGGCAGAAAGATGTTTGGGTGTGTCACTGCGCTCCCCCCGTAGCACCCGGCCGGCATGTGCCGGATCGCCGGTGGCGGCCCTCGACAGGCGTGACCGTAGCGTCGGGATATCCAGCCTGTCGGTGCCAGTGAATCCCATGCGGGTGCGCTGGGTGGCAGACAATGCATCCAGTATCGACTCAAGCAGCGTTTCGCTCACTGCTGTGCTAAACACACTGCCATTGGTTTGGGTGACCTGATAGCCGTTGGACGTCTTGACGATTATCCCGCGTGACGGCGCATCCGCGTCGCCCACGCTGTCCAGCAAGGTGCCGGTCACTGAACCCTGTCGCACTTCAAGTCGACCGCTGTCATCCCAGCCTTGCACCCTATCCATCAACCCGATCGTCAGCTTGTCGGTGTCGGCATTGGCCAGTTGCGGGAGATGCAACCCGGTGAGCGCACGGTCCAGCCTGATCACCGCCTGTGTCTCACTGACCTGCCCGGCGAGATCCACTCCGAGGATCTTGCGGTCACGCAGAAAGCTGCGATCCCAGCCAGAAGCGTTATCCAGCAATTCCTGACACACCTGTGTGGGAAGGTCAGCGGCGTGTTCGCGCAGTATCGCCACGTCACCGGCGGCAGTGCCGTCCCAGGTTTCATAGAGCCACTGAAACAGCGGCTGGCGATCACTCTTGAGGCTTGTCGCGATCTTCTTTGCCAACAGCTGCGATTTGGATTCAGTGGTCGTGCGACCGAGCATGCCCTCCACGTCTGTCGGATAAAGGCCACTGATCACGGTATCGAGCAATTTCCCCGAATCCAGATCCGCCTGAGGAACGTGCACGCTGTTTTCGTCATCGTCGTGTGGTGCTGTCTTGGGGAAGCGGGACACGACCAGGTCCTCCTCGTCGCGTACTTCAATGAAGCGCTCCGCCGGCCAGCCGGGCAGCCTCGGCAGTGTATGCAGTTGCTCCTGAATGAAGTCCTTGTTCGCGGTCTCTCCCCGCTCCATTGCCGCGACCATCGCGGTGATGCGTCGGTCAATCCTGATGCGCTCAATACAATCATTCAGCCGCTGCGGTAACTTGAGGTGGCTTTCATGGAGCTGGTGCAACGTGTCAGGCGTCATGTCGGTCATGTCGGCAATCGCTTCCAGATCACTGCCGAGATCGCTCAGGCGCGGGTCCGTTCGTCCCAGTGCATAAGCACCGCCGCGCCACTCGTGCGCGTGTTCATAAACATGCCGCCAGCCACCTTCCACATTTCGTTCCACGGCAGGCTGAAAGGCGTCAGTGCGCACAGGATGATTGAGGGTCCATGCCGATCCCGCAGCGTTGCGGGTGGCTCGATAAGGGGCTCCTTCCATGACGATCGACGTCTGTCCGGCATGTCGGTAAAGACCTTGCGCATCAGGTTGCAGGTCGACTGGCAGAGCCGTGGTCTGTTTATAGGGTTCGAGGTCGGGTTTCCATAACCTTGCTTTGCCATCAGCGCGAGTGACGGCCTCGAAACCGTCGAAGAATGCCGCCTGCTCCTTCGCACCCTTACTGATAGCTGTCGCGACGATTTTTCCTCCGATGGCAAACGCTGCCAGCTGAGCGACGTTTTCCACAACACCGAGCAAATGGGATAACGCCTCGGTCCGCTCGCCGTGCGTCCAGTCAACCACACCTTCATACACCTCACTGACGATGTCGACGACCGCCGCAGCCAGCATCAATTGGCCGATTACGGGTATGAAAAAAGCGGCTGCGTTTAGTAGAAGAAGACCGCCATCCAGCAATGTCTGAAGGTTTTTTTCCCGTTGTTGCTCATCGACATCTTCAGTCGGCACGGCAAGAGTTCGCGCGTCTTTTTGAGTCGTGCTGACAAAAGTACTGAAGAAAAAATCGGCCAGGCAAGTGTCGGCAGGAGCAGCAGCGAGCGTACCCAAGGACTTGCCCTTGTCAAACCGGGTAAAAAACCCGGTTTTATCGTGGCCGTGCAGGTACTGCTCGGCGAACGTTTTTCTGTAGCTTTTGCTTTGCAAGTGGAGGGTAAGGTAGACCTTGAACTCATCCAGCGAGGCGTATTCATACAGCGGTCGCCGGGGTTCGTTCGGCATGTAAACCACACATCGGGCCTTCGGCTCGGTATCGATGGAGGCTTTGGTAAATACCAGCGCCCCACAGAGGCAGGTGTCATGAATCATCAAGCCCTGCCACTGCACCGGCCCGCCATCAAAAAGAGCATCCTTGGTTTGAGCCGCAGGGAGATCCTGATCGATCACACTCAGCAGCATTGTGTAAGCAGCGGGCGTGATGGCCTTCTTCAGAGAGGCCATGTGGAGGGCGACTCGCATGTCCAGCACCTTCAACCGCCGGATATCCGCGACGCTGGCCCGATTATCGACAGGCGCATCATCTGCGGGTTTGGCCGGCAATGCCAAGGCCTCGTCGATATGGCGCTGATAGCGGGCCCCCAGATCGAGTTCACGACAGAGTGCGGCGAATTTTTCAGGGGTTGTTTCAGCGTCTGATTGGGCCTGTTCGTTGATTCGTATGACCGAGTCCGCTGGAAAACCGCCGCTCCTCGTTTCCTCAGAGGTGAAGTTTTCCATGGCCGCCTGGAGCAGGCTGCGTGAGGTGGTAGTTTCTTTATCCGTGGAGCCGATGACTGGGAGCACACCTGTTGAGGTGTAGGTTTTTTTTGTGATGTCCAGCGTGTCCCGATTGACGTCGAAATCGATCGTCCATTTACCCTTGAGGAACCCGGTCAGTTGCTCTTTGCAGAACGCGTCCAACGGCTTGAGCTTTTTGAGCGCCTCTGTGACCTTGCCCTGGGCAACAAAAGACTGCTCGAACGCAACCTTCAGAGCCTGTACCACGCTCAGATCTGCAGTCGCCAACCATTGTGGAATAGACGCTTGCAGCACTTGCGCCTTGTCCAGATCGCCAGTGTGTTCCAACAACGCTTCGAGACGTTGTGCCGATGTCATTGGCACCGCTACCGGGGCGGTTTTGGCAGTCGTAGCCAGCATGAGCAATATCCTTATTGCGATAAGAGACGCTCAGTTTAGGAAGCCCGGCAGGCAATTGATAATTCGAATACCGGGTCGAACTGCAGCGCATCCAAGCAGCAACTTCTATGCATCCCAGCAATAATTACCGCCACGGCCAAAGTCATTTCTGCCGTGCCTGCCAGCCGTCCAGCAATCCCTGCTTATAACCCATCGTTCTAAAACTCCCACAACCGAGGCGGGTCAGTTTCTGAGTACCCGCCGTTTTGGCCGGGTATCGATAAACCCTCCCCAACGGAAAAACCGGTAAGGACTTTATGTGCGGATTAGCTGGCGAGTTACGCTTTGATCAACAACCTGCGGACCTCGCGGCCGTTGAACGAATCACCCATCACTTGGCCCCTCGCGGTCCGGATGCGTGGGGCTTTCACAGCCAAGGGCCGATTGCCTTGGGCCACCGTCGCCTGAAAATCATGGACCTGTCGGACGGCTCGGCTCAGCCGATGGTCGACAACCCGTTGGGCTTGTCCCTGGCCTTCAACGGCGCGATTTACAACTTCCCGGAACTGCGCACCGAGCTTGAAAGCCTCGGCTATGCCTTCTATTCCGGTGGTGACACCGAGGTGCTGCTCAAGGGCTATCACGCCTGGGGTGAAGCGCTGCTGCCGAAACTCAATGGCATGTTCGCCTTCGCCATCTGGGAGCGTGACGCCAAGCGTCTGTTTATCGCTCGTGACCGTCTCGGCGTGAAGCCGCTGTACCTGTCGCGCACCGGCCAGCGCCTGCGCTTCGCCTCGGCGTTACCGGCGTTGCTCAAGGGCGGCGACATCAACCCGATCCTCGACCCGGTGGCGCTCAATCACTATCTGAATTTCCACGCGGTGGTTCCTGCCCCGCGCACCTTGCTGGCCGGCATCGAAAAACTGCCGCCTGCAACGTGGATGCGCATCGAAGCGGACGGCAGCACCGAGCAGAAAACCTGGTGGACCCTGCCCTACGGCCCACACGCCGACGAGATGAATCTGACACTCGAAGACTGGCGTGACCGCGTACTCGACAGCACCCGCGACGCGGTGGCGATTCGTCAACGTGCGGCCGTGGACGTCGGCGTACTGCTTTCGGGCGGTGTCGATTCGAGCATGTTGGTGGGCCTGTTACGTGAAGTCGGCGTGGAGAATCTGTCGACCTTCTCCATCGGTTTTCAGGATGCCGGCGGCGAACGTGGCGATGAGTTCCAGTATTCGGACTTGATCGCCAAGCACTACAACACGCAGCACCACCAACTGCGCATCGATGAGAAAGAGATCATCGAGCAACTGCCCGCGGCGTTCCGCGCCATGAGCGAGCCGATGGTCAGCCATGACTGCATCGCCTTTTACTTGCTGTCCCGGGAAGTGGCCAAGCATTGCAAAGTGGTGCAGAGCGGCCAGGGTGCGGACGAATTGTTCGCCGGTTATCACTGGTATCCGCAAGTCGATGGCGCCGCCGATCCGTACGCGGCCTATCGCGATGCGTTCTTCGACCGCAGCTACGAGGATTACGCCGCCACCGTGCAACCGAAATGGCTGACGGCGAATGACGCAGCCGGTGACTTCGTGAAGGAGCATTTCGCACAACCCGGCGCCGATGCGGCGGTGGACAAAGCCTTGCGTCTGGACAGCACGGTGATGCTGGTGGACGACCCGGTCAAACGCGTCGACAACATGACCATGGCCTGGGGCCTGGAAGCGCGTACGCCGTTTCTTGACTATCGCCTGGTGGAACTGTCAGCCCGGGTGCCCGGCAAATTCAAACTGCCGGATGGCGGCAAGCAAGTGTTGAAAGAAGCTGCGCGACGGGTGATTCCGAGTGAAGTGATTGACCGAAAAAAAGGTTACTTCCCGGTCCCTGGCCTGAAGCATTTGCAGGGCGACACGCTGAACTGGGTGCGCGAACTGCTGCTTGATCCAAGCCAGGATCGCGGCCTGTTCAACCCGGCCATGCTCGACCGCCTGCTGACCGATCCGCAAGGCCAGTTGACCCCGTTGCGCGGCTCCAAGCTGTGGCAATTGGCGGCCCTGAACCTGTGGTTCAGTGAACAAGGAATCTGATCGATGAAACCTCACGCCACGGCGTATAGCCAACGCCTGTTGCGCGGTCAGGCGCCCTCTTATGAACGCTTGCAGGCGCGCCTGGCCGAAGACGGCAGTGAACTGGGTGCGGCGCCAATCGTCGTGCATTGCGGCTGGGGCCGATTGCTGATCGGCCACACGTTCCCCGATCCGGCGAGCCTGGCCCAGGAGCTGCTCAACGAGCAGACCGGTGAGCGCGACATCGCCTTGTACGTTGCGGCGCCCCAGCAAGTGTTGGGGCTGGAGCCGGCGCAACTGTTTCTCGACCCCTCCGACACCTTGCGTTTGTGGTTCAGCGATTACCGTCAGTCAACCCGGGTGTTTCGCGGCTTTCGTATTCGCCGGGCGCAAAGCGAGACGGACTGGCAGGCGATCAATCAGTTGTACCAGGCGCGCGGCATGTTGCCGATCGATGCGAATCTGCTGACCCCGCGCCATCAGGGCGGCCCAGTGTATTGGCTGGCCGAAGATGAAGACAGCGGCGCGATCATCGGCAGCGTCATGGGCCTCAATCATCACAAGGCGTTCAACGACCCGGAGAACGGCAGCAGTTTGTGGTGCCTGGCAGTCGATCCGCACTGTTCGCGCCCCGGCGTCGGTGAAGTGCTGGTGCGGCACTTGATCGAGCACTTTATGAGCCGTGGGCTGAGCTATCTGGACTTGTCGGTATTGCACGACAACCGGCAGGCGAAAAGTCTTTACGCCAAGCTCGGCTTTCGCAACCTGTCGACCTTTGCCATCAAGCGTAAGAACGGCATCAATCAGCCGCTGTTCCTTGGCCCTGGCCCTGAAGCCGAGTTCAACCCGTATGCACGGATCATTGTCGAGGAAGCCCATCGACGTGGGATAGATGTGCACGTCGATGACGCCGACGCCGGGATGTTCACCCTCAGTCATGGCGGGCGCCGGGTGCGTTGCCGCGAATCCCTGAGCGACCTGACCAGCGCCATCAGCATGAGCCTGTGCCAGGACAAAAGCCTGACGCACAAAGTGCTCAAGGCCGCCGGTTTGAACCTGCCCTCGCAGCAACTTGCCGGCAACGCCGATGACAATCTGGCGTTTCTCGACGAGCACGAGCGGGTGGTGGTCAAGCCACTGGATGGCGAACAGGGCCAAGGTGTCGCGGTGGATTTGCGGAGCATCGAAGAGGTCCAGCAAGCGATCGAAGCCGCCCGACAATTCGACAGCCGCGTACTGCTGGAAAGCTTTCACGAAGGTCTTGATTTGCGGATTGTGGTGATCGGTTTCGAGGTGGTCGCCGCGGCGATCCGCCGGCCTGCCGAAGTGGTGGGCGATGGTCAGCATTCCATCGGCGCCTTGATCGAAGCGCAGAGCCGACGCCGGCAGGCTGCCACCAGCGGTGAAAGCAAAATCCCGCAGGACCACGAGACCGAGCGCACGTTGCAGGCGGCGGGCTATGACTACAGCAGCATTCTGCCGGCCGGTGAGCATCTGTTCGTACGGCGTACGGCGAATCTTCATACCGGAGGCGTTCTTGAAGATGTCACGGCGATTTTGCATCCGACCCTGGTCGATGCCGCCGTACGGGCTGCGCGGGCGCTGGATATTCCAATGGTCGGGCTCGACCTGATGGTGCCTGCCGCCGATCAACCGGAGTACGTGTTTATCGAAGCCAACGAACGCGCCGGGCTGGCCAACCATGAACCGCAGCCGACGGCCGAGCGGTTTGTAGATTTGTTGTTTCCGCATAGTCAGCCGGCGGTTTCCTAGTCATGTGTCGTCTGGACTGACGCCTTCGCGAGCAAGTCGAATCGTCGCACCGCCGCTCCCACAGGGGAATGCATTTCAAAATGTGGGAGCGGGCTTGCTCGCGAAGGCGTCAGGTAAGGCACCCAATCCTTTCTCCTCATCGAAACCATCGATGCCCTCAACTCATCAGGAGTTTCCATGACCAGCAAAATCCCGGAACCCGATCTCAACTACCTGCAAAAAGTCCTGCTGGAAATGCTCGCCATTCCCAGCCCGACCGGGTTTACCGACACCATCGTGCGTTACGTCGCCGAACGCCTTGGAGAGCTGGGCATTCCTTTTGAGATGACCCGGCGCGGCACGATCCGCGCGACCCTCAAGGGCAAGAAAAACAGCCCGGACCGTGCGGTCTCCGCTCACCTCGACACCATCGGCGCGGCGGTTCGCGCGGTGAAAGACAACGGACGCCTGACTCTCGCCCCGGTCGGTTGCTGGTCCAGCCGTTTTGCCGAGGGCAGCCGCGTCAGCCTGTTCACCGACAACGGGGTGATTCGCGGCAGCGTGTTGCCGTTGATGGCCTCGGGGCACGCGTTCAACACCGCCGTGGATGAAATGCCAATCAGCTGGGATCACGTCGAATTGCGTCTTGACGCTTACTGCGCCACCCGCGCCGACTGCGATTCCCTGGGGATCAGCGTTGGCGATTTCGTCGCCTTTGACCCGTTGCCGGAGTTCACTGAAAGCGGTCACATCAGCGCCCGTCACCTTGACGACAAAGCCGGTGTTGCGGCGCTGCTGGCGGCAATGAAAGCGATCGTCGACAGCGGTGAAGAGTTGATGATCGATTGTCATCCCCTGTTCACCATCACCGAGGAAACCGGCAGCGGCGCGGCGGCCGCCTTACCTTGGGACGTCAGCGAATTCGTCGGCATCGACATCGCGCCGGTTGCGCCCGGCCAGCATTCCAGCGAACACGCGGTGAGCGTGGCAATGCAGGATTCCGGCGGTCCTTACGACTATCACCTATCGCGGCACCTGCTGAGATTGGCCAGTGACAACGAGTTGCCGGTGCGCCGCGATCTGTTTCGCTATTACTTCAGCGATGCGCATTCGGCGGTCACTGCCGGGCACGACATTCGCACCGCCCTGCTCGCCTTCGGCTGCGATGCCACTCACGGTTACGAACGTACGCACATCGACAGCCTGGCGGCCTTGAGCCGTCTGCTCGGCGCCTACATTCTGAGCCCGCCGGTGTTTGCCAGTGATGCTCAGCCTGCGAAGGGCTCGCTGGACCGGTTCAGTCATCAGATCGAACATGACACGCAGATGGAAAGCGATACGCGGGTGCCGTCGGTGGATAGTCTGGTTGGGCAGCGAACAGATAGCTGACCATGGCTTTTTCATCGTTTGAGGGATCGCCTTCGCGGGCAAGCCTCGCTCCTACAGGTTTCGCGTATTAACACATAACTGTAGGAGCGAGGCTTGCCCGCGAAGGCGGCAGATCAGGCAACACATCAGGTCCGGGCTAGCCGCAACCGATCATTCGCCGTAGCATCGCGACATTGTTTAGCCGAGGTGCCTATGCTGATTCCGTACGACCAACTTGAAGTCGACACCCTGACCCGCCTGATCGAGGATTTCGTGACCCGCGACGGTACGGACAACGGTGATGACACGCCGCTGGAAACCCGCGTACTGCGTGTTCGCCAGGCATTGACCAAGGGGCAGGCGCTGATTGTTTTCGATCCGGACAGCGAGCAGTGCCAGTTGATGCTCAAGCATGATGTGCCCAAGCACCTGTTCGACTGAGGCGCTCAGCGACCTTTGGTTTTGGCCAGTTTGATCTGAATGCGATCATAGACCTCGGCCCGATGCACATTGACGTTTTGTGGCGCTTCGACGCCGAAGCGCACGCTGCCTCCGTTGACGGCGATGATGCGCACTGAAATGTTGTCACCGATGGAAATCATCTCGCCCACAACGCGACTGAGTACAAGCATGGCATTCATCCTTCAGGGTTAACGGCCCTTGAAGATGCCTGTCGCACAGCCGCTCTTCAATGCAACGACGGCAAATCAGTCCCGCCCTACAGCGCAGGACGATCACTCCTGACGGAAACGTCTGACAAACCCTTTGAATGCCACTTCAGGACGCGGAGAAACGCGGGCCGAACAGAATCACGCTGGCCCCGATCACGCACAGCGCCACCCCCAGCCAGTCCGAACCCAGGGGACGAATGCGCTCGACCACCGCCAGCCAACCGATCGACGCAACGATATAAATGCCCCCATAGGCGGCATAGGCACGACCGGCGTAAGTCGCCTCGACACGGGTCAGTAACAGTGCGAACAACGTCAGGCTGAGCAGCGCCGGCACAACCCACCAAACGCTTTTACCTTGACGCAGCCACATCCAGAAGGCGAAGCAGCCGGCGATTTCGAACAGCGCCGCGAGGAAAAACCACAGGTAATTGAGCATGCAGACGTCTCGTGAGGATGGCCGGTTGCGGCCACCCTAACGACGGTGTTGCGCACGGGCAAGTTCAGCCTGCGTTTTTTTTGGCCTTGGCGCGCATTTTGTCGGCCATGGTGGTCATTTCGTTGTAGAGCAGTTGCGGGTTTTTCTGCTTGAGCGCCCAGGCCATGCGGCCCTGTTCGTGGGGCAGGATCATGAATTCACCAGCAGCGACGTGCTCATAGATGTAATCGGCAATGTCGGTCGCGGTGATCGGCGAGCTTTCCAGCAACTTACCGACCTGGGCTTTCATGGCCGGCGTCGGGCCGCGGAAGGAGTCCAGCAAGTTGGTCTGGAAAAACGACGGGCAAACCACGTGCACGCCCACTTCCTGCTGCGCCAGTTCGACCAGCAGGCTTTCGGACAACGCCACCACGCCGGCCTTGGCCACGTTGTAGTTGCTCATGGCCGGGCCTTGCATCAGGGCGGCCATCGACGCGATGTTGATGATCTTGCCTTTGCTTTTTTCCAGCAGCGGCAGGAAGGCCTTGCAGCCCTTGACCACGCCCATCAGGTTGATTGCGATCTGCCAGTCCCAGTCTTCCAGGGACAGTTCACTGAAGAACCCGCCCGAGGCCACGCCAGCGTTATTTACGATGACATCGATGCCGCCAAGTTTCTCTTCGCACGCTTGGGCGAAGGCCGTCAGCTGGCTGTAATCGCGTACATCGCAACGCTGGATAAAACCGTCGCCGCCCGCTTCACGAACCAGCTTCAGGGTTTCCTGCAGACCAGGCTCGCTGACATCCGACAAGGCCAGCTGCCAGCCTTCACGCGCCCAGCGCAGCGCAATTTCGCGACCCAAGCCTGAGCCCGCGCCAGTGATCATCATGCGATTTTGCATAGCAAACAGCCTTGTTGTTCCGGGAAAGATGCGCTGAGTGTAGCGAAGGACATTGCGCGACCCACGCTCCATCAGATTGCTGAATGGTCCGAGCAAACCGCGGGAGCGCCTGAATCAACTAACGCTGCAAAAACGAAATAAGGCTTTCTTCGAAAAACATTAAAAAAACTTGGAATTTTCTGACACTCGCGAGAGTCGGATTTTGTAAGCAGCTCGGGATTACTACAGTCCAGCTGACAGTTAAAAGCTAGGTCATTCCAGAACACTTCCAACAAGGAAATAGACATGGGCACAATTCTTATCGTAATTCTGATTCTCCTGCTGGTAGGTGGTTTGCCGGTCTTTCCACACTCAAGAAGTTGGGGTTATGGCCCGTCGGGTATCATCGGCGTGGTGTTGGTGGTGCTGTTGATTCTGCTGTTACTTGGCAAGATATAAAAATCCAGGTCAAAAAAAGAGGCCCTTGAAAAAGGGCCTCTTTTTTATTGCGCCGAAAACTTAGTCCGGCTTGCCGTCAACCACACCGGCGGTGTTGTCGATCAGGCTCTTGGTGGCCGTCTGGATGAACGACTCAAGCTTTTGCTTCAGTGCCGCTTCGTCAGCCGACGCCGGAATCACTTCACCTTTCGGATTGACGCCCAGTTCGTACTGATACAGCTTGGGCGGCATTTCCTTAGGCAGCACCAACACGCGATCCGCGGTCAGCAACGCTACGGTTTGATCGCTACCCGATGGCTTGATCACGCCAAAGCCCTTGTCGCCTTCCGGCAGGTTCAGCAAGTCACGACCCCAGCACTGGTGAAGCACGTCGCCGCCGATGCGACCCATGATGGTCGGCACGATGTCGATCTGCGTGCCCACAGTGTGGTCGACCTGACCGAATTTTTCCTGAACGCCCGGCCCGATCAGCAACATCGGTACGTTGAAACGGCCCAGGTCCATTTCGGTGATCTGCTGCTCGTTGCCGAAACCATGGTCGCCGACCACCACGAACAGGGTTTCCTTGAAGTACGGCTCTTTACGCGCCTTCTCGAAGAACTGACCCAGCGCCCAGTCAGAGTAACGCATGGCGGTCAAATGTTCGTTGAGGCTGCCACGGTCGGTCACGCGCTCGACCGGCAAAGGCGTCGGCAAGGCGTACGGCGTGTGGTTGGACAGGGTTTGCAGCAAGGCATAAAACGGTTTTTTGTCCTTGCCATCGCGGGCTTTCAACTCTTCCAGACCGCGGTTGAACATGTCCTGGTCGGACACGCCCCAAGTCGGGTCGGAGAATACCGGGTTAACGAAGTCCTTACGCCCGATGAAGTTGGTCATGCCCTGGTTGCTGAAGAAACCCGACTGGTTGTCCCAGGCGAAGTCACCGTTGTAAACGTACACATCGTCGTAGTCACGGGCGCTGAGCAACTGTGGCAGGCCGGACAGTTTGTGGCTGCCTTCCGGGGTCTGCATCAGGTATTCGAAACCTGGCAGGTTCGGGAAGCAGGCCATGGTGGCAAACATACCCTGGTGGGTGTGAGTACCGTTGGAGAAGAAACGGTCGAACAGCAGACCTTCTTTCGACAGTTTGTCGAAGTACGGTGTGACATTACCCGGACGACCCAGCGCGCCCACCGAGTGTCCGGCGAAGCTTTCCATCAGGATCACGACGACGTTCTTGATCGGCAGGGTCTTGTCAGCGGCCGGGGAGTAGTTACGACGCACGGCCGCGGTTTCACCATCCACCAGTTTGTCGCTTGGGGTCAGCAACATATCGCGCACGGTCTGCTGAGCCAGTGGCTGTTCCACTGTGGCTTTCCAGATGTTGTCGCGATCTTCGGACATCCGGCTCTTGGCCGCCGCGATCAGCGACAGGGTGCCGTTGAGGCCCAACTGGTTGGCGAAGTTCGAATCGGTGGTGTAAACGTCACCCCAACGCATTGGCGGGCCCTGCCGCAGGGGGCCACGAGCGGCGACCACGCAGACCAGCAGGCAGACTACGAATACGACGCTGCGCGCATACCACGGGGCGATCTGGCGCGTGCCGATGCTGCCGCCGCTGAACGGACCGCGTGGACGGGTCGCACGGTCGGCGCCCTTGAATGCGAGAGTCAGGATCAACGTGCCGAACGCCCAGGCCAGCAGGTAGCGAACCACTGGAAAACCGTACCAGAGCATGCTCATCACGGTTTTCGGGTCTTCCTTCACGTACTGGAAGACCAGGCCGTTGAGGCGCTGGTGGAACTCGCGGTAGAAATCCATCTCCATCAGGCCGAGGAACAGCGCGATGCTCGAGGCTATGGTCAGCCAGAAGCGGAAGAACCCGCGAGCGGCCATGGCCCGGGCGCTGAACAACGCCAGAATCAACGGAATGCTGAGGTAGACCACCAGGCGCAGGTCGAAACGCAGGCCATTGGCGAACGCCTCAAAAAAGGTCGAGGCCGGTGTGTCGAGGATCATCTCGCGGTTGTAGACCAGCAGCGCGACGCGCAGCAGGCTGAACATGACCATCATGACCAAGGCGCACAAGAGCGTGTAGGCCAGATGCGATTTGACGGTCGGTTGCAGCAGGCGACTAGAAGCTCGCTGCTGATTCAGGGCGTCCGGGATTGCCATGTCGTTTTAGGACCCATTGGAAGTTGAAGTTTCAAAAGTAAAGCGGCGCCCTGCCCTCTGTTGGCCAGTTCTCGGCCCCGGGGCTTGCGCGGTGAGCAAATGTTGCACGATCACCCGCTGCATTGCCATTGATTAGTGCCCGCAATGCTGACGCGGGCGAATTGTCTTGGAGGCATTGTGAAAATTTCGTGCAACGTATATCCAGAAACAAAATAATCGCAAAAACAAACGCCCCGAAAGGTCGGGGCGTTTCATGAAACAGCGCGCGGTTACTTCTCGGCGCGTTCTTTCAGGGCTTTGAGCGTGTTGAATGGCGCATCGACCACGAACTTGTTGGCGACCATCGATGGAATGCTGCCACCTGGCTCGGTGTGCACTTGGTAGGTCACTTCGATCTGGTCACCCTTGGGGACGAACTTCCAGAAACCGTCGACCTTGGTGACCCGCACGAAGCCCTTTTCCTCAGGAATGTACTTCGGCACGCCTTCGAGCTTGCGGGTCAGGCTGCCATCGGCGCCTTCGGTGGTGGTGATATGCAGCACCGAATCACGAGGTGTGACGGGCCACGGGGTATTGAATTGGGTGTAGGTCCAGCTCTGATCGCCTTCGTGCTTGAGCAATTTCTGCGTTTTGCACTCGTGAATCCAGGCACAAGCGCCTGCTACGTCTTCCTGCAGCGCGCGCAATTTGGCCATGGTGGTCTTCATCAGGGTAACGCCCTGGTAGGCCTTGTAATCGGAACCGGCCACTTCACTCAGGGACACCTTGATGCCGTCTTCATTCTTGGCAACTTTCCAGTCCTCGGCCTGTGCGGCCGTGGTGGCCAGCACAACCGTCAAACCACACAGCACAGCCATACGATGCAGCGAACCCATAGTCTTATTCCTTATTGGTGAAGTTCCGTTCGTAGAACACATCACGCAGCCGTCATTTGCTCCCACCAACCCAACAGTTTGATCGCTTCGTCACTGCTGCTTCCGCAGACTTCAACATCGGCTTCAAACGCCGAACACACAGCAGGACGTTTTGGATCGCCGAAAATGCTGCACAGGTTATCGACAGACAGTTGTATGCAACGTTCGCCAGCAGCTTTGCCATTGGGCATGCCGGGAATCGGTGAACTGATGGAGGGGGCAATGCAACAGGCGCCACAGCCTTCACGGCATTTCATGACGACAAGCTCCTCGCGACGGGCAATGTGTTAATAGACGGGGCACAGAGTAACCGCTAAAACAGTTGTTTAAAATTACCTGCACCGGGGTTTTTTCGCTCAAACGGACATGACTGACCAGTCTCCGACAAAGCGTCTGGCCAGCAGGTGACAGATGGGAAGGAATTACCGCTTGAACTCGAATTCCAGCGCCGCGCCTTCGACTTCACGGCGCTCTTCGTTTCGCAGTTGCAACTGCATTTCGTTGCTGATCAGCCTTCCGTTGAGCTGAAACGGCGCGCTCTTGTCACCGAACATTTGTGGCAACACAGCGTCGCGCCGTGGCAATGGGACCGTACCGATCGGTTTTAGCTCCTCCGCCATGTCCTGGGGCAGGCTCAAATCCAGGTCGACCGAAGGAAGCTTGGTTTTCACGACCT
This sequence comes from Pseudomonas sp. BGI-2, assembly GCF_004310295.1. GTDB lineage: Bacteria > Pseudomonadota > Gammaproteobacteria > Pseudomonadales > Pseudomonadaceae > Aquipseudomonas. The sequence continues at coordinate 22,401 of NZ_SISB01000023.1, read as the reverse complement.
CACTGTCGGGTTTGGACTTGGAGGCAATCGGCGGTCGTTTTTTCACCACTGCCGCCTTCTTTTTTACCGGCGCGGCGTTCTTTTTGACCGCAGCGGCTTTCTTGACGGGCGCCGATTTTTTCGAGGTTTCGCTGCTGGCTGCCGGTTTTTCCTGAGTCGAAGCCGCCATGACGCCTTGGGCATGAACGGTCATGAAGAGACAGATCGACAGGCAGACGGCAGGAAAAATCGGTTTCATGGACCCAACGACGCTAACGGCAGAGGGCCATATGCTCGCCTGTTGTACGCAACATGACAAGCACGTGGACGAAACGACCAGCCGTTCTGTCAGAAACCGCCAGCCATCTCCTGGCAGAGCTGCGTGGCCAACATCCCCAACGTCATCAATGCCCGCTCGGCTTCACGGTTCCAGGGCGTGCCGCAGTTCAGGCGAATGCAGTGATTGAACTGCTCGGTGTTACTGAAAATCAGTCCCGGCGCGATACTGATGCCCTGCTGCAACGCACGTACGTGCAGTTCCTGAGTGTTGACCCTTCCCGGCAGACTGACCCAGAGAATGAAGCCTCCCGTGGGCCGGGTCATCTGCGTGCCTTCCGGGAAATATTGCTGCACGGCCAGTTGGAAGGCGCTGAGGTTCTTGCGGTATTCCTGTCGGATGTAGCGCAGGTGACGGTCGTAACCGCCATTCTCCAGGTAGGCGGCGATGCCCATTTGCGTAACGCTGCACGCCGAATGCGTGCTGAACGTCTGCAAACGCTGAATCTCTTGCTGGTATTTGCCGGCGATCATCCAGCCAATCCGCACGCCGGGTGACAGGGTTTTGGAGAAGCTTGAGCAATAGATCACCCGATCCAGCCTGTCGTAGGCTTTAAGCGATTTGGTCCGGCCCTGTTCGAACATCAACTCGCCGTAGATATCGTCTTCAACAATCTGGATATCGAAATCCGAGGCCAGGCGCAGCAGTTGTTTCTGCCGCTCTTCAGGCATGGTGCCGCCCAGTGGATTACTCAGACGAGTGGTCAGTACCAGCGCCTTTATCGACCACTGGTTGGCAGCCAATTGCAGGGCTTCGAGGCTCATGCCGGTCGCCGGGTCGCTCGGGATCTCGATGACTTTGAGGCCTAGCAGGTCGGCCAATTGCAGCAAACCATAATAAGTCGGCGACTCGGCGGCGATCAGGTCGCCCGGCCGGGTCAGCACGCGAAGAGACATCTGCAAAGCATCGACACAGCCGTGGGTGATCACCACTTCGGACGGATCAACCACCACGCCGGCATCACGCATGCGGATTGCCACCTGTCGGCGCAACGGTTCAAAACCGGGGCTGAACATGTAGCTGAAGGCACGCGGGCTATGGAAACGGGTGACCTTGGCCAATTGCTGATGCAAGGCGCGGACCGGCAGATAGTCGACGCTCGGTACCGCTGCGCCCAAGGGAAAAACGCCCTCGCGACGGGATTCGACCAGCACTTGCTGAATGATGCTGCTGCGGGTGACCAGACCGGGTCGCTCGACCCGGGCGATGTCCGGCGTTGGCGCCGTCAGGGCTGGCGTCTGGTGCACGTAGTAACCCGACTGCGGCCGGGCACGGATCAGCCCCTGATCTTCAAGATTGGCGTAGGCCTGCAAAACGGTCGCGTGGCTGACGTTGAGCTGCGAGCTCATCTTGCGCACCGAAGGCACACGTTCCCCCGGTTGATAGACACCACGTCGGATGTCTTCGGCCAGTTGCTGAGCAATACGTTGGTAGAGCAAGAGATTGGTCATGACGCAGCACTCGATTTCACGGGCATTTTATTCTTGTGTGAAACAATACCGGAACAGTTTAGAAGTGTACTGGGACAGTTGCCACAATAGTCGACCGTACAGTGCAGTGTCAGCAAAAACTGTACTGTTTTGAGAGGCAATTGGCAGGCACAAAAAAACCCGGCGCTGACGGGCAGGCCGGGTTTTGTAGCAGCTGTCGAGTGAAACGAGGCTGCGATATTACAGTTCCACCTGAGTTCAGAGCGAAAGAAGATCGCAGCCTCGTTTCACTCGACAGCTGCTACAGGAGCTCCGGCGCCAGCAATTATCGTAGCGCGACCCTTAGCGGGTGGCGCCGAGCTGGCCTTTTTCGTCGGAGAACACAATTTCCACCCGACGGTTCTGCGCGCGACCACGCTCGGAAGCGTTCGCGTCCACCGGGTATTCATCGCCGTAGCCTTCGACTTTGATACGTTTGTCGTCGATCCCCAGGTCCATCAGCACGTCTGCCACCGATTGCGCACGGTCACGGGACAGCTTGAGGTTGTCCTGCTTGCCGCCCGTGCTGTCGGTGTAGCCCTCGATGCGGACCACGCGTTTGGGATTGAGCTGCAGGAATTGCACGATTTTCAGCACCACGCGGTTCGCCGAATTCTTCAGCTCCGCTTCGCCGGTGTCGAACAGCACATCGCCCAGGGTCATCACCAGACCACGATCGGTCTGCGTGGTTGCCAGTGCAACAATCTGTTCTTCGAGCCATTTGCCCTGTTGCTGCACGCTGAGCAACTTGGATTCGCGCAGGGCCAACTGCAGGCGCTGACGTTCCAGTTCGAGCTTCGCCGCGCGCTCTTCGTTGAGCACCTGATTGGTGTGCTCACGGGCGATTTCGCTATAGCGCTGGCTCAAGTAAGCGTAATGCACCACATCCGAGCCGCTGCCCCAATAGCTGGAAAGACGATCGGCGCGGGCCAGGGATTCACCGGCACGGATCACGTCCTTGGGCGCTATTCGCAGCACGTTGGAGTCTTCCTTGACCTTCTGGAAGTCCGTTCCGGCCTGCAGCAACACGGCCTCGCTGTGTTGGCCGGCGCAGCCGTAAAGGCTCGCGCAACCTGCCAGGATCAAACCGCCGATTGCTTTGGACTTGAGACTCATTGGGCATCTCCCAGTTGCTTGCGCAGGCGAGTGATGCGGGTATTGAGCACGTTCAGCTGCTCCTCGCTCTTGAGGGTCAGCACCTTGGCTTCGGCCAGGCGCGCATCCAGTTCGGCTTGTTCGGCACGCATGCGCGCATGCTTGTAGGACTGATCGGTCATGTCGCCCTGGGCACGGGAAAACTTGTCTTCGGCCAGTTTCATTTCCGGCACGTCGTCGGCGGTGGCACCCACGGCTTTGGCTTGCACGAGTGCCTGTTCGGTCAAGCGTATTTGTTCATTCGGCGCCGGATCGGCTGCACAACCCGCCAGAGCCAGAAGGGCCAGGGCAGCGAAAAGAGGTCGAATACTCACTAAAAATCCCTACTGTTTTGGGGTACTGGCGGGTTGCTGCGGCTGCTGCGTTTGCCTTTGAGAAAGTTGAACCTTCCAGCGCTCGATGTTGCGCAGCAGCACGGCTTCCGTCAGTCCGGACGCGGGCAATTCTGTCATCTTTTTGGCCAGCTGTCCGCGCAACCACGGATCGTTGCAGGCGGAGTTATGGGAAACCGCGAGGAACAGGCCGGGTTTGTCGACCGGTTGGGGGCGAGCGATCAAGTCGTTGGCCATGCTCAGGGTTTGCGCGGCGGCCATGCCCGAGTAGCGTCCCGCGAGGACAAATTCCACCTCGCCCAACAGCAATTTCTGAAAGGCCTGGGTCAGGTTCGGCGTACGCACGAGGGTCAATTGCTGCTCTGCGAAGGCGCCAAATGCCTGGGTCATTCGAGACTTTTCCGACACGGCACCTGGATGGCCGTGAAGGTCTTGCGCTTCGTTGTAGACCAATGCCGAGTCTTTTCGAGTCCAGACGAGATAGTCATTTTCCAGCAGCGGCGGATGGATGTAATCCAGGGTGTCCAGCTCGCTCACTGTCAACGGCGCATCGGCCAGCATGTCCATGCGTCCACTTCGCACTTCGTCCAGGGCCTGGGAGCGCTTGCCGGCGTAAAGCAATTCGACCTTGATACCCAACTCCCCTGCCACGTGTTGCAACAGGTCAGCACTGGCGCCGATCAAATGCTTGGGGTTTTGCGGGTCTTGCCACAAGTACGGCGGTGCGTCCGGGCTGCCGGTCACCACCAGGCGTTCGCACTTGCCGGCAGCCACGGCCAATGCCGGCAGCACCGTCAGCCCCAGCAGTAATGACCAGCCACACACGCGGCGCAAATCCATGGCGATACTCTCCCACCCAAATCCGGAACAAAAAAAAAGCCCGACCAAAAGGTCGGGCTCTTTATAAGTCAAGCGGCTGGATTAGACCAGCTTCTCGAACTCGGGGATGGCTTCGAACAGGTCTGCCACCAGGCCGTAATCGGCCACCTGGAAGATCGGCGCTTCTTCGTCCTTGTTGATCGCAACGATCACTTTGGAGTCTTTCATGCCGGCCAGGTGCTGGATCGCGCCGGAGATACCGACGGCGATGTACAGCTGTGGAGCAACGATCTTGCCGGTCTGACCGACCTGCATGTCGTTGGGTACAAAACCTGCGTCGACCGCAGCGCGGGAAGCACCGACGGCAGCACCCAACTTGTCGGCCAGGGCGTACAGGTGTTTGAAGTTGTCGCCGTTCTGCATGCCGCGACCGCCGGAAACGACGATTTTGGCAGCGGTCAGTTCCGGACGATCGGACTTGGCCAGTTCTTCGCCAACGAAGCTCGAAGTGCCAGCGTCGTGAGCAGCAGCGACCGCTTCAACAGCGGCCGAACCACCTTCGGCAGCAACCGGGTCGAAACCGGTGGCACGCACGGTGATCACTTTGACTGCTGCGTTCGATTGAACGGTAGCGATCGCGTTACCGGCGTAGATCGGGCGTTTGAAAGTGTCAGCGCTTTCGACCGAGATGATCTCGGAGATCTGGTCAACGTCCAGCTGAGCGGCAACGCGCGGCAGGATGTTTTTGCCGTTGGAGGTAGCGGCAGCCAGGATGTGGCTGAAGCCCTTGCCCAACTCTGCAACCAGCAGCGCGACGTTTTCCGGCAGTTGGTGAGCGTAGGCGGCGTTGTCGGCCACCAGCACTTTAGTCACGCCAGCGATTTTCGCAGCGGCTTCAGCCACGGCGCCAACGCCCTGGCCTGCAACCAGAACGTGGATCTCACCGCCGATTTTCGCAGCGGCAGCCACGGTGTTCAGGGTGGCCGGGGCCACTACCTTGTTGTCGTGTTCTGCGATTACCAAGATAGTCATGATTAGATTACCTTCGCTTCGTTTTTCAGTTTCTCGACCAGTTCAGCCACCGACTTGACCTTGATACCCGCGCTGCGTGCAGCAGGCGCTTCGACTTTCACGGTCTTGTTGGTGGAGGCGGTGGAAACGCCCAAAGCATCCGGAGTCAGCACTTCGAGAGGCTTCTTCTTGGCTTTCATGATGTTTGGCAGGGACGCGTAGCGCGGCTCGTTCAAACGCAGGTCGGTGGTGACGATGGCCGGCAGTTTCAGGGAAACCGTCTGCGCGCCGCCGTCGACTTCGCGAGTCACGGCAACGCTGTCGCCGCTGATTTCGACTTTGGACGCGAATGTGCCCTGACCGTAGCCGCTCAATGCAGCGAGCATCTGGCCAGTCTGGTTGTTGTCGCTGTCGATGGCTTGTTTGCCAAGGATCACCAGCTGCGGCTGTTCCTTGTCGACAACAGCTTTCAACAGCTTGGCAACGGCCAGCGACGTCAGGTCTTCGGCGGATTCGACGAGGATGGCGCGGTCAGCACCCAGAGCCAGCGCGGTGCGCAGTTGCTCTTGAGCGGTGGTCGGGCCGATGGAGACGACGACGATTTCAGTCGCTACGCCTTTCTCTTTCAGCCGTACGGCTTCTTCCACTGCGATTTCGCAGAACGGGTTCATCGACATCTTGACGTTGGCGAGGTCTACGCCGGAATTGTCCGCCTTGACGCGAACCTTGACGTTGTAATCCACAACGCGTTTGACAGCTACAAGAACCTTCATGGATTCCTCGTTACTCTCCGGTGAAAAGAAAGTCGCCTAGGCGAACCTGGCGGTTTGATGCTCATCGGCGCAAGGGCACCTCTAAAAACGCTGGCAGGTGTATCGGGTGAACCTTGCTCACGAGGCAGATGACCGTTCGTCAGTGGTGACCGACAAGTCATTCATGATCGCGGCGTGTAAACTGCGCGCCAAACCTGCGCGGCGCATCACCTTGTACTGCCATCGCCCTGTCTTTAGAGGTGCTCTTGAACCCAACAGTCAGCCTACGGCGAGCGCAAAACCGACCGTATATTGACCGGAACGCCTATTCCGGTCAATACGGCAAAATAGCCGTTCATAAGCCGCGTGACTTTGATTTCTCTGGCTTTGAGCCAATTCAAACAAACGTTTGTATTGGACGCTAGGAGTGGTGTAGATATAATGCGCCACCCAGAGAGAAAGGTGGTCTATCGATTGTCCTGTTCCGCGCATTGCGAAGGAATTCATGGATGCGACACCAAACCTCCAATTAGAAAAAAAACTGTTGAGCCTTGAGTAGGAGATAACCTGTGGAACGCGAATACATGGAATTCGACGTGGTCATCGTCGGTGCCGGCCCCGCGGGTCTTTCCGCCGCCTGCCGATTGAAGCAGAAGGCCGCCGAAGCCGGTAAGGAAATCAGCGTCTGCGTGGTCGAAAAAGGCTCCGAAGTCGGCGCACATATCCTGTCCGGCGCGATCTTCGAACCCCGCGCCCTGAACGAATTGTTCCCTGACTGGAAAGAACTTGGCGCCCCGCTGAACACGCCGGTTACCCGCGATGACATCTTCGTACTGAAAAACGCCGACAGCGCGCAAAAAATTCCTGACTTCTTTGTGCCCAAGACCATGCACAACGATGGCAACTACATCATCTCCCTGGGCAACCTGTGCCGTTGGCTGGCCCAACAGGCCGAGAACCTGGGCGTAGAAATCTACCCAGGCTTCGCCGCCCAGGAAGCACTGTTCGACGAGAGCGGCGTGGTTCGCGGGATCATCACGGGTGATCTGGGCGTTGACCGCGAAGGCCATCCGAAAGAAGGCCTGTACACCCCGGGCATGGAACTGCGGGGCAAGTACACGCTGTTCGCCGAAGGTTGCCGCGGCCATATCGGCAAGCAGCTGATCAAGCGCTTCAACCTCGACAGCGAGGCCGACGCCCAGCACTACGGCATCGGCCTGAAAGAAATCTGGGAAATCGATCCGGCCAAGCACCAGCCAGGTCTGGTAGTCCACACCGCCGGTTGGCCGCTGGACATCATGGGCACCGAGAACACCGGTGGCTCGTTCCTTTATCACCTGGAAAACAACCAGGTGGTAGTGGGTCTGATCGTCGACCTGTCCTACAGCAACACTTACTTGTCGCCATTCGACGAGTTCCAGCGCCTCAAGCATCACCCGGTGCTCAAGCAGTACCTGGAAGGCGGTAAGCGCATCAGCTACGGTGCTCGCGCCATCTCCAAGGGCGGCCTGAACTCGCTGCCGAAAATGGTCTTCAAGGGCGGCGCGCTGATCGGTTGCGATCTCGGCACCCTGAACTTCGCCAAGATCAAAGGCAGCCACACCGCGATGAAGTCCGGCATGCTCGCCGCTGAATCCGTGGCCGAGGCGCTGTTCGCTGAAAAGGACGGCACCGAAGAGCTGACTACTTACGTCGACGCCTTCAAGAAGAGCTGGCTTTACGACGAGCTGTTCGCCAGCCGCAACTTCGGCCCGGCGATCCACAAGTTCGGCGCCATCGTCGGCGGCGGTTTCAACTGGCTCGACCAGAACATCTTCGGCGGCAAACTACCGTTCACCTTGCACGACAACAAACCGGACTACGCGTGCCTGAAACTCGCGGCCGACTGCAAGAAGATCGACTACCCGAAACCGGACGGCAAGATCAGCTTCGACAAACTCAGCTCGGTGTTCATCTCCGGTACCAACCACGAAGAAGAACAGCCGTGCCACCTGAAGCTGACCGATCCGAGCATCCCGATCGCCAAGAACCTGCCTATGTACGATGAGCCTGCCCAGCGTTACTGCCCGGCTGGCGTGTACGAAGTGGTGACCAAGGAAGACGGCGAGAAGCGCTTCCAGATCAACGCCCAGAACTGTGTTCACTGCAAGACCTGCGACATCAAGGACCCAGCACAGAACATCACCTGGGTGGCGCCGGAAGGTGCTGGCGGCCCGACTTACCCGAACATGTAAGCCGAACGCTTGAACATTGAGGCTCCCGAAATGGGGGCCTTTTTGTTGCCCGCAATTTGACCCACACCACAATCCCCCTGTAGGAGTGAGCCTGCTCGCGATTGCGGTGGATCATCCAGATTAGATGTCGACTGACCCACCGCAATCGCGAGCAGGCTCACTCCTACAGGGGGCCCATTGCCAACTCAGGCCGCGCGCTCATCACCGGGACTACGTTCGAAGTAGCGCTTGTACTCGCGACTGAACTGCGACGTGCTCTGATACCCGACCCGATGCGCCACCTGCGCCACGCCCAAGCCCTCGGCTAGCAACAACTGCTGCGCCTTGAGCAAGCGTAAACGCTTCAAATACTGCACTGGCGACAACAACGTGCTGCGCTTGAAATGCTCATGGAACGTCGACGCGCTCATGTTTGCGCAACTGGCCAGGATTTCCACATTCAACGGCTCAGTGAAATGCCCGTGCAAATGGTTGAGCGAAGCGGCAATCCGGGCGAACTGCCCCTGCTGTTCCACCAGCGCACGCAACACATCAGCTTGCGGACCGCGCAACGCAACGAACAACAATTCCCGAAGCCGTGCCGGCCCCATGATCTGGCACTCCATCGGATCGCGCAGGCAACGCAACAGCCTCTCCACGCAACCGCGCATCGCATCGTCGAGCACCGCTGACGTCATGGATTCCGGCGTTTGCGCAGGAATCGTGCGCCCCGGCACCAGCCCCATGGCCAACACCAGCTCCCCGAGCAGCACTCGGTCGATGGCGATGGACACTCCAAGCATTGGCCCACCCGGCGCCGAAAACGTTTCGCACTCAAACGGCACCGGCAATGCTTGAATCAGGTAGTGGCCGGCGCCGTACTCCAGCGTTCGCGGCCCCAGATACGCCAGTTTGCTACCTTGGGCGATGATGACCAGGCTCGGTTCGTAAATCTGCGGACCACGGGCCACATCGCAACTGGCCCGTAAAACCTGCACGCCCGGCAACGCCGTAGGGGCGAAACCATCGCGAGTGGTCAGAGGCTCAATCAGCGAAACCAGCGTGGCATTGGCATCGAGATGTCGGGTCAACAACATGAGAGTTCTTCACAAAAAAGTCGCGGAAAATGGGATGAAAGCATCATCGCAGGTCTGATCGCCCATTTGATCAATCGAACGCTGTTGCCGGAGGATTAGGCATGACACCCGGAGGAATCGCCATGGCCGGTGGCGGATACGGCGCCCAAAATGCGCAGCCTCACTTGTCACTGCTTCTGCGAGGTTCATCATGTACACCGCCATCGGATACGCCGCCCAGTCGGCCACCACTCCCCTCGCCCCCGTGAAATTCGAACGCCGCAGCCCTCGTGCCGACGACGTTGCGATCGATATTCTCTACTGCGGCGTTTGCCATTCCGACATCCACCAGGCCCGTAACGAATGGGGCATTGCCGTTTATCCGCTGATGCCGGGCCATGAGATCGTAGGTAAAGTGACCGCCATCGGTGCGAACGTCACCCAGCACAAGGTCGGCGATCTGGTCGGTGTCGGCTGCATGGTCGATTCCTGCCGCAGCTGCGAAGCCTGCCAGTCCAACCTCGAGCAATACTGCCTCGAAGGTCCGACCATGACGTACGCCACCCCGGACCGGGTCGATGGCAGCAACACCATGGGCGGCTATTCCGACAGCATCGTGGTCAGCGAGCACTTCGTGGTGCGCATTCCGGAAAAACTCGACCTGGCCAGCGCCGCGCCGATCCTCTGCGCCGGCATCACCACCTACTCGCCGCTCAAGCACTACGGCGTGAAGGCGGGCGATAAGGTCGGGATTCTCGGCATGGGCGGCCTCGGCCACATGGGCATCAAGTTCGCCAAAGCGATGGGCGCCGAAGTCACGCTGTTCACCCGTTCGGCGAGCAAGGCTGAAGAAGGTCGTCGTCAGGGCGCGGACCACGTGATCGTGTCTACCGACGCCGAGCAGATGAAAGCTGCGGCGGGCTATTTCGACTTCCTGCTGGACACCATTCCGGTGCAGCACGATCTCAATCCCTACCTCGATACGCTGCGTTTCGACGGCGTGCACATTCTGGTCGGGCTGATCGAGCCGGTAGATCCACCGGTCCACGCTGGCAAACTGGTGATGAGCCGTCGCGTATTGGCCGGCTCGCTGATCGGTGGCATCGCCGAAACCCAGGAAGTGCTGGATTTCTGCGCCGAGCACAACATCACCTGCGACATCGAAATGCTCGACATCCGCCAGATCAACGAGGCTTACACCCGCATGATCGCCGGGGACGTGAAGTACCGCTTCGTGATCGACATGGCGACTTTGAAGGTTTAAACCTTAAGTCCCAGTTCCGCCGATAGCCGGGCTGTGACCCCTTTGATCAGGGGAATCAGCTCGGCCATTTTCTCCAGCGGCATGTATGGCACAGTGCTGGCGATGCTGATGCCGGCAACGATGCGCTTGCTGGCATCACGGATCGGCGCCGCCACGCAGCGGATCGACGGTTCATTGTCTTCCAGGTCGAAGGCGTAACCGCCGGCCACGTACTCGATCATGCGCTGCTGGAACTGCTCCCAGGACTGCTCCGGGTGCAGCGGCCAAAACTGATTTTTCCCTCCCGCCGGCAGGCTGACTTCGTACAGCCTCTGCCATTCTTCCTGTGTGTCATCGAGCATCAGCGCCTTGCCGATCCCGGTGCGCGCCAACGGCATGCGATGGCCGACCCGCGAGCGCATTTCCGGGCCATTGCGCCCCGGATTCTTGTGCAGGTACAGCACTTCGTCGCCTTCACGAATCGCCAGGTGAATCGTGTCGCCGGTCAACGCCGACAACTCATCCAGATACGGCCCGGCCAATGTGACCAGCGGCAATTCTTCACGCGCCTGGAAGCCCAGCTCGATCAGCTTCGGCCCCAACAGATACCCGACTTGCGGCACCACGCGCAGATAGCGCTCGTCCACCAGGCAACTGGCCAGACGATGGGTGGTGCTGCGTGTGGTGCCGATCAGCCGGGCGATTTCCTTGAGATCGCGGGCGCCACTGGCCACGGCCTGAACCACACCCAGGCCACGAAGCAGTGTCTGGGTGCCGGTCGGTGCGGCGTCCTTGGCGATTTTTGGGGCGTCTTCCTGCATATCCAGCCTTTACCGTTGAGCGAGTGAACGGGCGGCATTATGGTCGCCCGACGGCTGCTACTACAACTTGATACGCTCGACCTTGCCGACCAGCAAGATGTAGGAAAGCGCACCGATCAACGCCAGAACCGAGATGTAGGTGATCGCCGGGGCAAACGAATCACCGGTCGCCAGGAAACCGATGACAATCGGTGTGGTAATCGCCGACAGGTTGCCAATGAAGTTGAACACCCCACCGGTCAATCCCAACAACCGCGCCGGGGCCAGGGTTGATACCAGCGACCAGGTGATCGAAGCCAGTCCGTTACCGAAGAACGCCAATGCGAGGAAGGCAATCACCAGCGGCGTCGATTCAACGAAATTGGCGCCGATGATCGACGTGGAAATCAGCAAGCCGCCAATGATCGGCAATTTGCGCGCGAAGCCCACCGTGTAGCCGCGACGGATCAGGAAATCGGAGAAGAAGCCAGAACACAGCACGCCGATGAAGGCGGCGAGAAACGGCAGCGACGCCAACAGGCCGGACTTGATGAAGTCCATGCCGCGGTATTTCACCAAGTAGGTGGGGAACCACGTCAGGAAAAACCACAGCGTCGAGTTGAGGCAGAACTGACCGAGGTAGATGCCCCACAACTTGCGTTTGGTCAGAACGATGCCGAGGTCGGTCCAGCTGAATTTGGCTTTGACTTTGGCTTGTTCAGCCTGGATATCCACCAGCCCGCCACCTTCGCGGATCAGTTCGATTTCGGCATCATTGGCACCTTTGAAATCCCGTGGCTCGCGGTAAACCGCGTACCAGATCACCGCCCAGAGAATGCCCACCGCACCGGTGCTGACAAACACCATGTGCCAACCATATTGATGCTGCAGCCAGGCCAATACCGGCGTCAGAAACGCCAGGCCGACGAACTGCCCGGACGTGTAGAAACCGATGGCCGTGGCGCGTTCGCGTTCCGGGAACCAGGTGGTCACTACCCGGCTGTTGATCGGATACGCCGGCGCTTCCAGGGCACCGACCGCCATGCGCAAGACGAACAGTGCAATGAAACTGGCGGCAAAACCGAGCATTACCGTGGCGATCGACCACAGCAACAAGGCGACGCTATAAAGGATGCGCGGCGGGACGCGATCCACCAGCCAGCCGCCGGGAATTTGCATGGCGGCGTAGGTCCAGCCGAACGCCGAGAAAATCAGCCCGACGTGAATCGGGTCGATGCCCAACTCGCTGGTCAGCGCCGGGGCGGCAATGGAGAGGTTGCTGCGGTCGAGGTAGTTGATGACCACGGTGATGAACAGCAGCACCATGATGAAAAAACGCTTGCGGCTGGGCGCCACCAACGACGCCTGCCCGGTGAGGGTTTGCGGTTGCATGGGGAATGCCTCTTCTTATGTTTATTGAGGTCGATGAAAAGCTTGGATTGACGCAGATCTTCTGGTCAATGGAGATCAAATGTGGGAGCGGGCTTGCTCGCGAAAGCGGTGGTTCATTCAACATTGATGTCGGCTGACACCCCGCTTTCGCGAGCAAGCCCGCTCCCACAAGGGGATTGTGTTGAGTCAGTGAGAACTCACCACTCGGCAAAACTGCCATCGGCATGGCGCCAGATCGGGTTGCGCCAGCGGTGACCGACAGCGGCGCGTTCGATCACGTATTCCTCGTTGATCTCGATGCCCAGGCCCGGGCCGTTCGGGATTTTCACGAAGCCTTTGTCGTAGTCGAACACCCGCGGATCCTTGATGTAATCCAGCAGGTCGTTGCTCTCGTTGTAGTGGATGCCCAGGCTCTGCTCCTGGATGAACGCGTTGTAGCAAACCGCGTCCAGTTGCAGGCACGCCGCCAACGCAATCGGGCCCAGCGGGCAATGCAGCGCCAGCGCCACGTCATAGGCTTCGGCCATGTTGGCGATCTTGCGGGTTTCGGTGATCCCGCCGGCGTGGGAAGCATCCGGCTGAATGATGTCGACGTAACCTTCGCTGAGCACACGCTTGAAATCCCAACGCGAGAACAACCGCTCACCCAAGGCAATCGGGGTGCTGGTCAGCGGCGCGAGTTCCTTTAGCGCTTCGTAGTTTTCGCTGAGCACTGGCTCTTCGATGAACATCAGTTTGTACGGATCGAGTTCTTTCATCAGTACCTTGGCCATGGGCTTGTGCACCCGGCCATGGAAATCCACGCCGATGCCGACGTTCGGGCCCACCGCGTCACGCACGGCGGCGACGTTGGCCAGGGCCAGGTCGACTTTCTCGAAGGAGTCGAGGAATTGCAGTTCTTCGGTGCCGTTCATTTTCACCGCAGTGAAACCACGTTCGACCGCCTCTTTCGCAGCGCGAGCGGTGTCCGCCGGCCGGTCGCCGCCGATCCACGAATACACGCGAATCTTGTCCCGCACCTGGCCGCCCAGCAAGTCGCTGACCGATACACCCAAGGCCTTACCCTTGATGTCCCACAACGCCTGATCGATACCGGCCAACGCGCTCATGTGGATTGCGCCACCCCGGTAGAAGCCGCCGCGGTAGAGCACGGTCCAAATGTCTTCAATGTTGCGTGGGTCTTTGCCGATCAGGTAGTCGGACAATTCTTCAACGGCGGCGGCAACCGTGTGCGCGCGACCTTCGACCACGGGTTCGCCCCAGCCGGTCACGCCCTCGTCGGTTTCGACTTTGAGGAAGCACCAGCGCGGTGGAACGATGAAGGTGGTCAGTTTGGTGATTTTCATCTTTTGCTCTCTTTTTATAAGTGCAGCTCTTATAGATGCAGCGCTCGTAGCGCCAAAAAAGTCTTAGCGAAGGGCTTTCCAGGCAGTCACGTAGGCCTTGGCGTTTACGGCCACTTCCTCAGGCGTCATGCCTGGTTTGAACAACCCGGAACCCAGTCCGAACCCTTTGACGCCAGCGTCAATAAACACCTGCATGTTGTCCGGCGTGATCCCGCCGACCGGCGCCAAAATGGTTCCGGCCGGCAGCACCGCGAGCCAGGCTTTGACGACTGCCGGGCCCATCTGCTCGGCTGGGAACATCTTCAGCACATCCGCGCCTTCGGCCAGTGCGGCAAAGGCTTCGGTCGGCGTCGCAACACCCGGCGACAGGTATAACCCCGCCGCTTTTGCTGCACGCAACACCTTGGCATCGCTGTGGGGCATGACGATCACCTGGCCGCCCGCAGCTTTCACTTGCTCGACCTGTTCCGGCGTCAGCACCGTGCCGGCGCCGATCAGGCAATCGGCGGGCAAGGTACTGCGCAGGATGCGGATGCTTTCGTACGGCTCGGGGGAATTGAGCGGCACTTCGATGACGCGAAATCCGGCGGCGTAAAGGACTTCACCGATGGCGGCCGCTTCCTGCGGGCGCAGGCCACGCAGGATCGCGATCAGACCGTTTTGCGTCAGTGCTTGCTTGAGCATGTCAGACCTCCAGTCAGGTTTAACGGGGTGGGTGTGCGGCGATCAGTCCGGCCGCAACCGCCAACTGCCACAACCCGCGTTCGGTGGCTTGTTCGGCCAGGGTCACGCGGGCAAAACCGCAGGCGTCGAGGGCCCGGCTGTAGCGGGTACAGAGTTGGGAGTTGCCTATGAGGATGATCGACGGCAGATGAACGCTGTTGCGTCGGCGTCGCTGAACATTCGCCAGCGCTGACAGCTCATGGCCGATCAGCAGGCCGGATAAATAATCCGGTTGTGCGGTCGCACTGAGTTCGCCGGTCAACCCGAGGCTGCGGGCGCTGAACAACGTCGACAGCGGCCCGATCTCGCCCTCCGTCGACAGCGCCACCTGCACGCCACGATCAAAGGCTTGGCCATCGAAGGACGCGCCCTTTTGCTGGGTGCGCCCCAGAATGCTGTGTTCGCTGAGCACGGCGAAGATCTCGCCGGTCATGAAAGTATCGAAATGCACGATGCAACCGCCGGCCACTTCCACCCATTTCGAATGGCTGCCCGGCAGGCCGATCAACAGATCACGGCCCTGCTCGATCGGTAGACTTTGCAAGACTCCCAGCACCTGGGTTTCTTCGCCGCGCATCACGTTTGGCAAGCGCGAACGCTGAATCACACCCGGCACGATGTGCACATCGACACCGCGAAGACTGCGAATGGTTTGTAGGGAAGTTCCGAGATTGGCGACGTTGGCCGGCGTGTCGCAGTAAGCCGCTTCGCGCCAGCCCTGGGCGCTGCCGACCATGCCACAGGCAATCACCGGCAAATCCGGCTGCGCGTCGAGCCAGTCACCGCACGCCTCATCGAACGCCAGTTCAAAACCGTCTGCGCATTCCTGACCGTTGATGATTCGCGGCGTCCGGGGCAACTGCATGATCCCGGACGACAGTGAACGCTGTTCCAGCACCTGGCCACCCGCGGCGAGTTTGTAAGCACGTAATGAGGTCGTCCCCCAATCGAGCGCGATCAATTGCGCCAGCATCGCTTCACCTGTTCTGTTTATTGGCAGTGAGTGAGCTGGACTATAGACCTTTTACAGGAAAGATCTCAATATGTAATTTGATCTCCCACATATTGGGACATATCAACTTGCGGCGTCCACCGCTCTCTGGCACCGCCCCCCTCCCCGGCTTCAATCCCCAGCGTCTCGCACTCCAGTGAGCCCGCGCGGTGGGTATCACCATTTTTGGCAGAGATACCGGGTTCGCGACGACCATCGCCTCGTATAAGGGTGTACTCCGTCCGGTACCGAACCCACTCCTCCTGGGGCTGCGCACCCAAGGATTTATAAAACTCGATCGCCGGTTTGTTCCAGTCCAGCACGCTCCACTCGAAGCGTCCGCAGTCATTGGCGCAGGCGATTTTCGCCAGGTGGCGCAGCAACGTTTTACCTGCGCCGCCGCCGCGCTGTTCGGGGGTGATGTAGAGGTCTTCGAGGTAAAGGCAGTTGCTGCCGAGCCAGGTGGAATAGCTGAAGAAGAACACCGCGAAGCCGATCGGCAAGCCGTCGCGCAGGCAGATCAGGCCGTGGGCGGTGGCGCCTTCGCTGAACAGGCTGCGTTCGATGTCGGCGACGCTAGCGATGACTTCGTGACGGGCACGTTCGTAGTCGGCCAGTTCGGTGATGAACCCGAGGATTTGCGGCGCATCGCTGGGGGTCGCCGGGCGGATGTCGATCGTCATGGACGGGCCTTTGTCGAAAGTTGAAAACGCCATACTAAGTCGGCGCGTGGCGCTCGTCACACTGGAAATTCAAAGCTGATCCATGGAGCATGTGTAGCAGCGGGCGAACTGTGGTGAGGGGATTTAGCGAAACGTCGCACCGCCCCGTTGGGCTGCGAAGCGGCCCCAGCAGTTTGTTTGCAACACGCGTGTACAGGATTGACGACTGCTGCGCAGCCGAACGGGGCGGTGCGACGTTTCGCTAAATCCCCTCACCACAGTTCGCCAGCTGCTACAGGGTTGTGTCGCTGACAAGTACGTTTTTCACTTAACAGGAAGTTTATGCCTACTGATGCTTTTGCGCCGCTGCAAACTCTCGCTGCGGAGCTGCTGCCCCACGCACTGGAACCCTCGGAAGATGGCGCCCACGATCTGTCGCATTTGCAGCGCGTCTGGCACAACGTGCGCACACTTCATGCTGTAGAAGGCGGCGATCTTGAAGTGTTGCTGGCGGCGGTGCTTTTGCATGATTGCGTGGCGGTGGAGAAGAATTCGCCGTTGCGCTCGCAAGCGTCAAGACTGGCCGCCGAGAAGGCGTCTGCCGTGTTGGCTGACTTGGATTGGCCAAGCGCAAAAATCAGTGCGGTCGCCCACGCCACTGAAGCCCACAGTTTTTCCGCCAACATCACCCCGACCTCGCTCGAAGCTAAGATCATGCAGGACGCCGACCGTCTCGACTCTCTCGGCATGCTCGGCGTAGCGCGGACTTTCTACATCGCAGGACGCATGGGCAGCGCGCTGTACGACCCGCAAGACCCGGAAGCGAAAGCGCGGGACTATGATGACAAGCGCTTTTGCCTTGATCACTTTCAGACCAAGCTGCTGCACCTGGCGGACGGTTTCCAGACGCCAACCGGCCAACGACTGGCGCGGATCAGGCATGAGCGTTTGAAGGGTTTCATGGAGCTGTTCAAGGAAGAAATCGGCATCAGCTGACCCCATTACTCCGGCCGGCGGTAACCCTGGCATCGATAACCTCGGACCTAACGTTGACGACTCGCATGGTAGATAGACGGATAGCGACTTTTTCGGGTCAAGGAACCGCGTCATGTCTACCGCAACGCCCCACGTCTCAAGCAGGTTGTTCGGCCTGTTTTGCCTCGCCAGTTATTTGCTGTCGCTGTCCTACGGCTCAACGTTTTTGTTGTCGCTGCTGATCGGTTCACGGGGCGGCAACGAACACGATGCCGGCAGCGTGATTTCAGCGGCGATGCTCAGTACGTTTGCGGCGGTGATTGTCTCCGGACACCTGTCCGATCTGCTCGGCGCGGCGCGTTCGATTGCACTGTTTGGTCTACTGTTGGTGGCGGCCAGCCTGGGCTTCGCGCTGACGCCGGGATTCGGCAATCTGTTGCTGTTTTTCGGACTGCTGCTGGGCCTGGGTTGGGGGGTGTTTTACACCTTGGGGCCGATTATCGTCGCGAGTCTGGTAACGCCCGCGCAACGCGCCAAGTACTTCGCGCTGCTGTCCGGCAGCATGATGACCGGGATCGGCACCGGGCCATTGTTGGGCCGCGCGGCCAGTGCGCTGGGCTATCCGGTGACCACCGCGTTTTACCTCGCGGCGCTGGCCAGTCTGATCGGCGTGTTGCTGTTTTGGCGGCTGGATTCGCAGCTGAAAAAAGCGCCCTCGCCCACCACCACAGTCGCGCGCATTTCCTGGCGCGCCACCGCTCAGGTGCTGTCGTCCAAAGCGCTGTTCCCGATCGTCATGGTCGGCCTCGGCGGGTGCGTATTCGGCGGCCTGTCGAGCTTTCAAACCAGTTACGCGGCGTCTCGCTCACTGGACTACTCACTGTTCTTTTTCGGCTTCATGGGCGCGGCGATCAGCAGCCGAATGTTGATTGCCGGCTTCGTGGTCAAGCGCGATCCGTTCCGCGCATCCTGCCTGCTGTCGGCGCTGATGATGGGCTCGATTGTGCTGTTCGGTTTCGTGGTCGACAACGGGTTCAGCTACGTGCTGGCGGCGATGATGCTCGGGGTCGGTTACGGGCTGACGTATTCGGTGATCAATGGACTGGCGGCGAACGAAGCGCCGCACGGCACTACCTCGCAATCGTTGTTGCTGTTCAGCTTGTCGTACTTCATCGGCGTGTTCGGTTTTCCGTTGCTGGCCGGGAAGATCATCGTCGAACACGGGATGACGACACTTCTGCTCACCGTTCTCGCCGTAGCGCTGTTGAACTGGCTGATCACCGTGGGCCGATTGATCTGGCGCCGGGTCGTCGACGCCAGGTCGTTGCAACAGGCCTAGACCGTTCGTCGTTCATCAGGCACCAATCCAAATCGGGGGCGGACCAACATCAGGTAAGGACTCTAATTGAATGGAGACGACACCATGATCACGTCCCGCTTGACTGCCCTCGCTCTCGCCACGCTGTTGTCCTCTGCCGCTTTCGCGGCGACCTCCACCACCGGTACCGGCCCGACCAACCCGGTCGAAGGTCCAAAATCCCCGACCACCCAAGGCTCGCCCGGCATGAACACCAATGGCACGGGCGTTGACAGCAGCGTGCCTGCGTCCACGGGCACCGACCCACGGACTCAGGGCAACGACGCGGGCCGTCAAGGTGGAATGAACCTGCCGGACACCCAGACACCCGATAACGCCGGCGCCGGCATGGGCTCGAAAACCACCACCGGTGGCTCGGGTTCCGAAGGCGGTGCCAGCCAATAGTTCGCCCACGCGAGTTGCACCTATCCACATCCATGAAGAGGTAACCATGAACGTCGATAAAAACCTTGAGAAAGAAGTCCTGACCCGTCTGCTGCACGCTCATCCAAATGGCTTGGGCAAAGAGGTCCTGGACAATTACCGGGGGGAGAAAGTCGTGGCCAGCACCCTCGCCACGCTGCAGGATCGCGGACTGATTCAGCACGGGCATGTGACCTGTAACGAGGCCGGCGAACACTCGCTGCAACTGCCGATCAAACTCAGCGCGGCAGGGGTCGAGGCCGCGCGAAAGCTGGACGTTTAACAAGATGAATCAGGTCGCAGTCGTGCGCGGCTGCGACCGTTTGAGCGTCTATAAAAGCTGCCGGAGAAATCCGTTCAGGATCTCTAGTGAATTTAGTGGCCCCTTCGCGAGCAAGCCCGCTCCCACAGGGGATATGTGTCGTTCACAAATCCCCTGTGGGAGCGGGCTTGCTCGCGAAGACGGCAGCTCAGACGCTAGATGTCTTCCTGATCAACTCATCCACCTCATCCACCCCAGGCGAAGTCGCCGGCCCCCACCGAGTGACCGCCAGCGCCGCAGCCGCATTCGCCCGCCGCGCCGCCTCACCCGCCGACAACCCCTGCGCCAACCCGGCCAGAAACACTCCGGCATGCGCATCGCCGGCACCATTGCTGTCCACCGCTTCAACCTTGAAACCGGGCACATGCTGTCGGTCGCCGCGCTGGCTGATCCAGCACCCTTGCGGGCCATCGCGCACCACCATCAACACTTCGGTCGGCAGATGATCGGTCAGCCGGTCCAGCGCCTCGGCAATGTCCGACGCCCCGGTAAATCGTAGCGCCTCAACGCTGTTGCTGGTCCACAGATCAATGCGCGGTAGCAACGCCTGCATCAGTGGCTGATCCGGCGAATCCACCAACGGTCCCGGATCGAACACCACGTTGACCGCTTTCGGCAAACCCAGCACCCACTCCACCAGCGCCTGGGCCTTGCCGGCGTGCAGCAGGCTGTAGCCGCTGACGTAAACGTAGTCGCCCGCCTCGGCTGGCACGCTCGCCAGGTCCTCGGCCGTCAATTCGCCCTCGGCGCCGATGTAGGAAATGAAACTGCGCTCGGCCGACGCATCGGTTACCGCAACGCACAACCCGGTATCCCGTTCGGCCTTGTGTGCGATGCCGATCCGAATGCCTTCAGCCTTCATCGCCTCACGGGCCAGGTCGCCGAAACGACCGGTGCCGTGACGGCCGAGATAGACTACCGGCAGCCCGTTACGCGCAGCGGCGGCCATCACGTTAAAACCGCCGCCGGCTTCGAAACGGGCGGACTGCGCCAGCACGTCGCCGCCCGGTTGAGGCAATTTATCCACGGCCATGACCAGGTCGATAATGACCTGGCCGGTGTGCAGCAACCTGGTGCCCTGTCTCACAAATACGTTCCTCTTTTGGCGAGTGGTTGTTGCCGTCAGGCAAGGCGCCGCGACGAGTCATAGCTCGCTATGGCGAGGAGCGGCAACGCAGCATGGCGACAACAAACACCGTCAAAAAGGAACAGTACTTGTGAGACTGGGCACCTAAGCATGAGCGTTCTCGGTGATTGCGGCGCGACGATCCTTGGCCCCACCGAGTACCCAATAGATCCCGCCGGCCACCAGGAACGTCACGATCCAGCCGAGGCCGTTGTGACCCAGCCAAGAATCAGACAGGAAACCGCGGAACCAGACGTTTTGTTCGGTGGTGCCAATGGTGGTGAAGCTGAAGCCCAGCACGATCGCCAGCGCCCACGCACCAAACGCACGCCACTCGATACCGCCGTTGTACCAGTAGGCGCTGCTCGGACTGACATCCAGCAAGTCTTTGGGGCTGTAGTAATGACGATGAATCAGGTCAACGACGAAGATCCCGACCCACGCCGTGATCGGCACCGCCAGCAGCGAAATGAAGGTAATGAACGGGCCGTAGAAACTGTCGGCGATCAGCATGAAATAAATCGAACCGGCGAAGATCGCGACGATGTCGACCACCACGGCATAGACGCGCTTGACCTTGAGGCCGAGGGTCAGCGTGGTCAAACCGGCGGAATACACCGACAGGTTGTTCGACAGCAGCAACCCGCCGAACGCGGTGATCAGGTACGGCACGGCCATCCAGGTCGGCAGCATGTCGCGGATCGCGATGATCGGGTCAGTGGCCGACGCCAGTTCGTTGTTGCCCACCGACAACAAGCCGCCGAGGGTGATCAGCAGCACCAGCGGAATCCCCGCACCGAATGCCGCCGATGCCACCAGACGCACGGCTTTGACGCTGCGGTGCTGATAGCGCGACATGTCGGCACCCGCGTTGGCCCAGCCGATCCCGGTGCCGGCGGCCATGGTGCCGACGCCGATAATCATCGCGCTCAGCGGCGCGGGCGTGGCGTTGAACACCGCGTTCCAGTCGATGGTGGCGCAGAGGAAGCCGCCGACCAGAATGTTCAGCGCACCGAACACGTAAGTCGCCCACTTCTGGATCACCAGCAATGTGGCGTGACCGAGGCCGGACACCGACAAGGTCAGCAGCACGAAAATCGCGATGAAGATCAGGGTCAATACCGGCGCGCTTTTCGCTTCCACCGGCGAACCGAACAGGATTGAGCACAGCGACAGCAGCACGAAGGCGGCGGTGGTAGTGTTGACGGTTTCCCAGCCCAGCCGCGACATCAGCGAGACCAGGGTCGGGCCGATGTTGCCGCGCACACCGAAGATCGCTCGCGACAGTGTCAGGCTTGGCGCCCGACCACGGCGACCGGCGATGGAGATGATCCCGACCACCGCGAAGGAACCCGCGGCGCCGAGGATCGCGACGATGATTGCCTGCCAGATCGCCAACCCGCGAAACGCCACCAGCGTGGCACCCAGCGGCAGGCCGAGGATGGAAATGTTGGCCGCGAACCAGACCCAGAACAGTTGCAGCGGATGACCGTTGCACTCCGCTTCCGGCACCGGTTCGATGCCGCGGGTTTCCAGTTGCCCGGCGTTTTGCCCGGCGTTCGATGAACTCATGAAAAATGCTCCTGTTGCCTTTGTTGTGGTTGTGGGCAATGACGGAAGACGAAAACAACAGCCCGGCTGTCCTGGCCAAATCCGTGCGATCCATTGCGGGTGAAAAAGTTAAATTTGTGGCGCGGCCATCGCGAGCAGGCTCACTCCCATAGGTACGACGTGGAACCTGAGGCTTGCACTATCCCTGTGGGAGCGAGCCTGCTCGCGATATAGGTAGTCCGTTCCTTTCTCTTCCATACTGATATCGCTGGAAGTCAGTTGTCGGCGAGGAAGGAACATGCACCTGTGGGCTACGAATATGCTCGCGCAGCACTCGATGATTACGC